>NZ_KE384208.1:48089-57848 GCF_000424545.1 Butyrivibrio sp. NC3005 | reverse complement strand
TTGTCACTTATATTCAGAAACTCGCATTTACTGCGAGTTTCGTGAGAACAAAAGTCAAGCGGCAAACTGGTCCAAGGCGAAGCCTTTTTAAATGGCCAGTTTGCGTAGTTTTTGGAACGTAGTGACAAAAATCTATACTTTCCAAACAGGATATATTTTCTCCTGCAAAATATTTTTACTCTAAATATTTCTTGCTAACACACTAAAAAATTCACTACTATTAAAGAAGGAAAAGAAAATGGTATTATTTTTTGATATTGATGGAACTCTATGGAATTACAAAAATGAAATCAACGAAAAAACAATCGAAGCTATCAGAACTGCAAGAAAAAACGGTCATAAATGCTTTATTAACACAGGTCGTTCCAGAGCTTTTGTAAAAGATAAAAATCTTCTTGGCATTGGATTCGATGGAATTGTTTCTGGATGCGGCACAATGATTGAATATAATGATGAAGTTATTTTTCAAAGGCTAGTACCTCAAAACGAAGCAATAAGAACTGTTGAAACTGTTAGGAAATATGGTTTTAGACCAATTCTTGAAGGTCCAAAGCATCTATATCTAGAACTTAAAGACTTCCAAGGTGACATGTATGGAGATAAAGTCATAGAAGAAATGGGCGATGCTCTTTATTCTATAGACCAGCACTATGGCAAATGGGAAATGCAAAAATTATCCTGTGCCACTAAAATTCCAACTATCCAAAGAGACAAATGTTTTGATGAACTCTGTGATTTATATGATTTCATGATTCACTCTGATTTAGTAGTAGAGATGGTACCAAAAGGATTCAACAAAGGTGTTGGAATAAAGAAAGTATGTGAACTATTAGATGAAGATATTGCTAACACCTTTGCCTTTGGTGATAGTATTAATGATAAAGAGATGCTCCTTGCAGCTGGTGTTGGTGTAGGTATGGGGGAAACCTATCATGACCTTACTGAATATGCCGACTACATTACTACATCTTTAGAAAATGATGGTATTTGGAATGCGATGAAGCATTTTGAATTAATCTAATAGATTCTGAATAAATTTAACAAGAAGTCATAGGTTATTGTTTTCATCAGAAAAATCAAGAATCGTACCAGACCAAAATTTGTCGTTAAGACAAATTTTGTCCTGCGAAGCAGGATTCTTGCTGATGATTATCCTAAATCTCAGCAAGAAGTCATGACTTCTTGTCACTTACATTCAGAAACTCGCATTTACTGCGAGTTTCGTGAGAACAAAAGTCAAGTGGCAAACTGGTCCAAGGCGAAGCCTTTTCAGATGGCCAGTTTGCGTAGTTTTTGGAACGCAGTGACAAAAAACTATAGGTTATTGTTTTCATCAGGAAAATTAAAAAAGAGCCATGACCACTGCCTGCAAAAGTTCTCCTACTACCACAAAATATCCAGCAGTATCACCTGTTACTCCTCCAAACTGCTTTTCACACATTTTTTTGTAATATAGAGCAAATACTATGTTTACCATAATGCTCAAAAAAGCAGTCTTCCATTTTATTAAAACTCCCAAAGCGCAGAGTACTACTATAAAACCTGATAGTAGAACAATATCAAAAGTTCCGCTTTTCTTTGTTTCCATGTTTAGCATTCCGTCTTTTTTAGCTCTTGGATACAGAATAGAAGTCAGTGCGCAAAATGCTCTTACATTTCCAAAAGACAAACCTACAAGATATATATTTTTAAAATTATTCTCTGTTGTATTTCTTTCCAAAATAAGATAAATAAAAGCAATCCACAAGATTATAACTACTATTGCTCTAATAACAGCAAATGCACCAATATGTGGATCCTTCATAATCTTTAATTTCTCTTCTTTCGATTTATAAGAATGTTTTGCATCCTCAACATCCATAAATCCATCAAAATGAAATCCTCCATTCAAAATAAGCGGAACAACGCTTAAAATAAGGGATATAAATAATACCGGAAGTTTAAGAAATATACCGATTTTCGCTATACCTATACTGATAGCACCGATAACAATTCCTACCAATGGTAAAAATGAAATTGCATGTTTCATTTCTTCCTCATTCCAGACAAATACAGGCATAGGAATTATAGAATACAATGAAAAAGAAATAATAATACTCCTTAATAGTTTCAAAATAAGTCCTTTCTGACAATAAAACCACCACTATTCAAACACATAATTTAAGCACTTTCTCATACAACAGTTTTTAATTAACTATCTTCTGCAAAAAAGCAGCAACCATTATTTTGGTGGATTTATTATTATTGTCTCATCCACTTTTTTACTTAACAAACTATTAACCTCATCTGTTAGCTGTACATATCTTCTTGTATCTTCATCATATCCTTCCATCTCAGTAGGAAAGCTGTTTGATACAATTACAAGATTTTTAGAATTTCGAGCTAGTTTTAGCACTGATTCTGCAATTTTTTTTGCAATCTCATGAATTTCTTTAGAAGCATTTCTACTATCATGCATTTCATTTCCGACTAGATTCGACAAGCACTCTAGAAGAATAGTTTTAGATGACAATACAGGTATCTCATCTACCAGTTTATCTACATTTATAGGGCATTCAATTGTAGTAAACCCTTTTCCCTGACGCTGCTTTCTATGCTTTTTTATTCTGTTTTTTCCTTCTTTGTCAAAAGGTATCATAGTGGCAACATATACTCTTTCGCCTTCACTTGAAAGATTTATTGCAATTTCTTCTGCCTTCTGAGATTTTCCACTATCTGGGTAGCCTATTATAATAATTGTCATTTCCAACTTCCATCTTTCTGTTTTTTTATTTGGACGCCTTGATTAATTGTTTTTATATATCTGTATATCTAATCAATATCTTTTGTATTCATCCATATTGTAATCTTCAAATCTAGAAGCATTTTGATAAAAATCAAATGCCATATCTATAAGCGGGAAAAGCATAATTGCTCCTGTTCCTTCTCCTAACGCCATATTTCCTTCAATATATGGATTAAGTCCTAAATCTTTAAGCGCAAGCTCTAATCCGTTTTCTCTACCTTTATGAGATGCTATCATGTATTCTTCACAACCATTAACAAGTCTTTTTGCAGCAACTGCTGCCGCTGCGCTTATTACTCCGTCTATTATAACAGGCACTTTTTCAATAGCACCTCCTATAAAAAGTCCTGTAATACCTGCAATATCCAATCCTCCCAGACAACGCAATATTTCAAAAGCCCTTTCCTGTTCATTTTTTATTTTCGAAAAATCGCATCTATTGCGTGCCTTTTTTATAACTTTTTTCTTTCTTATAAGTCCTTCATTATCTAATCCGGCACCTTTTCCAGTTATTAAATCGCTGTCTATTCCTAATATTTCAGAAAGAACTGCAACTGATGTTGTCGTATTTCCAATTCCCATTTCACCAGTTGATATAACAGTATATCCTGAATTTTTTAATTTAGATACAAGATTTATTCCTTTTTCAATTGCACATAGAAGTTCTTGTGTAGTCATAGCATCTTCGACTGCAATGTTACCAGTTCCTTTTCTAACTTTCATATCGATAACACCTTCTATGCAAGAATCCGAATCAATACCGATATCAACAGGAATAACTGTTGTCTTTGCAGACCTTGCCAATATGCAGGCGGAGCTAATACCTTTTCCAAGTGCTATGGCAACAAGTTTTGTAACACTCTTATCGCTCTGCGATACTTTTTCTTCTACAACGCCATTATCTGCACAAAAAATCACTGCTACCCTTTTGCTGACTTTAGCATCAACATTATGTTGTATTGCCGCAATCCTGCAAATAAGTTCTTCAAAATCTCCCAGGCCATCAATAGGTTTAGAAAGTAAGTCCCATCTTTTTTTCGCATCTTTATAAATCTCTTTATCTGCTTTTTTCACTTTCAAAGAAAATAGTGTTTTTTTGTCCAACATAAAAACCTCTTATTTATAACAAAAAAATTGCCACGAAGAAACTTAACGTGGCAATAATTTTTAATCATTAGCTTTTTTCATTAATGCTTTCCTGACTACGTTCTTTGGATCTTTTATCAAAACATAAACAATCCAGATAATCATTGCAAAAGCAATAACAGATAATCCTAAAAATGCATCGTTTATCATATCTGGAAGCTCAGGTCTAAAATAATCAGCCTTGAGCCTTGCATATTCAAATACTGCATCCACAAACCACATGATTGATGCACCCCAGAACATAAACATCAAAACGCCAAGTTTCATATCGTCATTTTTGCGATTATACCACAGAATTGTAGTGATAATAGCTGCAAATACTGTTATAAGTAGTGTCATTTTTCTTTTCTCCCATTAGCTTGACTTTATTTGGCAATTGACTTGGATGATACTTCTCTTTTTACAATAATATCTGCAGCAACACACATACCTACCCATACTGCTGTAATTAGAAGTGACATCGACACACCTACTGTACCCATTTCATGGAACATTTCCAACATATCTTCCTTATTGTCCATTGCTGTAAGAAACGGAAAATAAGGAACTACTTCACCATGCCAAACGTGTTCAAATGCAAGGAGCGCAGAACCTCCCCACAAAAGTTTTGATAACCAGCCAAGTTTTCTGCTAAACGGAATCTTTCCGATATCCTGAGCCGGAACCTCTAATTTCTTCTCTTTCTTTGATTCAATTTTTTTTACAATTTCAGTCACTACGCCTTCGCCCGCAGGCACTAAAAAACAAGCCATCTTTTCCCTCCAAAACCACAAAACTTATTACCGACTATTAATCAATATTTAACCTTTTCTGGCATACAGCTCATCAGCTCTTTTTCTGGAATATTTACAAAAATAGCCACAAGCTTTTCATCCAGCTGAGAACCAGCTACACTTTTTAATATATTTATCGCTTCTTCATGAGTTTTAGGATTTTTGTAACTCCTTCTCATAGTAATAGCTGAATATGTATCACATACAGCTATTATCTTAGAAGCAAGTGGGATATCATTTCCTTTTATTTTATAATATCCATTCCCATCAATTCTTTCATGATGATATAAAATCCAGTCAGAAATTCCATCAAAAGTTAGAATAGGTTCCAAAATCTTTACTCCAACTTTAGGATGAGTTTTCATAACTTTCCATTCTTCATCACTAAGTTTTTCAGGCTTATTCAAAATTGATTCAGGAACTCCCAGTTTGCCAACATCATGTAAAAGCGAAGCATACTCTAAACTTATTGGATTTATTTTCTTTTTCATGCTACTAGGAAGATAGTTATAAAAAAGCATTGTTAAGTTTTGGACATGTCTACTATGTCCATCAAGATTAGAATCCCTGGCATCAATAACACCAACTAAAACTTCTGCTATATCGATACTTCGTTCTTTCGCGGTCTCCAAAAGTTTAGACATAAGTGTAATTACTATTGCAACGAAAACACTGCCCCAAAACAAAATCATGGCAATCATAAGATCAGGTTTTGAACATACTCCAACAAATATGTACCCCATAAGAAAAAAGATAAGAAGAATCTTTGCCAGTCTTCTCCAAAACATATCTTTTTTACTTACAGAAGATATAACATCCTGCGTAGAATGGATAAAATTAGAATATCTTATGATATTCGTAATCATAAGAATAGCTCCAACTACGATTTCCAGATGAATTAGTATGTTCATTTGAATCCTCACAACCTAAACGTATGTTTGCACGACTCATTCAGCAAAAAAAACAAAAGATTTAGAATTTTACAATCTCAGGCTCTTTTATAAATGAGCTGAAAGTTGCTGTGGCATCTTTGATAT
Source organism: Butyrivibrio sp. NC3005 (assembly GCF_000424545.1). Classification (GTDB taxonomy): domain Bacteria; phylum Bacillota; class Clostridia; order Lachnospirales; family Lachnospiraceae; genus Butyrivibrio. Next base: position 52,107 of record NZ_KE384208.1, on the reverse strand, counting down.
AAAAAACTTCTGTGTTGTCGTCATCTGCTGAATACATTCCTTTAAGCTGCGGATATGCATCAAGCATTGAAATCTTTGCTTCAATTCTGTCATCTTCAACAAGCGTTCCTGCTACCCTAAGCCATTCGCCATTTTTGAATGCACAAATTTCAACCTTAGGATTTGTATGAATCTGCTTAGATACATCCTTAGATTTACCTGTTTGAATATAAAGTTTTCCTTCAAAAATGTGTGCTGTACCAAAAGGTCGTACACGAGGCTGATCGCCATCAACTGTAGCAAGATAATACGTTCCTGCTTCTTTTAAAAACTTCTCTACTCTCTCCATGATTACTCCCTTCTCTTTATTTGTTATGTACTTGCTAAAACATTTTAATTTTAGCACCCACTTTCAATTCCTACAAGATAAGTATGAAATAAAAATTAAAACTTTTGCTTTCTTATCAAAAATTTGAAACCGTTTAATCAAATCTTTACCATAAAAACAAATTTATTTCACATGGAAAAATCCATTGCTCTTTTAAAAGCTTCATAATTAGAATTATCATGTCCATGCGAATATATTGCAAATTCTACCTGTTCAAAATATTTTGCATAGGAAAGCATTAGATATTTGTAGGCATTCGCAACTATTGTCGGGTCATTCTGAAATACTCCACAGCCAAACGCTCCAAGAATAAGTACATCAACGTCATTAGCTGCGGCACACATAATAATATGTTTTCCCCTCTTAAAATGAAGTTCCTTAAGTCTTTCCTGATTTATTTGCCTTTTTGCTCCATCTCTGCTATCAAGAGCCTGGCGAAGATTTGGGGCGCTACAACTGATTACATCCACTGTTGTCCATAACGATTCAGGCAAAAGTTGTGGAATATCTTCATCTGATTTAAAAATAATGACGTTAGGAGAATATATACAATCATTAGTATGAAACGGATTTATAGTTCTTTGATTAACCGAATAAAAATCATTCCATAACCATTCCTGATCCAATGATTTGTATAAAGTACTGCATCTGCAAAGGCTTTCTTCCTGTGCCACTGCTCCGCTTAATACACCTCCGCCCGGATTCGTAGCAGAAGCGAAATTCAAAACTGCAATCTTTTTATCAGGATATTGTGCATGTCTTATTCTGGCAGCATCAAAGGTTGTATCTGTCGAAACGCTTACAATACCTGCATGGTTCATTTTCCTGTTTACGTCCAATTCTTCTCCATGCCTATAAAGTTTAGTATTCTCCCTGCTTTCTTTTACTGCGTAAAACAATGTACGAGTTTTCTCACATCTTTTTTCGGTATCTAAAAAAACTTCCTGAAGCTTATTTTGTCTATTCCTCATCTGACTATACAGCATCAAAACCTCCGTTTTATTCATGTATCTACGTCAGTATCTTCACTTTACTTCAAAATCAAAACAACTTCTTATCTTTGCGTATGGTCTAACTTTTGAATCAGCAACTTTCACATGTTCCTTAGAAATGGCATAATTTTTAAGAGCCTCAATGTTTTCAAAGGTCGAATCAAGCATTAAATCAGCATTTGAAGACTCGAGTCCGTCTATATTAACTTTTATTTCTACTATTCCAGGAATCTTATCTTTTAAGGCTTCTAAACCGTTTTTTATTTCTTTTTTTATAGCTAACTTTTCCTGAGATGATAATTCTTCTTTCAATGTCCAGATAATAATGTGTTTTACCATATTTTTACCTCCAAATTAATACAATTATACCATTAAATGCAGTATTTACTCACAAATAATTTTAATTACAGTATAATACTTAAAATCTGTTTATTGAGAATTTTTATTTGTTTTTTAGAAAATGATTATTTGTATCACAATGCACAAGTCTTAGCCTTATAGTAAATACTTATATTATCGCTTTTGACGAAATATCATCCAGACAACTTTTATTACAATTGCTATTATCATTAGTTATAATTGTGCACACAACCTGTCTTATATGAACTTTTTTCTTTTCGATATGTAAATTTTCCTCTTGAAATATACTATATTTCGTGATAGACTAATCGACGGTTTTTGCAAAAAAATATCAAAATATGATACTTTTTATGATTATTTAGGTTGCGAAAAAAATCGTATGTTTAATACATCAGAGTAAAAAGAAAGGAAAGTTCCAGCCTGTTTAAAACAAAGTGTTGGATAAGAAAAATCAATGAAAGAAATATTACAAAAATTCAGCATTAAGAATCTAAAAATTGGATTTAAGATTTTACTCCTCGTTTTTCTTGGAGTGTTCGGAATGATTCTTATTGGTTCATCAGGCTATCGCTCTCTGAAAAGGGCAAGTGCCGACATTGACAATATGTATAATAGAAAATTAAGCGCAATTCGTCTTTTAGGAAACGAAGTTAATTATATGCGCATGATTCAGGTACGTATTGTAAAGCATATCCTTGATCCACAAGATGAAGAAATTAATAAATCAATTGATGCTGCTATTACAAGTTTCGACGAAACCTGGCCACAATATAGTAAACTTGCAAATCTTGTTCCAGAAGTAGCTGCTAAGCTTCCAAAAACTGAAAGCGATTGGGACACATTCAAAAAAGGAATCTACGCTTCAAGAAAGCTTGCTGATGAAAACAAGCAGGATGAAGCATGGACCTACTATAAATCAGTTGAAGCAGGAATCACACAGGAACTTTTGCACGATTTGACAGAACTACAGCAAATGGCTGATGATAACGCATCTATTCTTAATAAAGAAATAAAAGAAACCAACAAGAAAGAAAGTATGTTTATTCTTTTATGCATTGCTGCTTGTCTTACAACACTTATAACTCTTTCATTTTTTATCGTAAGAGCCATCACAAAATCCTTAAAGGAAATGATGTATAATATTGACTCCATGAAAGAGGGCGATTTTAGAATTACTGAAAACACCAATACTAGAGGCGATGAATTTGGTCATGTTGCAAATGCAATTTACGACATGAAAAAATCTCTCAATACACTTATGCGTGATGTAAACTCTTCTGCCGAACAGCTTGCTGCTTCTTCTGAAGAACTCTCTGCTTCCTCTGACCAGTCTGCTCAGACTTCAAATATGGTAGCAGAATCCACTCAGGGTGTTATTGACTCTGTTATGCAGCAGCATAATGCTGTAGGAGAGAGTTCTAAATCTGTTGAAACCATGCAGTCTTCTGTAAATATGATTAAGAAACAATCAGACACAGTAGCAAACAATTCCAAAGCTGCAGCTAATCATGCTCTTAAAGGAAATGAAGCTATTATTGAATCAGTAAATCAGATAAAGCTTGTCGAAGAAATTGTTGAAAACACTTCAAAACTTGTAAACAAACTTGGACAACGTTCAATAGAAATTGGAGAGATTGTTGATGCAATTACTAGTATTTCAGCTGAAACAAACCTTCTTGCTTTAAACGCAGCCATTGAAGCTTCTCATGCAGGAGAATATGGAAAAGGATTCAACGTTGTTGCAGATGAAGTTAGAAACCTTGCCAATGAGTCTGCTAATTCCGCTAAGCAAATTGCTGAGATAATATCTGCAATACAGGAAGATACACGTCTTGTAGTTGAATCTATGAACGAAGGTAAAGATGCTGTAATAAAAGGCTCAGAGAAGGTACAAAATCTTACACATGTATTCGGAGACATCACAAAACTTGTAAATGATGTTTCCATAGAGATTTCTGAAGTTTCAACATCCATAAATCTTATGGCTGATAACATGAATACTATTGAAGAAAGTGTAAGTTCAATTCAGGATTATGGAAATAATGTTTCTACTGAAATGCAGAATGTATCAGTTGCAACTCAGCAGCAATCTGCTACTGCACAAGAACTTGCAGCAGCAAGTGAATCGCTTGCAAGCCTTGCACAGGAACAGCAAATAGCACTTTCTAATTTCCAGTTTTAAAAATATAATCATCAGCAAAAAGTATGACTTCTTGTCACTTACATTCAGAAACTCGCATTTACTGCGAGTTTCGTGAGAACAAAAGTCAAGCGGCAAACTGGTCCAAGGCGAAGCCTT
>NZ_KE384208.1:0-47809 GCF_000424545.1 Butyrivibrio sp. NC3005 | reverse complement strand
TACCAGACCAAAATTTGTCGTTAAGAGAAATTTTGTCCTGCGAAGCAGGATTCTTGCTGATGATTATCCTAAATCTCAGCAAGAAGTCATGACTTTTTGTTACCTACTTATACATTACCCAATCTTGAATCCCTGTAGCTGTTCATTAATGGAAACTGCCGATTCAGAAACAGAGTTTGCAACTTCTTCCACATCTTGGCTTTCTACAGCAATATCGCCTGCACTCTGAGTAAGATTGTCAACTGTTGCTGTTACCTCCTGTGAACTAGCAGACTGTTCTTCTGAAATTGCTGCAACGTTTGACGCAATATCATTCACGTCTCCCATCATTCCTATCATGCTACGCATCGTATCTGCGGTTCCATTCAAATCCTTTAAGATAAGATTAAAACTTTCACCAGCTTTAGTAACGGCCTCACTACTTTGGGAAATTGTACTCATATTCATCTGAGATTTATTCGCAAGCTGTTTAATAAGACCTGTTATTTCAGCAATAATATCGCCTATTTCCTTTGCTGCTTCCTGACTGTTTTGAGCAAGTTTACCAATTTCATCTGCAACAACTGCAAAACCTTTACCGGCTTCTCCTGCTCTAGCCGCTTCAATTGATGCATTAAGAGAAAGGAGATTTGTCTGTTGTGCTATTGAATCTATCATTGATACTATATCAGTAATCTTATCAGCTGATTCGCCAACTGTTGTAACTACTTCATTCATCTGACCCATAGACTCGGTAATCTTTGTCATATTGTCTTGTACAGCTGACATATCATGCTGTCCTACATCTGCCTGATCTACAAGAGTTAGCATCGTTGTATTAGCAGAGTTTCCTTTTTCTGTTAAATCTGCCACTGCATTTGCAAGCTCAGTAGCATTTTGCGCAAGTTCTCCTACTGCTTTTGATATTCCAGACATTGTTTCCTGAATCTGTCCCATGGATACTGATTGATCATTTGCTTCTTCTGACATTTTACTAGATGCATCTTTTGATATTTTAGAATCCTCTGACAGCTTCGAAGCTTTTTCAATAATAGAGGAAATTATTCCATTCATTCTAGTTATATAATTAGTCATTTCCTTACTGATAAGTCCAATTTCATCTCCATTATCATTTGGCATTTTAGTTGTGAAATCTCCTTCAGAAATTTTCACAATGCCTTCTGCCAATAATTTTACCGGCTTCGTGATTATTGAATTTATAGCAAAAAGTATAATAAGAGAGATTATAACAATGATACCAATCATAGCCACTATAGCGATGGTCATAAACTTATTTGCTTCACCAAGAACATCTTCTCTTGCCACATATGACATAAGTGACCACTCTGTACCCTGAACATCATATTTGCTGACATAAAAAACTTTTTTCAAATCTTTATTATAAATTTCTGCCACTTTATTATCGCTATTTTGAGCATATTTTCCAACTTCAGTTATAAAATCATTGCTACTTTCAGATATAAGTTTACCATTAAGAGCTGTATCTTCATAAGAAATTACATAATCTTTTGATATGATAAGAGACTTTCCTGTCGTCATTGGTGTTAATCCATTAACCGCTTTAAGAAGATCATCCAAATAAACATCAACGCCCATTACTGCTTTGCTTCCATCAAATAAATCTACACATCTGCAAAATGTAATACACAATCCGCCTGTAGTCGAATCTATATAAGGATCTGTCGGAACAAAAGTCTGATGCTGTATTCCAGTCTTATACCATCCTCTTTCAGTCGGCTTATAACTTGCATCTTTAGTTCTTCCATCCGCATAAACATAAGAATCATCTTCAAAGCCAATGTAAATACCAGAGTTATCAACAGATTTATACTCAAGAGAAGGCTTAATATATTTGAATATCGCTTCATGGTTTTCAAACTGAACCTGCTCCAAGGTGTCTGCATATTCACCAAACTTAGCTGTAAGCATCCTAAAACCTGTTCCAAGCTCATTAGCATTAGCTCTTGTCTCAGCTTCAAGATCCATAGTAGAAACATTTGAAATAGTGTCACTGGCCTTAATTGTCAAAAAAACAATGATACTAGCGATTCCTATCGTTATTACTGGCAATACAATTTTAAGCAAAGTCTTTCCTATACTCTTTTTTAAATTGATGCTGGTACCTTTCTTCTCTTCTTTAGCCATGGTAACTCCTTTTTTAAGAAAAATAGTTTTCTAAAATAACTATTACTTACATATTGCTTATCAACTCGTTTTTGGTATTTTATGAAAATAAAAGAATATATTATGATTCATTTTGTATTTCGGTTTTTTACCATAATTATTGAAGAGTCATTATTTAAGGACAAAAAATAAGTGCAGAAGATAGAGTTTATAAAACTCTAGCAACTACACCTTTTTCATATCAATGCTTTTGGACAAAAAGAAATGCGGAAGCAATTTTTTCCGGTCCGGTGAAGCATCGCCGCCTTTCCTAAAAATCCTTCCGCTCAGCCATCAAACCTACGATAAGGTAAAGCATCGCTACCGTCTCTGATTTTGATTACTGGTTTTTTTGTCTTTCATTAACTTGATTTAATATTATCATTATTTCGTTTATATGTCAATACATTTTCGGCGAAACTTTTTATTTTTAGAATTTTCACTTTCCCGTAGCACTACTGTCTGATAATTGCGGTAGATTCTCAGGTTCCATTATCGAGGTTATTTGTGCAGCTATTTCTTTATCCATTTGTGCCAAAATTGCCCCTCTGCTATCACTAGACATCTGTTTCAAAATTCTTGCTGCAAGATTTAAATCAGGCATTACATTAAATATAGCCGCTGCTGCCTTAGGTTTCATTCCAGAATAGGTTGCGGCATATTTTTTAACTTCTTCATCATCCATTCGTCCTGCAACTACCTGTGCATAAATAGATGCTGCAGCATCGGCTGCAATCATTTCATAATAAGAAGCATATACTGAAGCATCGGGCGCTTTCTCATTATATACAATATCTTCATAAAACTTCTGACGTTGTTTCTCAAACTCGCTTTGTTCCTGCTCAAATGGTTCTAGTCTTGATACTTCAGCCTGAAGTCTCTTAATTGTAGCCTGTAATGTTGCATTATCACTTTGAGCTGTTGCAAGCTCATTTTCCATCCCCTTTATGTATTCATCATTAACGCCTTTACTGGTACTACTAGCATCAGCATTTGGTAAATCACTCTCTGATATTTCTGAAGTTTCTACAGGAAGAAGCCTATTTATATACGGAATATCCTTCAAAACAGGTGTAAGTCTCTGACCAAGACCTCCTATATCTAGTTTTATCACTATAGCCATTAAAAGAAGCCATAGCATAATAATAAGAATTACCAAAAGAAAAGTGCCAAATCCACCGCCTTTTTCACCTTCAAGCTCGTCTTGAGCCTCTTTCATTTGCTTTTGACGTGCTTTTTCTGCTTTTCTTGCAGCCTTTTGGTCTTCTTTTAACTGCTTTTGATCTGCTTTTAACTTCTTTTTGGCTTCCACAGGATCATCGGGAAGCTTGTACTCAGGCTCTTCATTTTTATTCTTCTTATCCGCCATTACGACCTCCGTGACTGTCCATTCTTTATTCGCTGTCCATATGCAAAGCTACTTCTCTGGTCCGTTTCTTTGTTTTCTGCATCTCTTTCTTCAAGCAAAAATTGTTCAAAAGCTTTTTCTTTTAGCTTTTCCTGCATCTTCCTTTCCTGCATAACAAGTGCAAGTTTCTTTCTGGCATTCTCGACAACCTTATAGGCTTTATCAACAACTTTTTTTTGTTCATTTATAAGAATATCGCATATATCGATATAATCCCTATAGGAAAGAATATCAGGTATATTAAGCACTTCTTTCTGTTGAAGAGTGCAACATATTTCCTGATACATCTTTCTTTTTTCTATCAAATTATTTAATTTATCCTGTTCAATTCTTAATTGCATCTGAGCTGCAGCAAATTCCATTTTTGCCTGTCCTTCAAGTTTTTCTTTCAGCTCCAAGATACTCTGCATTCTATATCGAAATTTCGCCATATATCATTATTCTACCCTAGCATCCTCATCAGGAGGAAACAGTTCCATTAACATACTTACTTCTTCTCCAAAAGTAAATTTCTCGTCTGTTGCCTGTAATAGATAATTGTTTACCTGTTCTATTTTATCTATTGCATAATCGATGTGTTTATTTGCGCCTTTTTTATAAGCACCTATATTAATCAAATCTTCTGATTCATTATAAGTTGCCATTACATTCTTGAATTTTCCAGCTGCCTTTTTCTGCTCTTTAGTATCAATAGCACTCATACATCTAGATATACTCTGCAAAACATCAATAGCTGGATAATGGTTTTTTTGTGCTAGTTTTCTATTTAGCACTATATGCCCATCAAGTATAGATCTAGCTGTATCTGTTATAGGTTCATTGAAATCGTCTCCATCTACTAAAACTGTATATAGACCAGTTATCGAACCTTTTCTTGATTTTCCGGCTCTTTCAAGAAGTTTTGGCATTTCTGCATAAACACTTGGAGGATAACCTCTTGAAACAGGTGGTTCTCCACTTGCAAGACCTATTTCTCTTTGTGCCATAGAAAAACGAGTCAGAGAGTCCATCATTAAAAGTACATCTTTTCCCTTATCTCTGAAATATTCAGCAATAGAAGTAGCAGTTTTAGCTGCCTTAACTCTTTCAAGCGCAGGTCTATCAGATGTTGCAACCACCACCACAGATCTTGCCATACCCTCAGGACCTAAATCTCTTTCTATAAACTCCCTAACTTCTCGTCCACGTTCGCCTATAAGCGCTATTACATTTATATCTGCCTGTGTATTTCTTGCAAACATTCCAAGAAGCGTTGATTTTCCGACACCAGAACCGGCAAAAATGCCTATTCTTTGCCCTTTTCCAACTGTAAGCAATCCATCAACTGCCTTAACCCCTAGTGGAAGGACTTCGTTTATAGGATCTCTAGACATAGGATCTGGAGGCTGATTCTCGACAGAATAGGATATTCCGTTTTCCAAAATTTTGCCTTGGCCAAAAGAAATTCCGTCTATCCGACCAAGTCCATCAAGAGTTTGCCCTAAAAGTCCATCTCCAACATTTACTCTAAGTGGACTTTCAGTATTTTCAACAATACTACCATTACCTATTCCGCTTGTATTCTCATACGGCATCAGCTGTACATAACCATCTCTAAAGCCTACAACTTCTGCCATTGTAGGTCTTCCTGCAAGTTTTACTACAGATTCATCACCTTTACCTTTAGGATAAATAAAACAAATATCTCCCATCTTGGCATCAGGACCTGCTGACTCAATAGTAAGACCGACAATATTAATTACTTTGCCTCTGGTTCGATAGTATGCTTGATTTTCCATTTTTTTGTATTTGGAAAAATCTATTGAGAAATCCATATTAATCACCTTCTGTCATAAGAAAGGAGTTTGAGTTTTCGGGATAATTCTTCTAGTTCTACACCTAGACTACAATCAAACACACCACCATCAGTTTCAATAATGCACTCATTTTCATGAAGTGTTGAATCTTCCACAATTTCCAAAACTGTATCAGGATTAGTTATTGTCTGCTTTAACATTTCTTTTGCATCAGATACAATATCAAAATCATCAGGTGCTATATGTACCAGAAAATTCCCATTTGATTCAATTCTTGCAAGCGCATTTTTTAATAAATGAAGTACTATGTTTTTATCTTCTTTAAAGGACACATTAAAAACATGCTCATAAATTTTAGTAAGAGCATCTACCATCTCAGGTTCAACAGAAGCAATCTTTTTTTCATAATTTTCTTCAAGTTCTCTTGTCTTTTCATTAAGGCTTAACGAAACTTTTTCATTTGCTTCGGAATAACCTTGAGAATATCCTTCATCATAGCCTTGTTTTCGGCCTTCTTCTATTGCATCATTTTTGACAGACTCCGCTTCTGCTCGTGCCTGCTCTACTATCTGCCTTGCCTGTTCCTGTGCATCAGATAAAATTGTATCTACCTCCTTCTGCACATTCATAGGAACATGACCTTGAGACATCGTATTCTGCGCCATTCCCTGACTTTGTCCCATCTGTCCAAAGTCATCAGGCAGTGACGTAGGCATATTCTGCGCAAAATCACCCAAATCAAGATCTGAAAGATTCATTTCCGCAGGAGCCTGCAAATCATCAAGACCAAAATCATCAGTCAGCTGACTAAGCTGCTCTGCATTTAATCCTTCAGTAAACTCGCCATCTTCTTGAAACTTAGCATTACCAAAATCATTAAAGCTTTGCTTTCGTCTATACTCATCCTCTACTGATTTTTGAATCTTCATTTCAGCAAGTTCATTATTATCAATGACGCGGGCTTCATCTTTTTTTACATTAACCCACATTCCTTTTAGCAAATTAGACAACGATCTCGTCACCTCCGCCTCTGGAAATTACAATTTCACCGGAGTCTTCAAGCTTACGTATGATGTTTACTATCTTCTGCTGCGCTTCTTCAACATCCTTCATACGAACAGGTCCCATGAAATCCATATCTTCTTTTATCATTACTGCAAGACGTTTTGAAAGGTTGTTGAAAATAGCCTGCTGCACCTGCTCATTTGCGCCTTTAAGTGCAAGTGACAAATCGCTATTATCAACTTCACGAAGCACGCGCTGAATAGAACGATCGTCCAGCATAAGAATATCTTCGAATACGAACATCTTCTTGCGGATTTCGTCTGCAAGTTCTGGCTCTTCGATTTCCAAGGTCTCCATGATATGCTTTTCAGTTGCTCTATCAACTGTATTGAGAATATCAACAACAGCATCGACACCGCCGATGATAGTGTAATCCTGATTAACAAGCGATGACAGCTTTGTTTCCAAAACTTTCTCGACATCCTTTATCGTATCAGGACTTGTTCTGTCCATTGTTGCTATTCTTTTTGCAACATCTGCCTGTCTGTCAGGAGGCAAAGCTCCTAAAATCTGCGCACTCTGACCAGATGACATATATGACAGGATAAGAGCTATTGTCTGAGGATGCTCGTCCTGAATAAATGTCAATATCTGTGACGGGTCTGTCTTTCTTATAAACTCGAAAGGCTTTACCTGAAGTGATGCTGTCAGCTTGCTGATAACATCCATCGCCTTGTCTTCGCCAAGTGCTTTCTCCAGCAATTCTTTTGCATAGTTGATACCACCCTCGGCAATATACTGCTGAGCCAGACAAACTCCATAGAAATCGTTAATAACAGCTTCTTTTATTTCTGATGTGACACTTCTGGTATTTGCGATTTCTAGAGTCAGCTCTTCAATTTCTTCTTCCTTTAAGTATTTAAATATCATCGAAGATTTTTCAGGTCCCAGTGCTATTAATAAAATAGCCGCCTTTTGAGTACCTGATAGATTTTCCAATAAACTTTTGTCGGATGCACTCATATCTGACATACCCTTCCCCTTAAAAAGTATTATCGTTTACATATAATCTTCATTCAGCCAGTTACGCAAAAGGTTGGCTGCTGCCTCAGGATTCTGTTCCACAAAGAGTTCGATAAGTTTCTTTGTTTCTGAACCTTCATCCATTTCGATATTCTCAAGTGCTTCATCTTCTTCAACTGGTTTCGATTCCAAAAGTGCCTCTACTGATAGTTCTTCTGGCTCTTCTTCTACCTGCTGCTGACGTTCCGTCTTTAGACTTCTAAGAATTACAAATGCCAGAAGTGCAAGGATTGCAAGTATTAATACTATCTGTAATATATCTGTTACGCTTATATCTGATCCAGCTTTATCAAAATATACATTCTGATCATATAAAGCTACGCTTATCTTTTCTGTAGGTATACCAGTTGCTGTTTGAACCAGATTTGTAAGTCTTGTAGTAGTAGCTGTGTTTGCATCATTTTCTGTAACATCAACTGGTGCAGAATTCGCTACCTTATACTCTTCCCAGGTCATATTCTCATGATCTGCCGCTTTATAATCTTCTTCATTAACTACAACAAAGTTGATAGCAGAAACCGCAATTGATGACTTTTCGTAATCGATTACGCCAGCCGGCGTCTCTGTTGTAGATATTTCTTCATTTGGAAGATAATCTTCAGAATTCTCTTCAACTGTTGTTGACGTTGTCTGATTATCTTGAGTAACATACGTTGTTTCGTTATTTGCATCAGTTCCTGGAGCAGCACCTTCTCCACTGTTACTTTCTGAGTTGTAAGTATCTTTATGACTTAGAACACCCTGAGTTTGATCATCTGCCCACGGAGCATACTTATGCACTGTACTTTTTTTAGTAGAAAAATCCATTACAAGGTTAGGTGCAACCTGAACTTCATCATAAAGTTTAGTGCCTAAAATAACTCCTCTTACGGAAGAAACTACAGCCTTTTCAGCCTTTCCTTTAAGTCCCAACTGACTAGATGCTGATCCAACTGCACTGGAATCTTCTCCTGAATACAGCATATTTCCTTCTGAATCAAGTATTACTATATTATCAGTTGTTTTCTTTCCAAGTGCTGCTGCAGTCGCCTTTGCAAGATATGCTGCGTTATCTTCGGTGAATTTTTCTTTATCAGCCAGTGTCAGCATTACTGTTGCAGTAGCTTCGACCTTTTGCTGAATAAGAGTTCCATTATCTTGTGGAATATGCAATTCTATCCTTGCTGTTTTAACAGCATCAAAAGTTGCTGCAAAATCGGAAGAAAGCTTTTTCTCTAAATAGGCTACGTATTTTTTGGACTTATCTGATTCTGTAGTAGAAAAAGAACCTTCTGTTACGGTATTGATATTGTAATCAGATGCCTGAATATTATTCGAACCAAGAAGCAGTCTTGCTTGTGCCTGCTCTTTTTCATCAACCTTAAATAACATCCCGTCATCAGACATAGTGTACTTTACTGAATTATCATCAAGAAGTTTCTTTATTTCTGATGCTTCAGTTGTACTCTTTGCTGTAACAAGCGTTACATAACTTGGCTGTGTAAATACGAATATAAGTATAATAAGAGCACACAATACTACAGAAATTCCTGCTATTATTATACCTTTTTGAGCTGTGGTAAATTTATTCCACCACTCTTTCACTTTATCAAAAATCTGCTTTAATCTGTCTGACATGCACGTTCCCTCCCCTCACAGGATGAACAGTCTAAAACGATCAAAAATTTCTTTTTAATAAGCTGCTACAAATGATTATCCTTAGAATTGCATCTGCATAAGTGAATTGTAAGCTGCAAGAACTTTATCTCTTACTGCTACAGTATACTGAAATGCAGTTGTGGCTTTATTAAGTGCAATTGTCAGTTCATGAGTATTATCGGTCTGCCCAAGAGCCCACCTTATCTGCTCATTCTCTGCATCAGACAAATATGCGTTAGTTGTATTAATATTATCAACTGCTTGTGATAACAATTTTGAAAAAGTATTTCCTTCTTCATTTTCATAGTTAATAACAGGATTATAGACTTTGCTGTAAAGATCTTCAGCTTTCTTTATAGCATCAGATGATATGTTTGTAATAGTTGATATATCAGCCATGAATATATACTCCTTTTATTATTAATGACTTCTAAGAAAGAAAATAAAAAACAATTTCTTTTGCAATATTACTGACTACCTAACTGCAAGCCCTGCTGAGCTATGGTTTTACTAGCCTGAAAAGCTGTTGTGTTTGCCTTATATGCGTTTGAAGCGTCTATTAAATTAGTCATCTCTGTTACAGTATTAACATTAGGATATGTAACATAGCCATCATCATCTGCATCCGGATGAGACGGATCATATACGGTATTCATAGGAGTATAATCATCTTCTGTGACTTTTGCTACTCTGACACCTTGTCCTGAATAGTTATCTAATCGGCTGTTCAAAATTTTAGAAAAAGGAGTTTGTTTTCCTTTTTCTGTAAAACAAACCACTTTACGAACATAAGGATTGCCACTAATATCTCTGGTTGTATTCGCATTAGCTATATTTTCAGAAATAATGTCCATGCGAAAACGCTGTGCTGTCATTCCACTTGCATTAATGTCAAAAGAATTGAATAATCCCATATCACTTTGCCTCCATGCTATTATATAAAAATGCTATCACATAAATTTTCTACCTAAACTCAGCCTTTCATTGCTGTCTGCATGTTCTGAAATTCAAAATTTATAGCTTTCATAATACCTTCATATTTAAGCTGGTTGGCCGCAAGATAAACCCCTTCTGTATCTGGATCAACATTATTACCATCAAGTCTGTATGAAAAAGATGCACTATCTACATAAGTTCTAGGTTTTAAATCTTTCTTCAGGGCATTTCTAACCTTAGCATCCATTGTAGTATACCTGGAATCTCCAAGAGCTCTTCGAAGTGTACCTTCAAAATCCACATCTTCTCTCTTATATCCAGGTGTAGTAGCATTAGCAATATTATTAGAAATTACTTCATCACGAATCCATGAAGCATCAGCTGCAGTCTTCATGATATTCACATAATCATATACATTCGAATTAATCATTGTCGGTCCTCCTGACACTATTAGCAAATGTAAAAGTATTGGTAAAAAAAGCACTTAACATTTGCTTTCCAACGGTATTACATGTAAATATGCACGAATATTCATTTATAATGATACTTGTTTTTTGTGTAAATTGCAAGAGAGTTGGTCGTAATAAAGAAAAAAGGACTTATTACTCACAGCAATAAGTCCTTTTATCCGCTGTACCCTTTATATCGGCAAAATACAGCGATAAATTTATATCTTTTTTATTCTTTTTCTGAATAAAAGTTACAAGAAGTCATAACTTCTTGATTTTCCTGATGAAAACAAGAACCTATAGGTTATTGTTTCTTAATATATGATAGATGAGTTTTGCTGGCTTGTAATATTTCATGAGCAGAACTGTTTATAAACGTTGGTACTTATGCGCTGTTTTTTAGCGCATTACGTACCACTACGTTTATAATCAAGCGAAAGCGTGTCTGCGACGAAATATACAAACAGTAAAACGGACTATATAGAAACAATAAAGTATAGATTTTTGTCACTGCGTTCCAAAAACTACGCAAACTGGCCATTTGAAAAGGCTTCGCCTTGGATCAGTTTGCCACTTGCCTTTTGTTCTCACGAAACTCGCAGTAAATGCGAGTTTCTGAATGAAGTTGACAAAAATCTATAACTTCTTGTAACTTTCCAAATAGAACCTTTTACTAAATTGGAATTAATTATTTGGCTTTAATATAATCTTCTTTTAATTTCTTAACTTCTGAGAACACTACGTCATTTAAAACCTTTATGTAGGTTCCTTTCATGCCAGAGCTTCTAGATTCAATGACACCTGCACTTTCAAACTTTCGAAGTGCATTTACAATAACTGATCTAGTAATTCCTACTCTATCAGCAATCTTGCTGGCAACAAGGACACCTTCCATTCCATCAAGTTCATCAAATATATGAACAATAGCTTCCATCTCTGAAAAAGAAAGTGTACCAAGTGCAGACTTTACAACCTGAAGTTTTCTATTTTCTTCAGCACTTTCTTCATTTACAGCTCTAAGCATTTCAAGGCCTACAACTGTAGTGCCATATTCGCAGAGAATAATATCATCAATTTCATATGGCTTTTCTGTTTTATAGATAAAAAGAGTACCAAGTCTTTCACTTGAAATTTCAATTGGAGTTATAATTGCCTGAAAACGTTTGCTCTCTTCTTCACTAAAACCAAGTGTGGATAAATTAACATTTTCTTTTGTTGATAAAACATTCAGAAGACGCTCGTTAAGTAATGAATCAATAAATTCTCCAATATCTCCAGTTAATAATTCCTGAATAGGAGAAACGGAATTGACCCTAGAAGTACCAAGAATCTTACCTTTCTTACTAATAACAAGAACATTTGAAGCCAATATTTCAGAAAGTACATCACAAATATCGTTAAAAACCACTTTTCCTGAATTATTTTTATGGAGTAACTGACCTATCTTTCTTGTTTTATCTAAAAGTTGTACACTGCTCATGCGACTTCTCCTTTTTGTCTGAATAGTTCGAACAATTTTATCCTATCACATTATTGTCAGTCTATCAACACTTGTTTAGCACAAAATCGTAAAATGGGTTATGTTACGATTCCTTACTTTAAGCTTACTCTAGTAATGAATTATCAAACTCAATTGTTGTCTTCACTTGGTTTGTCGCATACAAAACCACATTCCTGATCTGCACAGACAAGTTTGTTGCCCTTTTCAACCATGTAACCGCCGCACTTTTGACACTTTATTTTGGAAGGCTTCTGCCAAGACATAAAATCACATTCCGGATTATCTATACATCCGTAGTAACGTCTTCCTTTCTTGGTTTTCTTAATTACTATATCCTTTCCACACTTAGGACAAGGAACACCAATTTTCTCAAAATACGGCTTAGTGTTCTTACATTCTGGAAATCCCGGACATGCCAGAAATTTTCCATGGGGACCATATTTAATTACCATGTTGCGACCACAGCTCTCACAAATAACATCGGTTTCTTCGTCCGCAATCGTAACCTTTTCAAGCTCTTTTTCTGCTTTTTTTACGGCATCATCCAAATCCGGATAAAAATTTTCAATAATTGTCTTCCATTTAACAGTTCCCTCTGCCACTCCATCAAGAAGTGTTTCAAGGTTAGCTGTAAAATTAACATTAACTATTGAAGAAAATTCATCCTTCATGACTTTATTAACAATTTCGCCAAGTTCTGTCACATAAAGATTTTTGTTTTCTTTTGTAACATAGTGACGAGCAAGTATTGTTGTAATTGTCGGAGCATAGGTTGACGGTCTTCCTATTCCAAGCTGTTCCAAATCATGAACAAGCGAAGCTTCTGTGTAATGAGGCTTTGGCATAGTAAAATGCTGCTCTGGTTCAAACTCTTCAAAGGAAAGTTTTGTATCTTCATCAATACCCTTGGCAAGTGTTTTTTTATCTATCTGATCATCTTCGTCTGTATAAACATTCATAAAGCCATCAAAAACGATTCTTGAAGCAGATACTGTAAATCTGTGCTTTCCTGCATCAATCTTAACAGATGTTGTTTCGTAGCGTGCAGGAGCCATTCTGCTTGCCATAAATCTTCTCCAGATAAGCTGGTACAAGCGGAACTGATCTCTTGAAAGATATTCTTTAATTGCAACAGGTGTTTTAGAAACATCTGTTGGTCTTATTGCTTCGTGAGCATCCTGAATTTTTGATGCATTCTTTGATTTATTTTCGCTTTCAATAAGATACTCTTCTCCAAAGTTTTCCTTTATATAATCAGAAGCCATATCCTGTGCTACTTCAGAAATACGTGTCGAATCTGTTCTAAGGTATGTAATAAGACCTACACTTCCACTTCCCTTTATCTCAATTCCTTCATAAAGCTGTTGAGCAATTCTCATTGTTTTCTGAGTACTAAAATTAAGTGCTCTGGAAGCCTCCTGCTGAAGAGTTGATGTAGTAAATGGAAGAGGAGACTTCTTAGTTCTTTCACCTTTTTTGACAGAAACAATTTTATAGTCCGCTTTATCAAGACTTTCCATTATTTTCTCAACTTCTTCTCTGCTGCCAATTTCTTTTTTGGTATCACCTTCACCATAATAATGTGCTACAAGTGGTTTCTTCTCGCCCTCAATTTTAAGTGAAACATCAAGGCTCCAGTATTCTTTTGGGATAAATGCCTCTATTTCTGCTTCTCTATCGCAGATTATTCTTAATGCAACTGATTGTACTCTTCCTGCTGACAAGCCTCTTTTTATTTTGCTCCATAAAAGCGGGCTTATTTCATATCCAACCATTCTGTCCAATACTCTTCTAGCCTGCTGAGCATCAACAAGATTCATGTCTATCTTTCTAGGATGCTTCATTGCCTCTTTAACAGCATTTTTGGTAATCTCGTTAAATGTTACACGAGATACCTTTCCAGGGTCATCTTCAAGCTTAAGTGCTGTCATAAGATGCCAGCTTATTGCCTCGCCTTCTCGGTCAGGGTCAGTTGCAAGGTATACATGATCTGCTTTTTTGGCAAGCTTACGCAGATTAGCCAAAATGTCACCCTTTCCTCTTATTGTTATATATTTTGGTTCATAATCATGTTCTATATCTATACCCATTTGGCTCTTGGGTAAATCGCGCACATGTCCATTACTGGCTGCAACTTCATATCCGCTACCAAGAAATTTTTTTATAGATTTCACCTTTGTAGGTGACTCAACGATAAGTAATTTTTTTGATCCTGCCATGAGCTATTCTCCTTATTGACGTGTAATTGTTAGTTACCGCTCGCTCGTCTGCAGCAAGCTGCAAACCGTAACTCACATCCGTGGTTATCCGCTAGAACGCTTCCCTGCCATTCTTCTAACTGCGATCCACAATGCTTAATGGCAATCCATGCCTCGCTCAATATCGAACTATACTCTTTTTTGAAAATATGTGCAACTTTTATTATTAAAAAAAGATTTTTTTGTTAGTTTTTTTATTAAAAAGCATTTTTTGCCCCTCAAAATAGATATTGAATTCAAGAAAACAAATTGCTAAAAAAGCATAAAAACTCCACAAGTATTCTTTATATACCCATTTTTCCATAATTCTATTGACTTTTCAAGCACATGACATTACTATTAGCTTAGCATGTTTTTTTCTAACAATCATATTTAACGCTTTGTTATTTATATATGCAATTTGACTGTAACACCACCTTGGGAGGATTATTTATGCGCTCTTTTGGAGAAAACATTAAACAGGCTCGCAAAAGCCTTCACTTGTCACAACAGGAACTTGCTAATCTAACCGGTATCGCACAACGTACTATTTCATCTTATGAGACAGGTTTTAGCATTCCCCGTTCCAGCAAGATTGTAATTAAACTTGCTGAAGTTTTAAAAACGACACCTCAGGCTCTAGCTACAAATGATGACAGATTCATTCTCGATGTCAAAGATAATTTTGATACCGATGCTGCCAGAGAAGCTGATGAACTTGTTTCTGAGCTCACTGGATTATTCGCAGGTGGTACTATGAGCGAAGAAGATATGGACACATTAATGATTGCTGTTCAGGAAGCCTATATTGAAGCTAAAAAAGCCACTCTCACAAATCGAAAAAGAAAATAAAAAATATGTATCATCATGATGACCAAATAATAAGTATGGCTAAGATATTAGTAGAGGACGCCGGATCAACTGATCCTAACGTCCTTGCTGAGTATCTTGGTATTCATATAAAAGATGTTGAATTCAAATCTCAAAAAGGTGTCTATAAAATTATCTCTGGGGTTCCTTTTATTTTTATAAAAAGTGACCTTTCTGTTGTTATGCGCAAAATTGTACTTCTTCACGAAATTGGTCATGATAGACTTCATAGGGATTATGCGGATTTTTTTACAGAATCTGATCTTTTCACCAAGCAAAACAGCAGAATGGAATATGAAGCCAATCTTTTCGCTGCTGAAATATCTATAAACACAGAAGAACTTCTTGAAAATATATATGAAGGTCTCGGTATACAGTCTATTGCACAAAGTCTGTATACCGATCCCAACCTTATTGCCATCAAAGTTTCAATTCTTCATAAGCAAGGATACAATTTTAATATTCCGGAAACCAGAAATGATTTTCTAAAATAACTCAGAATACCAAACAATAGAATTAATTAGCTTTTTTCTCTTTATTATCTTCTTTTTCAACTACAACATCTGAAGTTTTTTCTTCAAGAATTTTCTTAGCAGAAACAAGCTTTACGCAAACAGTAAACAACTTGGCAGCAATTTTGATATCATCAAGTGTTGGATATGTTGGTGCAATACGTATATTGTTATCATGTGGATCCTTGTGATAAGGCCATGTAGCTCCTGCATCTGTAAGAGTAACACCTGCTTTCTTAGCATATGCTACAATTTCTTTTGCTGTATTTTCAAGGCCATCAAAGCTTATAAAATATCCACCGTTTGGTTTAGTCCATGAACCAATTCCAAGTCCTGAAAGCTCTGTATCGAAGATTTCTTCGATTGCTTCAAACTTAGGTCTAATTATCGCAGCATGCTTTCTCATATGCTGGCGAATGCCTTCCATATTTTTGAAGAATCTAACATGACGGAGCTGGTTAACTTTATCATGACCAATTGTCTGATGAGTCATTGTGCTCTTGATGTCTTTCATGTTATTAAGAGATGTAGCTATAGCCGAGATTCCGCTTCCAGGGAATGTAATTTTAGAAGTTGAAGCAAACTTATATACCATATCTGGATGTCCTGCTCTCTTACACTCCTGAAGAATCTCTATAAGATAATCCTGACGCTCATCATATAAGTGATGTACGCCATACGCATTATCCCAGAATATTCTGAAATCGTTTGCCGCAGGAGTAAGTCTTGCAAAACGGCGAACTGTTTCGTCAGAACAAGAATATCCCTGAGGATTAGAATATTTAGGAACACACCAGATTCCTTTTACTGCCGGATCATTATTGACATACTTTTCAACAACATCCATATCTGGTCCTTCTGGAGTCATAGGAACAGGAATCATCTCGAATCCGAAATACTCTGTAATTCCAAAATGTCTGTCATATCCTGGAACAGGACAAAGAAATTTAACTTTATCGAGTTTGCACCAAGGAGTATTTCCCATAATACCGTGAGAATAAGCTCTTGAAACAGTGTCAAACATAACATTAAGAGAGGAGTTACCGAAAATAATGATGTTATCTGGATCATTTTCCATCATAGCACCCATAAGTTCCTTACACTCCTGAATACCATCCAGAACACCATAGTTTCGGCAGTCTGTACCATCTTCACAAGTAAGGTCAGCCTCAGAATTAAGTGCATCCATCATTTCCATGGAAATATCAAGCTGTTCTTTACATGGCTTACCACGAGCCATGTTCAGGTTAAGCTCCATCCCCTGATATTTTTTGTAAACTTTTTTCAGCTGCTCGTATTCACTTGCAAGCTCTTCCTTAGTCATCTCGGCATAAGCTTTCATAATAAATCTCTCCTCACTGCATTTTAATATTTATTGCTACCAGCTCATATTTAAAAGTCAGCAGCATAGGTTATTGTTTTCATCAGGAAAATCAATAACCGTACCAGACCAAAATTTGTCGTCAAGACAAATTTTGTCCTGCGAAGCAGGATTCTTGCTGATGATTATCCTAAATCTCAGCAAGAAGTCATAGATTTTTGTCACTACGTTCCAAAAACTACGCAAACTGGCCATTTAAAAAGGCTTCGCCTTGGACCAGTTTGCCGCTTGACTTTTGTTCTCACGAAACTCGCAGTAAATGCGAGTTTCTGAATGAAGTTGACAAGAAGTCATACCTTTTTGCTTCATACAAAATATGTATTTCATACGAACACAAATGTTTTTTGCACAAAGACAGACTTATTTTAAATTATTTTTCCTTATGCGTCAACACTTTAATTCGTTAAATATTATTTTTGGCTATTTGTTCAAATTTTACGCTCTTATCGTAAGCATATCGTTCATACTGCCAGACCTGAATCCCTGCATATCAAGAGTCACATACGTAAATCCCGCCTTTTGAAATGAACTCATTATTTTCATCCTGACATCTTCTTCCAGAATCCTGCCAAAATCTTCTTTATAAATTTCTATTCTTGCAAGATTCCCATGCATTCTTACGCGGTATTGTTTAAAACCAAGTTCTAGCAAAACCTTTTCACAATAACCTATTTTTTCAAGTTTTTCTTTGGTGATTCTTTCACCATACATAACTCTTGATGCAAGACATGCAAAAGACGGTTTATCCCAAATTAAAATACCGTCTTTCTTTGATAATTGCCTTATCTCATCTTTTAATAATAAAGCTTTTCGTAATGGACTATATATACAAAGTTCTTCAAGTGCTTTTAATCCAGGTCTATAATCACTCATGTCACTTTGATTTGACCCTTCACAGACTATGTCAAATCCTTTTTCTTTTGCTGCCAAAAGTATTTTTTCAAACATATTCTTTTTGCAGTAATAACATCTATCCTTAGTATTTTCTGCAAATTCATCCACTTCGAAGATATCTATATTAAGTTCTATCTGCTCTATGTTATTTTCTCTGCAGAACTTTTTTGCAAATTCTTTTTCGTTTTTCGGAAAAGCGTCTGTTACAAGTGTAATCGCTAGTACATTTTTCTCCAATACTTTTTTTGCCGTATTTAGTAAAAAAGTCGAGTCTACTCCTCCTGAAAAGGCAATCGCAACTTTATGTAATTGTCTAA
This sequence comes from Butyrivibrio sp. NC3005, assembly GCF_000424545.1. GTDB lineage: Bacteria > Bacillota > Clostridia > Lachnospirales > Lachnospiraceae > Butyrivibrio. The sequence goes on along the minus strand of NZ_KE384208.1, from coordinate 29,619 downwards.
GTTCATCTTCAAGTCTTATATATTTATCAAAAATATCACTTTTAACCAAATCATCATTAAAAATAATGTTTTTAATTTCACTCATACAATTTTTTCACTTCCCTGAAAGATTTTCCGGTTTCACGTGCAATTCTTTCAATGTCATCATACTCAGACTTTTCCCTTACAACTCCATATCCGCAGCTTTTCTTTATTCTGACTTCACCGGTAGTTTTCCCTGATACTTCTATTTCTCTGTCTAGAACATATCTGTTACACTCAATTTCTCTCATGCCGATTGTCGTAGTGTATTTGAAAATAGATTTAACAATTTTCTCCCTGTCTTCTACAAGACACAAGACACTTAGAAGTGTTCCCAGCCTATTTTTCTTCATAAAAACAGGTGATGTATAAACTTCTCTTGCTCCATTTTCAAACAGCATAGACATAGCAAAACCAAGCTCTTCAGCAGTCATATCATCTATATTAGCCTCAAGTTTTATAATCTTGTCACTTTTTTCATCATTTACTGACTGTTCTTCTCCCAACATTGCTCTTACACAATTTGCTGATTCAAAGTCTTTCTTGCCCATTCCGTAACCAGTTTTTTCAACAATCATAACCGGCCTTTGGCCAAAATCATCAGCAAAATATTTCAAAATAGCTGCACCCGTTGGAGTACACATTTCTCCCTCTATATTTCCCTGATATGTTGGGATGTTTTCTAAAAGATACTGCGTTGCAGGTGCAGGAACAGGTAAAATTCCATGCTGACAATGTACACTTCCAAAGCCTGTTCGTATTGGAGATACGATTATTCTATCAGGTGAAATCATACTCAAAAGTAGGCACACTGCTGTAATATCAAAGATAGCATCATATTCTCCTACTTCATGAAAATGGATTTTATCTATATTTTCTCCGTGTACTGTACTTTCTGCCCTAGCTATTAAATTATAAATCTGGATTATATCATTCTGAACCTGCGGTGAAAGCTTCATTTTGTCAACAATTAGCTTAATATCTGAAACTTTAGTGTGATGATGGTGATGAGTGTGGTCATCATGATTATGGCTATGTTCATCATGATTATGGTTATGCCCATCATGATTGTGGGTATGCTCATCATGATTGTGGGTATGCTCATCATGATTGTGGGTATGCTCATCATGATTACAACTTTGCTCATGAGTATGGTCATAGACATAATTGTTCTGATTATTAATACCTTCATACTCATCTGCAGACTGTTCTTCTATGTCATTTACAAAAACCCTAAAACCGCAGCCTTCTATTCCGCATTTTTTAGTTCTATCTCTTATAACTTTTACCTTATAAGGTATCAAACTATTAAGTTTCTGAATAACATAGTCCTGTTTTTCTTTTGGTAATAAATCAAGTAACGATGCTGCAAGCATATCGCCAGCAGCCCCCATATTACACTCAATATACAAAGTTTTCATTTGCACCTCCATGCTTTGGATGATTAATAAGACTTGCCTGATACGCTGCTCCAAAGCCATTATCTATATTTACTACACTTATTCCGCTAGAACATGAATTAAGCATAGATAATAGTGCTGATAACCCTCCAAAATTTGCACCATAACCTACACTTGTCGGAACCGCAATAACAGGACAGTCAACAAGTCCGCCCACTACACTTGCAAGCGCACCTTCCATGCCTGCTATAACTATTACTACATTTGCAGACATTATTTTGTCAAGATTTGCAAAGAGTCTGTGAATCCCGGCAACTCCGACATCATATATTTCTTCAACCTCATTACCGAAAGCTTTAGCTGTAATTACAGCCTCTTTAGCAACTTTTATATCACTTGTTCCTCCGGTAACAACTGCTATTTTCCCCAGACCGTCTGCATTTGGAACTTTCCCACATATTCCTGTACTACTAATTTCATCATACTCTAGTGTCAAAGAAGTATTATTTCTCCAATATAAAGCAGCCTCTTTGGACATACGCGTAATAAGAATCGTCTCTTTGCTGAAAGCAGACATAGCCGAAGCAATTTCTAAAATCTGCTCCGGCGTTTTCGACGCTCCATAAATCACTTCAGCAATACCTTTTCTAATAGCTCTATGGTGATCAAGCTTAGCAAATCCTAAATCTTCAAAAGGTTGTTTTTTTAGTTCCAGCATAATACTATCAAGAGACAAACTTCCCTCTTTGTAATCATAAAGCATTTTTTTAAGCTTTTTTCCATCCATATTTTTCCCCATTAAACAGTTTGAATCGTTATACCATCTCTACCTGTATTCTTACTTTCATATAACGCTTTATCAGCAGTTACTATATAATCCCTAATTCTGCTGTTAGTTGCATCAGGAATACCAATACAGATACCCTGAGAGACCTTTACAACAGGCATATTATGCTTTTTTGATTCTGTTCGAAGATTTGCGCTTATTTTATTTCCAACTTCCAGAATCTCATTTTCTGTCATATTGTGAAAAGCAATAATAAATTCATCTCCGCCATATCTTCCACATACACATCTGCTATCTTTGAAATCATTAAGAACAGTTGCAACAAGATTAAGGCATCTATCTCCCATTTCATGACCATAGTTATCATTTATTTCCTTGAAATGATCAACATCCATCATTTCAACAGCAAAGTTTTGCCTGCTTTTTGAAGATTGCAAAAAGAACTTGGAAATCTGCTCATCTATTCCTCTTCTATTCAGAATACCAGTCAAATCATCTGTGCTGACACTTTCTAAAAGTCTCTTATTATCCTGACTTATATTATCCAATGAATATTTAAGATTCATTAAAAAATCAAGCGTCAAATTGGATTGTTTTCTATATTGCCTAAAGTATTCTCTATATTTTAACATTTCTTCAAGAAGCCTTGCTTTATCATTAGCCCGAAGTAAAAGCTCAACTTTTATATCTGACATTTGAAGCTGAATTTCTGGATAAGCATCTTTATCAATAGCTTTTTCCATTACTTCTAAAATGTGTTTTAAATACTCAAGTTCATTTTTTTCAAGGAGATACTCCATCAATGATTTTATATATGGAAAAAAATCTATTAAACATACACACTCATCAAAATCTTTCATAACCTTGATAAGCTGTTCTGATTCATTTGTCTTATCACATTTCGCCATCCATAGCAATCTGACAATTCTTTCGTCAAATTCAACTTCTACGGAAGAACTGTCTTTTCGTAAATCATCGATTTCATCAAGTATTTTTTTACTTTCATCATATCTTTTTAAATTCAAATAGATATTTGCAATCGTAATCTGAATAAGAAGTAGATAATAATCCCATCTTTCGATATTTTTGCATTTAAAAATCGTCTCTTTTGCCATAAGTCCATAGGCAAGAGCTGTTTCATAATTCTGACATTTACTGCATACTTCAGAATAATTCTCATATACAAGAGCCACGCTAAAAATATCTTTATGCTTTTCGCTGATTTCTAAACTGTTACCAAAACTTGTGAGTGAATTCGCTACATCTCCCTGATTGGCAAACAGTACTCCAAGTAAATTGTAACAACCGCTTATTTTATACCAGTTTCCTGTTTTCTCAAAATACTTTATGGCATTTCTGATATGCTTTACACATTTTGATAAATCACACAAAGTATATGCTGCATCTCCAATATAAAACTCAGCATACCCTATAAGCTCGTCATCTCTTTTGTTTAATGCAATTTCATCCAGTTCATAGGCTAGTTGCATTGCTTTTTCAGGTTCTTCGAAACGAAGACTTTCAAGTTCGAATAAACGTTCTTGAACAGAAGGCTCAAAATTACTAAATTTATCTCGATGTGCCACTTTATAACCCCTTATTTATCTGCTGCAAGAGCTGTATGATACGCAAGTACTGATGTTGTAACACTACCTACCCCATTAGGTACTGGTGTTATCTTGCTTACTTTATCAATTACTTCATCAGTTCTTACATCACCAACTAGTTTCTGCTTCTCATCGCTATAGTTAATACCTACATCAACAACTACTGCATTATTCATAAAAGCTTCCTTCCCCATGAATTCAGCCTTTCCTATTGCAACTACAACTATATCTCCACTCTGAACCTCATTTACAAGATCCTTTGTATAAGAATGGCATATTACTGTAGTAGCATTTTCTCCAAGAAGAAGCATTGAAACAGGCTTTCCTATAACAAGACTTCTGCCTACTATTATAACTTTTTTCCCTTCAAGATTCACATTATAGTAATGCAAAATTTCCAAAACAGATCTTGCTGTACATGGTGCAAAACCATTCTCAATCTGTGACAAATTTTTTGCACTGTAAACTGCTGCCATTGAACCTTTGGTAATTCCATCTACATCTTTTGCAGCCGGAACTGCTTCACAGGCCTCATATTCATTTAAATGCTTTGGAAGCGGTCGCATAAGAAGTATTCCATGTATATTCTCGTCATCGCCTGCTTTTTTAATTTTAGATAATAATTCTTCCTGTGTGCAGTCATTAGCAAGAATAATGTTTATAACTTTTATTCCAACTTTTTCACACCTTTTTATAGCGCTCTTTTCATAGGCAAGATCATCTTTTCTTTCTCCAACCCTTATAATAGCAAGCGTTGGAGTTATACCTTTATTTTTACATTTTTCAACTATTTTAATAGTCTTTTCATCTAATGCCTTTGCCACAGGCATTCCCAGCATTTTTTCTCCCATTATATAAGTTCCTTTCTAACTGTATCACCTATCTTTTCAGCTTTATCTGAAAATTCATCAAGAATATCCAGTACTTTTTTATTAAGTTGCAAAGCCTTCTCTTTATCAGATAAAAATCTCGTATTTACAAATACATTCAAAGCAGCTCCCTCAAGTGCAGCTTTTGCAAGATAAGCTCCGCAACCAACATCTGAAACCATAAGTTTACTTCCGATTTTCAGCTCTAGTTCCAACAAATCAATAACTTTCGCTATCTCTTTCACCATATTAAGTGGTGGCATAGCCGCATCAATTGTTGCCTTATCAAGTTTTTCCTGTCTATTTGGATAATCTTTTGGCAGCGAATAGACTTTCGATAGCGGTTCAAATGCCTTAGCATCCTCTTCCACAAGTTCCAAAAGTCTTACTCTTAACCTGTCATTTTCCTTTATTATATTTTTTATATCCTCTTCATACTCAGCATATTTTTTCTTTCCTGTTGTAAAATTAGCAGACATTGAGCATAAGGATGAAGCTAGTGCACCAACCAAAGCACAGGCTCCTCCCCCACCCGGAACAGGCACTTTATCCGCAAGATTCTTAGAAAACTCACGACAGCTTTGATCCATAATTTTTATTTCATTATCTTTTGAATTCACTATACAAGCCCCCACCTCTTTTATTTTTAGTTTTCAGTCTGACTATACCCACGGGCAAGCCCGTGGGGTTCTGATTGGCAAGCGTAGCTTGTAATCGTACATCATTTTCAGACTTTGGAGTTACAAGTGTAAATCTGTTTGAATCAGGACTTTCATTACCAAGCAGTCCAACGACCACATTAGCGGTAAATTTCTGCTTTTCAGCAAGGAAGTATAGTCAATCTCCCTGATTATTAAGTTGTTAAGCTACGTTAATTCCACTATTTAATATCTTGATTTTATATGCCTTGATCCAGGTGATTAAGGTTTTTTCTTTATTGTATTGTGCCTCAAAAGTCTTAGCACATTTGTCTTTATCTATATTTTGCGTTTTAGGTTCATAGCAATAGAGCAGGAATGATGAATACCAGTCTCTTTGTACTTCAGTGCCATCATGAAGTTTATACAATCTATCGGAGAGCTTCTTTTTTATATAGTCATCAGCCGTATGGTCATACTGTGATGCTCTGTAATTGTTTGGGACTTCAATATAAGTTCCACCTGTGGCTTTGAATTTTCTTTCCAATGTGGTCTGGAAACCACCGGGGCATCTGTTCTTTACAGACTTACCGAAACGTTTTTTCTTATTGAACTTACCTTTATCGTTTTTGGTAGTCTCTTTTGATCGTTTCATAAGCTTGCCTGCATTCTTAGGCTCAGTTACAATTATTTCTCCAAGACTTCGTAGGTGGTTAGCGTCCTCATTTATTGCAAGTTGCCTGTTAACTGCATTGATACGGCACAGCTCAGAATGTCTGACTTTCATCTTCTTATAATGATTTGAGTATTTCCAGATTTTACGACCTTTCTTAACAGTACCATCCTCATTATAATTTTGCGGGTTGGTTGCCCTTCTTGACCTGTCCATGGCACGATAGATCAGACGCTCTTTTCTTTCGGATGTCTGTATGCTGTCACCACGTTCAGAAAGGTTCTTTAGACCAACCTCAGTATCAGATGTATAGGCAACTGTCTGTGTGCCAATATCAGCACCTATCATACCTTTGCCATACTTATGGCGTGGATTGCCGTACTTATCATACTTAGGTTTTGCTTTGCCTTCAATAGTCAGATGCAGGTATACCCTGTATTTGCCTCTTATCATTTGGGGGACGAGAGTTGCATAGCATGGTCTGTATGTATCTATACAATAAGCATCCTCAAGTAAAGTATCTACAGCCTTTTTATCCATTATTTCTGGCTCGTTAAGATACGACAGAACGGCATTTACTTCATCCATTTGGAATCTATCGGCTATCTGTATCCCGAAAGCTTTCTTTCCAAGTTTGAATTGTAATCTGTTATCTTTTACAGAAATGGGTATACCACGGCTTATCTGCTTTGCTCTGATACATGGTAGCTCCCCAAATTTTGAGAAATGTATGGTCTTACCACTACCATAGAGACATTTCTCCATACCGCGCCATACATCTTCAGCTTTGGTTAAGGCAAATATAGCATCTATCCCATACTTTTTGCCTATTGGAATCATTGATTTTCTACAACAATCCCATGTGACATTATAGGATTTCTGCATTTCATTAAGCTGATCGGCAAGTATCTTACGTTTAGCAATGTTTTCCGTACTACCATACAAAGAAAGCAGTTTGCGGTATCTTTTTGTACGCATGAGCTGGTCATGGTTCCTTCTCATAAGACCAACAAGTTCATTGCCCGCTTTGCGTATCTTATCAGAAAGAGCCACGACTTTAAGCACATCGGAATAAGGCATATCAGTTTCGGCGACTATAATATGCCTGTCAGAAAGCTTATGGAATTTATTTAATATCCTCCCGTATTCATAATCAGTCATGCCTTTTTTGCTCCTCAATGTACTTAATTACTGTAGCTTCGCTTATATGCCCCACCGTTGACACAAAATATCCCTTTGACCATAAAACACCGCATCTTGCATAGAATCGTTTGAGTTGTGGAAATGCCTTAAACAGTTCTATTGCACTGATACTCTTGAGAGTCCTGACAACATCGCACGGTGCAACAGTCTGTGGGACATCTACAAATATATGTATATGGTCAGGCATTACTTCAAGGGCCTTGATACTATAGTTATAATCATCGCAGATTTTTTGAAGTATCAGTTTGAGCGTATCTTCTACATTGCCCTTTAATACTGAGGATCTAAATTTAGGACACCAGATGATATGATACTGTATCAGATATTTACAATGTGAAGCACTATGATATTGCCCCTCACTCATTGTCTTTTACTCCTAACTGATATTTTTCCTGAATGCCCCTGCGCATAAGATCAAGGAAAGTAACGGTTTCACCTTCCTCAACTGAATAGATCCGTGCAAGGTTTTCAAGTTCCTTCTTCCATTCAGCTGGGATAGAGATATTGATTTGTACATTTTCGCTTTTAGGTCGTGCCATTAGAATTTCTCCCTTTCTTAACAATGTCTTTAAGTTGCATATCCTCAATACCAACAAATTCAGCAGCACCCATACTACAAAAAAAATCATAGGCTTTGCAATCCACATATATATCATCGAAATCACTGCAGGATTCTCGAATATCTTCAAGTTCATCATCAGAAAGATTTTCACCAAAATGATTTTCAATATGTCTGCGTATTGCAGAAAACATTATATCTGATGCCATATCTAATGTATCGTAACTTATTTCATCGCCGTATGTAAGATAATTCCAACCACGACCGCTTTCATAAGTAGCTTTCTTGTTTCCGCTATATTCGTTTTCAAGAAATTCTCCTACAGTCTGTTCGAGCGAAATATATCCGTCTTCTACAAGTATTCCAGAATGATCATAAGGATCGTAGACATATTTTATCTCATAGTGAACTGGAGTGGGTGACAATTCATCTCTTATCCGACGAATCAGCCTTGCTTTTATGAATTCTTTTGATTGATCAAAGCACTCATTTACATATCCAGCAATTTCGTCTACATGAGAATTCACATACTCTACGCATTTCGAATTATCCATTTGTATTTTTCCTTTATGTTTAATACATATATTATATATTTATTCTATGTGTTTGTCAAAAATAGAAAAAGGCTTCATCCCACAGGCAAGCCTGTGGGTTTTCGCCTACGTTGCGCCAAAGTTTACTTTATAACATGTTTTTCTGGTCAGTGAACACAAAAATTCGTTTACACATTGTTGCTTTCTTACAAGAACAAAAACATACGTTTCCTTGCACAATAAATAACAAAAAACCAGATTGCTCTATCATATTTTCAAACAATCTGGTTTTTTGTCCCATTTATTATCTTGTTATCTTATAAATGTGAAGACTTCTATCCTCATCTTGCCAATAAATTATTATAATAATAGAACTTTATCTGTCTTTTCCAAAGAACAAATCAAGATCACTTTCAACATCGCTTATTGTAGCAATTCCAAAATTCTCAACAAGTACTTTTGCAACATTTTCCGAAAGGAAAGCCGGAAGTGTAGGTCCAAGATGTATATTCTTAACTCCAAGATATAGAAGTGCAAGAAGTACAATTACAGCTTTTTGTTCATACCATGCAATATTATATACAATTGGAAGTTCATTTACATCCATAAGTCCAAACACTTCTTTTAGCTTTAATGCAATTAGTGCAAGTGAGTATGAATCGTTGCACTGTCCCGCATCCAGCACTCTTGGTATTCCATCAATATCTCCAAGGCCCAGCTTATTATACTTATATTTTGCACATCCGGCAGTAAGTATAACCGTGTCTTTCGGAATTTTTCTGGCAAATTCTGTGTAATAATCACGAGACTTTTGTCTTCCATCGCACCCAGCCATTACTACGAACTTCTTTATCTTTCCACTCTTTACAGCTTCTACTATTTTATCCGATAGAGCAAACACTTGTTCATGAGCAAATCCACCCACGATACTTCCTTTTTCAATTTCAGTAGGAGGAAGGCATTTCTTTGCCATTTCTATAATTGAAGAAAAATCTTTTGTTTCACCATATTGTCCATCAATGTGTCTGCAACCTGGATAACCTGCTGCACCGGTTGTAAAAAGTCTGTCTTTATAACTTTCTGATGGAGGTACAATGCAGTTTGTTGTCATCAAAATCGGACCATTAAAACTTTCGAATTCCTCTTTTTGCTTCCACCATGCGTTACCATAATTTCCTGCAAAATTATCATACTTTTTAAAGAAAGGATAGTAATGAGCAGGAAGCATTTCAGAATGAGTATACACATCTACGCCGCTTCCCTTTGTCTGTTCAAGCAGCATTTCTAAATCCTTAAGGTCATGTCCTGAGATAAGGATACCTGGATTATTGCGAACACCTATATCAACTGTTGTTATTTCTGGATTGCCATAAGCCGTAGTATTAGCTTTATCAAGAAGTTCCATTCCCTTAACCCCGTACTTTCCTGTTTCAAGGCTAAGCGCAATGTAATCATCTACAGTCAAAGAATCATTTGTAGTAAGTGAAAGTGTCCTTTGCAAAAAAGCATCAACATCTTCATCATCTTTTAATAAAGCATTAGCATGTTTGCTATATGCAGCAAGTCCTTTAAGCCCATATGTAATCAGTTCTCTAAGTGATCTTATATCCTCATCTTTTGTTGAAAGAACACCTACAAGTGCTGCCTTGGTGAGGTACTGATCTTTTCTTCCATTCCATAATGCACAATCTGGAAGTGTATCTTTATTTTCAATTTTTTTCAAAAGCTGTTCCTTAGCATTAAGGGTTTCTTCGACTTTTGCTTCGAGATCTTCAAAATCAAAGTTTGCATTTGTTATTGTAGAAAAAAGATTTACGCTTATAAGATGGTTAACCTCTCTAGAAATCTCAACACCGTCTTCTCTTAACTTTGTTGTAACAACACTAAGTCCTTTAGTAACATAAATAAGAAGATCCTGCATTTTTGCAACTTCTGCTTTCTTTCCGCACACACCTGCCACAGTGCATCCTGTTCCTTTTGCTGTTTCCTGACATTGATAACAAAACATCTTGCAGTCCATAAATAACCTCCATTTACAACAATTTAGTTTTACATCAAACATTATTATTTCATCTACTGATTAATGTAATCGTCTATGACTTTGTCATTTACAAATTCCAAATCATAAGATTAGTATATCCAAAAGAAGCATTTTTAATGTTGCATTTGCAACACTGCCATGTTATTGTTTACTAGTAAACATTATTTTATAGGAGTACGCTGATGAAAAAGACTGATATTTGTGCAAATTTAATTCCTTATGAGCAAATACCTCTTTTTGACGGTATAAAAGAAGAAGAACTGAATCAGTTATTATATTGCATGAAGGGATATAATCATTCTTTTTCAAAGGGCGAAATAATAATCTTAGAGCAGGAAAAGGTTCAGTATATAGGCATAGTACTATCTGGAATTGTTAACATGATAAAAGAAGATATTTGGGGCAAACAAACCCTTTTGACCTATATGAATAAAGGAGAGCTTTTTGGAGAAAACTTCGCTGTACAAAAATCCTCTAATTCAGCTGTCACTTTCATTGCATCAACAAAAGTCGAAGTTTTATTTTTACCTGCTTCCAACATTATCCATGTCTGTCCGAAGAACTGTTCTTTCCACGCAAGACTTACCCAGAACATGTTTAATCTTCTAGGCCAAAAAAGTGTTAGTCTAATTAATAAAATTGAAATTTGTTCTAAGCCAACGATAAGAGAAAAAATTCTTGCTTACCTTTCTCTAATAGCTCAAAATCAGCGAAGCAGGTATATTACAGTTCCTACTAATAGAAGTCAAATGGCAGAATATCTTGGAGTTAACAGAAGCGCTATGACCAGAGAACTTTCTAAAATGCAGCAGGAAGGTATTATTGATTTTGATAAAAATACCTTTACTATAAAAAAATAAAGGAATGGAACAACAGTCAAGGAGTTACCTCTTGCCTCAATTGTTGTTCCATTCCTTTTTATGTATGTTTAGTGGTTTATATTATTATAACATCTGTTACGTTTAGTTATTTAACTTTTATCTGCTTACTTTCTTATCTCAAATATCCCTTCTCTCTTCTTAACAACTTCCAAATCATTATCTATTAATACTCCGTTCATAATAGAAAGTCTAAGGTCTTCATATATTTTTTCGTCAAGACAAGCTTCATCCAAATACAATTTATGAATATTTTGAGTTTGCTCCCATTCTAAACTATATGCAGTCTGAGAAGTAACAACATTTACTCTGTCACAAGGCATTCCATTTAATAAAAGATCATCGAAAACCTGATATGCAGCTGTCGCATCCACTTTACCTGCCTTATGTTCTTTTCCAAATTCAAAAGCAGTCTCTTTCAATAATGAAAGCCTTGTTTCATCTGCTCTTAAAATTTCAGCAAGTAAAAAAGCGTATCTTTCTTCTGCATCGTTTATTCTATTTTGAAGCCATCCATGAATATTATCCTGATCTATAAGTTCTTCAAGTGCTCGCCTATCTTCATTTACATAACGAATATACATATCACCGTTAACATCCCAGCCGTTATTCTTAGCTGTTTCAACAAGTTTTTTAATCAGATTTTCCTGAAAAAGGATTTTTTTATACAACCAAAAGTGTATTGGTCCCAAAAATGCACTCATTATTTACCTCCATTTTTTTACAAATAAAAATAGATTCCGAATTTTTTACCAAGAATAAAAAATACGGAATCTATTTTTAGTTTTATAATCAAATCACGTTAAAAACTCTTTTTAATTTTTAATTATGCCTCTGCAAGTTTCTCATTAAGTGCATCAACAATCATATCTCCATCAAGGCCATGAACCATTGCAGCCTCTGCGATAGACTCCATCTGAGATGATGGGCATCCAATGCAATGCATTCCAACATCATAAAGAAAATCTACTGCTTCAGGATATTTTGAAACAAGCTCACCGATGAGCATTTCTTTTGTAACCTTATTTTCCATTTCTATGAAACCTCCAATTGTAAAAATTTAAATATTATTCATCCGTATCTATGTTACTATAATATTCTGATTTTCACAAATGGTTTGTTGCTATTGCAACAGTTATTTCATATACATTTTTTGCTGTCGGTGGTAAGTTTTTTCATGATGTATATATTAAGTATCTATCATATTCACTTACTCTCGTTGCTCAAACTTTTTTTCATATCTGCAAAAACAGTTCTTACCAAGCATTTTTGCCTGATATAGTGAAATGTCAGCTTTTTTGTAAAGATCATGATAACCTTCTCCATCTAAAGGAAGCATAGCAAATCCAGCTGACGCGTTACAGGTTATTTCTTTTCCTTCAGACATAATACTTACAGGCTTTTCTAGAAGTTCTGAAAGGAATTCTTTCACAAAAATATCATTTTGGGCATTAACTACACCCATAAACTCATCCCCGCCTATTCGACAGACAATTCCATACATAGAAAAACAATCATTGAGTCTTCTGGCAAATTCTTTTAGCATTTCATCACCGCACAGATGACCATACTCGTCATTAATTCTCTTGAAATTATCAAGATCAAACATGATAAGTGAACATCCTTGACTATTTTCATGCATATACTCTCTTATCTTCTTCACTCCGCTATAGCGATTATAAATTCCGGTTAGAGAGTCTATCTCTGCTGCATTTTTTTCACTATCCTTCTTTTTCTTATAGCCATCAATATCATAGGTAAGGAAATAAACAATAAGCTCATCAGTATCTGGTTTTTTTACTATCTGAAAAGCACTATGAAGCCATCTTGGTTCTTTCTCTCCTGATACATAACTTCTATACTCAAGCGACTCTATTTCCTGTCCACTATGATACTTTTCAATAAGTTTTTCTCTATTATAAAATTCTGACACATTTTTAAGGTCTATGAGATCAACTGTTCGATTTATTATATCCTCAACAGCCTTATCATAATTATTTACTTCATCTTTATAGGTACGCCCTAAAACCATGTCAGTTTTTCCATAATGCATTTCAAGAATTTGATTCTGCGTAAGATTTACTTCCAAATAGTAGGAATTTTCCATAAAATCGTTATAAGATTCATATCCTAAAACATTAGACAAGGCTCTACTCGAAAGCCACAGGAAAATAGGATTATTAGGCATACCGCTTAGAGTCTCATCCATTCCCTGAAGTAATCTTATTCTGTTTATATCAACATCTGATATGCATGAAAGGTACATAACCTGATGTTCTAAATCTATCTGCATCACACTATATATCTGCCATGTATACTTGCCATTTATATCTCTTGTTCTAAAATACTCAGATACATGATGAGATGTTGTTCTAGCTATTCTTTCTTCGATATTTGTAAAATCATAAAACTTAAGAAAACGTTCCTGATCAATTGGCAAAATATTTTGCTTTGCAAATTCTTTTGCATAAGCTCTGCTATCAGCAGGAATATGCTGCATATGATAACGTGAAGTATTGATATAAATAAGTTCAATAGTATGTGAAACAGGATTAAGAAGATCCACACGATTATAGAGATAGTAAATATATCGTCTTGCCATTTCCTTGTACTTATCTTTTCTAATCTGTCCATAATGAGACAAATTCATACTTATTACAAGAAAAGCCGTCTTATTCCTATAATTTGCAATTGGTGTAACCTGAAAATTGCAATCCTGACCATTTTTTACATAATCAAGAACCTCAGGTTTTCCTGAAACCTTACTCGCCAGCAAAACATTCATGTACCTTTGACGTAGACTTCCTGGAGCGTAATTTATAAAATCCTCTGCCTTTTCAAGGCTATCTAATCCGATTGAGTCAAGGTATTTCATATAATAGTCATTTGCATTAAGATAATGAATACAGTCTTTATTAAGTTCAATAATTGCCGTTGGAATTCCATGAATAGTTTCAGCTTTCTTTTTACTGCCCATAGGATCCTGGCTAAGGAGATTTATTCTTCCAACATTATTATAATACTTTCGCATACTGGAAGACTCTCTACGATATCTAATAGAATTGAAAGATTCAAGTGGAACTGGTTTAGAATAGAAAAATCCCTGAATCTGCTCACATCCAATTTTCTTTAAATAATCAACTTCTTCTTTGTTTTCCACACCTTCAGCCACAGTCACCATTCCCAGCTTTTTAGCCATATTTAACACTGAACGAATTATGATATCAGACGCTTCATTGTTGTCAAAATCAGCAAGGAATTTCATATCTAACTTTAAGCAATCAAATTTAAATTTCTTTAATGTATTCAAAGAAGAATATCCCGAACCAAAATCATCAATCCAGACCTGATATCCAAAATCTCTAAACTTATTTATTATCTTTCCAATCCCTTCTTCATCCGAACCTAATACACTTTCTGTTATTTCAAAATGAATCGAATCATTAGAGACTCCATATTTTTTGACTATAGAATCCATATCTTCTGCTAACGTTAGGGCAAGAAAATCTTGTTTTGAGAGATTAACTGATACCTGATCCAAATTAATATCTTTGCCTTTGGAACACTTTACAATATCTCTGCAGACGCATTCTAATATTTTTAGATCAAGCTGATAAATAAGATGATATTTTTCAAGTACCGGAATGTACTCTATTGGAGAAATAATACCATGTTTTGGATCAATCCATCGTGAAAGAGCCTCATAACCGCATATTTCCTCTGTCAATGTGCGCATTATAGGCTGATACCATACAGTAATATAGTCTTTTTCTACTGCTTCTTCAAAACTCTCTATAACGAATCGTTCTTTTTGATAAAGTGTGCTAAGTCTTTCATCATAATAGCAAAACATTCCATCGTACTGATTTCGAATGCTGTCACATGCCATTTTTGCTCTATCAACAGATATGTTAGGAGGGAGCAGATTACTTTCATCTATAACATAAATACCCGCACGCATCTGCATGTGAGTATCACGTCTAAATGGTCTTAATTCTTCACAGACTTTTACAACTCTTTCTTCAATATCTTTGGTGGAAGCAAGCGAACAAAAATGATCTATACCCATATAAGCAGACAGACTATCTTCGAAAATAGCGCTGATAGTCTGACCTATTATACGAATACAATCATTTGCCGCTTCAATACCATATCTTTCGTTATAGTTTTTAAAATTCTCGATATTAAAATAGACATAGGCGAATTTACGAACATCATCACATCGTTGTAGATATTCTTCTGCCTTAATGCAAAAACTAGAATAACTTAAAAGACCCATTAGCTGATTTTCATCGTCTTGTTCGAATCTACTTCCCATAGACTAACCTCTTTGTTTTTAGGTTTCACATATGTATTAAATAAATTCAAATGCGCCCGACCACGAAAAAGAAAAAACATTATCTGAGCAAAATCAAATAATAAATTAATGTAGTCTTTATTATTATATCACAATTGCGTTATTTTTATATTACTTTTTCATAAAAAGTTGGAATGATTAAATCTTCTTGCTTACGGAATTTTATACCATCTTCAGTCATTTCATCAATAATCGCAATACTTGTTACAGACTTTCCTTCGCTTCTAAGCTTGTCTCCACCGCCCTGAAAGCCTTTTTCTATTGCAATACCAATTCCTGCAACTGTAGCACCTGCTTGATTGCAAATATCAAGAAGGCCATTCATAGCCTTGCCTACAGCAAGAAAATCGTCTACAAGAAGTACCTTGTCCTTATTGCTTAAAAACTTCTTAGAAAGAGTAACTTCATAATCTCTATCATAAGTAAAGGAATGTACGGTAGAAACATATAAATCTCCATCCAGATTCTTGCTCTTTGCTTTCTTTGCAAATACTACAGGCACTCCGAAGTACTGCGCTGTCATGCATGCTATAGCAATTCCTGATGCTTCTACAGTAAGAACGCGTGTAATATTCTGATTTTTATACTTTTCATAAAAAGTTTTGCCAATCTGATCAAGAAGTACTACATCAAGTTGGTGATTCAAAAAGCTATCAACTTTAAGTATATTACCTGCTCTTACCTGACCATCCTGTTCAATACGTTCCTCCAAGAAATTAAGTGTTTCTAACATATCTTCCTCCACCTTAACATATATACTAAACTTATTTTGTGTACGGTTTTAACGCACTAAGCAAAATATCTGTACTTGTCTTGAAATATTTGCGAAGATCAATTGATTTAGGATCAATTAAATACTGTATTGTACATCCTTCTAGCATTGATACGTACTGTGCCGGCAATATTTCCAGCATTTCCTCCGGAATATCCTGACAATATTCTTTCAAAATATCTCTAATATTAGCTCTCCAAAGTTCATATGACTCTGCAAATCTTTCTCTTGTTGCCTCATCAATTCGGCTCTGTACCCAAAAATCCATCTCAGCATGATTGTATTCTGGATACTGCTCCAAAAGATTAATTTCATTTTCAGCAAAAGCATACAACTTAGCTTCAAGACTATCTTTGGCATTTTCCATTAATTCCATTCTATTCTTAGGAAAGATTTCCAAAATACGTTTTTGAAGTGCAACAAGAATTTCTTCCTTATTCTTGTAGTAATACAAAACATTTGACTGAAGCATATCTGCTTCCTGAGCAATAAGACTTATACGAGTACCACTTATTGTATGAGATTCAATAACTCTTAGTGTAGCATCAAGAATCTTCTCATCACCTTTTTTATCTTTTTCGCTCTTTGAAGTATCTACTACAATTCTTTCAATTTCCAAATCCTTTTTTTCTTTCATTAGCGATCCTCTCTGAAATATGCACGGCCCAAACTCTTTGGCGGCTGATTCTCTGGCTTGTTACGTTTACTGGTCATAATGAGTACTATTATAGTAACGACATATGGAAGCATTTTGACAAGCTCTGAGCTGGCACGGGTCTGGCCAGGTAAATAGATATAGAGAACATATAACGCACCAAATACAAGTGAACCCCAAATAGCGTTAACCGGATTCCACAGTGCAAGTATTACAAGTGCAATTGCAAGCCATCCTCTATCTCCGAATCCATTGTTAGACCAGGTACCACCTAAATATTCCATTACAAAATATAAACCGCCTAGTCCTGCAATCATGGCTCCTAAAAGAGTTGAACCATATTTATATTTTGTTACATTTATACCCGCTGCATCTGCAACAGCAGGATCTTCACCTACTGCAATTAAATTTAAACCTTTTCTTGTTTTGGTAAGATACCATGTAGCAATAACCGCTATTATAATAGATAAATAGGTTAGAAATCCATAGGAAAATATAATTTTTCCTAAAATTGGGATTTTTTTCATAGTTTCAGGGAAAAAAGTCTGATAAAAAGAGGCTGTCTTCTTAACAGAAATCTGTCCAACACCACCTGCAATCTTAGAAATAGATCCGCCAAAAAAGTTTCCAAATCCCACACCAAAAGTTGTAAGTGCAAGGCCCACAACATTCTGATTTGAACGAAGGGATATTGTCAAAAAACTATATATAAGGCCACCTAAAAAACTTGCAGCAAGACATCCAATCAAGGCACACAAAACCCCTATTAACGCATTAGGCTCATTTCCGGCACTTATTGCGCTCTTTTCATAAAAGAAAGCTCCCATAAGTCCTGAAATACCACCCATATACATAATTCCCGGGATGCCCAGATTTAGATTTCCGGATTTTTCAGTCACTATTTCTCCGCTTGCTCCATATAAAAGCGGAACTGCCTGACCGATTGCAGCCACTATGAAAGTCAGAAGCAAATTCATAAATATCTCCTTTATTTTACATTTCTTCCATCTTAGTTTTTTCAATTCTGTAATGAATGAAAAATTCGCACCCTATAAGGAAGAAAATAAGAATACCAGTAATAATATCTGATGCATTTTCGTTTAGACCATATTGTGATGCAATCTGTATTGAGCCTTGCTGCATAAATACAAGGAAAGTTGAAACAAGTAGCATTCCCAATGGATTCATATTAGCCATCCATGCAACAATAATTGCTGTAAATCCTCTTCCACCAGCAGTACTGGTTGAAATAGTATGACTTGCGCCGCTGACTATTACCGCTCCTGCTAGACCACATATAGCACTTGAAATCATCATAGTACGAATCATTACTTTTTTTACATCAATCCCGGCATATCTTGCTGTGTTCTGGCTTTCGCCAACTACTGCAATTTCATATCCCTGTTTTGAATAGCGCATATATACCGAAATTGCAACTGTAATTACTACTACGATTACTATATTCATAAAATACTCATTGCCAAATGCTCTGGGAAACCATCCCGCTCTCGTAGCTGCGTTGATAATGCCTACAGAGTTAGAACCCGAAGGATTCTCCCAAAATACAATACAGAAAGTTACTATCTGCATTGCAACATAATTTAGCATCAATGTAAAAAGAGACTCGTTAGTGTTGTATATAGCCTTGAAGATTCCCGGCAAAAGTCCCCACAACATTCCTGCAAGCATACTACATACAATAATAAGTGTAAGAAGAAGAGGTGCCGGAATACTTTTTCCATAAATCATAAGTGCAGCAGACGCAACTGCTCCTATAAGAATCTGGCCTTCAGCTCCAAGATTCCAAAATCTCATCTTAAACGCCGGTACAAGTCCAACTGCAATAAGCAATAAAACAACTATTTCTCTTACTGTCGTCCATAATCTATGATTAGTTCCAACTGCACCATTTATAATTCCACCATAAACTGAAAGAGGATTTTCTTTTGTAATGCCTACTATAACAACAGCACTAACCAAAAGTGACAGTACTACTGCTATAAGTCTTATAAACCATGCTTTCTTTTTAGAAATCACATCTCTTTTAACAATATGACGAATGTATTTTTCTTTTTTTATATTAACTGCCTTTTCATTCATTTTGAAGATACCTTTCTTCCACCTGTCATGAGCATTCCTAGTTCTTCTTTACTGGATTTATTAGCATCAACGATTCCGCTGATTTTTCCTTCACATAACACCAGAATTCTATCACACAGTTGAAGAAGAACATCCAAGTCTTCTCCTACGCACATAACTGCTACACCTTTTTCTTTCTGCTCATTCAGCAAATTATAAATAGTATATGAAGAATTGATATCAAGACCTCTTACAGGATATGCCACCATAAGCACATTCGGTCTGGTAGCTATTTCTCTACCTACTAATATTTTCTGAACATTTCCACCAGAAAGCCTTCTGACCGGAGTATTAACATCTGGTGTTGCCACTTCCAATTTTGCCACAATATGCTCTGCTAGAAGCTTTGGTGACTTACGATCTGCAAAAAATCTCCTGCCACCTCTATAACTTCTAATCATCATGTTATCAGTAAGATTCATTGAACCAACAAGTCCCATTCCAAGTCTGTCTTCCGGAACAAAAGAAAGACTTATTTTTAGTTTCTGAATCTCTTGAACAGTTTTTTCTGAAAGTTTTTCTACAGGAGCATCGTTCGGTGGATAATAAAGAATTTCTCCAGATTCAATAGGTATAAGACCACCAATTGATTCTAAAAGCTCTTTTTGTCCATTTCCTGATATACCTGCAATACCAAGGATTTCTCCTGAGTTTGCGACAAAAGAAATATCTTTAAGTACGTCTTGTCCTTCAATGTTGCGAACATTAACACCTCTAAGTTCAATTCTCTTTTCAGGAGATTTTGGCTTACTTCTCTGAATATCCAAATCAACTTTCTCACCAACCATCATCTCGGTAAGAGATTCAACGCTTGCTTCACTTGTCTTTACTACGCCTATGCTGCTGCCTTTTCTAAGAACAGCTACTCTGTCAGAAATCTCCAAAACCTCATTAAGCTTATGAGTGATGATGATAATAGACTTTCCAGCCTCTTTCATTTTGCGAAGTACTGCGAAAAGCTTTTCTGTTTCCTGCGGTGTAAGAACTGCTGTAGGCTCATCCAAAATAAGGATATCTGCGCCACGATACAAAACTTTGACAATTTCAACAGTCTGCTTTTGAGATACAGACATGTTATAGATTTTTTCTTCTGGATTAAGGTCAAATCCATATTTTTCCACAAGATTACTTACATCTTTGTTGACTTTTTTCATATCAAGTCGTGATTTACCGGAAAGTCCCAATATAATATTCTGAGCTGCTGTCAACACATTTATAAGTTTAAAATGCTGGTGAATCATCCCTATTCCAAGCTGGAAAGCATCTTTTGGTCCTCTAATAGCAACTTCTTTTCCATCTATAAGAATCTGACCTTCATCCGGAAAATAAATACCCGAGAGCATATTCATAAGTGTAGTCTTACCACTTCCATTTTCTCCCAGGATAGATAAAATTTCACCTTTTTCTAAAGTTAAATTAACATGGTCATTTGCGATAACGCTTCCAAATCTTTTGGTTACACCTCTAAGTTCAATTGCATTTGTACTCATTAAACACCTCTGATTAAAAACAGGGCTGTCATGACAGCCCCGTTTTGTCATTACTATTATTTTAAATCTAACGCTTACTGAGCCTTTGCTGTAATATTATCGATAATGATATCGAATGCAGGAGCTGAAGCAATCTCTGACTCATGGAAATATCCATCCTTTACATAGTCAGAATACTTTGCATAATCCTTATCTTCTGCAATCTTCTCCTCAAGACTCTTTCCGCCTACCTTGAACTTGGATGTATCAAATACATGAAGAGAACCGTCTGCAAGCTGTTTCTCAACCTCAGCAACCTTATCCTTTGCATCTGCTGGAACAGTTTCTTCATTAAGTGCTGTAATAGCTACTGCCTTCTGGTTATAACCAGCTGTCCAATCTGTAGGCATCTGTGTACCCTTAATTACACTGTCAACTGCATATTTGTAATATACACCCCAGTTATTAGTAGCAGATGTAAGAGCAGACTTAGGAGCAACGCTTGTCATATCAACATTGTAACCAACGCAAGGAACACCGGCATTCTCACATGCTGTAGGAGCTCCTGTTGTATCTGCATGCTGGCTGATAAGAACGCATCCGTCAGCGATAAGCTGCGTAGCAACCTCTCCTTCTGCTGTCATGTTAGCCCAACTGTTAGTATACTGAACTTCCATTGTAGCTGTAGGACACTGGCTCTGAACACCAAGGAAGAATGATGTAAAACCAGAAATAACTTCAGCATAAGGGAAAGCTCCAACATAACCAACCTTTGCCTGATCCTTTGTAATAGAACCTTTAGCAATCATCTCATTAAGTTTCAAACCTGCCACTACTCCAGAAACATAACGAGCTTCATAAATATTATCAAAATAGTTATGGAAATTGGAAAGTCCTGAACTTGCTGCCTGATATCCTGTTGCATGACAAAACTGAATATCAGGATATTTAGCTGCAACCTGCATAAGATATGACTCATGACCAAATGATGTTGCAAATATAATGTTACATCCCTGATCTGCAAGATCTTCTGCTGCATCAGTACATGACTCATCTTCAGGAATAAGAGTTTTCTCAATTACCTGAGCATCAGTTACACCGAGCTCTTTCTGCATTTCATCGATACCAGCCATATGTGCAGCTGTATAACCTTCATTCTCATCACCGATGTAAATGACACCAATCTTAACATTCTGCGCTGTAAGACCTTCTGTCTTTGTACCCTCTGTTTTGTTGGAATCAGCCTTGTTATCTGAAGACTGACATGCACAAAGAGTAAGTGCTGTTGTTAAAGCAAGAGCGATAGACAAAAATTTTCTTTTCATAAAATCCTCCTATGATTACGGTTCACAAAACATATGCTAACTTAACGTATCTAACAGTCAGTAGCAAAATATCCTTTGCTTTTAGAAAAAGGATTCATGTTTTTGACCACCCATTCAATATAATGATTAGTGACAGGTTTGTCAACATTTTTTTGAACGCTTATTCAAAAAAATTGCGTGACTGTTTTCACAATCACGCAATAACCTTTAATTAAGCTTCTTTTCCTTCATATTCATTGCTATTTTAACAACATTTAAAGCACCATCATATATTCCTATAGATTTATTCCTTTTAATATTTTCGCACATATCTATAAGATAATTGTCATCTTCCATGAACAAATCTATCATCTGATTTATATGTGGTAAATCTCTGCATTCAAGCGTACCATCGCCTATTTCTGCAGAATGAATTGCCCCCCACATCTCATGTTTTCCCACTCGTCTTATAAAAAGTTTAGGAACAGGATAAAATGAAAGTTCAGAAGGCTTTGTGACGAGTACATCACAGCTTCTCATAAGAAGATTTGTAATGTAGACGGCTTCGAAAATATTTTTGTGCCAAAAGCCATGTATTCCATTTATTTCGTAAGAAGGATCAAGTGCTTTTCGAGCAAATTCAGTTGAATCTTCCCAATTATCCATATGTGAAGCTGCTAGTTCTTTCATTCCTTCTATTTCGCTGCATAGTTCATCCCAGACATTTTTATAATCCCCTACATTCACATACAATACTGCTCTTTTATTGCGAATCTCGGGAATTAAATGTCTTATTATGCCTGCAAACAATTCTTTCTGCGCACCAGCCCCTCCTATTGTAAGAAGAAATCTCATCGGCTTACCGTTTTTCTTTCTGTCTATTCGCTGTCCGCAGTCTTTTTCAATTCCATCAACAAGCTCATAATCAATATAGTGACCTGTATAAACAAGGTCATTTCCATTCATTGAATTGCAGACTTTTTTCCCATTCATTCCATTTAACACTCTATACCCATGGTAAGACATATGTGTCTGAATAGTATGAATGCTTCCTTCTGATAAGTGAAGCGCCATTGGCCAGTTATCAGGAATAGCATTAACCACATATTTCATTCCAGCATGTATTGCAGCCTGCGCTGGCCATACATGAGTTGCAATAACCGGAATATCTTTTGGAATATTTTTATATACAGGTGCCATAATTTCTGCATTTTTCTGATCTGCGCAATTATAGGACAGTTTTCTAAAAAGCTCGTAGTTTACAGGTTCCCAGACAAGCTTATTAAAAACCGGATTTTTAGACAGTCTTGATCCAAGTGAATACAGTTCATTCTGACCGCTTATTAGCTTAGTACAAGTTGTCTGTGGAAAAGAGTTAAGGTCAAACCAATAAGGCTTATATCCAAGATGTTGTGCACAAGATGCCATAGCCATAGATATTCTATAATGTCCAAAACCCATTCTTATATTTCCAACAATAATGCCCTTTTCCATATCAAAATCTTCGTTGCCTTTTCCTTCTGCAACTCTAATATCTGATACACCTAGACTTTTTCCAATATACGGATTGTCAATAATCTTTACCTCATAAGACTTATCTGTGTCATCTCCGTACTTTTTCATATTCTTTTTCTTTGCTTTGCAGGCTTTTTTGTAAATCTTATCAGGAATCACATTTCCGAAAATAACCTTTGCTTTATCCTTCATGAAATACCTCCCAAAATACTTGGTACACAAGTTATATAATTCATCTGTTTGTTACTTCAAAATCTATTTCTTTATTTTCAATTTCTGAATGAATGATGAGTTTGGCGTTGCCTCTGTCTCCTGTAGTTCTAACATAGCACGCTCCAACTCCGCCTCTTAATACACTCATTTTAGGCCCTATTATTTCAATTGGACCTTGCGTTTCGAAAAGAACAGGTTCCATGAGAAATGGTGTATCATTTCCATTTTCATCTCTTGCCACTATCCTGACTTCTGCTACATCAAAAGTAAGCGCCCCATCTCCATATTCTCTGAATGAATACTTAAAGAGTTTTTTATCTTCATCATTAATTTCATATATCCCGTTTTCATTCATTTTTCTTATAAAAGAAGGTTCTTCTCTAAGTTTTGTATGATCTACTTTTGTATGAAGATGAATAGTTTTTCCAGGTGCTTTAATAACAGTCTTTACTATCTTTTGGTCTTTTATAGCTTCAAAACGAAAAACAGTAGATTTTCCTCCCCAATCGCCTATATATTTGTTATACAAAATAAGCGCATCTTCAAATTTCATTCTATTTACTGCAATAAGCTTTGCTGCTTTGAGCATTGCACTTTTGGTCATGTGCCCCATTCCAAATCTGCCTGCGCAATTTAACACATCCTTAATGTCAGAAGCTTGTCTTTTTCCATATGGCTCATTTTTTTCAATCTGATTACCAATATAATCATTAATAGGCACAGGACCATGCAAAATATTTTTAAATGGAGTATCTTTTTTCATGTCATATTCATGAATAAAAATATCATTTTTGTAGAACCTGACTTTATCTGCATTAGAAAAAATCCACACGCATCCTCTAATACATTCACTATGCTCTCCGATATCCATATTTGAGCTTATTTCAAGAAAAGGTATCTCATCTTGCTGCATCGCATAACTTGCCGCTGCTTTTTTAGCATTTCTATACATATCCATTACTCCGTGATAACAGATTCTATCACCGGAGCCGAAATCTTTATGAGTGTTATAATCAAACATGCACCAACCAAATGATCCACATATATCAGTATTTCCAGCTATAGCATCCAATACTTTTATATGTCTTATTGCATGTTCAACTCTCCTGTCTTCATTATCAAAAATTTTGGTTGGAAACATATGCCCATTATATTCAGTTACAAGATACGGTTTTGAAGCATCTGACGTTACCGCACTTTTCTTTTCACATCCGTCATTTGTTCCGTTATAAGAAAAATCATTATAGGTATATACGTCTTCAAACAAATGACTCTTTTTGCTTGCTCTTACTCCGCCAGTTTGCCTGCTTATATCAAGCCTATGAGCAAGTTTATTTGTTTTTCTATAAAAATCATCACAATCTATTGATTCATTTATCCTAACTCCCCATAGAATAATAGAAGGATGATTTCTAAACTGTACTATCATTTCCTCTAAATTCTTTAATGCCTGTTCTTTCCAGGAATCATCTCCTATATACTGCCATCCTGGAAATTCCATAAACACCAATAGTCCTAGTTCATCGCACTTGTCAATAAAATCCTGTGATTGCGGATAATGCGAAGTTCTTACTGCATTACAAAATAATTCGTTTTTCAATATCTCAGCATCAAAGGTCTGCATCGATTTCGGCATTGCATATCCTACGTATGGAAAACTTTGATGCCTGTTCAATCCACGAATTTTAAACTTCCTTCCATTTAGATAAAAACCGTTATTCTTAAACATTGCACTCCTGAATGCAAATCTTATTAGCTTCTCATCGATTTTTACACCATCTATATAAATCTCTGTTTTTAAAAGGTACATAGCCGGATATGTGACATCCCACAAACATACTGGTAAAGTCCTACAATTAAAACTTCCTTCACACTTATCTTCTGATAAAACTGTATTTCCAAGTGTAACCCACTCAGAGTAATTCTCTTTTTCGTATATTTTCTCATCAGTTAATAAATCCGGATTAAAAGCAGCTTTTTCTTTACCATAAAGAGATTCTGCCAAATCTTTTGAGGTATACCGACACATAGAAAACTTTAAATTCTTGCTGTTTTTCCCCTCTAAATCTGATATTTTATAATCTATATTTAGGATTGCCTCTTGCTTACATTTCTCAGGATTATGAGCATCAAAAAAAATTTCATTTAATTTCGCACTCACAAAAATATCATCAATAAATGTCCTTGGCTTAATATCAAGTGAAACAGGTCTGTAAATTCCGCAATAGGTCATATAATCAACTACATGTCCAAAAGGCGGAACATTATCTTCTTCGGTACCTGAAACCTGAACTATTATTTCATTTTCGCATCCAAACTCTAATTCATCTGTCAATTCTACTGAAAAAGATGTATATCCATTTGAATGTTTCACAAGTTGACGCCCATTTAAATAGACTATAGCAACATGAGCTACGGCACCAAAAACAAGAAAAACCCTTGAATTCTTCCATTGATTACCTGCTATGAATTTTTTCTTATAGATACATCTATTCTGATAGACAGACTCATCAAAATAATTCAGACTTGTATTTGAAACAGTATGTGGTATGCGCACTGTTTCAAACAAGGTGCTTTTTTCTTTTGCAAAAGACCATGCATCATTAAAGGGAATATGAAGATTCATGCTATACCTCGCTCGCAGGAAACTTATTCTCATTTTTTCGTTTCCGTTTAATATCATTTTATCATTTTAAAGAGAACTTACAAGAAACTATTTTAACAAATATCGTTTCCAAAAATTGTTAAAAGTAACCGTTAACAGTTGAATATAGAAGAATTTTGGAATAAAAAAAAACCCTCGGAATAATTCCGAGGGAAAATTAATAAAAAATGATAATTAAAGCGTTGAAGAACCAACTTCCTTACCGTTAGCCACATAATAAACACGATCTTCTTCTGGCTTTACATACAACTCAAGACTTTTAAGCTCATCAATCTTATGACCTAAATCTTTAGTCCAGTACTGTCTGGCACTTTCAACCATATCATCATAAGAAATGCTCTTTCCTGCATACTGAAGTTCTACACTTGCCTGTAAATCGTCTGCCTTTTTTGCCGGTGCAGTTGCCGGGCTCTTCTTTCCAGCCATTACCTCATCCTCCTCATTGGATAAACCTTGAATTATGTAATATATTTCCGTCAACAAAACTCCCAAAATATATCACCGTCTCTTATTTTCGTAAAAGCACTGCTTACAATATAAAATTTTACGTTTTTAAGAACATAAAGTCAACCCAAATAGCGGATTTATCGTATATTTTTATAAATGTAAAAGAACAGATGCAATTTCAAAGTAGGTGATTAGAGAAATAACATCTACAATTGTCGTAATCATAGGACTAGCCATAACCGCAGGATCAAGTCCGACTTTAACAGATACCATAGGAAGAAAACATCCTACAATCTTAGAGAATACAACAACTACAATAAGTGTAAGACTTACAACAAGTGCAATCTGAATTGAAAGGTGGTCAATCAAAAGAAGCTTAACAAAATTTGCACCAGAAAGAGTAATTCCACATAAAATTGCAACTCTTAACTCTTTCCACAAAGATTTAAACAAATCTTTAAATTGAATCTCATCAAGTGAGAGACCACGAATAATAGAAACACTTGACTGTGAACCAGCATTTCCTCCTGTATCCATAAGCATAGGAATATATGCTGTAAGTAATACACATTTTGAAAGTGCATTTTCAAAGCTACTAATAATCGCTCCTGTAAAAGTTGCACTTATCATAAGAAATAACAGCCATGGCATTCTCTTTTTATATGTTTCAAAAATACCGGTCTTTAAATATGGTCGATCATTTGGAATAATAGCTGCCATCTTTTCAATATCTTCGGTAGCCTCTTCTTCCAAAATATCTACTACGTCATCGATGGTTATGATACCGACCATTCTATTTTCCGCATCTACAACCGGCATTGCTGTAAAGTCATACTTTTTCAAAGTTTTAGCGGCAACTTCCTGATCATCAAGTGTATTGATAGATATTACATTATCATTCATCACTTCACCAATAACAGCATCAGAATCAAGAAGAAGCAGATATCTAAGTGCTACTGTTCCAACCAATACTCTTTTAGAGTCAAGTACATAACAAATATTAACAGTCTCAGAATCAAGACCTATTCTACGAATTTTTTCAATTGCCTGAGCAATTGTCATATCCTGTTTCAAATCAATATACTCTACCGTCATTACAGAACCAGCAGAGTCTTCAGGATACTGAAGTAAATGATTAATCTGGGAACGAGTCTCCTGATTAGCAATAGCAAGCATCTTCTTTGCTACGTTTGCAGGCATCTCTTCCAAGAAATCAATAGCATCATCAACGTAAAGATTATTGATAATATTAGAAGCTTCAGGGTCATTTAGGGATTCAATAATAATTCTCTGGTCATCAGAGTCCAGATTAGCAAATACGTCTGCTGCCATATCTTTTGGTAGCAATCTAAACAAACAGAGAGCATCCTCTTTCTCCATCTGTCCAATAACAAGCGCAACATCTACGTATTGCATCTCACTGAGTGTCTCACGAAGTTGTGAATAGTTCCTAACTTCAACAAGGTGCTGAAGAATTTCGAAATAGTTCTTTGTTTCCATGGTAATTCTCCTTAGGATATAGTTTTAGTTTGCACACTCGGGGCGCAGGATTGTCCGAACTCTGTATATGTGTTTCCATAAAACCACCTCCTTTACCATGTATTTTGTAAAAATAATTTTCAAGCTTTATTACCATATCACATTTTTCCTAAAATGTGTCATTTTTTCACAAAAAAATCACATTTAATTTCTAAATATGTTTTCGTCTTATTTGTATAAAAAAATAATCTTTAAATATATTTCCTTGACAGTCTTCCTTTTTTTTGGATAATTATAACGAATAGTTTTATGAAGGAAAGGATAATCATGAACATATATTATGCGCCAATGGAAGGCATTACAAATGTTTACTTTAGAAAACTTCACCATGAGTTTTTCGCAGGTGTAGATGCTTATTTTACTCCATTTATAGGAATATACGCAGGACGTTGTATCAAAAAGCGCGATGAACGTGAAATTGACCGAGCTCAAAATGAAGGAATAAATCTTATTCCTCAAATTCTAACAAATCATTCTGATGATTTTTTATGGTTATATAGAAAGCTTAGAAATTTAGGATATGAAGAAGTCAATTTAAATCTAGGATGTCCATCCGGAACTGTTACTGGAAAGGGACGTGGTTCTGGATTTTTAAAACATCTTGATGAACTTGAGATTTTTTTTGATGAAATTTTTAACGAGCTTGGCGATGATGCCTCTCACATTTCTGTTAAAAGTCGTATAGGTTTTAACGATGCATCAGAAATGGAGCAAATATCAGAACTTTACTCTAAATATCCCTTTAAAGAACTGACAATTCATCCAAGAGTAAGAAAACAGTTCTATAAAGGGTATCCTGATATGGATGCCTTTAAGAAAGCTCTAGGCAAATCAAGTTGCCCTGTTTGTTACAATGGAAATATCTTTACCGTTAGTGATTACGAGAAGCTTGCAAATGACTATTCTGATGCGATTAATTCCACAAACGGACATCTTCCAAAGCTATCTTCTGTAATGCTCGGAAGAGGAATTGTATCAAATCCAGCACTTGCCAGAGAGATAAAAGGCGGAGACAAGCTTCAAATAAATGAATTCAAGGCATTCAGAAAAGAACTTGAAAATATGTACACAAAAGAATTCGACACTGAAAAGAACGTACTCTTTAAAATGAAGGAACTTTGGTCTTATATGAGTACATCATTTGAATCTTCTGATAAATACATAAAAGCAATTCTCAAATCAAAATCATTTGCAGAATACGAATCTGCAGCAAGAATGTTGGAAAACAACTGTACACTTATCTAATAACAAGAAAAAAATACAAGCAACAAACTGGTCCATGGCGTAGCCCTTTTAATGACCAGTTTGCCACTTGACTTTTGTTCTCACGAAACT
>NZ_KE384207.1:37765-132947 GCF_000424545.1 Butyrivibrio sp. NC3005 | reverse complement strand
CTTGGACCAGTTTGCCACTTGACTTTTGTTCTCACGAAACTCGCAGTAAATGCGAGTTTCTGAATGTAAGTGACAAGAAGTCATACTTTATTGTTTCTATATAGTCCGTTTTACTGTTTGTATATTTCGTCGCAGACACGCTTTCGCTTGATTATAAACGTAGTGGTACGTAATGCGCTAAAAAACAGCGCATAAGTACCAACGTTTATAAACAGTTCTGCTCATGAAATATTACAAGCCAGTAAAACTAATCTACTAAGTATTCAAAACAATAAAGTATAGGTTCTTGTTTTCATCAGGAAAATCAAGAACCGTACCAGACCAAAATTTGTTGTCAAGACAAATTTTGTCCTGCAAAGCAGGATTCTTGCTGATGATTATCCTAAATCTCAGCAAGAAGTCGCAGACCCTTTTTGGTGTTTTATTTACTGTTATTTGTGCAAACCGTTTTTTAAAAGCTGTTTGTATTCTTCATAACTTATACTTTCTCCGCCCATACTTTCTAGATGATCTGTATGAAACTGGCAGTCTATCATGACATATTCGTTATCATGCAGCAGATTTGCAAACTTTATCAGGGCAATTTTCGAGCCGTTCTCTATATCAGTAAACATACTTTCTCCAAAAAAACACTTCCCGAGACTTACACCATATAATCCTCCGGCAAGCTTTCCATCAATAAAAGATTCTACACTGATAGCAAGTCCTTTCCTGGAAAGGTTGGCATAGGCTTTCTCCATATCTGTTGTAATCCATGTCCCTTCGTTAAACTCCCTCTTAAGCCTGCACCTATGCATGGTATCTGCAAAATCTCTGTTAATCTGAATCTTGATGTCATGCTTTTTCATGAACTTTTTCATAGAATGCGAAATGTGGATATTCTCAGGTCTTATAATATAGCGCTCTTTGGGACACCACCATAGGATTGGCTCTCCTTCATCATACCAAGGAAATATTCCGTTGGAATATGCTAGAACAAGCCTTTCTACGGATAAATCACCGCCTATTGCAAGAAGACCGTTGTCTTCTGCAAGTTCTGGCTTTGGAAAAGATATTTCTTTTTGACTTAATGCATAAATCGCCATGTTATTTCTGCTTTCTAATAATTTATAAAGTGATTGCATAGTAAGTACTAGTACCAACAATCATTTTAAAGCCAGAAAGGTAAATTGTTAAGCGCTTATTTGGAGTCTATGAGACTTAGCAGCTTCTTTTTTATGGTATTTAAACATACTATTATCAGAATCGATATTATCAAAGATTTAATAAAAATCATATCCCTCACCATCCTTATCTTTATTCTATGCGATGAGTAAAACAATCAATGTGAATAGCTGTATTTGAATTTTGTTAGCGATAGCTAACAAAATATCTAACATCAATATAAGGCATTTCGCGCTATATTACAAGTGAATTTTACTATTGGAGAAACTACGTTCTAATAGACTATTTTGAATTTGTATATCTATTAAGTAAAGTTATGACATTGATAAAGAAAAAGTCCCATAATTCAAAGAAATTGTCTTATGGGACTTTAGGTTAGAGGTTTTCTTCTAGTTATCTTCTTCTTTTTTTACAATCGTATCAAGAAAATCAGCCAAGGTTTTGCGTTGAGGTGGTGATAGCTTGTATATTTTTTCAAAAATAGGATCTGAAGAAAATGAGTTCTCATCATCGTCTTCAAAAAACTCTTTCAATGAAATATCTAATTGTTCACATAATAATGCTAATAATTGGATTGTAGGGTTTTTCTTTTCTATTTCTATTGCGCGAAGGTAACTCTGAGAAATACCACTTAAATTAGCAAGTTTATTTACAGAATATCCTTTTAGAGTACGAAAATACTTGATTCTTTGTCCAACATTCATATGTTATACCTCTATATAGATAAGGTAACATAGATTTAAATATAAAATTATTTTTATAGAGAAGAAAGAGAAAGTTTATAAATATAAATTAACTCTATAGAGCTTGATAATTAACGATATAGAGAATATAATTGACATATAAGGTTCTACATCAAAGGAATGATTCAGAAAGAGAGGTGTTTAAAGTGGTGAAAATTAGAGCAAGATTTAGAGCATGTATATGGGCTTGTTCAAAATGTGGTATGCAGATTCAGAGTGATTCTTCGAAACGTCCTAGTATGATGGGGTGTCCTAGTGGAGGTGCCCATAATTGGAAGCAAACAATTATTTGAAGTGAAACTATGTGTTGTAAATACGGACCATTACACAAGTTTAATTGTGGTAATGCACTATTTTTTAATTAAACCCGAATTATTCATGACAACTTAACTTCCTTTAAACTGATATATAATTCAAACTATTGAAATGAAATACCCAGAACAGGCGGGATTTACTCCTAAAAAAGAGTAGACTATCCCTATGTATCAGAAATATAGAATTTTACGTTGTCAAGGTACATTGTTAGTTGCTATTCCAGCTGTGGCTGTAAATGTAATTAAGCCGTGAATAATTCAGGTTTAATGAGGTTATGGAAGTGGTTATTATTGTTTTCGGAATTCTTGTTTTGATATATATATCATTACCATTACCTTTGCAACTGATTATTTTTATTGTAAATCTTTTTATGCCAGATCCGATACCAATCTTGGATGAGGTTATAATGATTGTTTCTATTTTTAAAAAACTAGTCACGTTTTTTGAGATATTTGAATTGTTTGAGAATCATCCTATATTGGGAACTATTATATTGGGTGTTATTGTATGCTTAATCATTAGTGGAATTATAGCTTTTGGCAAATTTATAATATCAATGATATTGACTTTGATGTAGAACAATAAAAATTGTGGAATATAGTGTTTACTATAATAAAATATGAATACGATTTTTAAGTAATTACAAAATTTTTGGAGCTGTTAAACTAAGTCTTAGTATTCAGCTCCATTTTTTTATGTTTTTTATTACCACAAATTTTGCTTGGTACGTTGTGGATATTTTAGATAAAAAATTATAGAGTATTTATCTTCACCTAAACTAGTTGAGTTTTGCTGTTTTGTACTATTTCACGAGCAGAACTGTTTATAAACGTTGGTACTTAGGTTCTGTTTTTTTAGAACCTTATGTACCATTACGTTTATAATCAAGCGAAAGCGTGTCTGCGACGAAATATACAAACCAGAAAAACGGATTATAGTAAACAAGAACCTATGATTTTTTGTCACTTTCATGCAGAAACTAGCATTTACTGCTAGTTACGTGAGTATAGAAAATGATATGTTAATCCCAATACAGCTACTTAAGAAAATAATGGCAAAAAAGACCACAAACAGGCGATATTATCAGAAAAAAATGGTAAAATATTGAAGGTACCTATGTTAAACAAACACATATTGGAGGAGGCGCGATGATAGAGGATATCTTAAGTCAGCACAAGAAACTCTTTGAAACTAGTATGCAGACAGTTCTTAGGGGGCAGGAGAGTAGATATAGAAGAATTGTAATTCAGAATGGAAATTTGGTAGCGAATGAAAGATCAGAGGAGAGCGGAATCTGTGCCAAAGTATATTTTAATGGCGCATCAGGATTTGCTTCCACTTCAGAGTATTCTGATGAGGCAGTAAAAAAGGTAGTAGAGGCTGCTACAAATAACGCAAAATATTTAGATAAGTATAATACAGAGAAGAAAAACGCATATCCTTCTATGCCATACTCTATGATTAAATCACCAAGAATGATTATAGATTTCGAGCAGAAAAGGCTTGTTGACATCTGCAAAGAGATTGATGCGTATATTGCAAAGACATATACTGATATTCTCAGCAGAACCGTAGTATACAGAGAAGATACTATGGAAAAAATTATTATTTCTTCTGATGCTGCAGATGGACATGTTTCATATCCAAGATGCACTATCTATGTAATTCTTAACATGGCTTCCAAGGATGGTCAGCCATTAGAACTTTTTGAGTCTTTTGGCGGATTTGGACATATCGAAGACAATTTCAGTAATTTATCAGATTTATATGAGAAGATTGATGAACTTCATAACAAACTTGCAATGAAGGCAGAAGGTGTCTACGCGGATGCTGGCGTGAAAACTGTTATTCTTCACCCGGATGTAGCAGGTATGATTGCCCATGAGGCAGTAGGACATACTGTAGAGGCAGACCTTGTTCAGGGCGGTTCTGTTGCAGGACCAAATTTAGGAAATAAGGTTGCGTCAGAACTTGTAAGTATCGTGGATTATGCTCATACAGCTTTTGGAAAACAAGCTCCTCTTCCTGTTTATGTTGATGATGAAGGAATAGAAGCTCAAGATGCAGTACTTGTTGAAAATGGAATTTTGAAAGGCTTTATGCATGATAGAGAAAGTGCCAATTTTTACGGTGTTAAGCCTACAGGAAATGCAAGAGGATATGCTTTCTCAGATGAACCTCTTATCAGAATGAGAAATACCGTTGTTCTTCCTGGAAAAGACAAGCTTGAAGATATGATAGCTTCTGTTGACGATGGATATTATCTTGTTCAAACCGGAAATGGTCAGGCAGATCTTACAGGCGAATTTATGTTTGGTATTAATCTTGGATATGAGATTAAGAATGGAAAGCTTGGAAAAGCCATTCTCGATACTACAGTTTCGGGTGTAGCATTTGACATGTTAAAGACTGTAGATATGGTATCGGATACAGTTACCTGGAGTCCTTCAGGAACTTGTGGCAAAAAGCAGCCAATGGCTGTTTCAATGGGTGGACCAGCCATAAAATGTAAGATTACAATCGGAGGAAGATGAGAATGGCAAATTTACAGGAAATATCAGATAAAGTCTACGATTACCTAAAGACTAAGAATAATACAAAAGGTGATTTTTCTATATGTGAAGTTGAGCGCCATGAAATCACCATGAAGGATGGTAAATTTACTCTTTTTAGAACAATGTTCGATGATAGCTTTTCCGTTAAGGTAATCAAGGATAACAAAAAGGGAACTGCATCTATTAACAAATGTGATACAGAGAGTATTTTCAAAGCTATAGATGATGCACTTCTTTCAACAGAATCAGGAAAAGCAGATGAGTGTTTTGACATTGCACCTGGTATGGATGAAGAAAGCTTCAAATATGGCGTACTAACTCCAGATATTGATAAGCTTATGGAAAGAACCAAGGAACTGTCTGATACTATTGCAGCAAAGCATCCCAAAATAAAGCTTATCGAGATGTTTACAAAGTATGTTAGAGCTCATGTAGTGTTTAGAAATACCAATGGGACTAAGGATATTGAGGAATATGGTTTTTATGAAATATCTTTGGAATTTGCAGGAAATGATGGTGAAACGTCAACAGGCATTGCCGGTTCATGGGCTATTTTTGATTCATTAGATAAAGAACTTATCACAATAGGAAATATCGAAAAAGACTTGGAGGATACAGAGAATTCACTTAATCCAATGAGCATTTCTGAAAAGTTTGACGGTGATATTATTTTTACCCCGGACTGCGGAGCACAAATGCTTAGATATCTGATGATGAATGCTGTGTCTGATTCTACACTTATTAATAAAACAAGTGTATGGATTGATAAAATAGGGCAGCAGGTTGCGTCACCTATGCTCACTATTAGTTCAAAACCATCAGATAGTAGAATTGTGCAGCATGAAGTTCATACAGCAGACGGATTCAGATCCAAGGATTACACACTTATTGACAAAGGTGTTCTTAAGTGCTTTGCTACTTCATTGTATGCTGCTAATAAATGCAAAGTTAACAGAGCAGAGAATACATCAGGAAGCCTTATAGTCGAAGCTGGCGATACGCCTGTTAAAGATATGATAAAGAGTATCAAAAAAGGTCTTATAGTTGGCGGTGTATCCTGCGGCAGGCCTGGTGTAAACGGAGAACTCTCAGGAGTTGCCAAGAATTCGTTCTATGTTGAAAACGGAGAAATAAAAGGTGCTGTTATTGAAACTATGATAAATGGAAACCTTTTTGACATGGTAAAGAATATCAAAAAGATATCAAAAGAGCAGGTTTGCAACGGAACAATGGTCATGCCTTATATTGAAATTGGAAATGTTACAATTTCAGGAAAGACTTCAGAATGAATTGGCAGATAAAACATTTTTCACAGCTTAGTACATTAGAATTATATGAGATTTTGAAGACACGTTTCGAAATTTTTGTTACAGAACAGGAATGCATTTATCAAGATCTGGATAATAAAGATCAGAATGCATTCCATGTATTCTGTTTCAATGATGAAGGTAGAGTGGCGGCATGTCTTAGAGTATTCTGGAAGAATGAAGAAGATAAAATTGCCCAGATAGGAAGAGTTGTAACATTAGAGCATGGAAAAGGACTTGGAGGGCAAATGCTCAAAAAAGGAGTTTTCGTTGCATCTTCAATGTTACAGGCAAGGAAAATATATCTTGAAGCCCAGCAATATGCAATAGGTTATTATGCAAAAGAGGGCTTCGAAGTAGTATCTGATGTTTTCATGGAAGACGGGATACCGCATGTAAAGATGGAGAAAAATTTATAGGTTTTTGTTTTCATCAGGAAAATCAAAAACCGTACTAGACCAAAATTTGTCGTCATGAGAAATTTTGTCCTGCAAAGCAGGATTCTTGCTGATGATTATCCTAAATTATGGCAAGAATCTGGCAGATGCTAATGAATTTTTTAGATACATGAAGCATTATATATAATCGCAAGATGGTCATGATTATAAAATTAATCCACATAAAATGTCAATAGAATAAATTAATAAATAAATAATAATACACAAAATGTAATAAAGTTTACGCACGAAGCTGTTATAACAAAAAACTCCATTGGGTGTTTTTTCTTAAAATTTCCTTTTTAACACGTTCCTATTTTATGGCCAACTTTAGTGACGAATTTACGTATATAGGAAACATTCTCTTGAAAAATGTGTTAGCTGGTGCTAACATAAGTAAAAATGATAATCATTATCATAAATATTTTTTCAAGAGGAGGATTCCGTTATGGGGGATCAGGAACTTGTGAGATTATGTTCACCAACACTTGCCGGAATAAAAACAGGTAGTTTATTTACTATTGATTATGATGATAGAGCCAGGTTTAATGAGGAAATTCGAGAATTTAATGATCGACTTTCTAAAAAAGGTTTACGAATGATTCCAATTAAATATGCACCTAAATATGCTCTGATTTATCTTTATAGACCTGATTATTTGAAGAAAGATTTTTCCAATCAGGAAGTATGCAGTATTTTAAAAGAAAAAGGTTATTCCTACAATAATGCTGATATGTGTGTGGCGCAGCTTGCAAAACATCTTTCACAGGATTCTGGATTTCCTCATGAAATAGGCCTTTTTCTAGGATATCCGGTTGAAGATGTAAAAGGATTTATGAAAAGTCCTGACGAAGGAGTGAAATACACAGGTTTTTGGAAGGTTTACGGAGATATAGATGCTGCTATGAAAACGTTTAGCAAATATAAGAAATGTACAGAGATATACAGTAAAGCACATCAAAATGGCGTTTCCTTAGAAAAACTAATAGTAGAAAGCTGCATTAAACAATAACCTTTATTTTATATTTGACTAACATGTCTGATTTCGTTATCATTATAAATTAGGATTAAAGGCAATTCGCCTTGATATACAAGCTTTTAATAATATAAACTGTGCCGGATAAGAGTAGGTATTATCTGGAGAAGTCAGATTATGTGAAAGGATATTTGTTTTGGAAAAAGTATTAGATCTAATTAGTAAAGAAGTTTCAGATGCTTTTGAAGCAGCTGGATATGACCGCAGTCTTGGAAAATGTGGAATATCTAATCGTCCTGATTTATGTGAATATCAGTGTAATGGAGCAATGGCAGGTGCCAAGCAGTATCATAAAGCACCATTTATGATTGCAGACGAAGTATGTGAGAAGCTTTCTGGAAATGAAATGTTTGAGAAGGTTGAGTCTGTAAAACCTGGATTTTTGAATCTTAATCTTAGCAAAGATTTTGTTCGCACTTACATTGTACGTATGCTTCATGAGAAAAAATTTGGTGTGACTCTTCCGGGTCATGAGCCAACAATCGTACTTGATTACGGCGGACCAAACGTTGCAAAGCCTTTGCATGTAGGACATTTAAGAAGTGCTGTAATTGGTGAGTCTTTAAAGAGAATTTTAAAGTATGCCGGCAATAAAGTAGTAGGCGATGTTCACCTTGGTGATTGGGGTCTTCAGATGGGTCTTATTATCACTGAGCTTAAAGAAAGAAAGCCTGATCTTGTATACTTTGATGATTCTTATACTGGAAGTTATCCAAAAGAAGCTCCATTTACTCTTTCTGAGCTTGAAGAGATTTATCCGGCAGCATCTGGTAAATCCAAAGAAGATGAAAACTTCAAGGCAAGAGCGCTTGAGGCAACCAAGAAGCTTCAGGATGGAAACAGAGGTTACAGAGCTTTGTGGCATCACATTTTGAATGTATCTGTAACTGACCTTAAGAAGAACTATAAGAATCTTAATGTTAGCTTTGATTTATGGTGGGGTGAATCTACTGTTCATGATATCATTCCTGGTATGGTTGATATGATGAAGCAGGGCGGATATGCTCATGAAAGCCAGGGTGCTTTGGTTGTAGATGTAGCAGAAGAGTCTGATTCCAAAGAGCTTCCTCCTTGTATCATTTTAAAGAGTGATGGAGCTGCACTTTACGCAACAACTGACCTTGCAACTATTCAGAAACGTATGGATGAGTATCATCCACAGGCTATCTATTATGTTGCAGATAAGCGTCAGTCACTTCACTTTACACAGGTTTTCCGTACTGCTCACAAGACAAAGCTTGCAATGCCTGAAACTGATCTTCAGTTTGTAGGTTTTGGTACTATGAATGGCAAAGATGGTAAGCCATTTAAGACAAGAGATGGTGGTGTACCTCGTCTTGAAAAGCTTATTGCAGAAATCGATGAGCAGATGTATGCGCGTATCAAGGAAGGTAATGCAGAGATAGGTGATGATGAGGCAAAGAAGACAGCTCATCAGGTTGCTCTTTCTGCTATAAAATATGGTGATTTGTCCAATCAGCCTTCTAAGGATTATATTTTCGATATTGATAAGTTTACTTCTTTTGAAGGAGATACAGGTCCGTACCTTCTTTACACAATTGTTCGTATTAAGTCTATTTTGGCAAAGTACGAAGCTAAGACTGGTAAGAAGTATAAGGAAGCAAAACTTGATGTTGCACAAAGCGACAATGAGAAAAAACTTAATCTTCAGCTTACAAGATTCTCAGAAGCAGTTGAGAGTGCAGCAAAAGAGCTTATGCCTAATAGAATTTGTGCATATATTTATGCTCTTGCAAATGATTTCAACAGTTTCTACCATGAAACAAGAATTTTGGCAGAAGAGGATGAAAGAAAACAGGAGAGCTATATAGCACTTCTTTATATCACTCTTAGAGTAATGGAGACAGGAATTGATCTTTTAGGTTTTGATGCTCCTGAGCGCATGTAAAGTTATGACTTTTAAAATGTAAAAAATACGTTTCATAATGATTTCTTGGAAAGCGTAGTTAACATGGGATTTAGTAGTAAAAGCACTGTAGTAACAAACCAGAGTGCAGGCGGGCATCTTTTTTCTAATAAAGACTTGCTGCTACTTTTGATTCCAATAATAGCAGAGCAGTTTCTGACATCGCTTATGGGACTTGCTGACAGTATGATGGTAAGTAACGTTGATGATTACTCACTTGGCGCTGTTCAACTAGTTGATTCTATCAATATTTTGGTGAATCAGGCGTTTGCAGCCCTTGCAACAGGAGGTGTCGTCATTTGCTCCAATTTCATAGGACAGAATAATACCCAAAAGGCTAAAGAGGCTGCCAGTCAAGTATCACTGGTAGCCTTAATTATGTCTGTAAGTATGATGGTCATCTGTCTTATTTTGCGATTGACGATTCTCCACGCTGTTTTTGGAAAAGTTGAGCCTGCACTTATGAGAGAGGCAGAAGTTTATTTTTTTATTACAATATTGTCATTTCCGGGAATAGCTATGTATAATTCCGGAGCAGCTATTTATAGAGCACAGGGAAATACAAGTCTTCCACTTGTTATCTCTATCATATGTAATGGTCTTAATATTTTAGGAAATGCTGTATTTATTTATGTGCTTTCATTGGGAGTTGCAGGAGCTGCTCTTTCCACCATGGTATCTAGGTGGTTGTCAGCTGGAATTGTATATGCGTTTCTTCACAGGAAAAATCAGAGAATAGTTGTAAGAGATTACTTGAAAATTCGTCCTGATAAGGCTTTGATAAAGAGAATATTAGGACTTGGTATACCTAACGGAATAGAGAACTCAATGTTCCAGTTCGGAAAACTTGCGATATCATCAACTGTTTCTACTATGGCAACTGCGGCTATTACGGCGCAGGCTATGAGTAACATTATGGAGAATGTCAATGGTGTTGCAGGATGCGGTGTAGGTATAGGTCTTATGACTGTAGTGGGACAAAGTCTAGGAGCTGGCAGGAAAGATGAAGCCAAGTACTATGTGAAAAAGCTTGCAGTATGGGCAGAAATAGCAATTCTTAGCAGTTGTCTTTTAGTTTATTTTCTGCGTGAACCTATTACCAGAATTGGAGGAATGAATGAGGAAAGTGCAAGGCTTTGCATGTACATGATTGGTTGGATTACAATTGTTAAGCCTATAGCGTGGGTTCCTTCGTTTTTGCCAGGCTATGGAATGAGAGCTGCAGGAGACGTGAGATTCTCTATGATAGTGTCTACGATTAGCATGTGGGTAGTAAGAGTTGGTCTTTGCATGCTTCTTGTATATGGTTTTGGATATGTTTCACCTATGGCTGTATGGATTGGAATGTTTGCAGATTGGACGATAAGAGGAATCTGTTTCTTTTTTAGATTGAAAAGTGGTAGATGGCTAAGGATAAGCGATGCTGACATCAAATAAATAAAAAGGGCTGTGATTTTCACAGCCCCAAATTTTGGCAAGTAATAGTTATATTAGAAATGACTTATACGGAAATATCAATATTTCCTCCTACTGCCGGATTGACGGAGAGTTCCATTGCACTTGCAGATGGAGTAGCGTCAAGTGTTTCAACGAGCCCTTGTCCAAGATCTTTAAAGGTATCGAGCTGCTTAGAAAGCATAGCCATACCAACATCTGATTGGATTTTACTCATTGACATCATTGTTGAAAGTTTTGCTATGTCCATATCTGACCTCCTTTTCCAGCTAAACACAGAAACTTGCATTCAGCTAATATGAACATGTACTTGAAATATAATAAGTACACTTTATATATTTATATCGGATGAATGTTTATTTTTATTATAGTGTAGAAAGAAAAAATAAAAATGATTTGTATAATGACTGCTCTTTTTCAGGAAGCAAAGCCTTTTATTAAATATTTTGACCTGAAAAAAATAAATGTTAATCTTCCATTTCCCATATATACAGGAGCTAAAGAAGATAATGAAATTTATCTGATTATTTCAGGAGTTGGGATGATTAAGGCATCAGCTGCTGTTGGTGCTTTTTTTTCGTGGATAAAATTTGAACAGAAAGCTTTTTATGAGGATTGTGATATTGTAAATATTGGAAGCTGCGGATCTGTAAATGAAAGTGATATAGGTAACATTTTTAGAATCAATAAGATTTTGAACAAAGATAGTGGCAAGTCATTTTATCCGGATCTTTTGATGGTATCCGAGTTAAAAGAGGCGGTAATTGAATCTGGAAGCAGGATATATCAAAAAAATACAGCTGGTTGTGAACTCCTTTTTGATATGGAGGC
Source organism: Butyrivibrio sp. NC3005 (assembly GCF_000424545.1). Lineage (GTDB taxonomy): Bacteria > Bacillota > Clostridia > Lachnospirales > Lachnospiraceae > Butyrivibrio. The sequence continues at coordinate 121,177 of NZ_KE384207.1, read as the reverse complement.
AGCTTCTATTTATGAAGCAGGAAATTTTTTTGTAGGCCCTGATAGGATGCACTTTTTGAAGGTGGTATCTGATGCTGGAAATAGTAATATTGATGCCACGTTTTTGGAAAATGTTATGGACAAAAACAAAGAGACTATCAGCTGTTTTATTGAAAATCTTATAGAATTCAGGAAATCCCAGAAAGAAACTATATTTGATGATAATAAATATACTGAGTATATGGATCTTTTTGAGAAAATAGCCTTGCAGCTTCATGCATCGGTCACTATGAAGGCTAAAATAAAGCAGTTGATGAATTATGCTTTTCTTGCTGGGATAGATGTTAAAACAAAATATGAAACTTTTGAGGAAAGAGGAGTTGTTCCGTGCAGAGACAAAAAGGCAGGAAAGAAGGTTTTAGATGAATTGCAAAACTTTATATGCGGCACAGGCATTTAGTCATATATATGTTGAAAAAGAACTTGTTAATAATAAAAAAGCGCAGGAGATAATTTCGTCTTTTCCTGGTGCTGTGGTAATTACAATTGATCATTATAAGGATGTTTTCAATAGAAAAAAGCAGGATGTAAAAAAGCAGCATCTTTCTCAAAATCTTATTCTTGCCAGTAAAAAAGGTCAGCTTTTGTACAAAGGTGCACCTGTATGTCAGAGCTTTGGAAGAGAGCATTTTTACTATACTTCATGCATGATGAACTGCATTTACGATTGTGAGTATTGTTATTTAAAGGGAATGTATCCTTCTGGAAATCTTGTTATTTTTTTAAATCTTGATGATATTTTCTCAGAAACCGAGAAGTTACTGCAAGAGTTTCCTGTTTATTTATGTGTTTCATATGATACAGATATGATGGCACTGGAGAATTTAACTGGTTTTGTAAAAAGATGGGTTGAATTTACTAAGGTACACGAAAATCTTACTATTGAAATACGAACAAAATGTGGAAGAACTGATATTTGGAATCAAATTGATAGCTGCGATAGAGTCATTTTTGCTTATACGATTTCACCAGAAGAAATTATTGATAAATTTGAGAAAAAGACGTCAACTCTTAGTCAGAGATTACAGGCAGCAAAAATGGGAATTGAGAATGGATTTAAAGTAAGACTATGCTTTGATCCAATGATTTATACTCCTGATTTCAAAACTGTTTATAAAAAGATGATGGATGAAGTTCTAAGTAATATCGATATAACTAAGGTTAAAGATTTTAGTGTTGGAAGTTTTAGAATATCTGACAGTTATCTAAAGATAATGAGAAAACAGGAGAGAACATCTGCAGTTTGTTGGTATCCTTTTGAACTAACGGATGGATATTATCATTATCCTGATAATCTTACAAAGAACATGGAAGAATATCTGGTAAATTTAATAATGGATAAAGATGCAGGTGCAAGCATATTTAGATGGCAAGAGTAGCAAAGATGAAAATGGAGGAATTTCGGATTTATGGCTAATAAGAATGTTTTGTTAACAGGTGCGTCATCCGGAATAGGAATGGAAATATCCAAGAGTTTGTGCAATCTTGGGTATGAGGTGTATGGAATTGGAAGATGCTTTGATAATACAAAAAAAGAACTCCTTCAAAATGAAAAATTCCATAAAATAGAATGTGATTTATTAGATGAAGAATCTTTTAATATCATAGGTAAGTTAAATAAGGAAAATCCAATAGATATACTTATAAATAATGCCGGAGTTGCCTATTATGGACTTCATGAAGAAATAAATCCTTCCAAAATTCGGAAGATTATAAGAACGAATGTGGAAATTCCAATGATACTGACTCAGATGCTTCTGAGAGGTTTAAAAGAAAGAAAGGGAATGATAATAAACATTTCCTCTGTTACAGCTATAAATAGTGCTAATCCACATGGAGCAGCATATGGAGCAAGTAAAGCGGCACTTCTTAGTTTTACAAATAGTCTTTTTGAAGAAGTAAGAAAATATGAAGTTAAAGTTACTTCAATAATGCCGGATATGAGTAAAACAGGCCTTTACAGGAATGCGGATTTCGAGACAGATGATGATAAAAGAGCATATCTTGAACCAGGTGAAGTTGCAAAAGCAGTTGAATATATAGTGGAAAGACCAGAAGGGGTAGATATCACTCAAATGGTATTACGTCCCCAGTTCCACAGAATAAAAAGAAAAAAACGAAGTGACAAAAATCTATGACTTCTTGCTGAGATTTAGGATAATCATCAGCAAGAATCCTGCTTCGCAGGACAAAATTTGTCTTAACGACAAATTTTGGTCTGGTACGGTTCTTGATTTTCCTGATGAAAACAAGAACCTATAGTTTTTAATCACTTCATTTTAATAGTTGAGTTTTGCTGGCTTGTAATATTTCATGAGCAGAACTGTTTATAAACGTTGGTTCTTAGGTTCTGTATTTTAGAACCTTAGAACCATTACGTTTATAATCAAGCGGAAGCGTGTCTGCGACGAAATATACAAACAGCAATACGGACTAGAAAAAGCAAAGCAACAAAAACCTATGACTTTTTGTTTGGCACATCCTTAGAATTTGCCTTGTCCGTACTTTCAGTTTTTTCAGATTCTTTTTTGGAAGATTTTCTTTTTCTTCTTTTTACAATTCCTTTGATAATGAAAAGCAGTATTATAACACCTAGTATGGTAGGAATTATGATTACCAATTTGCTATTAAGAAAATTGGTTGTATCAGGTGAGTAAACGATAATGTTAAACACTTGCCCTTCAGCTTCAAAAGTAACGTATTTTCCATAGGTTGATGAATTAAGCTCTTTAATTCCATCTTTTGTATCTAAGCAAATTTTTACTTTAGATAGGTCTGAAGAAGACATTTCGGTAGGTGGAAGATATCTAAATACATGTGACTTACTTCCATCTTCTGGGACAATAATCTTAATACTTTCAATTGGCAAATATTCGATTTTATTACCAAACTTACCAGTTTCTATAACTTTCTTTTCATCGGGAATAGATGTAGTATCTCCGATAGGCAGGAGGCTTATAAGAAGCTTATCATTCTCTTTAAAATGTCCGTCTGCTAGTAGAATTCTAACACCACTATCTCTTGTTAAATCAGAACCTATAAGTGTTCCGACTCTACCATATTCAGCAGTGACAGTCACATCTTCAGTGATTTTAGAAAAATCCGTTCTGTCCCATGTACCATGGAAACCTTCTTTGGAAGGAACTTTAGGAATATCGGATTTTTTTAGCTCACTTCCGTATTTGACTAAGATGTTTGAAATAATCTTATCGTCTGCTTTGAAAGTTATTCTTAAAGCTTTAAAATCTTCAGGAATATTTGCCTGTTTTAACATTTTATCGTAGGATGTTCCCTCTGCGATTTTGTCATAACTTATTCCATCTATACCTTGAAGTTTTTTTGAATAATAGGTATTTCCTAATACTTTTGAAGCGCTTTCGCTGTCAAGGCATCCTGCAATTGCTCCTACGTTTTGTGTATAGTTTCTTACATTTACCATGGAAGAGCAGTTCTTTATTTCGTAGCCATAGCCTGCTATACCACCAATATATTTGGCACCGGAAAGATAACATTTAGCATAGCTTTGTAATACGGTATTTTTACTGTAACCTATAATTCCGCCGACATAATCGCCTTCACAGGATATTTCACCGTAGTTTTCACAGGTATATATAATACCCATTTCCATATGTCCGGCAATGCCACCGGCGTATTGATTCTTGCTATATATGCTGCCATTGTTTTTGCATGAATCAACTATTGCCTTGGTTTTCATTTCATAATTGATAGATGTTTTACCAATTTGAGCAATATCATCTTCTGGATTGAAATCATATTCGATGCTGGCCAGTCCGATTATTCCACCAGAATTGTTATCACTGTTAACATCGCCATCATTAGAGCAGGCTGTTATACGTCCTGTGGTGGATTTTGAAATATCAGTACCTGATATATCTTCTATATTATCCTTTGGATCAACGCTTTTATCTCTGGTTTTTTTGGCATTATCAGTTACAATATTTCTTATGTTATCCATATGCTTTCTGATGGATTCCATTTTGCTTAAAGAATTGTTAACTTCATTTGAAGCTTTATCCTGTATATATGCAAACTCGGAAAGCATAGAAGAAAGTGAAGCATAAACGTTTTCACTTACATGGTCTGAAACAGCATTGCTGGTACCTAAAGTGTCATTCAAGTTATTTAATGATTGAATCATTTTATCTATTTTTGATGCTGAATCAGGCACATTTTTTAATGATGAGGACAGTGTCTTTATCGAGTCTGTGATTCCTGAACCATCATAATCTTTTACAGTTCCTACAATTTTATCTGCAAAGAATTTAGATGCATTTTCTGTTGCTTTGGACATGGAAGAAATAGCGGAGAAGAAGTCAGTAAAACACTTGGTTATCTCGGATTTTTTCTCATCTGTATTAAGGTATTCAACGTACTTTCTTGAATACATCTTTGCTTTTTCTTCTTTTGTTGTTTCTTCTGTAGAGTTTTCCTCAACATATTTTGCAGCATATTCATCTGCTGCCTTTGTTATATCAGACAGTTTATTAGCACTATCTGACATTTGTTTTGAACCATCAGCAAGCTTTTGGGAATCTTCATCAAGACGTTTTTGGTCAGCTTCTGTCAGTTCATGGTTTTTCTTATAATCTTCAATGTGGCTTCTTACACTGTCTGCATTTGATGTAACTGTGTTAGTGTAATTCTGAATCTCATTAGAAATAGAAGAGAGATTTTTCAATACATCACTATTGGTATCAAGTGCATTTCCTACAGTAGAAGAAGCTTCATCTGAGAGTTGTTTAAGGTTATCAGATGCTTTATTGGCATGTGCTGTCATTTTATTTAAGTGGCTATTGATATCACTGTTGGCTGAGCCGGTACTAGTAATCATGCCTTTTGACAAATTACTTATAGCTGCAAGTTCGGAATTAAGGCTGTCTATGGTATCAGGTGTGAAATCAAGCTCTATATAAGGCTGGAGCTGACCAGTTATACCTCCGATATCTTTTCTTCCTTTAATTGTTCCTGTATTCTTGCAGTTTTGAATAAATCCTTCGCTTCGGCCGGCAATGCCGCCTGTGTTGTAACCTACATGTTCGTAGCCAATATCAGCATGGTTTTCAGAACTTTTGACAGTACCTGTATTAAAACCGACAATTCCGCCGGCATCAGTTCTTACATGAACATTTTCAGCAGAATTGACATCACCTGTCTGAAGAATGTTTTCGAGTGAGTTAGATATTCGTTCACTGGAAATAGGTGTATCAACATAGGTTGTGTTTACTTTTGCTCTGTTAACACACTTTTCAATGCGGCCAAGATTATACCCTACAATACCACCTATGTAAGAAGTTCCTATAATATTTCCGTCAGATTCACATCTGAATATGTAGGCATCTTTTTGGTTGGTACCAACAATGCCACCAATACTTGAATCGGCATTTACACTTCCTCTGAATGTACAGTCTGAAATAATACCAAAATTGCTTCCAACAATACCGCCTATGTCTTTTTGCTGGCCGCTTGGACGCATGATACCTTCAACATTAAGATTCTGAATAACACCACCTTTTTGGAGTATTCTAAAAAGCCCCAGACTACTCATAGGAGTATTGTTGCCTACGTTCTTAATTGTATGATTATTACCCTCAAAGAGCCCACCAAATGTTGGAATAGGCTCAAAAAAGCCTTCAGGAAAAGTGATATCTTTATCCAAAATGACTTTCTTGTCTCTTGAATAGGAATCAAGGCTGCATTTTCTGGCAAATTCAATCAGCTTATCATAGGAGTCTATATGAATTTCGTTTGTGCATCGTTCCATATTTTCCTGTAATCTGTCTTTTGCTTTGGCATAGGCTTTTGATACATTTTTTTCAGCAAAAATATATTTATTATTGAGAGCATCAAAAGTGCCAAAGGTTCCAAAGATAAGTGTGAATATTATCAAAAATGTAATTGGATACTTTAAGTGCTTATTTTTCATCTGACTCATCCTCCGAAACATCAACAATGTCATTTGCTTCGATTAGATTCTCTTCAATTATGCCGTCATCTTTTTTCTCCATATCACCCGAAAGAAGAATTGCACTGACATCACCGCGTACAACAGCGTTCATAGAACCTATTACAGTACCGTTTATTGTTCCACGTATCATACCGTTTACAACAATTGTACCTGTTTCGTTTCTGGTATGAACAGGTCTGGAGATATCGAAGGTTGTCATTGATATTATCTTGTCGCCGACTATCAGTATTTGAGGCAGTACGAACATTACAAGGAATACAGAAATAAGTGTTCCTCGTCCAAGACACTGGCCAATTCCTGCAATACATGGATCGGAAGTCATTTGTCCAATAAACACACCGGCTAGTATCATCATAGAACCAGAGGTTATGATAGTCGGGAATGCGAAGTTGAGTGATTCGATTATGGAATCTTTTCGGCTCATGGTTTTTCTAAGCTCGGTATATCTACTGGATATAACAATAGCGTAATCGATATTTGCACCCATCTGAATGGAACTTACGATAAGGTATCCCATAAAGAACAGGTTTTGATGTTCAATTGTCGGGAAGGAGAAGTTAATGAAAATGGCTCCTTCAATGACTGCAATCAGCAAAACAGGAAGTCCTGCAGACTTGAAAGTAAAGAGCAGGATAACCAATACGAAGAATGCAGATACAATACTTACAACGATATTATCTTTTTCGAAACTTGTTCTAAGGTCTCTTTGGCTAGTAGAGTTACCAGCAACATATATGCTGTTAGGTTCATACCAAGGCTCTGCAATTTCATGAATTTTTTGCAAAAATGCAAAAGTCTCGTCACTTTCTTCAGGAAGTGTAAGGTAGACGAGGATACGATCATATTTTTGACCTTGAAGCTGCTTTCTTCCGTCAGTAATCGCTTTATTAGCATCTGAGAGAGTTTTGTAGGTATCTGCGTCAAGATGTACATAACCTTCTTCAATCTTGGAATAGGCATACTGAATCATATCCATAAGAGTAATCTTATAAGAAGATATTCCGCCTATAATCTGACCATATTCTCCTTTATCTGCAGCATATGCACTGTATATTACAAGGCATGCATCATAATCAATTGACAAAAGCTCTGAAAACTGTCGAGGTGTAAGTTTATCTGTTAATTTGTAATTGTCCATTGCGGTTGTATTTGCAAGGCCTACGCAGTGGTCAACTTCCTTACACTGTTCAAGTGCTGAAATAAAAGCGCTCTCCTTAGAATAGTTAGATCCTGGGACTACGACAGCAACAAAGTTTTCTTTGCCAAAAGTGTCTGTAATCATATTATCTGCAATCTGAGTGTCATTAAGAACAGGAGTAGATAAAGTGGAGTAACCATAAACATAAGGGCAGTTTTGGGAAAAATAAAAAGCAAGTGCGAATATGCCTACGAACACAAGAGGTACGATATGTCTAGTGTTATAAGCAAGTTTTCCACACCAGCTGATTTTTGGAACAAAGTTCTTGTGTTTTGTTTTGTCCATAACTTTAGAGAAAATAACGATAAGTCCGGGCATTAGTGTGAAAACAGAAAGAAGGCTAAGTAAAATAGCTTTTATAAGCACAATACCCATATCAGCACCTATTTTGTATTGCATAAAAATAAGTGCAAAAAGACCTGAAATTGTAGTAAGTGAACTGGAGAAAATTTCAGGAATTGATTTAGATAAAGCTACTATAACAGCATCTCTAACACTTAATCCGCCGTTGTATTCTTCTTTGTATCTGTTACAAAAGATAATTGCATAGTCAACAGACAATGCTAACTGCAGTATCGAAGAAACTGAGTTGGATACAAAAGAAATAGTTCCAAATAAAAAGTTTGTACCACTATTAATTATCATGGATACAACGAAAGTAAGTCCAAGAACAGGGATTTCTCCATAGGACTGGCTTGTTATTATAAGTACAGTAACTACGACAACAGCTACCAAGAGAATGATTTTCTGCATTTCTTCAGCAATAATATCAGCCTGTTGTGAACCAAGAGATGTAGAAACATAAATATCATAATCAGATAATTCGTTTTTGATTTTGTTCAAAGCTTCAAGGGCTCTGTCATCGGTTTCAGCATAAGAAAATGTAATAGTATAAAGTGCAGAACCATTATTGTAGTGTTTGACAAAATCTTTCATGTCGGCTTCACTATCTGTGAAATCTACACTTGATACTCCATCCATATGCGAAATCTTTTTTTCCATATTTTGAGCATCAGGATAGGAGATATTAGCAACCATTATTTTGGCACTTCCAAATGTGGTGAACTGATCATCCATAAGAACAATGGTTCGCCTTGTTTCAGTATTGTCACTTAGATACTTTGCAAGGTCATCCTCTACTTTTACCCAGTTTTTAGCAAAAACAGAGAATATTATTACAAGTATGTACAATAAGAAAAAAAGCATTCTTTTATCAACGATGAAAGAAGCAATTTTTATTAGTGGCGAAGATTCAATTTTGTCGCTGCTTTCATCAGCATCGGAATTTGAATCATTTGCGACCTTATTTTCAAGTGGTTCTTCTTGAGAAATATTTTCAGATTGTTTTTCCATTTAAACCTCCGTTTTGTATTTTTTAGAGAAATCGAATATATAAAATTCGTTTCTCCTTCTAACTTAACTGCTTAGAATATAAAGCCGATATATGTTTTGAGAAAATTTACATTTTGGGTCTGTTATATTTTCTGCAACAAACATATTAACAAGTGTTGATAGAAAATTCAAACATTCTGCAAAAAATATTTATTTTCTTATGTAATTTTTATCGGCGTGAAAAGAATTTTGTTGAGAGATTCAATGCATGAGTTTGTTGCTCCAATCATGTACAAACTAGCATGAAGTAACAAGTTAAGTGAGGAATGAGATGTATATTTGGAATTATGACTTTTCGGTTGTGTCATTTATAGTCATTCTGATTATTATTCTGTTCTATGGAAGACGGGGATATCTTCCGCTTAGAAGGAATATCTTCTATCATATGTTTTTGTGGGGAAGCATTATAATGATATCTTTGGATATGTTTTCGACATATATGATAAGCAACTATGAAAAATATTCGTCTTATTTGGTAGTTCTTGTTACTACTGTTTTCTTTTATTCTGTAGCTGGAGTTGTGCTTGTTTTTTTCTGCTACAACAGATCAATGTGCAATCATGTTGATATTAGAAAACACTATATAGGTGGTATATATTATTTGCCGGCAGTGATCACTTTTTTTGTTTGCTTTTTAAATATTTTTTTCCGTTTTATGTTTGATGTTAATGAAGTAACCGGATATGAAAAGGGAAGATTCTATAATTGGATATCCATGTATATTATTTTATATAGTATATTGGGTATTTTTAATACGGAGCTTTTTCGTAAGAGTTTTACCTGGAATCAGCGGGCAAGCTTTATTATTTCCTGGATAATTTTAGGCACAGGAAGTGTTATTAGAACCTTTTTTCCTAAGCTAATGGTAGTTAATGTTGCAATGTCGCTGATTCTGCTTATTTTGTACTTATCACATCAAAATCCAGAATATTATCTTGATAGAGCAACAGGTTTATATAATGATTATGCTTTCAGAGAAAATGTAGATGTATGGACAAGATATGGAACTCCAGGATCTATTATTGGAGTTTCAATAGGCGGGTATGAAGATCTTCGCAGGATGTATGGAGGCCCTGTGATAGAAGAGGTTAAAAGAGAAATTGCGGAATATTTAAAGAAAGTAGCTGCTAAAAATCCGGTTTTTTATATGAAGCAGGGACGTTACAGTATTATTTACAAGGGAAATAAGGATGGCACTGTATTGGCTAATGATATAAGATTACATTTTCAGGAGTCTATGGGTATTATCGTGGACGGAAGGAATGTCCTTGTAAGGGTTAGGCCTGTTATTGTTTATTATCCTACGCTCGTAAGGCAGGGAAGTGCTGAAAAGATAAGGCGTTTTCTATTGCAGGCGCTTAGAAGAGTAGAAGACAGTCAGCTTTATGAAGTTGTTCCAATAGATGCAGATATGATTGGAAGGATGAATCATTATCTTCTAGTAGAAAAAGCATTAGAGAAAGCGATAGAAGAAAAGTCTGTAAAAATATATTATCAGCCTGTTTTTTCTGCATCACAAAAAAGAGTTACTTCTTGTGAAGCATTAGCTAGAATTGAAGATGAAGAAATTGGACCGGTTCTTCCTGATGAATTTATAACTGTGGCAGAACAAAATGGAAGTATTATAGAACTTGGAGGACAGATTTTTGAGAAAGTTTGCTTGTTCCTTCGGAAAGTAGATATAAAGAAATTTGGAATACAACATATACAGATTAATCTTTCTTTCGTTCAGTGTCAGGATGAGAGAATCATATATGAGTTTTTATCAACATTGAAAAAATATAAGATTGATCCTTCTTTAATTTGTCTGGAAGCAACAGAAAAGGCTACGGCAGAGCTTATGAAAAATGAACCACAGGTACAGCTTCTTAAAGATAAAGGGATTATTTTTTCTTTGGATGATTTTGGAGTTGGCTATTCCAATATAGTAGAGCTTTTCAAATTCCCTGTTTCTATTGTCAAAATTGATAAAAGTATAATATGGGCTTATTTTGATGGAACGAATAAAATTTTGGAAGATATTATTCCTTTTTTTCACAAAAATAAAGTGGAAGTGGTTGCACAAGGTGTTGAGTACGAAGAGATGAATAGGATTCTTATTAGGATGGGATGCGACTATTTACAGGGATTTTATTTTTCAAAACCTATACCGGAGAGTGATTTTTTACCGTTTGTTTTAACTAATGCACCGCCTCGTAAACGACTCAGGGGATAAAAATTATTGTTTTTTAATTGTCGTTTAAGCTTTTTTTTGCTAAAATAGACAAAGTGAGCTTTTTACGTTTTGGGTAAATGGCTGGTGCTTACTCTTAAGTGCCGATTAAAAATCAGAATATTATATGACTGCATGTTCAGTCGGAAAGAGAATAAGTATGAAAAGAAAGATTGCGTCTATTTTAGTAACTGGACTTTGTGCAATGACTCTGTTTGGATGCTCCAAGAAGGAAGATAACGGTTCTGTTGGTTCATCTGCTGTGACTATTGATCAGAAAAAGGAAGCTTCAGACACTGCTTCTTCTCAGAGTACAACTGCTGAAAATACAGCAAACTCCAAGGAAGTTCCTGCTGGAATGTACCTTAGCGAGATTACAGGTGAGCCTATTGATGAGTCTCTTAAGAATCAGCGTCCTATAGCTGTAATGGTTGATAATGAGGCAACTGCTCTTCCTCACTATGGTACAGCACAGGCTGATGTTGTATATGAGCTTATGAACAGCACGGCTAATAACAGAATTACACGTCTTATGTGTGTTGTTAAGGATTGGGGCAAGATTAAGCAGCTTGGAAGTATTCGTTCTACAAGACCTACTAACATTGTTCTTGCTGCAGAGTGGAATGCTGTTCTTTGCCATGATGGTGGTCCTTTCTATAACAATACATATTTTGGATATCCATGGGGTAAGGAACACTTCTCTGGAATCTTCTCACGTGTAAACAATGGTAAGTCAAGAGAGTTTACAGAGTATATCGTTACAGGTGATTTGGATGATGCTTTTGCAAACTCCGGTTATTCCAAAGAGTACAATTCTCACCGTGTAGAAGATGAGACACACTTTAACTTCTCTGATTATGGTACAGAAGTTGATTTGTCCAAGGCAGGTGGAGAGGTTAAGGATGTAAACGAAGTTGTTCTTCCATTCAAGCACAATGGTTCAATGCTTAAGTACAATGATAGTACAAAGAAGTATGAGTATTATGAATATGGAAAACAGCATTTAGATGCAGACTCTAAGGAGCCTCTTGCATTTACAAATGTTATTCTTCAGAGTTGTTCATTTGCTCAGCTTGACCAGAATGGCTATCTTGTATATAACTACCTTAGTGCTAACAAGAATGGTTATTACCTTACAAATGGCAAGTGCATTCCGATTACATGGACAAAGCTTGCTGAGACAGATATCACAAGATACTATGATATGAATGGTAAAGAGCTTACAATAAATTCCGGTAAGACATATATCTCACTTATTCCTGAAGACACATGGAAGAGTGTTGATTTAAAATAAAATTTAAATTGAATATGTGATAGAATAAATGCAGATATTGTTTTGATATCTGCATTTATTAATATTAAAGAAAGGTTGCTATAATAGGCTAAGATATGGGAAGCATAAGTGAAAATCTCAAAGTAGTTGAGAATAATATAATGGCTGCATGTAAAAAAAGTGGTAGAAGCAGGGATTTAGTTACATTAATTGCAGTGAGCAAGACAAAACCGGTTGCAGCAATAGAAGAAGCTATGGCTGAAGGCATAACAGTATTTGGTGAGAATAAGGTTCAGGAATTGCAGATGAAGACAGCTTCAATAAAAACACCTCTTCACTGGCACATGATTGGACATTTGCAGAATAATAAGGTCAAGTATCTTCCGGGAATGGTGGAGCTTATACATTCTGTTGACAACAAAAAGCTTGCAGATGAAATTGAGAAACAGGCTGCAAAACATGATATGGTGATGGATATTTTGTGTGAAGTCAACATGGCATGCGAAGATACTAAATTTGGATTAAGGCCGGAAGAGACAATTCCTTTTTTGAAGGAAATTTCAGGTTTGAGTCATGTAAATGTGAGAGGGCTTATGACAATAGCACCTTATACTGATAATCCCGAGAGTAACAGAATTTATTTCAAAGGACTTAGAGAATTGTTGGAAGAAGCAAATTCTATGAATATTTTTGATCACAAACTTGATGTTCTTTCAATGGGAATGACTGGAGATTATGAGGTTGCAATTGAAGAAGGTGCAACTTTTGTAAGAGTGGGCACAGGTATTTTTGGAGAACGAGATTATTCAAAAAAGAATTAAATATTTTTAGGCAGGTTAGGTTTTTGGAAAAATGATTTGGTATTTTGTTAGACACGGAGAAACATTGTGGAATAAGGAGCATCTTTTTCAAGGTGCAACAGACATTGAGTTGAACGATACAGGAAGGCAGCAGGCAAAAGAAGCTTTTGACAGACTTAATGCTCTTGGGATTTCTTTCGATAAGGTCATATCAAGCCCTTTGTGCCGAGCAGTTGAAACGGCTCATATAATAAGTGGTTTTCCAAAGGAAAAAATAATACTTGATGATCGTATTAAAGAAATGAGTTTTGGCAAACTGGAAGGGATGAAGTTCGAGCATATAAAAGAAGAATATGGCGGTTTATTTGAAAATCCAGCGATATATATTCCAAAGATGGAAGAAGAGCCATATGCCGATTTAATGGAAAGAACAGCTCTTTTCATAGAGGACTTGAAAAAATCAAAAAGTGATTGCGGTAATATTCTTATTCAGACTCATGGAGCATGTATGAGAGCACTTCTGACTAATTTAAGGAAGAGCAGATTGGAAGATTTTTGGAAAATATCTGTAGGAAATTGCGAATTTTTCCGATTTGAATATAGAGATGGAACTTTAAGAGAAATAAAGACTCCTACGATAGATGAATATTAGAAAAATGTTTGTACAATAGAATATTTACAAATACTAATGTAAGGAAGCTAAATTATGGCAGATAATAATCGCAAATGGTATCAGCTTGATAATGCAGCAAAAATAATACCTTCAACAGTTCAAGGGGCTAATACCAGAGTTTTTCGAATAAGCTGCGAATTAACAGAAAATGTTGATCCAGAGATATTACAAAATGCTCTTGACGATACGATTGATGAATTTCCTCATTTTAACTGCGTTTTAAGAAAAGGTGCTTTTTGGTATTATCTTGAGTATAGAGATAATCTGCATTGTGTGGTTCATAAGGAAAATCTTCCGCCTTGCAGTCAGTTGTATTTTCCGGGAAGAAAAACTTTATTATACAGGGTGTTTTATTACAAACGTCGTATAAGTCTTGAAATGTTTCATGTACTGGCAGATGGTACAGGTGCATTTGTCTTTTTGAAAAATATTATTACCAGGTATCTTAATCAGAAATATGATTTGCATATGGACTATGAAAGTGTTGATTCTTCAAGTAGATATGAAAAAAATGATGATGCATTTAAACATTTCTATGAAAAAAGCAATGGACTAAATCAACTTAAATCTCTTACAAGGCGAAGAGCATATCAGATTAAAGGAGAAAGAGATCAAAATCAGCAGCCTCATTTGATAGAAGGGTGTGTCTCTTCAAAACAAATATTGGAAGTTGCACACAAATATAATACTTCAGTAGGAGTTCTATCAACAGCAGTTTATGTTGCAGCTATCATTGATGAAATGACTGTAGGAGATTTCAAGAAGCCAATTGTTGTAAGTGTGCCTGTTAATTTGAGACAGTTTTTTCCATCTGAAACTACTAGAAACTTTTATGGAACTATTACAGTTGTATATGATCCTAAGGACTACAATGGAAATCTGGATTCAATAATTGAGTTCGTGAAAGATTCTTTTGCAAAGCAGTTATCTCCTGAAAGCATTCAGAAGACAATGAATTCTTATGCAGCACTCGAGCATAATCTTGCAGTAAAAGTTGTTCCGCTTTTTATTAAAGATATAGCTATTCAGTGGATAAATACTGCTTCTAAGAAAGGTGTTACCAGTACTATTTCTAATCTTGGTAATATAAAAATGCCTGAGAAAGCAGCACCGTATATAAAACGCTTTTCATGTTTTATGCCAGCGCCATCTCAGCAGATATGTGTTTCTAGCTTTGGTGACAGTTGTGTATTTGGAGAAGTTTCAGCGTATACTACTCATGAGATTATGCTTCATTTCTTTAGAAGACTTGTTAATATGGGAATCGAAGTCGAGATTACAAGTTCAGATCACAATATGGAAGAAGATAAAATAAATTTATTCAAGCATAAACTGGAAGAAAAGTTTTCAGCAGCAAATATAGGTAAAAAAGAGGAATAAATATGCAGTATTGTCCGAAATGTAAAATGAAAATCAGAGGATATAAAGTTGAATGTCCTCTTTGTCAGGGACGTCTGTCAGGTGAGCCTGAAGATGCCGCGTATCCTATTTTGAAAAAACACGTTTCAAGAGTATCTATATTGAAAATAGTTACTTTTCTGATGCTGTCTATTGAAATTATACTGTTTAATACACGATTTATCGCATCACATCAGGTTAAAACAACGATTTCATGGATTCCATTTGTAATGGCTATTGTTTTTGTAGCATGGCTTGATGCGGTTTTTGGTATTACGCTTAGAAATAATATTCTTAAAGTTGTAACATTTGAAGCATATGTTGGAATGGTTGTTTGTTTTATTGCAGATAAAATGTCAGGTTATAAAGCATGGTCTGTTACGTGGGCAATCCCGTTTATTTTCATAGGAATAGGAATATTTACATTTATAATGGGGCTTGCAACTCATGCACATCTTGAAGATTATATGTATTATCTTGTTTTTTCTGTAGTATGTTCACAGGCGCAATGGATTTTTGTGTTAAATGAAAAAAATTTCTTTATGTGGCCTGCAGTTATTTGCATGACTTTATATCTGCTATTAGCTGTTGCAGTTGTGGTATTTCGTTTTAGAGATTTCAAAAATGCTTCAGCAAAAATGTGGAATTTCTAATTGGAATAAAAGGAGGATTGAATGCCTGAAAAGAGGGTGCAAAATAAAGATAATCTTCAGCGCGGTCTTGCATTTGCATATCGTGTAGGAGATTATTTTGAAAATCGGCTGGGTAGTATGATAGAAAAAACGCCAATTGGAGCACCTGTTTTAGAGGGAGAAATGGATGCTTTTACATGGTACAGAATTCCCATTAAGGATGGCGTATCTGGAGACGGTTCTGAATATTATATTTATGCCAAAAAAGGCAGAAGTAAAAATCTGATTATCTTTTTTTCAGGTGGAGGCGTTGCATGGAATGAATATACTGCAGCAAGACCTACTACTTATGGAAGAGTAACTGCTGGAATGCCTAATTATTATTACAATAATTTACGACCGTTTACTCAGATTATGAACATTCATATTGGGATTACAGAAGTAACAAATCCCAGAAATCTGTTCAGAGATTGGAATGTTGTGGTTATTACATATGCAACAGGAGATTTTCATGTCGGTAATAATGACTTTGAATTTATAAATGCTGATGGTAACAAAGATGTTCTGCATTTTCATGGATATAAAAATTTCAGAAATGCGATGGAAGCTGCTAGAAAATTATTTGATAATCCGGAAAGCTTATTGATTGCAGGTGATAGTGCAGGGGCTTTTGCTGTGCCTGCTCTTGCAGGCGAGGTATATGAGGATTTTTATAGGGGTTGTCAAAATGTGATTCTTTTATCTGATAGTGGTCAGCTTTTATATGATGATTGGTACAGAACTGCCAAAGAAATCTGGAAATGTAAAGATGATATAGCTGATGCTATTAAGGGAGATAATATCACTGTTTGTTGGTACAAAAAGCTTTATGAAAAATATGGCGATAGATTTAATTATCTTTATGCAACTTCTACACATGACTATCTGCTTAGTGCGTATTACAATGATATAGCTAATAAAATATATGCATCGGATAGTGATGTTCAAGAAGAGTTTTTTTTACAAATGAAAAAAATGTTAAGTGAACTAAGAAATATCAATCCAAAGTTTTCTTTTTATATCAATAATTTTAAAAATAAGATGGTTATGAAAAGCGGAATGCATGGTGGTACTACACACACTAATGTTCGTTCAGTGAATTTTCATCTTGGCAATATTGATGGAATTAGTATGGAAAGATGGCTTTATGATGCATGTAACAGGAATTTATATGATGCTGGTATGAGCCTTTTAGACAAAAGGTTTTAATATATTTTATAGAGAAAGGTTTTTTTAATGAAAAGAAATTTTAAGATGGTCGTTCGCTATGATGGCACAAGATATCAGGGATGGGAGCATCAGCCTGGTGTTGAAATGACTATTGAAGGGAAGATTGAAACTGTATTAAACAGGATGATAAAAGATGAAATAGATAATAGTAAGTCAGAAGAAAGGGAATTTGTGCCTGTAAAAGTGATTGCATCGGGAAGAACAGATGCAGGAGTTCATGCAAGAGGTCAGGTGTGTAATGTTCATCTTGATACACAGTACAGCGTTGATGAAATCTGGGAATATATGAATAATTATCTCCCGGATGATATTGCAATAATTGAATTGAAAGAGGCATCTGATAGATTTCATGCAAGGTATAATGCTCTTGGAAAAACATATGTATATACTTGCTACTATGGAAAATCTAAACCAGTTTTCGATAGAAAATATGTCACTGTGTTAGAACAAATGCCAGATCTTGATAAGATGAGAGAAGCTGCAAAATATCTTGAAGGAACACATGATTTTAAGAGCTTTTGTTCAAATCCTAGAATGCGTAAGTCGACTGTCAGATGTGTTGATACTATTTCAATAGTACAGGATGGACCAAGAATAAGATTAACATTTCATGGAAACGGATTCTTGCAGAATATGGTAAGAATATTAGTAGGAACGCTTCTAGAGGTTGGCTTTGGCAGAATGACTCCAGAAAGAGTAAAAGAAGTACTCGAATTAATGGATAGAAAACTTGCAGGTCCAACTGCCAAACCACAAGGTTTGTGTCTTATGAAAGTTGATTATTAATTTAATGTTTGTTATAATTATTTTATTATTTTAAATCTCTTATGTTATTTATTATCTATTCCGATATTTAAATTGAAGATGAAAGTTTTTCATAATTATTTTTGTTTCATGCGGGAAATAGGCAGTAAGAAACTGCCTTGTGACATTTTTATTCGAATAATGCTTACATTTTTTGTGAATGTAAGCACTATTTGAAATTCTTCAGGATATCAAGTACCAGTATTTTTACTATTTCTTATTCTACCTGAAAGAATTCATTTTATTGCTACTCAGTTTGATAATCCACATAAAAAATAATTTGCTGGATAACCCAGTCTATAAGGATAAAGGAAGATACACCGAAAGGAGCCTTTAAGCACTATGAGAGAGCGGTACGAGACGCTGAAGTTAGTCGATTTACGTGAACTTGCCAAGATTCGTGGAATTAAGACAACGGGACTTAAGAAACAGGAAATCATTAACGAAATGGTTCAGCTTGATGAAGAAAAACTCAAGCAGGATAAAGTTCCAAAGACTAATGACAAAATTGAAGAGAAAGAAAAGAAAGATAATTCCGAAAAGAAAAATCAGTTAAAAGATTCCAAAAAATCAAGAGAATCAAAGAAAGTTCGAGTTTCCACAGAGAAAAAAGACATCAAAGATCAAAAAGAAATCAAAGATCAAAAATATCAAAAAGAATCAAAAGACTTGGCAAATGATAGCAGACTTCAAAAGAAAGTAAAAAATTCGAAGGATTTAAATTTCAAAGGATCAAAAGTTGTTATCACAACAGCTTCAAAAAAAGAAAATTCTCAAAATACTGCAGTGACAAGTAAAACAGAGATACCCGAGAATACACAGGCTAAAACTGTTGATGCTCAGGGAATTCTTGAAGTAATGCAGGATGGTTTTGGTTTTATTCGATGTGATAATTATCTTCCAGGAGAAGATGATGTATATGTAGCTCCTGCGTTAATTAGGAAATACGGACTTAGAACAGGAGATATTCTAAGAGGATATACCAAAGAACGCACAGGAAACGAAAAATTTGGTGCGCTTCAGGGATTGGAAAGTATAAATGGTTATACGCCAGAAGAATCAATAAAGAGATTTTCTTTTCAACGCATGACCCCTATTTTTCCTAATGAAAAGTTAAGACTTGAAAGAGAAGGCGGTTCCGTTGCTATGCGAATAATGGACATGATTTGTCCAATAGGTAAAGGGCAGCGTGGAATGATTGTTTCACCTCCTAAAGCTGGTAAGACTACTCTTTTGAAAGATGTTGCAAAATCTATTCAGAGAAATTATCCAGATATTCATTTGATTGTTCTTCTTATTGATGAAAGACCTGAGGAAGTAACAGATATAAAAGAGTCAATTACAGGTCCAAATGCAGAGGTTATTCATTCTACTTTCGATGAACTTCCAGAACATCATATTCGTGTTTCTGAGATGACTATAGAAAGAGCAAGAAGACTTGTTGAGCACAAGCAGGACGTTATGATTTTGATTGATTCCATTACAAGACTTACAAGGGCATACAACCAGGTGGTAACGGCGTCTGGACGTACTCTTTCTGGTGGTCTTGATCCTGCAGCGCTTCATATGCCAAAGAGATTTTTTGGTGCTGCTAGAAATATGAGAGAGGGCGGAAGTCTTACTATTCTTGCTACAGCCCTTATTGAAACCGGTTCTAAAATGGATGATGTGGTTTATGAAGAGTTCAAGGGAACGGGTAATATGGAACTTATTCTTGATAGGAAACTTCAGGAAAGAAGAATATTCCCGGCGATTAATATTCCAAAATCCTCAACACGAAGAGATGATCTACTTCTTAATTCAGATGAACTTGATGCAGTTAACAGAATGCGTAAGAGCTTTAATGGTGTGAAAATTGATAATGCAGTTGATCAGGTTATCAATATGTTTACACACACAAGAAATAACAGGGAATTTGTGAAGATGGTTGAAAGACAGATGATGTAAGAAAAGATTAATATTGATGTTTTTTAAATAAGTATAGATTTTTGTCACTGCGTTCCAAAAACTACGCAAACTGGCCATTAAAAAAGGCTTCGCCTTGAACCAGTTTGCCACTTGACTTTTGTTCTCACGAAACTCGCAGTAAATGCGAGTTTCTGAATATAAGTGACAAGAAGTCATACTTATTGTTACTTATTTTTGATAAATGAGTTTTGCTGGCTTGTAATATTTCATGAGCAGAACTGTATATAAACGTTGGTACTTAGGTTCTGTATTTTAGAACCTTATGTACCATTACGTTTATAATCAAGCGAAAGCGTGTCTGCGACGAAATATACAAACAGCAAAACGGATTACATAAAACAAGAACCTATAAACCAGTTGATGGCTACTAGCGTAATGCTTTTAACCGCCAGCTGGTTTTTTATTTGCGACTTTATTTGCAAAAAGTTCAGGGGAATGAATGTTGGTAATAAAAAAGCCGCCTTGAAAAGGCGACATCTATTTAATATATTAAACAACTAAAAAGTTGATATCTTTGGGAGGAGGGGTCGCTAGGCGGGGAACCCAACGACCCGGTATGAAAAAAGTTTTATTGGGGGAGTCAGAAGCGCCTCACCGCTTCTGATATGTCTATATTAAATGAAAAATATGAACAAAATATGAACATACGGATAATATAGTGTGAACACATACGGAAATAAAGATAATAAGCAAACGAAATATCGCATTATTGGACTTTTTGATATATTTGCGTATATCATATAACAAAATTTGGTTTATTGCAAGAAAAATAAGCAGTTTTTTCGGCGGCTTATTTATGGTATAATATTAAAGATAGTGTTTCGAAAATAGAAGACATGTTTGATTTCTTTTTTTCGATTGCTCTATTCAAAGAAAGTGGAGGAGAGTTAGAAGATGGACAAAGTTATACTGACCGGAGATAGACCAACCGGTAAACTTCATGTTGGTCACTATGTCGGTTCACTTAAACGAAGAGTTGAACTTCAAAATTCCGGCACGTTTGACAAGATTTATATTATGATAGCAGATGCTCAGGCTTTGACTGATAATGCTCATAACCCCGAGAAGGTTAGACAGAATATTATCGAAGTTGCTCTTGACTATATGTCTGCTGGTCTAGACCCTGAAAAGGTCACATTTCTTATTCAATCACAGATTCCGGAACTCACAGAATTAACATTTTATTATGCTAATTTGGTTACTGTTGCAAGGCTTAAGAGAAATCCTACTGTTAAGTCTGAAATTGGTATGCGTGGATTTGGTGAAAGTATTCCTGCAGGATTCTTTACTTATCCTATCAGCCAGGCAGCAGATATTACAGCTTTTAAGGGAACAGTTGTTCCAGCTGGAGAAGATCAGGAACCAATGATTGAGCAGTGTCGTGAGATTGTTCGCTCTTTCAATGGTATTTATGGCGATGTTTTGGTTGAACCTAAGATTTTACTTCCAGACAATAAGGCATGTCTTAGACTTCCTGGAATTGATGGAAATGCCAAGATGAGTAAATCACTTGGAAACTGTATTTATCTTTCAGAGAGCGCAGATTCCATCAAGAAGAAAGTAATGAGCATGTTTACTGATCCTAATCACATTAGAGTTGAAGATCCTGGTAAGGTTGAGGGCAATCCTGTATTTACTTACCTTGATGCATTTGCAAGAGATGAACATTTTGCAGAATTTGCACCTGATTATCAGAATCTTGATGAGATGAAGGCTCACTATATGCGTGGAGGTCTTGGTGATGTTAAAGTTAAGAAGTTTCTTCTTAATGTTATCAATGCTGAACTTGAACCTATACGTAAACGTCGCGAAGAGCTTCAGAAAGATATCCCTGCAATTTACGATATCTTAAAGAAGGGAAGTGAAGCAGCTGAGCAGGTTGCTGCTAATACTTTGGACGAAGTTAAGAGTGCAATGAAGATTAATTATTTTGATGATAAGGAACTCATTGCAATGCAGAGTGCAAAATACACTCCTAGTGAAGATTGAAAATTTACTGTGAAAGGTTTTTAAAATCTGCAGCAGAAGGTGGCAGTGATAAGTCTTATGCATTGCCTTAAGAAATAGAAGAACTGTATATTTTGGAGAAATAAGCCGATAGTTAAAATAAATGGTATATTAAAGTAAATAATGCTATTGCGAAAGTGGTAGCTAAGAGAGGAAGCAAGGCAATGAAGAATATTCTATTTGTGGCATCTGAAGGTGTTCCTTTCATAAAGACTGGTGGACTTGCAGATGTTGTTGGATCTCTTCCGAGAGATATTGATTCCAGATATTTTGATGTACGTATCATTATGCCTAAGTATGCATGCATGTCCCAGAAGGTTAAAGACCAGATGGAGTATGTTTCGAATTTCTATATGGACTTTCACTGGAAACAGGAGTACGTGGGAATATTTCATTCTCAGGTTAATGGTATTCATTATTATTTTATTGACAATGAATTTTATTTTAGTGGTATGAAGCCTTATGGAGATGATCCTAAATTTGAAATCGAAAGATTCGCATTTTTCTCTAAGGCGGCGCTTAGTATTTTACCTGTTATTGATTTTCGTCCTGATATTATACATTGCCATGACTGGCAGACGGGACTTGTGCCGGTTTATCTCAAGGAACGTTTCCAGGCAAATGATTTCTATCGTGGAATTAAAGCTATTATGACTATTCATAATCTTAAATTCCAAGGTAGATGGGACAAGAAGGAAGTGCAGGATATTACAGGTCTTCCAGATTATTTTTTCACTCCTGACAAATTGGAGATGTACGGCGATGCTGATATGTTAAAAGGTGGAATGGTCTTTGCTGATGCCATTACAACTGTATCAGAGACATATGCTGAAGAGATTAAAACAACATTCTATGGTGAAGGTCTAGATGGTCTTCTTCGCTCTAGAACCAATGATCTTAGAGGCATTGTTAATGGTATTGATTATGAGGATTTCAATCCAACTACTGACAGATTTATTGAATATCAGTACGATGAGATTAATTTCCGCAAGGAAAAAATCAAGAATAAGAGAGCTCTTCAAAAAGAACTTGGTCTTGCTGAAGATGATAGAACAATGATGATTGGTATTGTTTCCAGACTTACTGATCAGAAGGGTTTTGATCTTATTAGCTGTGTCATGGATGAACTTTGTCAGGATGCAGTACAGTTCGTAATTCTTGGAACAGGAACAGAACAGTATGAGAATATGTTCCGTCACTTTGCATGGAAATATGGTGATAAGGTTTCTGCTAATATTTATTATTCAGAAGCTATGTCACATAAGATTTATGCTGCAAGCGATGCTTTTCTTATGCCTTCTTTGTTCGAGCCATGCGGATTGTCACAGCTTATGGCACTTCGTTATGGAACTCTTCCAATAGTTCGTGAAACGGGCGGTCTTAAAGATACTGTTGAACCTTATAACAAATATGAGGGAACAGGAACAGGTTTTTCTTTCTTGAATTATAATGCTCATGAGATGATGCGCACAGTTCGTGATGCTGAGGCTTTGTATTATGATAACAAAAGAGAGTGGAACAAGATGATTGACAGGGCTATGGCAGTTGACTTCTCATGGAAGGTATCTGCTAGTAAATACCAGGAAATGTATGACTGGTTAAGACCGTAAAATCAAAGGAAAGGTTGAGAACCATGCAGGTTTTTCAATACCGGCATGGTTCTTTTTTGTGGTTATTTGAAATGTCTAAATCTGATAATGCAATTTTAAAACAAGCAGGTATTTTAGCTGTTGCAGGAATTATAGTCAGGATTATAGGACTTTTGTATAAAAGTCCGCTTACATCTATTATTGGCGATGAGGGCAATGGATATTACAATTCAGCATACAATTGGTATATTATTATTTTGATGATAAGCTCTTATAGTATTCCATCTGCAATTTCTAAAGTTATGGCACAGAAATTTGTACTTGGAGAGTACAAAAATGCGCAGAAAGTATTCAGATGTGCTCTTATATATGTTTTAGTAGTAGGGTTTGTTGGAACTTTAATAATTTTTAATTTTGCCAGCCTTATGGTGGGTAATAATGGAGCTTATGTTTTGAGAGTGTTTGCTCCTACGGTTTTTTTGTATGGACCGCTTGGGGTTATTAGAGGATATTTTCAGGCGCAAAAGACAATGGTGCCAACATCGGTTTCTCAAGTTGCAGAACAGCTGATTAATGCTGTTATATCAATTCTTGCGGCGTTTTGTTTGACGAATATTGCAATTTCTAAAGGGCAAAACAGTGCGATTTATGGAGCTGCAGGAAGTGCACTTGGAACAGGAGCAGGTGTAGTATTTGCACTTGTTTTTATGACTTTTGTCTATCATAAGAATAAAAAAGTTATAAATGAAAAAATAAAGGAAGACAACAATAAAACAGACGACACTAAAAAAGTGTTCTGGATGATTTTTACTATTGTTACTCCGTTTTTGATGAGTACATTTTTGTATAATATTACTCCTAATATAAACCAGAAACTTTTTTATCATATATTGGAAATGCGTGGTTTTGATGAAAGTCATATAGCAGCTTTATATGGAATATATGCGGGAAAGGCTCTTACTATCACTAATATTCCTATTGCACTTTCTTCTGCTCTTGCTTCAGCAATGATTCCTAGTATTTCAGAGAAATTTATTCAGGGCAAAAAGGAAGAATCAAATCTTATAGCAATAAAAGTAATTCGTGTTTCAATGCTTATTGCCACTCCTTCTGCATTGGGACTTATTTTTCTGGCAAGACCAATAACGCAGATTCTTTTTCCGCAAAGAAATTCGTTAAATGAGGCAGCTTTGCTGCTTGCGTTTTTGTCTGTTACAGTAGTTTTCTATTCTCAGTCTACTATCACCAATTCAGTTCTTCAGGGAACTGGAAGGCTTAAAACACCGGTTGTAAATGCGGTTATTGCTCTTATTGTTCAAACGATAGTATTAGTGGTACTACTTGATTATTCTAATCTTGATAATATGTGTCTTGTTCTTACAAGAGTTCTGTATGCATTTACAATGTTCCTTTTAAATGATATTGCATGTAGAAAAAGGCTCAAACTAAAACTTGATGTTAAAAAAGTTTATTTTATGCCATTATTGGCAGCACTTCTTATGGGGATTGCAGGAGCGGCAGTTCATTATGCTGTAGCATTTGCATTGGGTGGTTATAGTAAAATTGGATATATGCCAAACCTCGTAGCTTCTGCAACTGCTATTGTTGTGTCTGTCTTTGTATATTCAATCGTCTTGGTAAAGACAAATACATTAACAGAAGAAGATTTGATGAGTTTTCCAAAAGGAAATAAGATTATAAGAGTATTCAAAAAAGTTAGAATATTGTGATATTTGTTTAGAGATTTATAGTTTTTGTCACTTTGTTCTAAAAACTAAGCAAACTGACCGTTAAAAAAGCCCATGTCGTTAAAAAAACATGTTTTGGACTAGTTTGCCTTTTGATTTTTGTTCTCGAAAACTTGATTTAAAAGCAGGTTTTTAAATGAAATTGGAAAGAATTTCTAGGTTCTTGATTTTTTGATAAAAACAAAAACCTAGAAATTTTTTTTAATCATTCACTTCTTTGAGAGATGAAATATCTGGGCGTATAGCCATTGAGTAATTAGTATAATAAACTACAAATCCGGGTTTTGCTCCACCGGGTTTCTTAACATTCTTTCTTTGCAGATAGTCTATTTCAACTTTTTCTTGTTCTTTAGCTTTTGAATAATAGGCGGCAAGGCTGGCAGCTTCTTCAAATGCTCTGTCAGGCACTGTTTTTGCTTTTGTTTGTAATACTACATGCGAACCTGGCATCCCTTTTGCATGGAACCACCAATCAGAACCGTTTGCTAATTTGAAAGTTATCTGATCGTTCTGAAAATTGTTCTTTCCAACAAAAATATCAAAACCATCGCTGCTAATGTAATGGAGTGGTTTGCTGATGTTTTTGTCTTTTGGGCGTCTATTTTCGTTTGTCTTTTTGTGAATATAGCCGGATTCGATAAGCTCGTCTCTAATTGGAATAAGGTCAGCTTCTGTTCTGGCAATATCAAGTGAATTTTGAACAGACTCAAGGTGATCAATCTGAGCTTTGACTTCTACAGTGAGTTCAGATAGATTTTCAAAAGTGCGTTTCAATTTGTTGTAGCGTTCATAGTAACGACGAGCATTTTGGCTTGCGGTGAGTGTTGGGTCAAGAGGTATGGTAATATCTTCACCTGTATTATAATTGTTTACCGTTATTGATTTTGCAGAGGGTTCTGCACTGTATCCGTACACGTTTAGAAGTTCGCCGTATAAACGATATTTGTCTCTTTTTTGGGTGTCTTTCATTTGCTGCATTTGCAAATCATATTTTCTTATGGTTCTTTCTAAAGCTGTGCTTACAATATGTCTTAAGTTTGCTGATTTTTGTCTTATTCTGGTAATGGAATTTTTTTCAGAATAAAACAAAGATAAAAGTAAAGACATATTTGGCATTTCTTTTAAAAAGCAGTCAGGTGTCTTTTCATAGCTTGAAAGATGAAAAGCAGCATAATCTTTTGGATGACCATTCTCATAAGCTATGGCAGGTTTGAAATCTCCTTTTTTAATTCTTGTTACAAATAGTTCTAGTACATTAAACAAACGAATAAGCTGACCGTTTGATAGAGTATTTGCAGGAAGCAAGGCATCTACATCAGCTCTATAGCAGATTTCATTGCTTATCACGTTGGAAAGACCTGTATAGTTACTTATTAAAGCTTTAAATATAGGTTCGGGCCTTGCGGAAATAAGAGAAATAAAGCTTTCCTTTGTAATCTCGAGAGGATTCTCTTTGTTTTGTGTCTGAGGAATGAAGTATTTTCGGCCAGGCAGTACTTCTCTGACAGAACTAACAGAAGCTGGAATGTGTTTTATAGAATCAACTATAGTCTCAGAATCATCTATGAAAATGATATTTGAGTATTTTCCCATAAGTTCTATTAGAAGTGTTTTTGTTCTTAAATCCCCCATTTCGTCGAGGTGATCGATGTTGAATTGGATTATTCTTTCAAGTCCTGGCTGAGTGATGGAACGTATTCTTCCGTTCAAAATGTGTTTTCTAAGTACCATACAGAAAGTCGGAGCCTGCGCTGGGCTAGGCTTTGTGTCTTTGCTTATATATACAAGTGGAAGGGACGCATCTGCTGAAAGACATACTTTGCAAGTGCCTCCGCCTCTTTCTGCCTGAGGCTTTATAGTAAGCATAATTTCATCTTTTTCTGTTTGTGCAATTTTATATATGCGGCCATCTGTGCATAATTCTGAAAGCTCATGCACAATAGCTGCTACGGTAATACCGTCAAAAGCCATTTTAGTTATCCTTTCTGTTTAATTAGTTGACGCAGTGTGCGAAAAAAGCCTATAATTTTATGTATAAGGTGTAAATTGACTTTTTTCGCTCTAATTATTTTATCATAAAAACTGGAGGACACAATATATGGTCAGTAGTATGACTGGTTTTGGCCGCGGAGAAGTAATGCGTGAAAAGCACCGCATTACAGTCGAAATGAAATCTGTTAATAACAGGTATCTTGATTTGGGATTGAAAATGCCTAAGATGTTCAATATTCTTGAGGCTGATATCAGAACGGAATTAAAGAAATTTGTTAAGCGCGGAAAAGTTGATGTGTTTATAACCTGTGAAGATTTAAATGGTTCAGATACACGTATTCAGTATAACAAAGATGTGGCAGAGCAATATATGAGATGTCTTGAGAGTCTTGCATCAGATTTTGGTTTGAAAAATGATGTGGGATTATCAAGAATGGCGTCGCTTCCTGATGTTATTACTCAGGAAGTTGGAGAAATCGATGAAAACATTTTTTGGCCACCTCTTAAAGAAGCTATTGATCAGGCTGGTGAGCAGTTTTCAAATGCTCGTCAAAGAGAGGGAGAGTTTCTCAAAAACGATCTTGAAAAGAAGCTTGATAAGATGCTTGAAGATGTAAATTTCATTACAGAACGCTCTCCAATGATAGTGGAAGAGTATAAAACAAATCTCAGACAGAAAATTGATGATTTAATTCATGATATTCAAGTTGACGAAAACAGATTGGCAATGGAAGTGGCTCTTTTTGCAGATAAAATTTGCGTTGATGAGGAATTGGTCAGACTTCGCAGTCATATCGAGGCTACCAGGAAGGCTTTGGAAAATGGTGATAGCGAGAATGGTGTTGGAAGAAAACTGGATTTCCTTGCACAGGAGATGAATCGCGAAGCTAACACTACTCTTAGTAAAACCAGTGATTTGGAAGTATCCAATAAAGCGATAGATTTAAAGACTACCATTGAGAAAATCAGAGAACAGATACAGAATCTTGAATAATTGTAATTGAAAGTGTAGACTATGAAAGATGTTTTTACGCATATTGGATTTGGCAATATAGTAAATTTGAGCCATGTTATAAGCATCGTTTCTCCTGAGGCGGCACCTATAAAAAGACTGGTGCAAAATGCCAAAGATAAAGAGACTTGCATAGATGCTAGTGCTGGCAGAAAGACAAAGGCAGTTATTGTGATGGACAATGGAATGGTAGTGCTTTCTGCACTTCTTCCTGAGACTATTGCTGCAAGAATAGAAGAAAGAGATTTTGAGAAAAATGAAACGTAAAGGATTAATCGTTGTTATTTCTGGTTTTTCAGGAACTGGAAAAGGTACTTTGATGAAAAGGCTGGTTAAAGAATATGACAATTATGCATTGTCTGTATCAGCTACCACTAGGAATCCAAGACCAGGAGAAGAAAATGGTCGTGAGTATTTTTTTATAAAAGATGATGAGTTTGAGAAACTTATTGCTGAAGATGGACTTATAGAACATGCAGGATACTGTGGTCACTATTATGGAACACCTAGACAATTCGTAGAAGAGAAACTTGATGCAGGACTTGATGTAATTTTGGAAATAGAGATTCAGGGTGCGTTGCAGATAAAAAAGAAGTTCCCTAAAGCAGTTCTTCTTTTTGTAATGCCGCCAAGCGCACAGGTACTTGAAGAAAGGCTTAGAGGTAGAGGTACAGAAAGCGATGAAGTTATAAAAGGTCGTCTTTCCACTGCGGTAAAAGAATCAAAGGGAATAGAGGAGTATGATTATATACTTGTAAACGATGATCTGGATGAGTGTGTAAAAAAAATGCACGAAATTATTTCAAGTGCTCACTTTACTCCTGATAGAAATGAAGAGTTTATAGCTGAAATCAGACAGGAATTAAAAAAATTCGAACAGTAATTATATCAGAGTGATAAAACGTACAAAGCACAATTTCATTGACATAATAGTGATTATTGGGGTATAATACGTTGTTGTTCAGTTAGTGGTTGATGTAAAATGCCTAGTCTGAAAATGTTGAAATACCATATTCATTGAATGTGGTAAGAAAGGAAGTAAGAAATGATACATCCGTCTTATGTAGACCTGATGAATGTAGTAAACAAAGGTGTTGAGGAAGGTGAAGAACCTGTAATCAGCAGCCGTTATTCCATCGTTATGGCAACTTCAAAGCGTGCTAGACAGATTATTGCCGGTGATGAAGTTATGATTGATGCTAGTCCAAGAGACAAGGCTCTTACTGTAGCAGTAAATGAGCTTTATCAGGATAAGCTTGGTATTCTCACAGATGAAGAGAAAATTGCAATGGCTGAGACAATTGCAAAGAAGAATGCTGAGGCAGATGCTGAAGAATCAAATACAGAAAAGGCCGGTGATAAAGAAGGCAAGAAGGAAGATAAAAAAGAGAGCAAGAAAGATTCCGAAGAATCAGCAGAGGTATAATTACGAACGGGATGAAGATTTTATTTGTTTCGCTCGGATGCGATAAGAACCGTGTTGAGTCCGAGTACATGCTTGGCATGCTCTCGGAACATGGTTTTGAATTTACAGATGATGACACAGAAGCAGAGGCAGCAGTGGTCAATACCTGCTGCTTTATTAATGATGCAAAACAAGAAAGCATAGATACAATTCTGGAATTAGCAGAGCTTCGTAAGAGTGGCCGGCTTAAAGCGTTAATCGTAACTGGTTGCCTTGCTCAGCGCTATAAAGATGAAATTCAAAAAGAAATACCCGAAGTAGATGAAATACTTGGTACTACCGCATTCGACAAAGTAGTAGAGAGTCTTGAAGAGATAATATCAGGACAGAAGAATAATTATTTTGAAAGTATTGATAAAGCTCCAATTTGTGATAGAAAGAGAATTCTAACAACTGGTGGAAATTATAGTTATTTGAAGATTGCTGAAGGCTGTAACAAGAATTGCAGTTACTGCATTATACCAAAAGTCAGAGGACATTATAGAAGTGTACCTATGGAAAATGTTCTTCATGAGGCAAGAGAACTTGCCAGATTGGGTGTTACAGAGCTTATAATTGTTGCTCAGGAAACAACTGTTTATGGCATGGATTTGTATGGTGAGAAGAAGCTTCCAGAATTACTTAGGCAGCTTTGCAAAATCGAAGGCTTTGAATGGATAAGAGTAATGTACTGTTACCCTGAAGAAATTACAGATGAACTTATAGAAGTTATTAAAACAGAGCCTAAGATTTGTAAATATCTTGATCTTCCAATACAGAGCGGAAGCGATAATGTTCTTAGAAAGATGGGACGGCGTACTAATAATGCTGAAATTAGACAGCTTATCGAGAAATTAAGAAGAGAAATTCCAGATATTTGTCTTCGAACAACTCTTATATCAGGTTTTCCTGGAGAGACAGAAGATGATCATAAACAGACTGTTGAACTAGTAGAAGCTTTAGCTTTTGATAGATTAGGAGTTTTTACATATTCTCCAGAAGAAGGAACTGTCGCAGCTAATATGCCTGATCAGATTAGCGAAGAAACTAAAATACTTCGACAAAAAGAGCTTATGGAAGTTCAGCAGAAGTTTGCATTCGCATCAGCAAGGAAAATGATTGGTCAAAAACTCAAAGCTGTAATTGAGGGAAGAATTGGCGATGAGGAAGAAAAATATGACAATCAAGGAAGATGCCTTAGAACGTATGTGGCTAGAACGTACAAAGATAGTCCGGATATTGATGGTTTTATATTCATAGAGAACGTTCCATATGACCTTCTTAGCGGACGTTTTGTGGACGTAGTTGTTACAGACAGTGATTCCTATGATCTTTTAGGAGAGCTAATAGAGGACTAAAAATAATAAGGATGATGGAAGAAAGAGGGGAACGACAAAATGAATTTACCTAATAAGTTGACGATGCTTCGTGTTCTTATGATTCCTTTTTTTGTAGCGTTCATGTTGTTGGGATACAAATGGATAGCACTTGTATTATTTGTAGTTGCAAGTCTTACCGATTTGGCAGATGGTAAAATTGCTAGAAGATATAATCTTATAACAGACTTTGGTAAATTTATGGATCCGCTTGCAGATAAAATGCTTGTTTGTTCTGCGATGATCTGTCTTGTAGGCGCTAACCGAATTTGGACATGGGTTGTTATACTGATAATAGCAAGAGAGTTTATAATAAGTGGTTTTCGTCTTATTGCTGCAGAAAAGGGTAGCGTGATTGCTGCAAGTTGGTGGGGAAAGTTTAAGACTACTTTTCAGATGATTATGGTTATTATGATGATAATCGATGTGGATTATAAGATTAGTCATAGTGGAAATGCTTTGGGACAGGCTTATGGTATTCTCACAAATGTAATTATGTTCATAGCACTTGCACTTACAATTATATCCCTTGGAGATTACCTTATAAAGAATTGGAATGTAATGGATGGGCAAATGTAATAAAAAATGACTGCTTTATATATGGAATTTAGTGGCGTTTTTTACAGAGCCTAATAGGTAAATGCTATGGCTGAAAATGAGTTGCTTGTAAAACTTTTGATTAGTAGAAAGATGAAGATTACAACAGCTGAATCCTGTACGGGTGGTATGGTGGCTGCTGCAATTACTGATATTGAAGGTTCGTCGGAAGTTTTTAAACGTGGTTTTGTTACATATAGTAACGAAGCTAAAGAAGAGATGCTTGGCGTTGAGCATGAAATAATTGAGAAATATACAGAGATTAGTTTTGAATGCGCCGAGTCAATGGCAAGAAATGCTGCAGTTAGAGCAAATGCAGATGTTGCCATTGCAACTACAGGGATAGCTGGTCCTGGTGGTGGAACAAAGGAGCATCCAATTGGATGCGTTTATATTGGATTTTTCGTTAATGGCAAGGTTTTTTCAGAAAAAAAGCTGTTTACAGGAGATAGAAGCGAAGTGCGCAGGCAGGCAGTTGAGTGTGCAATACATCGAGTTCTAGAGATAATCCAATAAAACAATGATGTAGTATGTTTTAAGTTATGCTTATAGAGAAAGGGCAGGTCTGACATACATTGACCTGTCTTTTTTTCTGAGAAGAAAGGTTTAATTATAATGAGCGATATTTTAGAAGATCTCGAAATTTTTACAATGGATACAGATATATTTCATCATAGAGATGAACGTAAGGGTTATAAGAAA
Source organism: Butyrivibrio sp. NC3005 (assembly GCF_000424545.1). Taxonomy (GTDB): domain Bacteria; phylum Bacillota; class Clostridia; order Lachnospirales; family Lachnospiraceae; genus Butyrivibrio. The sequence continues at coordinate 89,066 of NZ_KE384207.1, read as the reverse complement.
TATAACGAGTCAAAGCGTGAGAATACGATAGAGAAAGATATGGAAATAGATTCAACAGATAGTTTTGTTGCAAAAGCATTTGGAAAAAGCGTAGATAAGGTAGAAAAGTCAGAGGCTGAAGAGTTAGTAAAGGCTGAAAAAATGGAAAATTGTGGTTCTAAAGAAACTTTTGAGAAAAAAAATTGCATAGAAGAGAATGCTAAGGCAGAAGTTTCAGAAGAAACTGAAGATAAAGAAGAAAAGAGACGTCGTTATGATGAATCCGGATTGGATGAACGTATTTTAAGAGCAGTTTCCGAGATGGGATTTGAATATATGTCGCCTATTCAGGAGGCTGCTATCCCTGTTATGATGTCTGGTCGTGATATCATCGGACAGGCTCAGACTGGTACAGGAAAGACTGCTGCATTTGGTATCCCAGTGCTTGAAAGAGTTGATTCTTCAAAGAAGGAGCTTCAGGCAGTTATCCTTTGTCCAACAAGAGAACTTGCAATGCAGGCAGCTGATGATATTCGTGATTTTGCAAAATATATGCATGGAATAAAGGTTTTGTCAGTATATGGCGGTCAAGATATTATGCGTCAGATTAGAGCATTATCTGGTGGAGTTCAGATTGTAGTTGGTACACCAGGACGAGTAATGGATCATATGCGTCGTCATACAATGAAGATGGAGACTGTTAAGACTTTGGTTCTTGACGAAGCAGATGAAATGCTTGATATGGGATTCCGTGATGATATCGAGACAATTCTTCAGGGAATGCCGGAAGAACGCCAGACAGCACTTTTTTCTGCTACAATGCCTAAGCCAATTTTAGAGATTACAAGACAGTATCAGAAATCTGATGCAGAATACATTCGTATGACTCCAAAGGAAATTACTACTAAGTCTATTGAACAGAGTTACTTTGTAATTCCTCGAAATATTAAGTTTGAAGTTCTTTGCAGACTTATTGATTTTTATCAGCCAAAGCGTTCTCTTATTTTTGCCAATACAAAGAGAATGGTTGATGAGCTTGCTACAAAGCTTAAGGACAAGGGATATGAAGCAGATGGTCTTCATGGAGATCTTTCTCAGAATCAGAGAGATATGGTTATGAATACTTTCAGAAAAGGTACTATCAATATTCTTATCGCAACTGATGTTGCTGCAAGAGGAATAGATGTTAGTGGTGTAGACTGTGTATTTAACTTTGATATTCCTGAAGATATTGAGTACTACGTACACAGAATTGGTAGAACAGGTCGTGCAGGTAAGAGTGGAAGATCTTTTACTCTTGTAAGCGGTCGTGAAATGTATAAACTTCGTGATATTGAGAGAATTTGTCATACCAAGATTGAAGAACGTAAAGTACCATCTGCAAAAGATATTACAAGAGCAAAATCTCAGAAGATTTTTGCTGAGGTTATTGATGTTCTTGAGAATGGAAACATTGATTCAACTCTTAACTTTGTAATGCAGAAGATTGAAGAGGGTGAATACACAGCTGAACAGCTTGCAGCTGGATTTATGCGTCTCAAGATGGGAGATGATCTTGAAGATCTCAAAATTGAGGATGAGCGTAGAAATCGTCATCGTGACAGAGGTCGTATGGGTTCAAGATCTGGAAGAGAAGGAAGAGGCCGTTTTGATAAAGAAGGAAGAGGCCGTTTTGATAGAGATGGTAAAGAGCGTAGAGGCGGTCGAGATAGGAAACGTTTCGGTGACAGAGACCGATTTGGTGATAAAGAACGTCTTGGAAAGGACCATGGAGCAAAACGTTTTGGTCGCGTAGAAGATAAAAAACGTGAAAATCGTGATTCTGACAGAAGGGGAAAAGAAAGACGTGTTGAAAAGAACCGTGGATTTGGTAAGGTTTTAGATAAAACTAAAACTAAAGAAGGACGCCTTTCTTCAAGAGAGCGTAGAGGAATGAGAGTCGAGAGAAGTGAGGATCGCTTTTTTGGAGGTGTAGCGATAAAAACTCGCGGTGCTGATGGAAAATTTCATAAAGACGGCGAATAAAACTATAGTTTAGTCTAGTGATATCAAAAAATCCGTATTTTATGTGCAAAAACATAAGATATGGATTTTTTGTTGATAAAAAAATATAATAAAATTTTTATGTGACATACTATATCGAGAGTGCTAAAATAATTACTGTTACTGTTTTTAGAAACATTAGTGATGATAAAAATAGTATGGAGACAGGATGATAAATAACTAAAGATTTTTGAGGAATGTAATGATGGATAGAATTGATTTATTACAGAAGACAAAAATGTTTGTTCTTGATATGGATGGAACATTTTATCTTGGGGATAGAATTCTAGATGGGGCATTGTCATTTATAGATATTGTAAAAAAGAAGAGTAAAGACTTTATTTTCTTTACAAATAATGCATCTACACGTCCGGAAGCATATATTGAGAAGCTTGGAAAAATGGGATGTGTTATTTCGAGAGATAAAATTTTAACTTCCGGTGATGTTATGATATCTTTTCTAAAAAACAAGTATCCTGATAAAAAGGTTTATTTACTTGGAACAAGACCTCTTATTGAAAGTTTTGAAGATGAAGGCATAGAACTTACAGATGAAGAACCAGATATAGTGGTAGCAAGCTTTGATAAGACATTAACTTATGAAAAGCTTACTAAAGCCTGTACATTTATTAGAAATGGAGCAGAATTTTTAGCAACACATATGGATATTAATTGTCCTGTTGAAGGAGGATTTATACCAGATTGTGGGGCAATATGTGCAGCTATATCGTCATCTACCGGAGTTAATCCAAAGTATGTAGGCAAACCTTTCAAAGAAACACTGGATATGATTGTTGAAAGAACAGGATATAATAAAAAAGATATAACTTTTGTAGGTGACAGATTATATACTGATGTAGCTATAGGAGTTAATAATGGTGCGAATGGCGTGCTTGTACTAAGCGGCGAGACTAAAATTGAAGATATTGAAAGAAGTAAAATTAAGCCAGATGCTGTATATGATTCGATTTATGAAATGGGAAAACTAATGAATAATTCGATAACGTTATAGGGCATGACTAATATATAACACAATATGGAGTAAGATATGGCAAACCAAAAGTCAAAGAGGACTAATAATTCAAAAAGAAAAGCAAATGTTTATTCTAATAAAGGGGTAAATTCATCAAAAAAGAGCATAAAAAGTTCAAATCATGTGGTGGTGAATTCGGCCAAAAATAATATAAATAATTCTAATCATGGGAATGCTTCAGCAAAAAATAATGTAAAGAATTCAAATTATGTGGTGAATACAGTAAAGAAAAATGTAAACATACCAAATCATGGGAAGGCTGCAAGTATTGGAACATCAAAGGTTGCAGATAATAAAAATGTTCAAAATATTTACAGCAGCGAAACAGGTAAAAATGTCGAGCATACTTTGAATGATTCGGTAGATAATAAGGAAAATATTCTAATAAAAAATAGCGAACACAAAATATCAAATGCAAACGAAAAGAGCCAGACACGTGTAGCGTCTTCTGAAATTGTTGAAAAGACAAAGAAGGCTACTTTGGATAATAAGAAGTCAAACGAAAAGGATGTCAGAAGTAAAATGACAAAAGGATTTAAAACAGATAATAAAATAGAGCCAAAAGAATCTGAAACAAAGGTTCTGAAAAAGCCTACAGTTGAAGTTGTGAAAGAGGTTAATTCGGAAGAACATTTTCAAAATAAGAGTTCATCAAGTAGCATAGATGCTTTGTACAATGAAAGTGTTGAAGACATACGTATGCAGGTTACTGAGGAACTTGAAAGAAAGCAAAAGTTCTGGAATAAGTTTGATTTAATAGAAAGAATACTTGTAGTAGTACTCGCTGTAGCTATCCTTACTGGAGCATTTATGCTATACCAGAATATGACTTCTGTAAGAGTTGCAAGGGCATTAACTATTGCAGAAGCAGCTGAAAGCTCAGGCGATTATCAAAAAGCTGTGGAAAATTATAAGAAAGCACTTGCTCAAGACGGTTCATCACTTGTGGCATATCAGAAAATGGCTAATTGCTATGTAAGTCTTGGAGACAATAAAGAAGTTGAAAAGACATTATATGCAGGATGGCAGAGTACACACAATCAAGGACTTCTTGAAAATTATGTTACAGTTAGACTTAATAACATAATGACTAATATTGAGAATAATTCTGGAACATTTGACAATGTTAATGATGTTGTGGAAGTGTTAAAACTTAGCCCAAATAATGCGAATGCAATTGGACTTTTGAATACCATGTATGATAGATATATGGTAGAACAAAATCAGGATGGAGAAAATGTTGTATTCTGGAGCTTTAATGGAACAAAGTCTTCTTTTGACAAATATGCAGATGCTGTTGATGCAATGCTGAATCTTTATGATGCAAGTCCATCAGAAGAATTTAAAGCGGTTATCCAAAAATATATGATTCCAGAAGGCACAACGTTATGGGTTGATTTAGATAATTGCAAAGATTACGCTAGCATTCTAGAACAGGCACAGAAGAGTCTTGGAGAGAACTCGACGCTTTCTTCTCTTGAAGGATGCTTAAATGATGCAGCTGATAAGAATAAGTTTTTTTCGTCATTATATAAGAAGCTTTCTGAAAAGGATGTAAGTGCATTGATTCCTTTTGTTTTGAAAGGTGATGTAATTAAGTTAAAGAGTGAATTAGAACAAGGAGAAGATAATTATCTTGTTCTAAGCCATGATCAGAAATTTAGTGGTAATGGAATTGTTGTTAAGCTTAATACAGATAATGTATGGACATATCAGTTTGTTGATGAGAAGAATTTAAGTGGGCATCTTGGGGTTATGTCAGTTGAACTTAGTAGCTCTTCTGTTTTGAGAAATGCTCAAAAAGCTAAGTCGTCTGTTGACAAAAGCAGCAAGGCCGGTACATCTAATAGTTTAGAGGTAGAAATTCCTGAATCAGGACAGATTACAGTAAGTTATCTTCCACCTGTTAATGATAAGCATGATTTTGAAGTGAAATATATACTAAGCTGTGATTATAGGTTAAAGACTAATCAGGATAATACTGAAAATAATTCAAAAACAAACAGGAAGAATAGACGTAAGAAAAATACAAAAGTAACTACGGAAAGTGAAAATTCTGCTAGTGGAAGTTCTTCAAGTAGTGATGCAAAAGAAAAATCACAGGAGAAGTATGAAGGTGTATTTACTTTAACAAGAATTATTTCACATTCAAATGGTAGAGTGGAACGTACTATTGTTAATAGATGGGCAGGAGAAAAGCTTGAATTAATAGAGGAGTAAGTTTGATGGAAAAAGGAACTTGTATTATTGTATCTGCTGGGGATTTTTCTGAATTTGGAATAAATAAAAAGCAGGGTGATTTATTAATAGCCTGTGATGCAGGTTTAAAACATGTTTTGAAACTTTATAGTTTTCCTGATTTAATAATAGGAGATTTCGATTCTCTTGGAGAAAACGAGGAAGATTTGAGGCTTCTTAGTTCGTTTTATAACGATGATCCGGACAGTGTTATTAAACTTAATGTTCGAAAAGATGATACTGATACGCTTACAGCGATAAAAAAAGGATTTGAGAAGGGATATACAGATTTTAAAATATTTGGCGCTCTTGGCGGAGATAGATTAGATCATACACTTGCAAACCTTCAAAGTCTGTTGTATATCAAAAGACATGGCGGAAATGGAAAAATAATTGATTCCAATAAGATGTTAACTGTTGTTGAAAATGAGATTATAACGCTAAACAAGGGATTGACTGGAAGAGTATCTGTTTTTGCTATGGGTCAAAAGGCAAAAGGTGTTTATTTGAAAGGGCTTTCTTATGAAATGGAAAATGGAACAATTACCGAAGATTTTCCAATAGGAGTTAGTAATGAGTTTGTTCCAGACAAAGAAGCAGAAATAGGGGTAGCTGATGGTACTCTTCTTGTTTATATTGAAAGGCTATGATTTATTTTCTTGATTTTCCTGATGAAAACAAAAAACTATAGGTTATTGTTACTTATATTTGATAAATGAGTTTTGCTGGCTTGTAATATTTCATGAGCAGAACTGTATATAAACGTTGGTCTGGGGTTTAAAGGCATAAATAATGCCTTTAAATCTGCCTACGGCAGACGACATAATTTAAAAGTGTTTAAATTATGCCGCATTTACTTAGGTTCTGTATTTTAGAACCTTATGTACCATTACGTTTATAATCAAGCGAAAGCGTGTCTGCGACGAAATATACAAACAGCAAAACGGATTGCATAAAACAATAAAGTATAGTTAACGAAAAATCGGACAAGCATCAGCTTGTCCGATTTGAATCTTGTAAAATAATAAGAGTGTAGATGTAATTCCTATAAGAATGAAACGACATTAGTTAGCCACAAAGGCTCATTTCTTTGCCGTTACGATGATAGCGGAAAGTAGTACCGTTTTCGTACTGGATGCACAAAATTGTCTGATTATCCATGTCCTTATCAAGCCAATACTTCTGAATTCTTCCGTAGTTCCAGGTCTTACATTGCTCTTTATGCTGATTCACTGCATCTACAATAGCATGCTGTGTGAGTGAATCTACATTCCTCCATGCGCACATGACGTTGCCCCCTTTTGATTGTTTCGTGTTTTCTACAATTAGTATTCTATCACATCATTATGCTAAAATGTCCGAAAAAACGTCATAAAAAAGTCTCCGGAAAAACACTCGTCAATATTTTTCCGGAGAAATAGCTTGATAATTGAATTTTAACAAAATAAGTATAAAAAGTTTGTGAAAATTTCACAATGCTCTAAAAGGTAGATTTTACCTTAATTAATCGTTTCCGGAAACCAGAATGCCGGTACATTGCTCGAAAATCTCAATGTCAAACCCTGGAATGTCATATATTATCTGCTTTTTTTCTTCTGGTAACTTATCCCACCACTCTTGTCTAGGGAATTTATCATACGAAGGAACAGAGATTTCATTATTGCCATCATTCATTCCAAAAGCAGGTGATTGCTGATACTCTTTCTCTGCGCAACCGATATCGTTATTCCATTTGGTAGATTTCTTCGGCATAAGCATCAAGATATTACGCGCATCTGAATTCATCCATTCTTCTCGTGTGATTGGTGATGGTTGATTAAATAGCATAAAAGGAGTTTCGCCTGTGCAAAACGATCCAGAATTATAATTACCAGCATTGAAATCACCAGCATTAAAATCGCCATTGTTATAACAACCTGCATTGTTATTACCCTGATTGTGTTCACCAGAGTTAAAGTGCCCAACGTTACCTTCTCCAACATTATTGTTGCCTGAATTAAAAGAGCCGGCATTCTTTTCTCCAATATTAAACGACCCGGAATTCTTGCTTCCAAGATTACCATATCCTGAATTACTGTCACCAATATTATCATCACCAGAATTCAGGAATCCGTTGCAGTTAAGTCCTACATTTAATTCATTTAAAAGTCTTTCTCGAGGAATTTCATGAATAATGCGGACTTTATTTGTGTAATATCGGTCTTTTCTACTGTCTGAGTCTTTTTCTATTTCGTCGATTACTTCTACTTCGAATAAGCGACATGGAGAACCATTGTACTCATACAAAAAGCACTCCTTTAATCTGGAATAAATGAACATATCTTCCTGGCAGTATTCAGATAAATCTGCATATGTTTCACCCTCACGCTGATAGCTTTCACGAATCATGATATAACCTTTTTTTAATGGTGAATTGATTGTTCCATTGTCCATGAATAACCTCCAATATAAGGAATTAACGTTTTTTATATGTAGTTCAATAATGAGTTTGTTCTCATTGGATATAGAATGAATATATCTATTTATATAATAACATTTTAATGAGGATAAATAAACTATATTGCGTTGATTTTCGATTCTCCATAAATTTTGCAATTGAATTTTACTAAAATGCTTTTTGAAATAATACGAAAAAAATAAAAAATGTTTTACTGATAAAATGTATTTTTTTTAGGATGAAATACACCTTTTATTATTGTTAAATACGTAACGAATTAGTATAATTACAAATGTAATTGATAAGGGCGAGTCAATTATTAAAAATCTATATTGCCAGTTGAATTGAAGGGGGTATTATTATGCCAGACATGACAGTTGTATCTATTATTCCTATAATTGCAGTTGTTTTAATACTTATTATTATTGCAATGGGATATGTTAAAGCTCCTACCGATGAGATTATCATCATCTCAGGTCTTAGACGAACTCCTAAGATTATAAATGGTCGTTCGTCAGTTAAAATTCCTTTTTTGCAGAGAACAGACCGCTTATCACTTAAAATGTTAGCTGTTGATGTTAAGACATCAAAGACAATTCCTACTCTTGATTATATTAATATCATGGTTGACTCAGTTGCAACAGTAAAGATAAGTGCTAATCCGGAAATGATTCAGCATGCAGCAGAGAACTTCCTTAATAAGGATAGCAAATATATTAATTCAATGGTTGTTAATGTTCTTGAAGGTAATCTTCGTGAAATTATTGGTTCTATGAGACTTGTAGATATCATGAATGACAGAAAAACATTCGCAACAAAGGTTCAAGAAAACGCAGCCGTAGATATGGCTAAAATGGGACTTGAAATCGTTTCTTTCAATATTCAGAATATTGATGATGCAGGACTTGGTGTTATTGATAACCTTGGTATTGCAAATACAGTTGCAATACGTAAAAATGCAGAAATCTCCAGGGCTAATGCAGAAAAAGAAATTGCTGTTGCTCAGGCAATTGCAAAGCAGGAAGCAAATGATGCAAGAGTTACTGCAGAAACAGTTATAGCCACAAAGAATAATGAACTTCAGATTAAGCAGGCTGATCTTAAAGTTCAGGCTGATACAAAGAAAGCTGAGGCTGATGCTGCTTATGAAATTCAGAAGCAGGAACAGATGAAGACTATCGAAATAAAAACTGCCGAAGCTCAGATTGCAAAGCAGCAAAAAGAAGTTGAAATTAAAGAGCAGGAAGCTGCAGTTCAGGAACAACAGCTCAATGCATCTATTCGTAAGCAGGCTGATGCTGAAAGATATCGTGTTCAGCAGCAGGCAGAAGCTAACAAGTTCCAGACACAGCAGGCTGCAGATGCTGAGAAGTATAAGAGAATTGCAGAAGCAGAGGCAAAACTTGCTGAGCAGCAGAAAGCTGCAGAGGCTATTAGAGTAGCCGGTGAAGCAGAAGCTGCAGCTACAAAGGCAAAAGGTATAGCAGAAGCAGAAGCAATCAAAGCAAAAGGTGAAGCAGAAGCAGCAGCAATGGATAAGAAGGCGGAAGCGCTTAAGAAGTACGGTCAGGCAGCTATGACTCAGATGGTAGTTGAGAAACTTCCTGAGATGGCTAAGGCTATCGCACAGCCACTTTCAGCTATTGATAAGATTACTATTATTGATGGAGGAAGCTCATCCGAAGGTGTTAATGGTGTAACTTCAATGGGCGGATATGTTCCAGGCGTTTTGGCAAAGACAATTGAATCTGTTAAAGAAACAACCGGATTTGACTTAAAAGATGTAATGCAGGCTAATACAATCTATGCTAAGACAGATAGAAATGTTAAGTTTGATGCAGAGAATCCAGTAGTAGTTGAAACAGCTACCAAAAATGAGGATTGATGATTGATAATCCTTATAGATAAAAATTAAAAAGGTGCGTATAAGAGGCGGAAAGCTTCCTATACGCACTTATTTAATTAAATATCTAAATCAGTTATTTTTACATCGAGACCAAATTCTTCAGGAAGGAATCTTGGACATACGTTTTCTTTTGTTGCAATAACTGATGCGGCAAGTCTGGTTCCAATTTCGCAGGACTGACCAAGTGTTTTTCCATAGGTAAGACCGATGGCTACACCAGCAAAGAATGAATCTCCAGCGCCGGTTGTATCCATTACTACAACACTTCTTGGCGGACAGAAACCGGATTCCCCGTTAAGAGAAGCATATACAGCGCCTTGGTGGCCCATTGTAACAACCATATTGTATATTCTTGTAGTTTTGACTTTTGCTTCTATTACTTTTTGCATCTGCTCAGGAGTATATCCTGAATAATCCTCAGAGTAGAGTAGCCCTGCCTCTTGCTGATTGCAAACAACGCAGGCTGTTCTTGCAAGAAGATCTCTTCTTTCCATAGCGATAGACATATTTGAAACTACTGCATACACTTTTTTATTATATTTATCAGCAAGCTCAAAGATTTTTTTTAAGATATCGGAATCCATATCAATTTCGACAACTATACTGTCTGATTGAGAGATGATTTCATCGCCTTTTTCTTTTAAGATGTTTCTAATTTCAGATAAGTCAGGACGCTGAGAAATTGATGCTACTACATCACCTTGATTATTAAATACTGCAAGCCATGTGCCAAGACCACCGGGGACTTTGCGAATATAAGATGTATTAATCATATGACGATTAAGTTTGTCAATTACATCTTGACCAGTACCGTTATCATCGACTACACTGATAAATGTTGGCCTGAGCTCAACATTAGCAATGTCTTCAGCTACGTTACGAGAAACACCTCCGTGTACGGTGCAGACGCGACCTACGTTGCGTCCTCCTTCAATATATTGTGTAATAGGATATCCTTTGATATCCACAAAAGTTGCTCCGAATACAACAATGCCCATATACTGCTCCTTTAAAAAATATTTCAGCTGAAATAAGCTAACCTATATATTAACATAATGTGCGAGAAATAAAAAATAAAATTATTTTTATAGAAAGATGAGGAAAATAATGAATAGTAAATTAAAACGACTTGGAAGAAGAATAGCGTTTGAGGGAGAAGTTGTAGATTTATATAAAGATATAATGGAGTATCCAGATGGAAGCATGCATGAATGGGATTATGTACACCATAAGAGAGGTTATGGTGCATGCGTGATTCCAGTACTTCCTGATGGTAGAATAGTTCTTGTAAGACAATTTAGACCTGCTGTTGATGAAGTGATTTTGGAAATACCGGCAGGAGGTATTGAAAAAGAAGATAAGGACACACTAGTATGCGCTAAAAGAGAGCTAACAGAGGAAACGGGATATACTTCTAATGATTTTTCTCACCTTTTAAGAGTACAGGTTGCAGTTGCGTACTGCAATGAATGGCTTGATATTTATCTTGCAAAAGATTGTCAAAAAGCTCAAAGCGGACAGATACTAGATCAGGGTGAAGATATAAATGTTGAAATTTATACGTTAGATGAATTACTAGATAAGGTTTATAATTTTGAAATAAAGGATTCAAAGACTGTAGCAGCAATAACAGCTTATGCAGTAAAATATGGCAAAAAGAACTAAGTACTGATTTGCAGGATAAGAAAAACTATGTCAAAGATATTAATGAAAAAGTGTTTTAAAGCATTTGTAAACGAGAAGGCGCCATGAGAGGGGTGCTCATGGCGCTTGAGTGATTACTAGGGAAGGGTAATGTTATAGTTGGGGGAGGAGACCCTTCCAAAGTATGTATGAAAAGAGTATTGCTACTTTTAATATCGGATTTGTTTTCGAAAACTTAACACTAAATTTGATTAAAATTATTATAGAAACCATGTCGTTTATTTTGAAAAAGAAATTCATTTTAGTATTGATTCATCATTATGAATAAATATGTGTATTTGACACAACTAAATGAAGTGCATTGATGAACGATAATTCGAACTTGTAAAGAAACGTGAATTATTCTATTATTTCTAGTGTACAAGTTTGTTTTCAAAGGCGTTGTTATATGATTCGTGGGGACGATGATTTTCGCTTTTGAAATGGTTTCACTCATGGGAGGAGATTATAACATGGGAGAGCCTAATAGCAAAAATGCAGTAGACATTTTGAATAAGTTGATGAATCAGCAGTTCTTTCCACCGTATGCAGGACGTTATGGTGCTGTAGCGTATGGAACAGATAAGCAGAAGCATCATCCTAAGAAAACTACTGCTAGCTACAAAACTTCACGTGCTAAATAAATTTTCTTTAAGAATAAATGTTCTTTCATTGTTTCTTGTAGAATTTTTAGGCATCGAAAAACTCCACTTTTCATGAAAATTGAAAAGTGGAGTTTTTTGATGCTTAGATATTGATATCAGAATAGCATTTTCTTTTCCATAAGGTGTATAAAATCTCTGTTACTTCTTGTTTGTGAAAACATAGATAAAATTTGGTCTACAGCTTCGTCAGCCTTCAAACTGTTAAAGCCTTTTCTCATATAGTTAACTGCATCAAGTTCAGAAGAAGTAAGGAGAAGATCTTCCCTTCTTGTGGATGACTTGGAAATATTGATAGCAGGGAATATTCTCTTTTCCTGAAGTTTTCTATCGAGAATAACTTCCATATTACCAGTTCCTTTGAATTCTTCGTATACAACATCGTCCATTTTAGAACCAGTCTCAATAAGTGCAGTAGCAAGAATTGTAAGACTTCCACCTTCACGCATATTTCTTGCAGCACCAAAAAAACGTTTAGGCATATGTAGTGCAGCAGGATCGAGACCACCTGAGAGAGTACGGCCTGAAGGTGAAATTGTTTGGTTATAAGCTCTTGTTAAACGTGTAATGGAATCAATTAATATAAATACATCTTTTTGATGCTCAACAAGTCTTTGTGCGTGCTCTAAAGTCATTTCTGCAACGTGTACGTGATGGTCAGCGCCTTCATCGAAAGTCGAGTGAATTACTTCAACATTTGGTCCAAGAAGAGATTCTTTTATATCTGTAACTTCTTCTGGTCTTTCATCTATAAGAAGAATAATAAGATGAATTTCAGGGTAACTTGTCTTGATTGATTTGGCTACTTCTTTAAGAAGAGTTGTTTTACCAGCTTTTGGTGGAGAAACAATCATTCCTCGCTGACCTTTTCCAATTGGTGCAATAAGATCCATTATTCTCATTGCAACTGAACCACCTGATCTTTCTAGAGTGAGGCGTTCATTTGGAAAGATAGGTGTCATTTTTCTGAATTCAAAACGTTTTACAGCAACATCAGGAGTGTAACCATTTATAAAATCAAGGCGAAGAAGAGGTGCGAATTTTTCGTTTTGTGTTTTAATAGCTGCTCTTCCAGCAAGAATATCACCTTTTCTAAGCGAAAATTTCTTTATAATTACTGGAGCAACATAAATATCGTTAGCACCGCTTTCATAGTTAGCGTCACGAATGAATCCATAACCATCAGGCATTATCTGTAAAATACCGCTTACTTGAACAGAATTCTCATCTGTAAGATTTTCAGAAGGAATAGAAGTTTTCTCACCATCATTTTTTACTGTATCAGATTTGTAGATGTCGCTTTTTAAATAATCATTTTTGGAAATGTTTGTTCTATCGTAATCATTTCTGGAAAAATCAACTTTGGAATTGTCAATTCTCTCGTTGTCCTGCTTAAAACTGTCTAAACTATTATTTTCATTAGTAATAGTATCCTGCCTGGAAATATCAAAGGTTGTATCATTGTTCTTGAAACTATCGATATTTTTATAATTATCATTGTTTCTAAAACGATTTGCAGATGCTGAAGAAGGATTGTAATTCTGCTGGTTTGATATCGGGTATCTAGATGCAGAATGATTTGTATCTCTTCTTGAAGACTGATTTGAAACCATTATGATTCGACGAGAACCGGTTTTAGAATGATTACTTTGTGAAGGTGAATCAGAAGCAGTAGTCGCTTTGCTTGTTCGCGTAGAATAGCTTGGTAATGCTTTCGAAGCAGCAGGATTTGTAGATGGAACATTTGCTGGAATAGTATCATTCAGCTTCCTGTTTTTAGGTGTTCTACCTGCCGGATGGCTTGTTTTTTCCCTTGATGAGCTTTCTTTTGCATCAAGATTACATAAACGGTCGATTAAATCAGCTTTTTTCATCGCAGATACGCTTTTTAAACCTCTTGCTTTTGCAATCTCTTTTAAATCAACAAGGTTAAGTGTTTCGTACTTTTCTCTCATTATTGTCGATTCCTTTGTGACTAAAAATTTAGAAATATATAACAGTAAATAACTAAACAATATAACGGTTATAGTGCATTTTGAGAACATCGCCTGAATTGGCATGACTTTCCCGTAGAGGCTACAATAGCAAAAAATAAGGCTCATGTCAAGTGAAATTTGACTAAAAGTTTAAGTAATTGTTACTGCTTATTGTTTTATACAGAAGAAAACCCTGCAGATGGGAGGGCTGCAGGGTTAAAAAGAGGACTATGGAAGGAAAGGGTTGTATTTGGGGGAGGAGTCCTTCCATTGATACTTCATATATCGACGTGATTTTGAAAAACTTTATACTTTTTTCAAAATTTTTTTTGAAAATACAGGGAAACTTTTTTTCTTGAATCTTTTGCTTATTTCGTCAGGATGATTTAAGCTCCAAATGCCGGAAGATTTAAGAGATTCTAATTCATTTCCTTTTCTGATTATTTTGACATTTTCAGGAAGAGATATATTGCACCTATACAAAAACTCTATCCATTGATGAATTTCTGATGGAAGAAAAGGTAGTCTTTCATCTGTTTCAAATCTCATGCTGGAATCAATCATGACAGAAGTGGCTTCGAATCCTTTTTGAACCAATTCATTTATAGTTATAGAATTAACTGATGATTTCTGATAATTCTTTAATAGAACTTTAGTCATTGCTCCAGAAAATTTTTGATCGAGTTCTTCTATATAATGTTCATCAAGAAGATATAGCTTTCTAAAATCAATAAGCTCGTCATTGATCAGTATGGATTCGACCATATCTCCAGTATCCTGTACAGTGATGGGTTCATGGCATTTTTCACATATAGTGGTACCCACTAATTTATTACGAGAGCTCATATGAACATATAGATGAGATTGGTCTGCATGACATTTTGTACAAAAAAGAGGAAATACAACCGTATCAAGCCTGAAAAAAAGCTTTCCCTCAGAATTTTGAATAAGTAGAATTCTATTGGCATTTTTTTGAGAACTAACAGGTGAGTAATACGCAAGTGACATAGCAATAACTCCTTCAATATATTTAATAATATATCCTCTAAACAGTAATCATTATAACATATTTTACAATTTGGTAATGAAATAATAGTGATAACAGTGTAAAATAGATATATGGGTAGTGATATATTTTTAGTGATTTTGATAATTTTAAAGATGGGAGAAGAACAGTGGGGACTATTGATAACGATGAAGAAAATGACACCGAATTCGATAAGCAGCGTGATCGGATGAGCAAGCGGCTTGAAGAGATGAAAAAACAACACAAAAGACAATTACTTGGCAGAAAAATTATTAAATTCTCTCCAATTATTCTTACAACAGTTGTAGCAGTTGGAGTATGTGGAAATTATTATTTGAAATCGAATTTTTCCAAAAAAAAGAACGTTTCGCAGATAGAAGTTAGTATAGATGACAATTTAAGACAAAAGCCTAATGAAAGTGCAAATGCGGCAACCGAATGTACTTCTGTTGAAGAACCATCCAAAAAATACGAGGCTACTATTTTAGATTCAACAGATAAATTTGCTGATGATGTAGTCAGCTCAAATGGAATTCTGGTTAATGCAGATACTATGCAGGTGCTTTCAGAAAGAAATGCTAAAGAGAAGATGTATCCTGCATCAATGACTAAGGTAATGACGGTTCTTGTAGCAGCAGAAGCGTTGGATCAGAAGGCACTTGATGATACTTTTGAGATTACAATCGATATAACTGACTATAGCTATTCAAATGATTGTAGCGCAGCTGGGTTTTCAGTTGGAGAAAATGTCAAAATAAAAGATCTTTTTTATGGAACGGTTCTTCCATCAGGAGGTGATGCGGCACTTGCACTGGCAACATATGTAGCAGGATCACATGAAAAATTTGTCGAGATGATGAATAAGAAGGCAAAAGAGCTTGGAATTTCTGATACAACACATTTTACAAATTGTGTAGGTTTATACAATGATGAACATTATTCTACAGCCTACGATATGGCTATGATAATGGCAGCGGCAATGGATAATACTTTTTGCAAAGAGGTTTTATCAACTCACCATTATGTAACACAGCCTACAACGCAGCATCCGGATGGAATTGAGCTTTCAAACTGGTTCTTGAGAAGAATTGAAGATAAGGAAATTGGTGGAACAGTTCTGTGTGGAAAAACAGGTTTTGTAGTTCAGTCAGGAAATTGTGCAGTCAGTTATGCAACTGATAAAGCAGGAACAAATTATATTATCTGCACTGGTCATTCTAGCAGTGCATGGCAGTGTATAAGAGATCAGACTTATTTGTATTCACATTATATGAATGGCTTAGCCCTTGAAGCAGCCAATAGTGGTAGTAGCAGTAAAGAAGATATGGAGAAAAAAACTCCGGTTATTGACCAAAAATCTAACTGATTTTTTGAAGAAAAGATGATGGTAACGATGTTTTTTTTAGAATATTATCCGATATAAATAGTATGGAGGGTATGTGCTCATGAATGCAGAAGACATCATTTGTTTTTATAGAGAAACAGAAGAATATGGTTTTTTAAGTAATCGACTGGAATCCCCTTTTGAATACGCTGGGATTCATTTCAGTAGTTCAATTCAGTTTCTAAGCTACCATAAGGTTATGCTTTTTGGTCAAAGAAGAGTTGGGCAAAAGATTCTTGAAGAAAAAGACCCGGTTGAAATGAAAAAAATGTCCAGTACTGCGGGAATCGAGAATTTTAGAGATATGCTGTGGGATGTTACAGGAGAAGGAATAGCCCAAAGAGGCATAAGAGCAAAATTTCAACAGCATCCAGATCTTGCAGAAAAGCTTATTCAAACAGAAGGAAAAATTTTAGCTTATTGTACTCCACTTGATGATATGTGGGGAAATGGGCTTAATATTAGCAATCCTGAATGTTCAATTATTTCATCATGGAAAGGAAAAAATCTTTTAGGAAGAGTACTGATGGAAGTTCGAAAGCAGATGAGAGTATGGTACATGCTTTTTGGAAAACCATTAGAATATGTAGATATAAGAAATGTCTCACATATACCTGAATTTGATATGACGCTTGGAGAATTGTCACAGGATCCTCTTTTTTGGAAGGCAATAAATACATATGTTCTTTCACTGCCTGATACGCATGCTAAAGAGGTATGCTTATGGTCAGAAAAACTTGGTAGAATGGATGTTAATATCTTATCTCTTCCAAGGGCCGGATTTTTCGAGATGAAACAGGAAATATACGATATTTCAAGAACAAAACAGGCTATGATAGAACAAAGTGGAAAAAAATTATAAAGTAACTGCGATATAAACAGCTTTTTGGAATGTGAGGCTGATTTTTATGGATAAAGCGAGAAAAGTTACACGCGATATTACTATGAGCGAATTAATTCGACTTATTGATACAGGGCATATTTATGATTTGCCTCTTATCGTAGGTAGAGATGCTTATATTGTGGTTAAAGGGCAACCATCACAAGTTATGGTTACAGATGTAGCAGTAAAAACAGTTCAATTATCAGGACAGTGGTATACATGGGAAGAACTGGAAAAACTAGGCGGCGTATATGCAACAGAATTTGAAGCACTTGCTTCTATTCATGACAAAAAGAAAAATTGAAATAGGCTAGAATACTGTAGATGCAAGGTGTAAACTGATATTAAGGTTACTAAAAACAGGTTTCTTTTTGGAGGGTTGTTTTATGGGAACGGAGAAGAAGAGAGAAATAATTGAAAAGTATGCTGTTATTCTTGCGAATGCTCTAAAGGAAGATCCAAAAAACGGACATGACACAACGTATTATGATTTTAAAAAATCGTGTAGTGACAATGGCTATATTGATGAACTTCAAGATCAAATGTGGCAGTCTATAGTAAAAAGAGTTGCAATTGAAAAAAAGAGCATTACTTGCTGATGCTTTATACAAGCAATTTAGAAACAATTATAATCAAAAAAATATAAAGAAGCATAGAAAGATGTTTTTTCGTTCTTCTATGCTTCTTTTGTAGTATAATGAGTATTATAAGTATACAAGTGGAGGGAGATATGAGAGTTCATAAAATCAGGCTGGTTTCACATTTTGTTGAACAATTTCCAGCACCAATTTCAGGAGAAGAATCTGAGCAAAAACTTACTATATCTAACTCTGGGAGACTATGGTTTACAGCATACACATTAGAGGCTGATAACAAGGATTATTCTGCTGTCAGAAAGCTTGGAGCTACTATAGGGAAAGATAGAGCACAAGACATTCTCGACAAAATAGCAGAAGTTTTTTATGGGCGAAAAGAGGGAAGTTATACTTCTGAAGATATTGGAAGCTATAGCCTGGAAATTACAGACAGCAAGGGAAATGTCTTTTTTTATGGCGGAGAGCTATCTAAGAAGGCAGATAGAATAGTAACTCATTTGTCTGAAACATTAAGGGAACTTATTCCGGTTGATCATCTGTTTCTTTTTGATGGCGGCAAAGACGAAGATAGAGTAAAACCTACTGTAAAGTATTGCTATTGTACTGTTCAGCCAAAAGATATGATGACAAATTATTTTTATATCAGTGATTTTGGACCTTTAAAAGTTGGTTCTTTTGTTGAGATTCCTTACGGGAAAAAGAATGAAATAGTAAAGGGAACTGTTATTAGCTGCGATTTTTTTAAAGCAGACGAAGTGCCTTTTGCAGTTGATCATACAAAGCATATCGTAAGAGAATTAACTCAGGATGAGTTCGAAAGAACAGATGAAATAAATGAAAAACTATCACAAATTGATCAGGAGGATCTTTTAGAGGTTGAAGAACTGATTGCAAATGGTGATTATGATGGAATGTATGGCTGGGCATATGAGCATCATGAAAGAGATGACGTGTCTCAGATTATGGCCAAAGTCGTACAATGCTATGAAGAGTGTATAAGACAGAATATGCCTGTGGCAGCACTTAATCTTGGAACCTTGTATTATGAAGGAAGATATGTAAGACAAGATTATCAGAAAGCGTTTGAATTGTATAAAATTGCAGCAGATGCTGGAGAATCAAAAGCCATTAGTAACCTTGGATATTGCTATTACTATGGACGGCATCAGGAAGTAGATTATGATAAAGCATATGAGTATTTCCTTAAAGGTGCACTTTTATTCGATGATGCAAACTGCCTATACAAACTAGGTGACATGTATCTTCAAGGGTACCATGTTGAAAAAAATGAAAGATATGCATATCAGTTATATGAAAGGGCTATGTTTGAGTGTTATGGAGATGATGGAAGACCGGATGCAAGCCTTCCTGATATAATGCAGAGACTAGGACAGTGTTATTTGTATGGAATAGGTATTTCTCCTGACGTTCCGAAGGCTCTGACTCTTTTGAACAACGCACTTTCAGGTTTTTATTACAGAAAAAAAGATGATGTAAATGCAGTGGTATTAATTGAACAAACAAAAAAATGTATTCTTGATGCTGAAAAATATCTCGATGAAGAAGAATAAGGCGTATGTAGAAGATAGCGTATTTCTGATGAAATCCGCTATCTTTTGACGAATGGGACCTTTTACAGTATGAATAAACTTTTTTTAGTTTGGTTCTTTGCAGATTCTATGATAAAATCATAGCGTTGATAATGAAAAAAATAAAAAGGGGATCATATTATGTTTTGTCAAAAATGTGGAAAAGCTATACCGGAAGGTGCAATGCATTGTATATATTGCGGAGCGCCAGTTAAAATGGTTGCTACACCAAATAATAACCCAAATTATAATAACAATTTTCAAAATAATTCAAAACAGCAAGTCTATATGCAGAATGCAAATCCATATCCAAATTCTCAGATAAATGGAAATCAGGCTATTAATACTCCTGTGAAACCAGCGAAAAAGAAAGGTAAAAAAGTACTTCCGGCAATGATGGTGCTTCTTACTATGATGGTGGCAGCAGGCGGAGGATTTTCATATTTTTATTATGAGAAGAAGCAAAATGAAAAGTTTAACAAATATATGGAAAATGGAGATGAATTTGCCAAAGAAGGAGATTTTGAATCAGCTCAGGAGTCATATTCTAAAGCTTTGAAGATTAAGAAAAATAATGCAAAAGCAAAGGAAAAAAAGCAGGATTGCAATGCTAAAGCTATGCTTGGCAAGTCCATAAAACAGCTCAAATCTCTTGAAGATTACAAGGCAACTATTGATTATAGAATGCAGCTCCATGTAAAAGACTCTTCTGACAACAAAAATTATGATATTGATCAAAGCAGTAAGATGAATGTCGTTAATATTTCTGATGTTGACAACGAAGAGACAAGTGCATTGGTGGAGGGGAGTCTTGTTACATCATCTACTCTTGAAGGAGATAACGAGCAGAGTCAGGAATACAAGATTATTACAAAACTAAATGCAAGTGCAAAGACACAGTATTCTTATACTGAATCAACTGGATGGGGAGCACATCTTTCTTCGGATGAATTTTCCAAATCTGTTATAATTGATGATTATACAAGTCTTGATTATGTATGGGATAAAGAAGAGTCTGGTGAGTATCTTATTTTTAAGGCAGAAGATGTAGCAGTAAATAAAAAAAGCTTTTTTACAAAGTATTGTAAGATTGCCGAACAATCCACTCTTAAGTCCTCTCAGAAGATGAATGTAACCCTGTTCGTTAATCCCAGTTCAGGCGCATTAAAGAAAATAAGACTTGAATATCCAAGGCTTAACATGACAGGAGTTAATGCATATTATTGTGATTATAGCGGAAAGAATCTCTCTATAACCTTAAAATCACTAACGTATGATATAGTGGTGACAGATTTTGCAACAGATTTAAACGTAGCAGTACCAAAGGAAGCAGTGGATTCAATTTCAATTGGAAACGGAATTGGAACTTCGGTTTCGTTTTCTACAGAGCCAGTTGCATATCTTGGACCTAATACAAAAGAAGATACATTTAACGACTTGAAGTATAATATTCCTACTACATGGAAAAAGGCTGAAAGTGGTAATGGAGAAAAGATATATATTTTGAGCAATAAAGGCACAGCAAGAATAAATCTTGAATTTGCGAAAAAGAATAGTTTTCCAAGTTCTGATGATTCCAGGAACATGAAAGATCTTGTTAATTATATTCGTTCACAAAAGCAGATTGAAGTATCAGAAGAATCTGAAGTTAAAATTGCTGGAAAAAGTGCAGTTCGTATTTCAATAACAGGATCAATTGGAAAATCAACAACAACTGTTAACGGTTTGGTATACATTATTCCTTCAGATAAAGGATATACTTTAATGACTTATTTGATTGCTTCCGGAACAGAGAACATTTGGCAGGGGCAGATTGACAGCTTTATTGGAAGTATTTCTACAAAATAAAAAAATAATAAAAAAAAGCGTCAGAGGTTGCCAAAACGTGTTCAACAAGCGTACAATAAGATTGCTAATAATTTAACGAGTTAAATGCTTATTACGCATTTGTTATTTAGGAGGATTTAATCAATGAGAGGAAGTAAACCAACAGTATTGTTGATATTGGATGGATTTGGAATAAATGAAAATCCGGAAGGAAATGCTATTGCAATGGCTAATAAGCCAAATCTTGATATGATTATGAAGAAATACCCTTGCGTTAAAGGTAATGCAAGTGGACTTGCAGTAGGTCTTCCAGATGGTCAGATGGGTAATTCTGAAGTAGGCCATATGAACATGGGTGCTGGTCGTATCGTATATCAGGAACTTACAAGAATCACAAAGTCTATTGAAGATGGTGATTTCTTCACAAACGAAGCACTCCTTGATGCTGTTGAAAACTGTAAAAAGAATGATTCAGCTCTTCATATGTTTGGTCTTATGTCTGATGGAGGTGTACATAGCCACATCACACATGTATTCGGTCTTTTAGAGCTTGCAAAGAGAAACGGATTGAAGAAAGTATATGTTCATTGCTTTTTGGATGGCCGTGATACTCCTCCAGAGAGCGGTATTGACTATGTTCAGCAGCTTGAAGACAAGATGAAAGAGCTTGGTGTAGGTGAAATTGCTACATTGTCTGGTCGTTATTATGCAATGGATAGAGATAATAACTATGATCGTGTTGTTAAAGCTTACGATGCAATGACAAAGGGCGAAGGTAATACAGCTGAAAGTGCACACGATGCTATGAAGAAGTCTTATGAAGATGGTAAGACTGATGAATTTGTAGTACCTACAGTTATTCTTAAGGATGGTGCACCTGTTGCTACTATCAAGGATGGCGACTCTGTTGTATTTTTCAATTTCCGTCCTGACAGAGCAAGAGAGATGACTCATTGCTTCTGCGATGATGAGTTTGATAAGTTTGATCGTCCAAATCGTATTAATACAAAGTTTGTATGCTTTACAGATTATGATCCACTTATTCCTAACAAGGATGTTGCATTCAAGAAGGTACTTCTTACAAACACATTTGGTGAGTGGCTTGCTAAAAAGAACATGACACAGGCTAGAATTGCTGAGACAGAAAAATATGCTCACGTAACATTCTTCTTTAATGGCGGTGTAGAAGAACCAAATAAGGATGAGAATCGTATTCTTGTTAACAGTCCTAAGGATGTTCCTACATACGATCTTAAGCCACAGATGAGTGCTCCAGAAGTTTGCGAAAAACTTGTTGATGCTATTTCATCTCAGAAATATGATGTTATTATCTGTAACTTTGCAAATCCTGATATGGTAGGTCACACAGGAGTTATTCCTGCTGCGGTTAAGGCAATTGAAGCAGTTGATGAGTGCGTAGGAAAGGTTTATGATGCACTTATGAAGGTTAACGGAACAATGTTTATCTGTGCAGATCATGGAAATGCAGATATGATGATTAACTATGAGACAGGTGAGCCATGGACAGCTCATACAACAAATCCTGTTCCATTTGTTCTTGTTAATTATGATGAGAATTATACTCTTAAAGAGAATGGATGTCTTGCAGATATCGTTCCAACTCTTATTGATTGCATGGGAGAAGAAAAGCCTGCTGAAATGACAGGAGAAAGCCTTCTTATCAAGAAGTGAGAATTATTATCTTTTACTGTTGTGAAATAGTAGAATAATATAATCAATATATAAAGAGACAAAGAGCTACTTAGTAATAGTAGTGATTTGTCTCTTTTTGTTTTAGAAAAAATAAAAATAATAAAGTAAAAAACTAATAAACCTATTGACACGGTATGTAATAGGATATAATATCTTATTATTATATTTCAAAACAAAAGAATACAGCGAAAGCCGCATAAAACAGCAAAAAATAATATAATATATTTTAACTAAAAAAATATATTGAATTATTTTAGAAAACACTATTGACTTTCTCTTAATAAAAATTTATACTGACCTATGTTTATAAAAAGTACGTGCAGGGAAGACATCAATGCCGAGTATATTTTTTATGAGTTACACAATGCGGTGTGAAAAGTTGATTTTTACAGCGCAATTATTTTTTCTATAGGCGCTTTAGTAATGCGAAGCACGTTCGCGACAAAGCGACAATACATCAAAGTTATACTAAAGCGGTGAGAGAAATGTTGTTGGTATAGATAAAACAAAAGTATTTTACAGAAAGGAGGTATTAAATGGGAAAACTGAACTTTAAAGAAGTTGACGGAGTAGATGTTAAAGGCGCTTTTAGTGGATCGACTATAGGATCATCTATTAAAGAAAAGGTGGAGGAATCTTCAAGAGAACATGCGTATATTGTATTTAAAAAGTCCACTGGAATCGACGAGGGTATTGCTGCGATAGAGAGTAAGGTGCTAAATGGTGAAAAGCTTGATGTAACAAGAAAAGATGAAACAGGAAATGCTATTGTTGCAATAGTCTCATCAACTCAAAGAAAACAGATTGAAAAAATGTCTGAAGTTGAAAAGGTGAAGGTTAATGAAAAAGCTGAATTGACAGGAAAAGTTAAAGAAGAAAAAGAAAAAATTCAAAAAAAAACTGAAGAAGTTGATCAGAAGTTAAAAAAAGAAAAAGATAAAGTGAATTCGGAAAAAGAAAAGCTAAAAGAAAAGACAATCGAGAAAACAGAGAAGGAAAAAGAAAAAGTAAAAGAGGATATTTCTGAAAAAAATACTGGTAAGGTTGTTCAAGGAACAATAGAAAACTCTTCTTCAAGTACTACTGGAAAAAGTGAGCAAAATACTGATAAAACAGCTCAAAAAGCGGTAAAAAACTCTTCTGAAGGCACTACTGCAAAAAGTAATAATAAAACTGAAAAGGTTGCCCAAGGAACAATAGAAAACTCTTCTGAAAGCATAACTGAAACAAGTGGGCAAAATAACATTCAAAAAGAAGAGAGTCAGGTATTAAAAAATAATTCAGGTGATGGAACATCCGTATTGGAAGGTTTTCAAGAATCAACATCGTCAACTGTTGATGATGGAAATGTTAAAGCACAGAATTCTTTATCATTTATAGGGACTAGTGTTGTGATTGCAATACTTGCAATTATTTCAGCAATAATAGGTTTTACTGCTTTTTTCAAAAGAAAGCATAAAAAATAAAAATATAGTTTGAACTTATGATTATCAAAAATCTCAACAAAAGTCATAAGATATGAAAAGTAGATTGGAAGTTTTGGGTATTTGGTAAAATGTGTTCTGCATGGGAGAATAAATAAGCTTTTATGTGGAGGCTTAGTTTATGAAAAAAGCAGGCACTTTTTATAAATAAAAATTGAGGAGGATAGGTACATGAGAAGAGACTGGTTATCCGGTAAAGTTCTTGCTGCAATCTTAAGTGCATCACTTTTTATGTCACCGACAGTTACAGCAATGGCCAGCTCTGCTAAGGGTGCAAGCGACAACGCAAGCACTTCTTCAACAACAGAGGACAGCAGCGCTACTGTAGAAAGTAGCGAGTCTGAAGAATCAGACAAAGACAAGAGCTCAAACGATAGCAGCCAAGAATCGTCAAAAAAAGATGAAAATGCTATTTTTGAGGAAGTAGATCCTAAGGAAGAGGGCCTTTCGGATCCAAAGAAATCTCTCGAGGGAGAGACTCCAGATACACCTGTAGAGGAGCCTGATCCGAATGAGAAGACACGTGTCATCATCGTAATGGAAGGTGATAGTGTTCTTGACAAGGGATATGATACAGAAGACCTTGCTGATAATAAAAAAGCAATGGCACTTTCTGAGAAAATCGAAGAGAAGCAGGAAGAGAAGATTGAGGAGATTTCAAAAGAAGCACTTAATGGAAAAGACCTTGATGTTTCCTATAACTTCACACTTCTTACCAATGCGGTATCTGCAGATGTTAAGTTCAAAGATATTGCAAAAATCGAAAAGGTTGACGGTGTAGAGGCAGTATATATTGCACCAAAATATGAACCTTTAAAGACAAAGGCAGACAAAAAGACAATCACAGCAGGAGAGATGATTGGAAGTTATGATACCTGGGAAACAGGCTATACTGGAGCAGGTACAAGAATAGCAGTTATCGATACTGGTATTGATTCAGATCATCCTTCTTTTGATGGAGATGCTTTTGAGGCACACCTTGAAGAAACAGCTAAGAATGCTGGTAAGAAGGTAAGCGATTATAATCTTCTTAATGAGAAAGAAATCGATACAGTTCTTCCTAGTCTTAATGCAACAAGCAGAGATAAGGATGTTGATGCTAAGAGTCTTTATGTAAGTGAAAAGATTCCATTTGCATTCAACTATGTTGATAAGAACCTTGATATTACACATGATAATGATAGCGAAGGCGATCACGGTACACATGTATCCGGAATTTCTACAGCAAATGCTTATGTACCAAACAAGGCATCTAAGACAGGTTTTTCAAAGCAGGAAACCGGTGTTGTAGGTGTTGCTCCTGATGCACAGCTTATCACAATGAAAGTTTTCGGAACAAATGGTGGAGCTTATAGCGATGATTACATGGCAGCAATTGAAGATGCATTGCTTCTTAAGGCTGATGTTATCAACCTTAGTCTTGGCTCATCAGCTGCAGGTTATTCTTCTGATTCTGAAAGCTATATCAACGAGATATTTGCAAAACTCGAAGGAACAAGTACAGTAGTTTCCATCTCAGCTGGTAACTCAGGACGATGGTCTGATGATTCAACATTTGGAGTTAACTTAAGCAAGGATGTTAACCAGGATACAGTTGGATCTCCTGGATCCTATACTAATGCATTTACTGTAGCAAGTGCTGTAAACAGTGGTTTTACAGGAAACTTTTTCACAGTAGATGGTGGTAAACCATTATTCTATTCAGATGCAAATGAAACACTTGCACCTACATTTAAAACTCTTGATACTTCTTCTGATAAGAATGGAACAGAGTATCCATATGTATTCCTTGATGCAAAGGGAGAAGAAGCTGATTATGAAGGCGTTGATGTAAAAGACAAGATTGTTTTTGTACAAAGAGGAGCTATCACATTCGGTCAGAAGCAGATGAATGCTGAAGCGGCTGGTGCAAAGGCTGTTGTTATTTACAATAACGCACCAGGTACAATTAGCATGACAATGCAGGGCAGCACAGCTAAGATTCCAGCTGTATCTATCACACTTGCAGATGGTCTTGCAATCAAGAATAACGCAAAGAAAGTAACTGATACAGTATATGAAGGAAAAATGGTTGTAGCATCTAAGGTTACAACAAATCATGAAGCAGCAGATGGCTACACAATGAGCACATTCTCATCATATGGTGTTCCTGGATCTCTTGATCTTAAACCAGAGATTACAGCTCCTGGTGGAAATATCTATTCCACAAGAGATAAAGGCACATATGGTCTTATGAGCGGAACATCAATGGCAGCTCCTTCTATAGCTGGACAAAGTGCACTTGTTGAGCAGTACATTCGTGAGAATGGACTTGATAAAAAGACTGGACTTAGCGTTAGAACACTTGCTCAGTCACTTCTTATGAGTACAGCTACTCCTCTTAAAGAAGGTAATGTAGCAAATGGCCTTGAATTCTCACCTAGATCTCAGGGTGCAGGACTTGCAAATGTATATGATGCTGTTACATCACCAGCTTATATCCTTGTAGGAGATAAAGATGGTAATGACGGTAAGGTAAAAGCTGTTCTTGGCGATGATCCATCTAAAAATGGCGACTACAAGTTCTCGTTTGATGTATACAACCTTTCTGACGAAGCTCAGTACTATGTACTTGATTCTTCTGTACTCACAGAAGAACTTCACGAGTCAGGTGCAACAACATATTTTGCAGGTGAGTCACATAAGTTAAGTCCTGAAGTTACACTTACAGCTAATCACACAGCTCTTTTGTATGATTTGAATAATGACAAAACAGTTGATAAGGCTGACAAAACAGAACTGCTTAAAGTTGTAAATGGTTCCAAGAAGGATGCAAGAGTTGCAGAAAACGAAGATTACTTTGATTTTAATGAAGATGGAATTGTAGATACAAAAGATGTATATACATTCGGTAAAGAATTAAATGGAAAAGATTCTGTAGTAGATCTTGGAAAAGAAGTTGTAGAAGTAAAGAACTCTACAAAGATTGATGTAGAAGTAAAGCTTTCTGAAAGCGACAAGAAGTATCTTTCCGGATTTGAAAACGGAATGTATGTAGATGGTTTCGTATATGTAAAAGGAAATACAACTCTTTCAGTTCCTTTCCTTGCATTCTATGGAAGCTGGATGGATTCTTCAATGTTTGAAAACTTTGATTTCCAGAAATATGTACATGATGCAGATTATAGCAAAAAGGCTCAGACATATTGCGGAATAGAAAAGACAAACTTCCTTTCAGTTTATCCTTTTGGAGAGAATGAAGAGAACTACTATATTCCAAATATGTTTGCAGAAGATGAGAAATATGTTGAGGATCGTAATGCTATAAGTTCTCTTAATGGAACAGCTATTGGTTCTTATTACTATTCACTGATCAGAAATGCAAGCAGAGTAATTGCCACTATTAAGAATCACGAAACAGGCGAAGTTTACTTCACAGATACAAAAGAAGAAAATTATGCAGAATTTTCTTACAATGGAACATGGAAGAATTACATCCAGTATCAGGATTATCTCTGGCTTCCAAAAGATAAGAAAGGCAAGGCACTTGCTGACGGAACAAAGATTGATATCGTATTAGAGGCAGTTCCAAGCTATTATAACGATGTAAAAGATCCTTCAACATTAAAGGGTAAGGGACTTTACTTGAAGACATCTATGACAGTAGATAATACAAAGCCTCTTATGACTGACGCAGAAAAAGATAAAGATGGAAACTATAACCTTACAGTTTATGATAATCGTTATACTGCAGCAGTAATACTTCTTGGAAGTGACAAGAAGACTATTATCGGAAGATATGCAATTAATCAGGAAAAAGCTGATGAGGATATGACAATTAAAGTAGAAGCTCCAGAAGATGTATTCTACGTTGAAGTATTTGATTATGCTTATAATGCATCTGTATATCGTGTGAACAATACAGGACATGCAGATACAAAGTTTGTAACTGACATCACAGTTGATAAAGAAGAAGTAGAACTTGAAGTTGGTAAGAGCGCTACTGTAAAAGCACTTGTTTCTCCTAAGTGGCTTGCAGAAGGCTACAATGAAGTTGAGTGGGAAAGCGAAGATACAGATGTTGCAACTGTAACACAGTCTGGAACAATTAGAGCTTTGAAGGCTGGCGAAACAAAAGTTGTAGTAACAACACTTGCTACTAACAAGAAGGGTAAGCATCTTACAGCTGAAGTAAAAGTTATCGTAAAAGATAAGACAAAGAAGAATGATGCAACTGATGCAGCTTCAGAAGCTTCTACAAATAAGAGTGATGAAGCAGAAAGCAGTGCATCTACAGAAGAAACAAGCAGCAACGAAGCTTCAAGTGAAGTGTCAGAAGAAGATAATTCTAATACTGAGTCTTCTAATAAAGAAGAAAACGTAGATGATGAGTCTAAAAACGCAACTTCTGATAGTGCAGCTTCAGATGCAGCTACAACAAATGATTGAGGAGGAGATAGTAATGATTAAAAGTTGGAAAAAGGCAGCCATTATGTGCCTTACTTCCCTGCTCCTTGCAACAGCTTTACCATTTGGAGCACAGGTAAAGGCAGCATCAAGTTCTCCACTTCATTCAAAGCTTGATGCAGATGGAAAAGAAGATAAGATTAAGCTTACATACACAGTAAAGCTTGATAAAACAGAACTTACAGATGGAAGAGTGGCTGTTGTGTATGACAAGGATGTCCTTGATCTTACATCTAACGCAACTAATCTTAAGTTTACTGAGGTAGACTTTAACAAAGATTATAAGAATGATGATGAAAAAGGTCTTTCTTTTGCTTTTGTTAACGATTCCTCCAAGAAGTTCAAGGGAGCACTTCTTACACTTAAGTTTCAGGTTAAAGAAGGAACTCCTAAGCAGGAAACAGTTATTAAGACAACAGTGCTTGGACTTAATAACGAAGATGAAGAGATTGAAGTTAAAGAAGCACTTGAAGACAAAGTTACAGTTGGAAGAAATGGACTTAAAGCTGCAAAGTTAAACTCAGCAAAAGCAACTAGTAACGGAGTAAAACTTAAGTGGACAAAAGACAAGAGCGCAGATGGATATGTTGTATATAGAAGTTCTTCAAAGGATGGAAATTTTGAAGAATTAGCGCAAGTATCCGGAAGTAGTTACGAAGATGGAACTGTAAAGCGTGGAAGAACTTATTATTACCAGCTTAAGGCATATCAGAATTACAAGGGTAAGAAAGTTTACTCAGAAGCATCAAAAATTCTTTCTGTAAAAATAAAATAATTTTTACCAGAAACGAATAAACAACACAAAAACCACGTTAAAGTGCTAAAAAGCGGCGCTTTAACGTGGCAAATATTAGAAAATGTGGCTAGTGGAAAGACAATACCTTGATATAAATTAATATTTATTTATAGAAAATGATTAATTATGCAACAATTCTTGATTAAACGTGATATAATTGATAGTGATGTCATATTTATACAAAAAGTGTCCGCATATAAAAGACATATGTACGTGTAGGGTTGACAACAACGCGTAAATAGGGTATCGTAGTGAAGTATTTAGTCAAGGAGGAGTTGTACCATGTTTTTGAATAATCCTTATAAAGGAGATTTCGATCACACTCCTGAAGTTGATCGCCATGGACATTTTAGGGATCGCTTCTATTATAAGGGTGATTTTTATAATCTTCCTTATTCCAAGATTCAAAAGAATAAAAGTATTTTGATTTTTGGTGGCTTCTTCATTTTTATGATATTGCTATTGGTGTTTGCAGGAATTATCAATCCGGATTCATCTAGAACAATATATGTTGTTCTTCCATATTTGGCATTACTTATTTCGGTAATATGGGGAGTAGTTGGACTTGTTAAATATGCTTTTTCGCCGTTGCGAATGAATAGAATTGAGTTTGATAAGGGCATCAAGAGAATGAAGTATGCAGTATATACTTCGATTTTGTTTGATATTGTAAGCTTCATATGTGACATTATATTTATTGTAAAGCATTTTGGAGATATTCGATTTGGTATAGAAGTTTGCTATCTATTATTACTGCTTTTTGTTTTGATTGCTTTGATACTTTTTGGAAAGATATTTGATCATTTTTTTAAAGCAATAGAAATAGAGCAAATTCATGAATGAAGAATTTACATCTTCAACTTTTGAAGATTGTAGATAAATACACTGTGAGGAGGAAGTTTTATGAAAGAAAGAAAGAAACTTCTGGCTTTACTTCTGGCAGGAACTATGGTTGCTGGCATGACAGCATGCGGCGGCAATTCCGGAAGTGGTAACACTTCAACAGATGGTGATAAGAAGTCAGAAAAAACAGAAGATGGTTCCGATTCTTCTAAGAGCGAAGGCGGAAAGGGAAGTGATGCTCCACTTGTTATCGCTAATGATGACATGAGCGAGAAATTCTGTAAATTCTTCGAAACAACAGTACCTGATAAGAGAATCAATGATCTTGTAGTATTGCCTCTTATTGGTAATGACCGTTCAGGTGAGATTATTACTAAAGGTATCGAGGGTGAGAAGAAGGAATATAACGGTAAGGAATATAACTATACCGGTTTAGCTGATCTCACAACAAAAGAGAATAAGGATGGTACTGTATCATATGATTTCAAGCTTAGAGATGATGTAGTATTCTCTGATGGTGAGAAGCTTACAGCAGATGACGTTATTTTCTCATATTATGTATATCTTGATCCATCATATGATGGAGCTTCATCTCTTAACTCTCTTCCAATTACTGGTTTAGAGAAGTATAGAGGTGGTACATCAACACTTCTTGCACTTCTTCTTGAGAAGGGTGAAGACAACAAAGACTTCAAGTATGTTACAGAAGAGCAGCAGAAGAAGTTCTTTGAGACAGATTACCCAGCTGCAAGAAAAGAGTTCATTAACGGAATCGTAGATTATGTTAATGGAAAAGGTCTCACAACAAAGAATGATACAGTTGATGCAAATGACGTTGCTAAGTCAATGGCATCTTGGGGATATGCTAAAGTTAACGATAACGGAAGCATAACAACAAACTATACAAATAAGACATTCACACTTAAAGATAAAGATGTTCCAACAGAAGAAGATTTCTGGAATGAAATTCTTGCAAATCCTTCTTACGAAAAGAATGTTTTAACAGCTACTGATAAAGAAAAGGGTACAAAGACATTCTCAGAAAGTCTTCCTGATGAGTACAAGAACTCTGTAGTAACAGGTGAGTCTGCTGATTATGTAGAAGGTATCAAGAAAGTAAATGACTACGAAGTTGAAGTTCAGCTTGACAGCGTTGATGCAACAGCTGTTTATCAGCTTGGTATCGAAGTAGAGCCTATGCACTATTATGGAAACAAAGATGAGTATGATTATGATGCTCATAAGTTTGGTTTCAAGAAGGGTGACCTTTCAAGTGTACGTTCTAAGATGACAAAGCCACTTGGTGCTGGTCCTTACGTATTTGAGAAGTATGAGAACAAGACAGCTTATCTTAAGGCTAATGACAAGTACTTCAAGGGTGCTCCTAAGATTAAGGAAATCCAGTTCAAGGCAACAACAAAGTCTGATGTAATTCCTGGTGTTGTTCAGGGTACTATTGATATAGGTGATCCTAACGGAACAAAAGAATCTATCGAGCAGATTAAGGGTGAGAATGGAAACAACGACCTTAACGGTGATAAGATTGAGACAGTTCTTACAGATACACTTGGATATGGTTATATTGGTATGAACTCTCAGCTTGTTAAGATTGGTGATGATCCAGCTTCTAAGGAATCTAAGGCATTCCGTAAAGCTCTTGCAACTGTAATTGCAGTATATCGTGATGTAACAATTGATTCCTATTATGGTGAGGCAGCAAGTGTAATTAACTATCCTATTTCTAATACATCTTGGGCTGCTCCACAGGCTTCTGATTCAGATTATGAAATCGCATTCTCTAAGGATGTAGATGGCAATCCTATTTATAAAGAAGGAATGTCTGAAGATGAGAAGTACAAGGCAGCACTTAAGGCATCTCTTGGATTCTTTGAAGCTGCTGGTTTCAAGGTAAAAGATGGTAAGCTTGTTGAAGCTCCTAAGGGTGCAAAGCTTTCACTTGAGGCAACAATTCCTGGTAATGGAAGTGGTGATCACCCATCATTCGGTATTCTTACAGCTGCTTCTGAAGCATTTAAGGAAATTGGTTTTGATTTCAAGATTAACGATCTTTCTGATAGTACTGTTCTTTGGAATGGTCTTGAAAGTGGTACAATCCCAATGTGGTGTGCTGCTTGGGGTGCTTCCATTGACCCTGATATGTTCCAGATTTATCACTCAAAGGGTGGAAGCGCTAAGCATTATCGTATTTACCAGAAGGAACTTGATGATATGATTATGGATGCTCGTACAAATCTTGACCAGACATATCGTAAGGCTGTTTATAAAGAGTGTCTTGATTATATAGTTGATTATGCAGTTGAGATTCCTGTATATCAGAGACAGGATGTTTACATCTTCAGTTCTGAAAGAATTAAGACTGACACAATTTGCCCTGATCAGACAACATTCTATAGTTTCTACAATGAAATTGAAACAATGGAAATGAAATAATTAGTTTGATTAAGAACAAAGGTGTTCGCTTTTTATAGCTGAATCAATTTCATGCTAACAGACGCTCATCCTTTTTTAGGGATGAGCCGTCTCGCAAGGAAAGGACCAGTTTATTATATGGTCCTTTCTTTGCGAGATGCTGTATTTGATATTTTAGCGAACACGAAAATCCAGCATTTTAAAGAAATGAAAGCATGAGGCTTTCAAAATAAAGGTAAGAGGTAAGAGACAGATGTGGAAATTTATTGTTAAACGACTTATGATTTCTGTGGTATTGTTGTTTTTTGTATCACTGATCATCTATGGCATTATGCGTTGTATGCCAACATCATATGTTGAACAGCAGGCTATGCAGCTTTCACAAAGACCAGGTTCTAAGAGTTATTCAGAATGGGTTGATCAGTTAAATGCCCAATACGGTCTGGATTCTGGAATTATTGGTGGATATTTTAAATGGGCTTCCAAAGCTATTACTTTAGATTTTGGTGATTCATGGTATTTCAATCAGCCGGTTCTTGCAAAATTTAAGAGCGTAATTTGGTACTCTTTTTCACTTAGCCTTATTGTATTTATCTTAGAAATATTAATTGCTATTCCATCAGGTATTGCAGCAGCTAGAAAGCAGTATTCATTAACAGACTATTCTGTAACAGTTATTGCACTTATTGGTATTTCACTTCCTAGCTTCTTTTTTGCAACATTACTTAAGTATATTTTTTCAATCAAGATGAATGTTCTTCCATTGTATGGTATCGTTGGAAGAAATTATGGACAGCTTTCAAGTTTTGGCCAGATTATGGATATGGCTCATCATATGGTACTTCCAACAATTACACTTACAGTTGTTTCTGTTGGTTCTTTGATGAGATATACACGTGCTAATATGCTTGAGGTTTTGAATTCTGATTATATTAGAACAGCAAGAGCAAAGGGACTTTCAGAGAATGTTGTTATAAATCACCACGCTTTTAGAAATACTCTTATTCCTATTGTTACACTACTTGGCGGTTCACTTCCAGGTCTTTTTGGTGGTGCAATGGTTACTGAGACTTTGTTCCAGATTCCTGGAATAGGATACACATCATATCAGGCAGTAGTTCAGGGTGATATACCTTTTGTTATGTTCTATATGGTATTTATGGCTGTATTAATACTCCTTGGTAATCTTATTGCTGATATTTTATATGCAGTAGTAGATCCGCGAGTAAGAGTAAACTAAGGAAGGTGGATTGGAAATGAGTATGGATAACAAAAAAGTTGAAAATAGTGAAGGTCAGCCAAAGAAACTTGATGATGCTTCACGTATTAAAACATTATCTCCGGGAATGATGGTTGCCAAGCGTTTTTTCAGAAATAAGCTTGCAATCGTTGGACTTTCAATTATAGTGGCAATGTTTCTTTTTGCTTTTGTAGGAGGTGCTGTTTGCCCTTATTCTGAAAGTGAAGTGTTCTACACTAAGGAACAGATGTCCAAAAAATATGCAGGTGTAACAGAAATTAAAGAGTTCCAGTATCAGAATGTTGATGGAGTGAAACTTCCTAAAGATGTTGCATCTAAGATGATTCTTGCTACTACTAAAAAGAGTAATATTGTTGAGACAAGAGATGGTTCACTTGTTGGTCTTGACAATGTTGGTAATGATTCTTATGTTATGTTCCTTATAACTAAGACAGAAAAGAAACTTGACACTGCAGCTGGATATAAGGATGCTGTTGACAATAACAGACATTCTTTTACAGAAGGTAACAAGACATATTTCTTTGATGATGCTGATGGAGTAGTATTTTATGATGCTACCGAGGCAGCTATAGCTACAAAAGTATCATTTACAGCTTATTCAGATGACATTAAGTTTACATATGATTTCTATCGTTCAGCTATTATTGCTATGGGAAAGAATGAGTCTACTTTTGAGTCAGAAGGAAAGAACTATTCCGTAACTCAGGATGGTAGTTCAGCACTTATTAGTCTTGATGGTAAAGAGTACGCATTTATCTCTGCTAATAATTTCAATGCTATTGAAAATGGTGTATTCCTTAGCCCTGCATATAAGATGGCTGCTATTGAAGCAATAAATGCAGATGCAGGTAAATTTACTTTTGCTGATGAAAATGGCAAAGATGTTGAATATACATATGAAAATAAAAATGGTCAGTATGTGATTTCAAGCTTCAAGAGCACACAGGTAATTGATAAATATGCAAAGCCGTCTTCAAAGCACTGGGTTGGTACAGATGGAAATGGAATGGATCTTCTTGCAAGACTTATGTTTGGTGGTAGAATTTCCCTTCTGATTGGTTTTGTTGTTATTTTTCTTGAAGTATTTATTGGTATGGTTATCGGTGGAATAGCTGGTTTCTTTGGCGGATGGGTTGACAATGTTCTGATGAGACTTGTTGATATTATTTATTGTATTCCGTCTATGCCTTTGTACCTTATTTTGGGATCTGTAATGGATTACTATCATGCTTCATCAACATTTAGAATTTATATGCTCTGTATTATCATGGGTGTTATTGGATGGGTTGGAATTGCCAGAATCGTACGTGGTCAGATTCTTTCTCTTCGTGAGCAGGAATTTATGATTGCTGCAGAGGCAACAGGTATCAGCATACCTAGAAGAATTTTCCGTCATCTTGTACCGAACGTAATGCCACAGCTTATTGTATTTGCAAGTATGGGACTTGGTGAAGTTATTCTTGCTGAGGCAACACTTAGCTTCCTTGGTATGGGTGTTAAGTATCCTTCAGCTTCATGGGGAAGTATCATTAATGCAGTTAATGATTCCTTCGTAATGACTAATTACCCATTTGTATGGCTTCCAGCTGGTATATTCATCCTTCTTACAGTACTTGCATTCAACTTTATAGGTGATGGTCTTAGAGATGCATTTGATCCTAAGATGAAGAGATGATTATAGACCAAAAGGTAGATACAGATTATAGTATTTTAGATTAGTAACATGTGAGAAATACTTGTATTTCTCACATGCAGATATATCGGGAGAATAAGTAATTATGGCAAAATCAAATTATATCTCCGCTAAAGAATCCAGGAGAATTTCCAAAGAGAATCGAAAAATCACCTCCGAAATTGAGAAGCGAAGAAATAGAAAACATATTCCGGAAGAGGAATATGTTACAAAGATGAAAGATCCTAATAACTGTGTTGAGTTTGATAACGTAAAGACATACTTTTTTACAGATATAGGAACTGTTAAAGCTGTTGATGGTGTATCTTTTGATGTGCCTCAGGGAAAAACAGTAGGTATAGTTGGTGAGTCTGGATGTGGTAAGTCAGTAACATCACTTTCTTTGATGCAGCTTGTTCAGCGTCCGGCTGGTCAGACTGTAGGCGGAGAGATTCGTTTTAATACAGGTGATAAAGCTATTAGCGTTGCAAATGCACCAATGTCAGTAATGCAGGAACTTCGTGGAAATAAAATGTCTATGATTTTCCAGGAGCCTATGACAAGTCTTAATCCTGTTTTCCGTATTGGAGATCAGGTTGATGAAATCATTGCTCTTCACAATAAAGACATGAGCAAGGAAGATGTTAAGAAACGTACTCTTGAAATGCTTCAGCTTGTAGGTATTGCTAACAAGGAAGGTGTTTACCGCATGTATCCACATGAGCTTTCTGGTGGTATGCGTCAGCGTATTATGATTGCTATGGCTCTTGCATGCAATCCTAAGCTTATTATTGCTGATGAGCCTACAACAGCTCTTGATGTTACTATTCAGGCTCAGATTCTTGATCTTCTTAGAGGACTTAAGGAAAAGATCAATTCTTCTATCATGCTTATTACACATGACCTTGGTGTAGTAGCAGAGATGGCTGATTATGTAGTTGTTATGTATGCTGGTCGAGTAATTGAAAAAGGTACAGCACAGGAAATCTTCCATGATCCAAGACATCCATACACAATTGGTCTTATGAAGAGTAAGCCGGTTGTAGGTCAGAAGGTTGATGAACTTTACAGTATACCTGGTAACGTTCCAAATCCAATTAATATGCCTAATTATTGCTACTTCAAGGATCGTTGCGATAAGTGCATAAGTAAGTGTGAAGGTGCATATCCTGGTGTTTATCATGTATCCCCGACACATGAAGTAAGTTGTTATTTGTGCGATGAAGGGGGTACAAAATAATGTCAGATTATATTCTTCAGATAAAAAATTTAAAAAAGTATTTCCCTATTAAGGGTGGATTTTTTGGTGGTGTAACTGGCCAGGTTAAAGCAGTTGATGATGTTTCTTTTAACATTGAACGTGGTACAACAATGGGGCTTGTTGGTGAGTCTGGATGTGGTAAGTCAACAACTGGTAGAACTATCCTTAGACTTATTGAGAAAACTGATGGAGAGATTATTTTTAACGGTCAGGAAATCAGTAAGTTTGATAAGAAGCAGATGCATGATCTTCGTACAAAGATGCAGATTATTTTCCAGGATCCATATTCTTCACTTTCTCCTCGACTTCCTGTAGGTGAGATTATTGGAGAAGCTGTTCGTGAACATAACATAGTTCCTGAAGCAGAATATGAAGAATATCTTTCAAAGGTTATGAAAGAATGCGGACTTATGGAATACTACAAAGAACGTTATCCGCATGAGTTCTCTGGCGGACAGAGACAGCGTATCTGTATTGCAAGAGCACTTGCTCTTAAACCAGAATTTGTAGTATGTGATGAACCAGTATCTGCTCTTGATGTTTCTATTCAGGCTCAGATTATTAACTTGCTTCGCAAACTTCAGAAAGACAGAAAGCTTACTTACCTCTTCATTTCACATGATCTTTCTGTAGTAGAGCATATATCTGATACTGTTGGTGTTATGTATCTTGGAGGTCTTGTTGAGACTGGTAAGACAGAGGGAATTTTTGCACATCCTCTTCATCCATATACACAGGCTCTGTTTTCAGCTATTCCGATACCTGATCCGGATAGAAAACTTGATAGAATTCTTCTTGAAGGAGATATTCCATCACCTGCAAATCCGCCTAAGGGATGCCGATTCCACACAAGATGTACACATTGTATGGAGTGCTGTAAGATAGAAAATCCAAAGGCAAAGGATTTCGATGGACATGTTGTTAAGTGTCATCTTTATGATGAACTTGAAAATGGGGAAACTAATAAGGCTATCGAAATTGCTGATAATCTTCGAAAGAAGTAATTAAAAACAATTTGAGTATATAATATCTAGTTGTTGCCTACCGCTTTATGCATATAGTGTTAACAAAATTGACTTAACACTACCATGCAATAAGCGTGTAGGCAGAATTTAAAAATAATTTTTTCTTTTTAGGGTTATTAAATATTCTAAATTCATTTCTTTAAAGAAAAAGTGTATTGTAACTAAAACTAGTAATACTTAAATTATTATATTGTTTAGAATTAAATAGATAGGAAATAATGAAAAAAGAATCACATAGCATAGCAGATAAGAATGTCATGACTTCTGGCTGTGTATGGTCGAAGATGACATTGTTTGCTATTCCAATATTTCTTGGTAATTTATTTCAGCAACTATATAATACGGCAGATTCTTATATTGTTGGCAATTATCTTGGCACAACAGCTTTATCTGCTGTTACAAGCGCAGGAAGTCTTATATTTTTGCTTATTGGATTTTTTCAGGGACTTTCGATGGGTGCAGGAGTTGTAATAGCAAGATATATAGGTGCAGAAGATAAACAGAGTATTGAGAAATCTGTTCATACAGCTGTAGCACTTGGTATAGTAAGCGGTGTTCTTATGACTATTATTGGCGTATTTTTTACACCCAAAATTCTAGTATTAATGGGAACGCCTGATAATGTAATGCCAAGTTCGGTTGCTTATTTCAGATTGTATTTTTTAGGTTCTATTGGCTTTGTTATGTATAACACACTTATGGGAATATTGCAGGCTGCAGGAGATAGTAAGCATCCGCTGTACTATCTTATTATTTCGTCAGTCATCAATATTGTGCTAGATATAACACTGATAGGATTCTTCAAACGTGGTGTATGGGCTGCTGCTTTAGCAACTGCAATTTCTCAGCTTGTAAGTGCTGTTTTATGTTTTATTAGATTGCTGAACATTAATGCTGATTACAGAATAAGAGTAAATCTGATTTCTTTTGATGGCATAATGCTAAAAAAAATCATAAGATTTGGACTTCCTTCTGCATTTCAAAATTCAATCATTGCATTTGCAAATATTGTAGTTCAATCCAATATTAATAGTTTTGGAGAATATGCAATGGCAGGAGCAGGTGCATATTCCAAAGTTGAGGGATTTGCATTTTTACCTATAACAAGTTTTGCTATGGCGATTACTACATTCGTAAGCCAAAATCTTGGAGCAGGTAATATTGATAGAGCAAGAGAAGGCGCAAGATTTGGAACAACAGTGTCTGTAATAGTAGCAGAAATTATTGGAGTTTTTATTTTTATTCTTGCTCCAGTATTTATTAGTTCTTTTGACAAAACAAGTGAAGTGGTTGATTATGGAACAGTGAGAGCTAGAACTTGTGCATTGTTTTTTTGTCTTCTTGCTTTTTCACATGCAATGGCGGCACTTATGAGAGGTCTTGGAAAAGCTATTGTTCCAATGGTTGTGATGCTTATATGCTGGTGTATTATTAGAGTGTCCATACTGGTATTTGTTGGATATTTTATCCATAATATAGCAGTTGTAAACTGGGTTTATCCAATAACATGGTCACTTAGTTCTATAGTATTTGCTGGCTATTATTTGAAAACACCGTTGTTGAGAAATAAAGAAAAAGACCATATTTAACTAACTTATAAATAGCGGCTTTGAAAAGAGCCGCTTTTAGATAAGATATATGTAAGCTTTGGCTAACTATTTGAATTATTAAAGGGGATCAAAATGGAAGAAAAAAAGATTTTAAAAAGAAGCGAAATTCCAGAGCAGTATACATGGAATCTCAAGGATATCTATAATGATGTCAACGAATGGAATGACGATCTTGCTAAAGTGTATGAATTATTGAAAAAAGTGGAAGATTACAAAGGTAAGCTTTCATCAGATGCAAAAACACTTTTGTCCTGGTTCGAGTTTAATGACGAACTAGGCGAGCTTATATCCAAGGTATATGGTTATTCCAGTCTTGAGGCTGATCAGGATGTTTCTAACAGTGAAACACAGGCTAGAAAGGGTAAAGCATTAAGCGCTTATGTTGCAATTAATAGTGCTCTTTCTTTTGCTGATACAGAGATTATGGAAATTGCAGATGACAAGCTTGAAGAATTCTTTAAAGAGGAAGAAGGCCTAGAATTATATAGACTTGCGATTAAGCGTATCAGACATCGCAAAGATCACATGTTGTCTGCAAATGAAGAGCGAATAATTGCTGCAACAGGTGAAATGGCAAATGGACCTGCAACGATTGGAAATGTGTTTAGAAATGCAGATATTAAGTTCCCGGATGTGGAAGACTCAGAAGGAAATAAGCATAAACTTACTCAGGGAACATATATTTCTCTTATGGAGAGCTCTGATAGAAAACTTAGAGAGAATGCTTTCAAGACTTTCTATGAGACATGGAAAGACCATGCGGCTTTGTCAGCAGCAATTCTTGATGCTCATACAAAACAGCAGACATTCTTCTCTAAGATTAGAAAGTATAACAGCAATCTTGAGGCTGCACTTGATGCTACAGAAGTTCCTACAAGTGTATATATGAATCTTATTGATACAGTTCATAAGCACATGGATTCAATGTATAGATATATGAAACTTCGTAAAAAGCTGTTGAATGTTGATGAGCTTCACATGTATGATTTGTACAATCCAATAGTTGCTGATGTAGATGAGAAGATTACTTTTGAACAGGCTAAAGAGAATGTGTTTGAAGCTATCAAACCTTTGGGAGAAGATTATGCGAAAGTTGTAAGAACAGCTTATGATAACAGATGGCTTGATGTATATGAAAATGAGGGAAAGAGAAGCGGTGCTTATTCTTCTGGATTATCTACACCTCATCCATATATTCTTCTGAATCATAAGGATAACCTTAACAGTCAGTTTACACTTATTCATGAGACTGGACATACAATGCACAGCTATCTTTCTGTTCATAATCAGCCAAAAGTCTATAATGACTATGTGATTTTCGTTGCTGAAGTTGCAAGTACCTGCAATGAGGTTCTTATGATGAAGAATCTTTTGTCTAAAACAACAGATAAGAAGAAACGTGCATACCTTATCAATTATTTCCTTGAACAGTTCAGAACAACACTCTACAGACAGACAATGTTTGCTGAGTTCGAACTTAAGATAAATGAGATAGAGGAAAACGGCGAGACACTTACAAGTGAAGTAATGAATAAGATTTATTATGATCTTAACAAGCTTTACTATGGTGAAGATGTTGTTGTTGATGAGGGAATTGCGCTTGAATGGTCAAGAATTCCTCATTTCTTCTATGATTACTATGTATATCAATATGCAACAGGTTTCTCTGCGGCTATTGCACTTGCTACTAAGATTCTTAAAGAAGGTGAAAGCGCTGTTAAAAACTATCTCAAGTTTTTATCATCAGGCTGCAGTGCAGATCCTATTAGCCTTTTGAAGATAGCAGGAGTAGATATGAGTTCTCCAGCTCCTATTGAAGAGGCTCTTAAGGAATTTGACAACCTTATCACTGAGATGGAAGAATTACTTTAATATTTTTTAGTTTTCGAAAAATGATAGCAGAATGGAGATGTATATGAAATTTTCTGAAATGCCATATAAGCGTGCTGACATAGAGAAAATAAAGAATCAGTTCGTAGAACTCGAGAAAGAGTTCGATAATGCAACTTCCGGAGAGGAACAGTTTGAAGTTCATAAGAAGTATTATGAACTTCAGAATGAGTTTAACACAGAGTTTAATATTGCATATATCAGACATGATGGCGATATGACAGATGAGTTCTATTCAAAAGAATCTGATTATTATAATGAAGTGCTCCCTGTAATTGCAAATCTATGTGTACATTATGAGCAAAAGCTTGCCACTTCTAAGTATCGTGATTATCTCGAGAAAAAGATTGGACCAGTTGCTTTCAAAAACATGGAGCTCGCTGCAAAATCTGTTGACGAAAAGATTCTTCCACTTATGCAGGAAGAGAACAAGCTTCAGGATGAGTATAATAAGCTTCTTGCTACTGCAAAGATTGATTGGAATGGCGAGACTTTGAATCTCTCACTTATGGAGCCATATCTTCGTAACAGTGATAGAAATGTACGTGTTGAAGCATGGAAAAAATATTCACAGTTTTTTGCAGATAATAAAGAGCAGATGGATGATATCTATGATAAGCTTGTAAAGAATCGTACTCTTCAGGGAACAACACTTGGATACGAGAACTATCTTCCACTTGGATATGCGCGCATGCGTAGAAACTGTTATGGAATGGAAGATTTGAAATCATTCCGCGAGCAGGTCAAGAAAGATTTCGTGCCATTTGCTGAAAAACTTCATGAAGTTAGAAGAAAGAGACTTGGTCTTGATCATCTACATTTTGAGGATGAGGGAGTATATTTTAAAAATGGAAATCCAGCTCCAATCGGAACTCCTGAGCAGATTTTGGAAAATGGACGAAAGATGTACAATGAACTTTCTCCTGAAACTGCAGAATTCATGAATTTCATGTGTGAAAATGAGCTTTTCGATGTACTTGGCAGAAAGACGAAGAAAACTGGTGGATATATGACATATATACCAAGATATAAGTCACCATTTATTTTCGCCAACTTTAATGGAACAAGCGGAGATGTAGATGTTATTACACACGAATGCGGACATGCATTCCAGGGATTTGTTGTGCGTAACGATGAGATTATCGAGCATACAGATATAACAATGGAAACAGCAGAGACACATTCTATGTCAATGGAGTTCTTCACAGAGCCATGGATGAAGATGTTCTTTGGTGATAGAAGTGATGATTATATCAAGATGCATTTTGAAGATTCATGTATCTTCATCCCTTACGGAACAATGGTTGATGAGTTCCAGCATATTGCATACAGCAATCCAGGACTTACTCCTAAGCAGAGAGATGAAGTGTGGAAGGATCTTGAGCGTGAGTACCGTCCGCACATGGATTATTCAGGAAATGCTCTTTATGAGGGTGGCGCTTTCTGGCAGAATAAGCACCATATTTATGATAGCCCTCTTTACTACATTGATTATTGTATCGCAGGAACAGATGCTCTTCAGTACAAAGCGTGGATGGATAAAGATTATAAGGCTGCATGGGCAAGTTACTTGAAGCTTTGCAATCTTTCTGCTTCTGATTTCTTCAATGGACTCATTGAAAAAGTTGGCCTTAAGAATCCATTTGAGGATGGTTGCTTAAAGTCAGTTGTAAGTGAACTTGAGAAACATATCTTGTTTTGAACTTGAAATATTTGCAATGTTATGCTAATCTATTAAATATCTGTTTATAAAAATAATTAATTAGACTATACTATAAAAAGGGCTAAATAGTTACTATCATAGACATGCAGTAGCTGGTTTTAGCCTATGGAGGTAGAGATTTAGATGGGAATCGGGTTTTTTGTTAAATTATTAGTTAATGCAGTTTATTTGGTAGTGTGCTTAGCATTGCTTGGACTTATTATGGCTCAGCAGGGCAAATCTCAGGGACTTGGAGCTTTGACAGGTCAGACAACTGAGACTTATTGGTCCAAGATTAAAGGACGTTCCAAAGAGGGAATTATGATTAAGGCTACAGTGATTTTATCAATCGCGTTTTTTGTTTTGAGCCTTCTCCTTAGTATTGGAAAGTTGGGTTAATAGTAAGTTTTTATGCGGCACTCTTATTTTATATAAGAGTGCCTGTTTTTAGTTATGGTGGAAATATGTCTAAGAAAAACAAGAAGAAAAGTGAAAGCAAGTTAGTATTGAAGAAATCAGGGACAAAGGGAAAATCTAAAAGAGTAAAAGAAAATTTCATTTCTGAATTTAATGTTTCTCCTGATAGAAAGAGAATGGTAAGAGATTTTATTTTTGATACTCATTATTCTCCAATGAAGGAAAAAGAGATTGCAGCTTTTTTACAAGTTGAAAAAGAAGATAGAAATGAACTTGCAAGAATTTTGCAGGAGTTAGTCGAAGAGAACCAGATAGAAAGAAATAAAAGAGGTCGTTTTATAAAAGGACAAAACCATGTGTATGGAACATACACGTCTAATGCTAAAGGGTTTGGTTTTGTCACAGTTGAAGGTAGAAGTGAAGATATTTATATCTCTGAATATAATACTGGTGGAGCATTTTTAGGAGATACGGTAGAAGTTAAGATATTACCTGATCAGGGCGGAAGAAGAACAGAAGGAAAAGTTACTCAGATTGTAACAAGAGCCATTACAAGTGTTGTAGGAACATATGAGAGTTCCAGAACTTTTGGATTTGTTCACCCAGATAATAATAAGATTCCTAATGATATTTTC
Source organism: Butyrivibrio sp. NC3005 (assembly GCF_000424545.1). GTDB lineage: Bacteria > Bacillota > Clostridia > Lachnospirales > Lachnospiraceae > Butyrivibrio. Next base: position 44,618 of record NZ_KE384207.1, on the reverse strand, counting down.
ATCCCTAAGGAAAAGAGCAGAGGAGCTGTAGATGGTGATAAGGTAGTGGTGGAACTTACTTATTACGGAGATATTTTTGCTGATAAAAAGCCTGAAGGAATAGTGTCAGAGATAATAGGTAATGTAAATGATCCAGGCGTAGACATTATGTCTATTGTGAAAGGATATGACCTACCAAATGAGTTCCCTGAAAGAGTAAAGAATCAGGCAGAAAGAACTGCTGATACTGTATCTGAAGCTGACTGCGCAGGTAGACAAGACCTTAGAGATGTTATGATGGTCACAATCGATGGTGAGGAGAGTAAAGATCTTGATGATGCAGTAAGTCTTACAATTGATGATAACGGACTATATCATCTAGGTGTTCATATCGCGGATGTTGCCAATTACGTTCAGGAAGGCTCTGCTCTTGATAGAGAAGCTAAAAAAAGAGGAACCAGCGTTTATCTTGTAGATAGAGTTATTCCAATGCTTCCGCATAAGTTGTCAAATGGAATATGTTCTCTTAATCATGGCGAAGACAGACTTGCAATGTCATGTCTTATGACCATTGATAAAAGCGGAGATATTATAGATCATGAAATTGTAGAATCTGTTATAAATGTTGATGAGAGAATGACTTATACAAGCGTATCGAAAATTATTCTCGACCACGACGAAGAGGAAATGGCTAAGTATGAAAAGCTTGTACCAATGTTTGAACAGATGTATGAACTTGCAAAAATACTAAAAAAGAAAAGACACGAACGTGGCGGAATAGATTTCGAAACTCAGGAAGCAAAGATTATTCTTGATAGAGAGGGTAATCCATTAGATATTATTAGAGAACAAAGAGATGCTTCGCATGAGCTGATAGAAGATTTTATGCTAGCTGCAAATGAAACAGTTGCACAGCATTTTTATTGGCTTCAGACTCCTTTTGTATATCGTTCACATGAGCAGCCTTCTGCAGAAAAAATAGATACATTAAAAACATTTATCAAAGGTTTTGGATATGTTCTTAGCACTAAGGGTCAGGAAATAAGACCAATGGAAATTCAAAAGCTGATGCAAAAAATAGAAGGGACACCAGAAGAAGCAATAATTAGCAGAGTTGCTCTAAGAAGCATGATGCAGGCAAAGTATACAACAGAGTGTATGGGACATTTTGGACTTGCTTTGAATTATTATTGTCATTTTACTTCTCCTATTAGAAGATATCCTGATTTGCAGATACATAGGATTATCAAAGATGTCATAAGAGGCAGAATGAATGACACCAAAATAGCTCATTATAACGAGATACTTCCAGATATTGCAGTTCATTGCAGTAAGACTGAAAGAAGAGCAGACGATGCCGAAAGAGATACAGACAAGCTCAAAAAAGCTCAGTTTATGGAACAGCATATAGGAGAGTGTTTTGACGGCGTAGTTTCAGGTGTAACTGCGTGGGGAATGTTCGTAGAGCTTGATAATACATGTGAAGGACTTATTCGACTTTCTTCGATGTATGATTATTATATTTTTGATCAGCAGAATATGTGCCTTGTAGGAGAGGAAAGCGGTATAACCTATCATTTAGGTCAGAAAGTTCGTATAAAGGTAATCGGTGCTGATAGACTTGAAAAGAGTATTGATTTTGCAATTGTAGAAGACTGGATGGATGAAGACAGCATTAAAGTTAATCGCGAGTCCTATAGACACAAGAAAGTTGAAGAAGCAAGAAAAAGCAAAGAACTTCTCGAAGAATCAAGATTAGATGAAGATGTAGAAGAATTTGATGAAGATTACTTTGAAGAAGGATACTTTAATGAAGATGAATTAGCTTCAAAACTGGAAGAACTTCTCGAAATGGAACCAGAGAGATTTGATGAAGAAGATAATCTCATGACTCCAGCGGAAAAGAGAGCATTAGAGCGTAAGAAAGAACTTTTAAAGAACTATGAACCAGATGGAAGAACAGGAAAACCGCGTCCCAAAAAAGGTCATAAAAAGTATAAGGTGCACAAATTTAAAAAGTCAGCTACGTCTAAAGCACAACGTGACAAACAAAAGAAAAAGAGAAAGTAGTCAGGGGCAGAATAATGGCAGAAGAGAAAATAAAGTTGGTTGCCAATAATAAAAAGGCATATCATGAATATTTTATTGAAGAAAAATATGAGGCAGGAATTGAGCTTGTTGGAACAGAAGTTAAATCTATCAGAATGGGACGCTGTTCGCTTGGAGAATCTTTTGTAGTAATCGCAGGTGGACAGGCGCAGCTTTGCGGAATGAATATCAGTCCTTATGAAAAGGGAAATATTTTTAACAAGGATCCGCTTAGAGTTAGAAGACTTCTTTTGCATAAGAATGAAATTCTTAAAATGGAACAACAGGTTAAGATAAAAGGATATACACTTGTTCCTCTACAGGTTTATTTCAAAAGAGGCAGAGTTAAGGTTGAAATAGGACTTGGCAGAGGTAAAAAGCTTTACGACAAACGTGAAACTGCTGCAAAGCGCGATCAGCAAAGGGCTGTTGAAAAAGAATACAAGCTAAGATTAAGATAAGTATTATCACAGAAAACAGCTTTATCTGATTTTAATAAGAACTGGCCAGGCGTAAAGATGGAACTTGTAGATAGTGCAAATCGCTTATACAAAGTAGATATAGATTCCTCTAGAAATTATAAGTATATCATTTTCAATAACAATGCAGGTATACAGACGCGAGATTTGAATCTTCCAGATAAAACTTCAATTTATACACTTGAAGATAATGGTAAATGGGAACAGTAAGCTGAAGCATACAGGCTGATGTTTGATTTGGAAAGTTATAAGGTGAAATGTTTTTTTATTCGAAAAAGTCTTGCAATTGCAAGGCTTTTTTGTTAGAATTAAATTCTATGAAAATTAAATAAGGGCTAGTAAAGGTTTCGACAGGGGTTTTGAAACTGGAGAAGCTATCCGCGAGATGGTGCGTTAAACCTCAAATTAAAATTAAACGCTAACGATAACGAATTAGCATTCGCAGCCTAAGTGCTGTGGCCGTCAGCCTTAGTACACCTACATATTAAGAATCTGACGTCAAACTTGTAGGAAACGACATAGTCAAAGCTTTGAGACTATGGGCGTATCATGAAGCTACTAAATAGATTTGTTCGTAAACTGATGGGTCTATGAGGGAATGGGATTTTCCAAAACAGTTTACTATGATAGTAGAAGGACAGCGGACGGACTTTTGGACACGGGTTCGACTCCCGTCTAGTCCACTTTTTAGAAAACATAGCAGTTGTGCGACTAAGTTAAACAAATCGCATGATTGCTATGTTTTTTTATAAGACAAAGATATTTTACGAAGTTTGTTTTGCTTACCGGTAGGCTTTTAATCTAAATGTCATTGAGTTTAGATAAGTCTTTAACTATAATCAAAAATGAACTGCAAAGCGCAAATTTATATATTGTGTAAAAAACATTTTAGATATATGATAGATATATTGTGGTTATTAGTGAAAGGATAGTTATGACAGATTATAGATTATTAACTGAGCAGTTAAAGGCTTTAGCTGCAGATGAACCAAATTTTATACCAGTTCTTTCCAATGCATCAGCACTTTTGAAAGAGAATTTGGAGGATTTAAACTGGGCAGGTTTTTATTTGATGAATAAAGGCTCACTTCTTCTAGGTCCATTTCAGGGAAAAGTAGCATGTATAAGAATTGCTTTAGGAAAAGGTGTATGCGGAACAGCAGCAGATAAGGATGAAACATTAGTAGTTGGAAATGTGCATGAATTTGCTGGACATATAGCATGTGATTGCGCATCTAATTCTGAGATTGTAGTGCCAATACATAAAAATGGCAAGTTGGTAGGTGTACTTGATATAGATAGTCCTTTGCTTGATCGTTTTAGTCAGGATGATAAAAATGGACTAGAAGATTTCGTGAAGGTTTTGGAAGAAATAACTGATTTTTCAGATTTGTAATTATCAGTTTGTGAAAAGATGAGCTTTGGGGGGAATTTTGAAGAAAAAAAGAATTGGTATTATAACCATTGTAGACAACAATATTGGAAACAGATTGCAGAATTATGCGTTGCAGGAGTTTCTAAAAAGCAAAGGTTATGATGTAAAGACTATTGGATGGAGAAAGTTCAATAGAAAAAAAGTAGTATTAAAATCTTTTGTGAAGAAATTTTATTTGAAATTAACTCGCAAGAAATCTTATAACTACACATGGGAATTATTTGATCTAAATATCGATTGGTCTAACGATATTATTCCATATGGTGCAACGAGTGTAGACGCACATGTTAAAGAAAAATATGATTATTTTGCAGTTGGAAGTGACCAGGTATGGAATCCGTACTTCTATTATTATGTGCCTAGAGCCTTTCTTAAATTTGCAGATAAAAAGCAGAGAGTAGCTTTTTCTGCCAGTTTTGGTGTCTCTGAAATTCCAGATGAGTATGTTGAGGAATACTCAAAGTGTCTTTCGGAATTCAAGGATATTTCTGTAAGAGAAGATGCAGGTAGAGAGATAGTGGAGAAGCTTACAAAAAAAGAAGCTACAGTTCTTGTTGATCCTACTATGCTGATAGCTAAAGAAAAATGGAGCAGACTAGCCAAAAAAAGCAAGTATAAGCCTAAAGGACGGTTTGTAGTAAAGTATTTTCTAGGAGAAAAATCTGAAGAGTACGATGCTTTTATAAACAGAAAAGCAAAAGAAATGAACGCTGAGGTGATAGATATTCTTAATTCAGATAAGACGTGGATTATTGGACCTGCTGAGTTTCTTTATTTATATCAGAATGCAGAAGCGGCTTTTGTAGATTCTTTTCATGGAAGCGTATTTTCTATTCTATTTAATAAACCTTTTGCTGTATTTGACAGGATTGGAACAGATGGAACCGGAAATATGAATTCGAGAATAGATACTTTGTTAAAAACTTTCGAGCTTGAGGATAAAAGAGTCAAATCAGGAAGCTTTTTATCTGATTTAGACATGACTTATAATGAAGAAACGGTTAGGCATATATTGGAAAGAAAGCGTTTTGAGGCTTCCGAGTTTGCAAAAAGAGTGTTTAGTTAGGAAAAATAGATGAACAAAAATTCGATTTGTATAGCTGCTTATAGTAAAAGTGAAGATAGGCTTAAATCATCTTCGGGAGGAGTTTTTGCAGAGCTTTCTAAAAAAGTTCTTGAGAAGAATGGAGTTGTTTTTGGAGCTGCTATTGATTCAGATGGAAAAGTATTTCATAAATATGTTACAAAAAAAGAAGATTTGAATCAGCTTTTAGGAAGTAAATACGTTCAAAGCAATATAAATACAGCTTATAAGGATGTAAGAAAATTTCTAAAAGAAGATAGAATTGTTCTTTTTTGTGGAACTCCATGTCAGAATGAAGGACTATTAAAGTTTTTAAAATCAAGACCTGAAAATTTGATATTAGTCGATTTTATTTGTCATGGTGTTCCTAGTCACAAGGTTTTTTCATCATATTTAAAAGAAATATCTAATGGAAAAGAGATAGATAAGATTTCTTTTAGAAATAAAGAAAACGGATGGCTTGATTATTCTTTTAAGGTTAGTTATAAAGATGGCATTTGTTTTAGTGAAAACTTTAAAAAAAATGCCTATATGCGCGGATTTGTGTTCGACTTCTTTTTAAGACCATCTTGTTATAAATGTACTTTTAAAGGTGTTGATAGAAATACTGATATAACAATGGGAGATTTTTGGGGAATTCAAGAAGAAGAACCAGAATTTTATGAAAAAGATGGTGTTTCTGTACTGATAATTCATAGCGAAAAGGGACAAAAACTTTTTTCTGAGATTGAACAGGTAGTAGTAAGTAAAAAAATAAGTGCTGATGAAATTGTAAGACATAATCAGTCACTTGTTAAGGCATCTAATGAAAGTGAAATGCGGACACTCTTTTTTTATGAAATGAAAAAAGGTGTAAAAAAAGCAGTTGATGGAATTATTAATCCTAATAAGGTTCAGAAATTAAGAAATAAGATATATAGAGTTGGTCGCAAGATTATACGCAAATGCTTAAAGAAAAAAATGAATACTTTATCATCAAACACAGGTTCAAAAAAAGTACCTGTTTTGTTTGAGCAAAAGGAAAATTGTTGTGGATGTTATTCTTGTTCAAATGCTTGTCCTGTATCTGCTATTACAATGCATGAAGATAAAGAGGGGTTCTTTTATCCGAAAATTCAAAAAGATTTGTGTGTAGGGTGCAATAGTTGCAAGAACGCATGCCCTATAAATAAAAAATAGTATAAAAATATTCAAAAAACAGTTATAATATTAATAAGAGTTTTGAAAATACAGTAAAGCTGTCGAAAACATAAGGGAAATGTTATCGGCAGCTATAAATTTCTGACAATAAGCAGTCGATATATTTTTCGAGGTGGCATCGTGTCAATGCCTTTGGACAGGAGGTCTTGAGGCTGGTATATTGTATAACTCTTTTTGCCTGATATTGAGCGCATGCAGTATGCTAGATGTCTGAATTTTTTATGAAAGTTGATTTCAAGTGAAAGGAGTCACTATGGAAAACATGAGCATAGAAGAAATTTTGGCAGGTCAGGATTTATCAACTGCAAGTGTAGATGATTTATTAGCTGCAATGAAGGCAAATGAAGCAGCTCTTAGTCAAACAGATGAGGCTGCAGCAAAGGAAATGGCAGATGCAGCAAAAGCTCTGGAAAGCGCAATGAATCCTGATTATCAGGCTTCAGAGATACCTCTTGAAGAAATGCAGGCAAATGATTCGCAGGTCATAGAAGAACCGGTACTTGCGGAAATGCCAGAGATGCCAGAAATGGCCTTGGAAGAACCGGTAATGGCAATGCCAGAACCTGAAATAGCGTTAGAAGAACCTGC
>NZ_KE384207.1:0-37400 GCF_000424545.1 Butyrivibrio sp. NC3005 | reverse complement strand
CCAGAACCTGAAATAGCGTTAGAAGAGCCAGCAATGGCAGAAGAGCCGGTACTTGCAGAAATGCCAGAGATGCCTGAAATGGCCTTGGAAGAACCAGCAATGGCAATTACAGAACCTGAAACAGCACTAGCTGAAGATGAAATTATTATAGAAGACTCAATACCAGAAGAGCCTATAGTAAACGAAGAAGTAACAGATTCAATTGAGATACCAACTGAAAATGAGGCAGCAGGGGATATTGGTGCTGCTGAAAGCTATACACCAGACAATACAGAGGAGGTATTGACTATGGAAGGAGAGAATGTACAGGTATCAACAGATGACTATCTTCAGGATATAGACGGATTTTTGGTTGAAAATGATTATGAATATACTAAGGCAGAAGGAACAAATGGTACTGAATACATTGTAAGAAGAGGTGAAGGCGCAATGCTCATTTGCTTTGAAAATGGAGAATTTGTATCATTTGACAAGAATTATACAAAGAATGGAAAACAGGCATATTCGGCAATAATTCTTGAATATATTAAGGACGCTATTGCAGGAAGCGGTTCGGACAGCTTGTTTAGACATAAAGGATCAAATATTTAATAACTGATGATAATTGTGGTGAATAGATGATAGACTCTGGTGAAAAAGTCATTTTAGAAACTGATCGGCTTATTTTAAGACCATGGATAGAAGAAGATGCGCCTTCTTTGTATTCCTTGGCTTCTGATCCTAGAATTGGTTTCAATGCAGGATGGCTGCCTCACCAGAGTCTTTCTTATAGTTTGACTATCATAAGGATGATTTACAGTAAAAAGAATAATTTTGCTATAGTTCCCAAGAAAGGCACTTTGGCAAAGTATAATCTAGATGCCTTGGAGAATACACCTATTGGGAATATAAGTCTTACATTAGGACCTATAAAATCTCGTGGTATAAAAGAAAATGAAGCAGAGCTTGGATATTGGATAGGAGTGCCTTTTTGGGGCAAAGGTTTAGCAAAAGAAGCGGCCTGGAAAGTAATTTGTTACGGATTTTGTAATCATCAATTTGCACAATTGTGGTGCTGTTATGCTGATGGAAATGAGCGTTCTAAACAATTAATGACAAGCCTTGGCTTTGAATGGAACCATACAGTTAGAGAATCCTATAATGCAATGCTAAAAAAGCATCAAACGGAGCATTTCAATAAAATGTCGCTGTATGAGTTTATCAATTTACTACAGAAGAGTGACACGGATTATTAGAAAAAAACATATATAAATATTTTTTATACAAAATGCCGATAAATCAGGGGATGAAAATTTATTTCAAAATTCCGTATCTAAAAGTATTACATTTTAGTAATATGTGTGTTATAATCAAAGTACGAACGGTGACTCACAGTTCATCCTTGTGAGCCATTTTTTTTGCAAAGTTGCGAAAACGTTTAACTAAAGTGCTTTGTAAAAGAACTGTCGGTCTGTGGGGACGGATTTTGACAGTGGTAGTGAATGGATGGTTGTAAAGAGAGGTGGAAATGCTTAACAAGGGAGATGTTGCTGTTTACGGAAACCATGGACTGTGTAAGGTTGATGATATGTTAGTGCCTTCTTTCCTTCCAAAGGGAAGTGACAAGATGTATTATCAGATGGTATCAGTCATTGATCGTGGAGGCGTATTGTATGTGCCTATTGATGGTGCGGATGATAAGATGAGAGATGTTATTTCAGCAGAGGATGCTCTTGAGATGATGGATTCTCTTCATGAAATTGACATGATTGACCTTCCGGTTGGTAAAAAGGCTGAAATTGTTATTTCTGGTGTATGCAAGAGAAATGAGGCAGATGAGATGATAAGTCTCATCAAGACACTTTATCATATCAAAGTGGTACGTGCTATGGAAGGCAAGAAGTTTGCATCCATGGATGAAAAGTATCTTGGAATAGCTGAGAAGTTATTGTATTCTGAGCTTGCATATTCATTAGATATGGAGTGGGATGAAGTTAGAGAGAAGATTCAGGATACTCTTTCCAAGCTTCCGCTTAATGCTGATTGATTATAATATTTGTATTGTTTTGCTTATAAACAGTCATTTTATATGATGTTTGCTTTGTGAAATTTAATACTGACAGATGATTTGAAGAGGTGGTATATAAACTGCCTCTTCTTTTTTTATAAAAAAATCTCCATAAATTCAAATTTGGTTTTATAATGGAAAACATGGGTGTTGAAAAAGCAAAAAACTAAGATAGTTTTTGTTATTGAAGTACGAGGAAAAGAAAAATGAAGTATGTAAAAGAAGTCATGTGGATAATTGCGTTTACATTTTTAGGAGAAGTGCTGAATGTAACCTTGCATTTGCCAATACCAGCAGGTGTTTATGGAATGATTTTGATGTATTTGGCACTTTCCCTCAAGATAGTAAAGCTGGAAGATGTAGAAGGCGCAGGTAATATTCTACTCGATACCATGACTATGATGTTCATTCCTGCAGCTGTTAAGATTATGACAGCTGTAAGTGATCTTAGACCTGTTCTTGTTCCATATATCATAATAGTAGTGTTATCTACAGCAATGGTAATGGCAGCAACCGGAAGTATATCACAGTTTATTCTTAGAAGAAAAGAGAAAAAACAGCAGGTATTTGAAGCATTAAACGATGAGGAAATTTCACTTGAACCTCATGAAACATTTGGTATTGGACGTCGTCCTCTTAGTCCTAATGGAGAAATGGATGGTTCAAATGGTTATGCAGAGATTGTAAAAGAAAAAAAAGAAAAGAAAGAAGTGTAATTTTAAAATGAATGACGTTGTTAGTAATTCTAATTATTTTGGTTTGATATTAAGTATATTTGTTTTTTTGATAGCTGTTCGTTTAAAGGCACGTTTTAAACTTGCTGTTTTTAATCCCTTGCTCGTTTCTTCGACGATAATTATAGCGATACTTGTTATTTTTAATATATCTTATGAAGATTACAATGCAAGTGCGGATTTTTTGAGCTATTTGCTAACACCAGCAACTGTATGTCTTGCAATTCCGATGTACAGACAAAGAAAACTTTTAAAAGAAAACATTGGTCTTATTATGGTATCTATTACCTCTGGGGTTATATGCTCGGTTGTGAGTATATTTGTAATGGGGAAGATTTTTGGTTTGACCAAAGAATATATTGTTACACTTCTTCCTAAGTCTATTACAACTGCAATAGGAATGGGAGTTGCGCAGGAAGCAGGTGGAATAATCGCCTTAACAGTTGCAGCTATTATTATTACAGGCATTTTTGGCAATATGATTGCAGAAATGATTTTTAAAGTTTTCCATATAAAACATCCAATAGCAAGAGGTCTTGCACTCGGAACATCAGCGCATGCTATAGGAACAGCTAAGGCTCTTGAACTTGGAGAAGTAGAGGGAACGATGAGTTCATTGTCTATTTGTGTAGCGGGAATAATAACTGTTGTGGCGGTACCTTTATTTGTTAGTTTTTTCTTATAAAAAAACAAGGGGGATTAAATGACAATTATTTTAGACAATATTACAAAGCAGTATGACGGAAGATATGCACTGAAAGACTTTAACGTAGAAATAGAGTGGGACAAGTGTTATGCTTTTGTGGGACCTAAAGGGTGCGGCAAATCAACTGTTCTAAAGGTTTTCATGGGAGATGTGAAGCCAGACAGTGGACAAGTGCATAGAATGGGAGATTACAAATATCCTACACTTCATAGTGCTTATGTTTCTCAGGAAGGCAGATTGAATCCTAAAAAGTCTGCTATCTGGAACGTTAAAAAAGCTCATAGATGGGGGAGTAAACAAAGAGCTATGGAAGAATTATCCTTTTTTATGTCAGAAGAAAGGATGAATCTTCCTGTATCTGAGCTTACTATGGCAGAGAGAAGGGAAGTTGAAATTGTAAAAGCTTTTTTTGCTTCGGATGATTTTATAGTTTTTGATGAACCATTTGAAGGTATGGATGAAAAAGAGAGGAAAAAAGCTTTGGAATACATCCATAAAAATAGAGGAAGCAGACCTTTTCTCATTGCATCAGAAAGTGAGCAGGATCTTGAGTTTGCTAAAATCATTCATATGAGCGCAGTATCATAAATAAAAGGGGATTTTAAATGAAGAAAAAAGTTTTATCAGGTGTTTTATTGTTTTTTACGTTTTTATTTTTTGTATATTCAATTGTTATTTTTGCAGTAGGAAGCGGAACTTTTTCGTTTGCAATGTGGCTTTTTTTGTCTGCTGTTTTTGGTACATTATTCCTACTTGTAAAAAAAGATAAGTGGAATTCTATTCCAAAATGGATAAGGAAAGTGGCGCTTTCTTTGTTGACAATTTTTGCTTTGGTTATCATGGTCTGCCAGGGGCTTATAATCAGTGATTTTTTCGATAAAGCTGACAAAAATCTTGATTATATAATTGTCCTTGGAGCACAGATGAAAAGCTACGGACCAAGCTATGTTTATAGAGAAAGACTTGATGAAGCTTATCAATACCTTATAGAAAACGAGAATACAATTTGTGTCCTTACAGGTGGAAAAGGATTCAACGAGCCAGTTGCAGAAGGTGAAGGGGGAAGAGATTATCTTCTTAAGAAAGGAATTCCTGCAGGTAGAATAATTGTTGAAAATAAGTCAGTTAATACCAGGGAAAATGTTAGAGGTGCATTGAAACAAATGGGACTTTCAAAAGCACCAGAAGAAGAGCTAAGGAAAATACGAATAGGAATAATAACTAATAATTTTCATGTATTTAGAGGTGTATATATAGCAAAAAAAGTTACAAAGGCAAACATTTGCGGAATAGCAGCGCCTGCTCACCCAGCTTATCTTCCTAACAATTTGCTTAGAGAAAGTTTCGGTATTTTGAAGGATTTTATTTTCATTTAAATTGCTAATGCACAACAATTTTTATAAAGAAGTTTGAACAATTACTAATCTCAAAAAGAAAAGAGGAAAAATGAGTCCAACACTTAAATTATATGATTTAGATGCATACCAATCCGAATTTGAAGCTGTCGTTCTTTCTTGCGAGAAAGCAGATGACAAGAAGCATGAAGGAAATTATATTATACATTTAGATAGAACCTGTTTTTTTCCGGAAGAAGGCGGACAAACTCCGGATTATGGAACAATTGATAATGTTATGCTAACCGATGTTCAGATAAGAAAGTCTGATGAAGGTGAAATAATTGATCACTTCGTTGAAAAACCTATCGAAATCGGAAGCAAAGTAACTGGCAGGGTTGATTTTGAGCATCGTTTTGATAACATGCAGCAGCATTCTGCAGAACATATCTTTTCAGGTATTGTTCATAATGATTTTGGGTTAGATAATGTTGGGTTTCATTTAAGCGACCACATAGTAACTATGGATTTTAATGGAGTTCTTACTGATGAACAGGTTAGAAAAATAGAAGAAAAAGTAAATAAAGTCATCACTTCCAATGTGGAAATTAAAGTTTTTTTCCCGGATAAAGAAGAACTTGAGAAACTTGAATATAGAAGCAAAAAAGAAATTGATGGCGCAGTAAGGATTGTCACTATAGAAGGCGTTGATGTTTGTGCCTGTTGTGCTCCTCATGTTCATAGAACTGGAGAAATTGGTCTTCTTAAGGTAATAAATAGACAAAATTACAAGAAGGGTGTCAGAATTACCATTGAAGCTGGAAAAAGAGCTCTTAATAGTTTCTTATATGAACATGATATGTTGAAGGCACTTGCCGACAAGATGACAACATCCATCAGCGAAATTCCAGCAAAGTTTGATCAACTTTCTAAAGAAAATATGGAACTTGGCGCCGAACTTAAAAATTTTAAAATGAATCAAATCAGACAGAAAATAGACGCTCTGCCTGTTGATACAGAGTATATTTATTTCTTTGAAAAAGATTTAGATATGAAATCTGCTCAGTACATGATTAATCTTTTTCAGGAAAAAAGTAGTGGTTACTGCATAGTGCTTGTTGGTGAAGACAAAGATTATAAAGTTGTTATAGGCAGCAGTCAAAAAGATTGTCTTGCAGCTTTCAAAAAACTTGGAGAGTATCTCGATATAAAGGGCGGAGGAAGCCTTAAGATGGCTCAGGGAAAGGTAACAGATGCATCTAGAGAAAAAATAACAGATGCGTTAGAACAAGTTTTTAATGCAAAGTGAGGCAGATATGCAGTCGGTACAGGAATACAAAGAGGGGATTAAGCATGGAATACCTATTTTTACGGGATATTTAGCTGTCTCGTTTGCGTTTGGTATTGCAGCTAGTGAAAAAGGTTTAAATGTAATTCAAGCGGTGTTTATGTCTTTGACGAATGTTACAAGTGCGGGGCAGTTTGCATCACTTGATTCTATCAAAAATCAGGTTTCTTTATTTGAACTGGCTTTTTTGCAGTTTATCATAAATATAAGGTATTTATTGATGTCTACAGCACTTACTCAGAAACTGGGAAAGGAAGTGGGCATACTACACAGATGCCTAATTGCGTATGGAGTGACAGATGAGATATTCGCATTAAGTGTTCTAAGGCATGGAAAGTTGAAACCTTCTTACTCTTATGGACTCATTACTATTTCAGTATCTGGATGGATTCTCGGAACTTTTCTAGGGGCATCTGCTGGAAAGATTCTCCCTGCAATAGTTATTAGTTGTTTAGGTCTTGCAATTTATGGTATGTTTATAGCTATAATAATTCCACCTGCAAAAGAAAGCAGGGCAGTGCTGGGAACTGTTCTTGGAGCTATGGGGATGTCTTTTTTTATGACTTATGCTCCTATAGTAAGCAGGCTTTCTTCGGGCTTTCGTATTATTATAATAACTGTTGTAGTGAGTATGATAGCAGCTACAGTGGCGCCTAGACTGGAAGGTGATGAAAAATGAGAAATATCTATATTTACATCATGGTAATGGCACTTGTTACCTACCTTATTAGAGTACTTCCTCTTACACTTATAAGAGGTGAGATAAAGAGTAAATGGATTCGTTCGTTTTTATACTATGTACCCTTTGCAACCTTGTCAGCCATGACTTTTCCTGCAATACTCAAGACTGAGGGACTTTACTTTGTATCTTCCATGGCAGGACTAATTTCAGCTCTTTTTCTTGCTTATTGTAAAAAGAGTTTATTGAAAGTTGCAGCGGGAGCTTGCCTGGCGGCTTTTGTAGTTCAACTTGTGCTACTATATTGGAAATAAAAATTATATTATTAAGAAATTGGAGACGATTATGCATATTGGAATGGGATATGATGTTCACAGATTAACAGAAGGCAGAAAGCTTATAATAGGAGGAGTTGATATTCCTTATGAAAAAGGTCTTGATGGCCATTCTGACGCAGATGTTCTTCTTCACGCTATTATGGATGCACTTCTTGGCGCAGCAGCACTTGGAGATATCGGAAAGCTTTTTCCTGATACAGATCCTGAATATGAAGGCGCTGATTCTATAAAGCTTTTAGAAGAAGTTGGAAAAAGGCTTGACGAAGAAAGATTCTTGATTGAAAATATTGATGCAACTATTATAGCTCAGAGACCTAAGATGAGACCTTATATTGATACTATGAGGGAAAATATTGCCAAGGCTCTAGGAATAGATATTTCACAGGTGAGTGTGAAGGCAACAACAGAGGAAGGACTTGGTTTTACTGGAGCGGGTGAAGGAATTTCATCACAGGCTATTTGTCTTTTGACAACACCAAGAGATGCCTTTTCACGTAATGCAACCTTTAATATGAATGAAGCAGGTTGCGGATGCGCACATCGCCAATAAAAAATATATGGGAGAGAAGTTTTATGCAGATTTATAATACTAAAACTAAAAAACTTGAAGAGTTTAAAACATTAGAACCAGGAAAAGTCCGCATGTATGTCTGCGGCCCGACTGTTTATAATTTTATTCATATAGGCAATGCCCGTCCTATGATTTTTTTTGATACAGTAAGACGTTTTCTGTTATATAGTGGATATGAAGTAAATTATGTATCAAATTTTACAGATGTTGATGATAAGATTATAAAGAAAGCAATTGAAGAAGGCGTTGATTCTGAAGTTATTTCTAAGCGTTATATCGAGGAATGTCTTAAGGATATGGCATCTCTTAATGTTATGCCTGCTACTATTAATCCGAAGGCAACTGAAGAAATTGATGGAATGATTGATATGATCAGCACACTTATTGAAAAAGGTTATGCCTACGTTGCTGCTGATGGAACTGTTTATTTTTCAACAAGAAAATTCAAGGATTATGGTAAACTCTCTCACAAAAATCTTGATGATTTAAGAAGTGGTGAGCGTGCTCTTAAAGTTAGCGGAGAAGATCAGAAACAGGACCCACTTGATTTTGTTTTGTGGAAACCAAAAAAAGAAGGGGAGCCATTTTGGACATCTCCTTGGTGCGATGGTCGTCCGGGTTGGCATATTGAATGCTCTGTCATGAGTAAGAAATATCTTGGTGAGCAGATTGATATTCATGGTGGCGGAGAAGATCTTGTTTTCCCACATCATGAAAATGAGATAGCTCAGTCTGAGGCTTGCTCTGGTAAAGAGTTTGCTAACTACTGGATGCATAATGCATTCCTTAATATCAATAATCATAAGATGAGCAAGTCAGCAGGAAATTTCTTTACAGTACGTGATATCGTAGAAAAATATGATCCTATGGTATTAAGACTCTTTATGTTGTCTGCACACTATAGAAGTCCTCTTAATTTCTCTGATGAGCTTATGGAAGCTGCAAAAGCATCTTATGAGAGAATCGTAAATTGCGTATCTAATATTGACTTTTTGTTAAAGGGAGAACGTGTATCAAATCTTTCTGATGCAGAAAGTGAAGTATTAAAGAGTCTTGAACAGATTAGAGAAAAGTTCAACGATGTAATGAACGACGATTTTAATACTGCAGATGCTCTTAGCTGCATTTTTGAGCAGGTTAGACTTGTTAACAGCGCAGCAAACGAAGAAAGCAGCAAAGAATTCTTAGAGAAAGCAAAAAAAGAAATATGCACACTTTCAGATGTATGCGGTATTACAGTTGAGAGAACTCAGGAACTTGGAGATGCTGATATTGAAAAGCTTATCGAAGAGCGTCAGGCAGCAAGAAAAGCAAAGAATTTTGCAAGAGCTGATGAAATTCGTAATGAGCTTTTAGAGAAAGGTATTATTCTTGAAGATACAAGAGAAGGCGTGAAATGGAAGAAAGCCTGAATTTAGGAAATAACAATCTGAATCTGGCTGGTGAACTTAGAAAACGCTTTGAGATAAAAGAGGTGGATATAAGGACATATTCGCCTCTTACACTTGCGTTTATAGGTGATAGTGTTTATGAGCTTATTATAAGAAGCATTGTAACAGAAAAGTGTAATAAACCAGCTAATATTCTGAATAAAGAGAAGGTACATTATGTGAATGCGGCTTCTCAGGCACATATCGCTGATTCAATTGCTGATAAGCTTACAGATGAAGAAGCCGATATATATCGTAGAGGTCGAAATGCCCAGTCGCATACAAGCGCCAAGAATCAATCTGTGATTGATTACAGAAAAGCTACAGGTCTTGAGGCTTTGTGTGGCTATCTGTACTTAAAGGGTGAAATGCCCAGAATACTGGATCTTATTGAACTGGGAATTAATTCCCTTGATAATAAAGATAGATAATAGGAAGATTGAAATGAATAATTTTAAGAAATCGGAAAAAGGCCGCAGAGATTTTTCCAATAAAAGAAAGGATAACAGCGACAACTTTGAAATGGAAAACAATGAAAATTCTCTTACTATCGAAGGTAGAAATGCTGTTATAGAGGCTATTCGAAGCGGCAAAACTTTGGATAAGATTTTTATTCTTGATGGTTGTGAAGACGGTCCTGTTGCGACAATCAGAAGAGAAGCAAAGAAAACAGGAGCTTTGATTAAGTTTGTTTCAAGAGAAAGGCTTGATCAGATATCTGCAACTGGAAAACATCAGGGAGTAATAGCATATGCTTCTGCATATGATTATAGCGAAATTGACGATATATTTGCTCTTGCTGAGAAAAAGAATGAACCTCCATTTATATTCATTCTGGATAATATTGAAGATCCTCATAATCTTGGTGCTATCATTCGTAGTGCTAATGTTGCAGGTGCTCATGGAGTTATTATTCCTAAGAACAGAGCTGTAGGACTTACAGCAACTGTTGCCAAAACTTCTGCAGGTGCGCTTAACTATACACCAGTTGTAAAAGTTACGAACATAGCACATACAATTGAAGACCTCAAGAAAAGAGGCGTATGGTTTGCTTGTGCTGACATGGATGGAGA
The DNA here is from genome assembly GCF_000424545.1 of Butyrivibrio sp. NC3005. Taxonomy (GTDB): domain Bacteria; phylum Bacillota; class Clostridia; order Lachnospirales; family Lachnospiraceae; genus Butyrivibrio. The sequence goes on along the minus strand of NZ_KE384207.1, from coordinate 27,140 downwards.
AGTAATGTATGACATGGATCTTACAGGTCCTATAGGTCTTGTAATTGGAAATGAAGGTTCTGGAGTAAGTCGCCTTGTTAGAGAAAAATGTGATATGATTGCATCCATTCCGATGAAGGGTGAAATAGAATCCTTAAATGCATCTGTAGCAGCTGGCGTTTTAGCATATGAGATTGTTCGACAGAGACGAGAAAAAGCAAAAAAATAAACGCAATATATACTTGCTTTATAGCATAAAATGTGTTATGCTAACATAGCTGTTTGTGAGATATGACACTTTTATTTTTGAAAAACACAATACTTGATTGTATAGAGAGGTGAGAAAAATGAAGAAGGACGTACAGCCAGAATACTATCAGGCTACTGTAACATGCAACTGTGGTAACACTTTCACAGTAGGATCTACTCAGGAAGATATCCACGTAGAAATTTGCTCTAAGTGCCATCCGTTCTACACTGGTCAGCAGAAGGCTGCATCAGCTCGTGGACGTATTGAGAAGTTCAATAAGAAGTATGGCGTTAAGGCTGAAGCATAAGCTTTATTGGCGTGATAGCGTAAGAGGAGGTTGAAGTAATGATTGCTTCAATCTCCTTTTTTTTAGGAGAGGTGAATATGAAGAAAAAGAAAATGGGCCATTATTCAGGAATTGGAGGACAGGCTGTATTAGAAGGTGTAATGATGCGCAACAAGGATTTGTTTGCCGTAGCTGTTCGCACTCCTCAGGGAAGAATTCAAACTGAAGTTGAAGAATACCATAGCATGTTCTCGGGAAGTAAACTTTTGAGAATTCCTTTTGTTCGTGGAATTTTTGTTTTTATAGATTCTCTCATAATTGGAACAAAAGCTTTAAACTATTCGGCTGATTTTGTTGACGAGAAAGAAGATAGGACAGATGTTGATAAAGCAGTTGATTCTGTAACTGATGGAAATAGTGAGAAAGTTTTCTCTTTTTTGACTACTCTTATTTCAGTATTACTTGCAGTAGGTCTTTTTATGGTTTTACCGGAACGTCTTGCACACTGGATGAACAGGTATCTGCAAAGTCATGCTCTTCAGGCTATTGCTGAGGGAATTATACGTATTGCAATTTTTCTTGCGTACATAATTGCTATTTCTAATATTCCTGATATAAAAAGATTATTTATGTATCATGGTGCAGAGCATAAATGTATTAGCTGTATCGAAAGCGGACTCCCACTGACAGTTAGCAATGTCAAGAAGTCTACACGTTTTCATAAACGATGTGGAACAAGCTTTATCTTATTTGTTCTTATAGTCAGTATCGTTTTGTTTATGTTTGTTCATACTGATTCATTTTTGATAAGAATAGTGTATAGAATTGTACTTATACCTGTGGTTTCTGGTATTTCATATGAACTTATAAGGGCTGCAGGAAGAAACGAAAGTGCCGTTTTTAGAATGTTATCACTTCCTGGACTTTGGCTTCAGAGACTTACAACAAAAGAGCCAGATGAGTCGATGATAGAAGTTGGAATTGCTTCTGTAGAGGCTATTTTTGATTGGAAAACATATCAGAAAGATATATTTGGATATGATTACATGGCACTTGATTCAGAAGATGATGTTGAGGCAGAATAAATAATTATGGAATACAAAAAAGCTTATGAAAATGCCTGCAGTATTTTGAAAGAGGCAGGGGTCGTAGAATATGAACTTGATGCAAGGCTTTTACTCGAAGAAGTCTGTCATACCAATATGAATACATTGCTGATTCATGGTGACAGGTTGTTAAGTACGGAAGAGATTGATAGGTATGATGATTTTGTAAAACAGAGAGCAGCAAGAAAACCTCTTGCTTATATTGTTGGTCATCAGGAATTTATGGGACTCGATTTTAAGGTTACTAGTGATGTGCTTGTGCCAAATCAGGATACTGAAACCTTGGTTGAAGAAGCATTAAGAGAATTATCTGTAGGTATGAATTTTCTTGATTTGTGTACAGGTTCAGGGTGCATTGCTCTTAGTCTGCTTAACTATATGCCTGATACTACAGCTGTAGCTACAGATCTTTCAAAAAAAGCATTGGAAGTTGCAAAAACCAACAGCACTCTTCTTAATCTTGAAGATAGAATAAAGTTTGAAAATGTTGATCTTTTTCCGTCTGAGACAGATAAGCGTTTTGATATGATAGTTTCTAATCCTCCCTATATTCCTACTAAGGTTATTGAAACATTGCCGGAAGAAGTTAAAAACGGTGAACCTTATATGGCTTTAGATGGAGCTGAAGATGGTCTTATATTTTATAAAAGAATAGTTGAAAAAGCTCCTCAATTACTTTTTTCAAGCGGATATCTAATGTTTGAAATTGGATATGATCAGGGAATGGCTGTTAAGAAACTAATGGAAGATGCAGGATTTCATGAGGTATGCGTTGTAAAAGATTTAGGTGGAAATGATAGAGTAGTGAAAGGCGTATATTATTGATATGTTTGACAAATTAGAAGCTATTTTACACAAATATGAAGATATAAATATGGAATTAAATGAGCCAAATGTGGCTCAGGATGCAGGCAGATTTGCAAGTCTTATGAAAGAACAAAGTAGTCTTACTCCTCTTGTTGAATGTTACAAGCAATATAAAAAGTGTAAGAAGGACCTTGAGGATTCTATTGAGATGCTTGAAAGCGAATCTGATGAAGAATTAAAGATGCTTTTGAAAGAGGAGATATCAAATCTTAAGAATCAGCTACCTGAAATTGAACAAAATCTTAGAATACTCCTTATTCCAAAAGATCCTAATGACGAGAAAAACGTTATCTTGGAGATAAGAGCCGGTGTTGGCGGAGACGAAGCGGCAATGTTTGCAGCTGATTTATATAGAATGTATACCAAATATGCTGAGAGTAAGGGATATAGAACATCACTTATAAATGTTGAAACTATTGGAATTGGCGGTATGAAGAGTGTTAACTTCATCGTAGAAGGACAAGGTGCTTATTCTAAGCTGAAATACGAAAGCGGAGTACATAGAGTTCAAAGAGTTCCTGTTACAGAGTCAGGCGGACGAATTCACACATCTACAGCTACAGTTGCTGTTATGCCAGAAGTTACAGATGATGTTGAAATTGATATTCCACCGGAAGATGTTCGCATGGACATTACAAGAGCATCAGGAAATGGTGGACAGGGTGTTAATACAACCGACTCTGCTGTCAGACTTACTCACATTCCGACAGGAATAGTGATTTATTCGCAGACAGAAAGATCACAGCTTCAGAACAAGAATAAGGCATGGGCACTTCTTCGTTCAAAGCTTTATGATATGAAAATGCAGGAACAGCATGATTCAGAAGCAGAACTAAGAAGAAGTCAGGTTGGAACAGGCGACAGATCTGAGAAGATTAGGACATATAATTTTCCTCAGGGACGAGTTACAGACCATCGAATTAAAGTTACTCTGCACAAGATAGAACAGATTTTAAATGGTGATTTGGACGAGCTTATTGATTCCTTGCAGGCAGCAGATCAGGCTGCTAAATTATTAAAAATGAATGGGAATATGTAAACTGTATGATTAGTTTGAGGATTAAACAGAACAAAGTCTTCATGAATAAGATGCTGATAGGAAATCTGTTTTCATCTTTTCTTTTGGAAGAAGCTGTGATTCAGACCTATAATCTATTCACAATTGATGGACATATTGCCAAAGAATTCTATGGTGATGATGAAGAAAATAATATTCAATATCCATTATCTACATGGGATTCTATGCAGAAAATATGTCTTGATCTTATAAAAGGGCATCTAACTCCTCTTGGATTTAAGTTTGTCCTTCATTTAAAGCCAGAAGCAGTTGATAATCTGCTAAGAAAGCATGATATTGCACTTACATCCAATGATTTGTCACTTGTTTTAAATATACGTTTTGGTGAAATACAGACAGGTGAATCAGTTATTACTATTACAAGTGGTGCTTCCATAAAGACATTTACACTTGATAAATCTTATGAGACTATCTGGGATAATGCAGTTTGCAAGATGTTTGATGTATTTCAGATGGATTATGAAAAATTAGTGTGAATTAACTTGTTCTTTACGTATGGAGAAAAAAGTGATAAGATGTAGTAATGAAAACTACATGCAAGAAGCTATAATTGTAGCTTGATGCGTATTGCGGAGGCTTTATGAGTTATAAAATTGTAATGGATAGTTGTTGTGAACTTCCAACCAATTTATGGGGAGATTCAAGATTTGAATTTGTTCCACTTGCTTTAGAGGTAGGCGATTATCATATAATGGATGATGAGAACTTCGACCAGCAGGATTTTATTAAGAGAATGGCTGAGTCAGAAACCTGTGCCAAGACAGCGTGTCCATCACCAGATAGATATAAACAGGCTTTCGATACTGATGCAGATCATGTTTTTTGTGTTACACTTTCTTCCAAACTTAGTGGAAGTTATAACAGTGCTCTTATTGGAAAAGAAATATATGAGGAAGAGGGCGGAGACAAGAAGGTCTATATAGTAGATTCTTTATCTGCTTCTTCTGGAGAAACTCAGATAGTTTTTAAGCTTATGGAGCTGGAAGAGGAAGGCCTTGAGTTTGAAGAGATCGTTGAGAAGATTAATGAATTTCGTGACAATATGTTCACTTATTTTGTTCTTGATAGTCTTGAGAATTTGAGAAAAAATGGACGACTTACAGGCATGAAGGCTCTTGTTGCTACAACTTTGAATATCAAACCTGTGTGTGCTGGTGAGAAAGGCTCAATAGTTCAGAAAGGACAGGGCGTTGGAATGCGTAAAGCTCTTATGAAGATGACTGAAATTTTGGTAAAAGAATGTCATAATCCAGAAGATCGACGTCTTATTATTTCTCATTGTAACTGTTACGAAAGAGCAATGCTTGTCAAAGATCTTATTATGGCAAAGGCACCGTTTAAAGAAGCTATTGTTATTGATACAAGAGGCGTTAGTACTATATATGCAAGTGATGGCGGAATTGTCGTAACTTGCTGATTAGATTGTTTTATAGAAGTTTTTTAGTTTCAAAAGTTGGAATTTTTAAAACCGGTAAGTAAATGATTACTTACCGGTTTTATCGTTAATCAGAACTAATATAAAGCGTGTAAAACTATCAACTACTCGATACAAAAGTGCCTGATGATTTGTTAAGATGATTATTCAAAAACAATTATCTTAGCCCTGATGTTTGGTTTGTTCTTCGATCATTTTGTTTTTCATGTAGCTTCGATACTCGATTGAAACATGAAATTCTTTACCATCATTCATGCAGACTTTGAAAAGCGACAATTTTTTTATCATTCTGACATTAATGACAGCCTTTTCATAAGAAGGAACGATGAAATCATAATCATCAAGATAATTATAGAAATGATATAAATCTGATGAAATATCAAAGTTTTCTCCATTTGATAAATGAACCCTAACCCTGCTGTTGTCAAGAGAGTATGCATAGCAAATATCATTTCCACTAACAAATATTGTATTATCTGTACCTCTTAATTCAACAACAGGTTCAGGACTGATTCTATTCTTTTCGCAAAAATCCAGCATTTGATTAAGCTCTTTTACCAGTATTGGCTTGTCCATGAAAAGAAAATCTTCATGCTCTTGTTCATCAACAAGAAGAGTATAATCGATTTTTGAAGAAGTAAGTACAATTAACCCTCGATAACCAATAGTCCTAAGTTTTCTTGCTACATCAAGACCGTTTTCATTGCCTTGAACCATATCGAGAAAAATAACATCATATACTTCCGGTGTTTGCATTAAAGCTGGGATATTTCCGAATAAATCCAGAAAATAACCTTCTTGTCCGCTGACTTTTTTTGCATCAGAAGCTCTCGTTAAAAGCCGTTCCATTTGCTTTCTATCGGCAATGTTATCATCACAAACTGCAATATGCATATTGGCTCCCCTTTTCAAATCTATTTACATAAATTTAAAATCAACAACTTTTGTAAGTCCATAAATAAGTAAGCCCTGTAACACGATTATTAAAGGCATTCCAACAACAAAATACCAATGTCTGGTTTTGTGATGAAACGAATACATTCCTATAGTACTACCAATACTTCCGCCGATAAAGGCAAATAGAAAAAGTGTAGCTTCTGGAATTCTATAAGCATGTCTTCTTGCTCTATGCTTATCAATTCCCATAGTAGCAAAACCAAGGCAGTTAACTGCCAAAAAGTAAAATAGAATCAATAATAAAGATAATTTCATGTTAAGCAATAAAACCCCAATCTATTTATTTATCGCCTACATTCTTAACGCTTTTTTTGGTACTTGTCTTTGATTTTTCATCTACTTCCTGCATCTTAAGCGCACGAACTTTCATGGACAGACCAAAGAGATTAATGAATCCACTAGCGTCTTTGTGATCGTACATATCACCTGTAGTAAAAGAAGCGATGCTTTCATTATACAACGAATATGGTGATGTAGTACCGGCTTTTATAATATTTCCTTTATAAAGTTTGAAATGAACTTCGCCAGTTACATATTTTTGTGTGCTCTTTATAAATGCCATAACTGCTTCACATACAGGAGTAAACCACTTTCCTTCGTAAACAAGAGAAGCAAACTTTGCGCTCATTTCATTTTTAAGAGCATATGTGTCACGGTCGAGAATCAGTTCTTCAAGCTGCTGGTGAGCTTCATATAGAATTGTTCCGCCAGGAGTTTCATAAACGCCACGACTCTTCATTCCGACTACACGGTTTTCAACAATATCGATTATACCAATACCATTTTTTCCACCGATATCATTGAGAGTGCGGATAATATCAGAAACTTTCATTTTTACACCGTTAACGCTGGTAGGAACTCCTTCTTCGAAAGTCATTGTGACGTCAGTTACCTTGTCAGGAGCGTTTTGAGGAGATACACCTAAAACGAGCATGTGGTCATAATTTGGCTCGAGTGACGGATCTTCGAGTTCAAGACCTTCATGAGAGATATGCCATATATTTCGATCACGGCTGTAACTATTGTCCATGGAAAATGGCAGATGAATGCCATGAGCTTTGCAGTAATCAATTTCATCATCACGTGATAAAAGAGTCCACTTAGGATCACGCCATGGAGCAATGATTTTAATATCAGGAGCAAGGGCTTTGAAGGTAAGCTCGAAACGAATCTGGTCATTTCCCTTACCAGTAGCGCCATGACAAATGGCTGTAGCACCTTCTTTTCTTGCAATTTCAACGAGACGTTTTGCAATTGCAGGACGAGCCATGGATGTTCCGAGCAGATACTTATTTTCATAAACTGCGTGAGCCTGAACACAAGGAACAACATAGTTGTCACAGAAATCGTCAGTTATATCTTCTATATAAAGCTTTGCTGCGCCGCATGCCTTTGCACGCTCTTCGAGACCATCAAGCTCATTGCCCTGACCACAGTCAGCACAGACACAGACAACATCATAGCCGTATTCTTCTTTGAGCCAAGGAATAATAGTAGTAGTATCAAGTCCGCCAGAATATGCGAGAATTACCTTTTCTTTATTAGTAGCCATTGTCATTTCCTCCATTATTAAACTGTTATTTGCATAAAAAGTGCATAAATATTATCTAAGTAGTATAAAAGTTATATCTGACTTTTATGCGATTATAATACATTGGTGTTTTCATTGCAATATATAAATGTATAAAAAATATTTTTTATGCATTTTGATTGAATATTTATAAAAAACTCTTGCATATTTCCGATATACACATTATACTAGTTCAATACAATACATTAAAATTTTAACGCACAAAAAGGAAAAAGTATACTAGATCAAAATATAAAGAGGTAGGAATATGATTAGAGTAATGACGATTGAGGATTATGATGAAGTATTCACGCTATGGAATTCTATTCAGGGATTTGCTATAAGAAGCATTGATGATTCCAGAGAAGGGGTTGCCAGATTTTTGCGTAGAAATCCTACTACGTCTTGTGTATACATCAAAGATGGAAAAATAGTTGGTGCGATTTTGTGCGGTCATGATGGAAGACAAGGATCTTTTTATCATGTATGTGTAGACAAAGATTATAGAAGACATCATATTGGTCATAAAATGGTGGATTTTTGTATAGAAGCTTTGAAAAAAGAATATATCAGTAAAGTGTCTTTAAATGCGTTTGTGATTAATGAAGCAGGAAATGCTTTTTGGACAAAAATGGGTTGGAAAATTCGTGAGGATTTGAACGAATATGATTATATAATAAATATGAATAATCGAAATGTTGTTATTGGAGATAAAGAAATCGGCAAAGAGAGGAACGCGTCATGAAGAAAATAGAAGGCGGAGTAATGGCTGCGAAAGGTTTTAAGGCAGCAGGTGTTGAAGCAAATATCAAATATTCAGGTAGAAAAGATATGGCAATAGTCTATAGTGAGTCGGCGTGTACATTGGGCGGTGTATTTACTAGTAATGTCGTAAAGGCAGCTCCTGTTTATTGGGATAAGAATATTGTAAAAAATGCAGGAGAGGTTCATGGAGCAATAATAAACTCTGGAATCGCAAACGCCTGCACAGGTGAAGATGGAATGGAAATTTGTCGTCAGATGGCACAAACGACGGCGGGTTTACTAGGAGTAAATGAGAAAGAAATTCTTATTAGTTCCACTGGAGTTATTGGGATGCAGATTCCTTTTGAGAAAGCCAAAAAAGGAATTGAAAATCTATGCTCATTGATCAAAGACAATAAGACAAATAGTTTTGATGCAGCAAGTGCGATAATTACAACAGATACTCATCCAAAGGAAATTGCTTTTTCATTTGAACTTGATGGAAAAGAGGCTCATATAGGAGCAATGGCAAAGGGATCAGGAATGATTCATCCTAATATGTGCACGATGCTTTGCTTTGTTACTAGTGATGTGGCTATTTCACATGAATTATTACAGAAAGCTTTAAGTGAAGTTGTAATGGATACTTTCAACATGATTTCGGTTGATGGAGATATGTCAACAAATGACTCACTTATGGTTATGTGTAATGGTGAAGCTCAAAATGATTTAATAAAAGAAGAAAATGAAAATTATGAAATTTTCAAAAAAGCACTGTTTGAAATATGCAGTGAAATGGCAAAAGAACTTGCAGGAGACGGCGAAGGAGCAACTGCCTTGTTTGAGACAAAGGTAGTTGGCGCAGATACCAAGGAAAATGCAAGATTACTGGCAAAATCTGTAATATGTTCTAATTTGACTAAAGCAGCGATTTATGGACATGATGCAAACTGGGGAAGAATTCTGTGTGCGCTTGGATACAGCGGAGCACAATTTAATCCGGAAAACATCGATTTGTACATAGAATCAGAGGCTGGAAAAATTCTTATTTTTACCAAGGGAAAAGCAGCAAAATATAGTGAAGAAGAGGCTACGAAAATTCTTTCACAAAAGAAAGTTACAGCACTTGTAGACATGAAGATGGGAGAGTGCGATGCAACAGCATGGGGATGTGATTTGACATATGACTATGTCAAGATTAATGCTGACTATAGAAGCTGATTATTAAAATGATAGGAGAATAGAATGGATAAAGATTTGCAGGAAGTATCAAAAAAAGCGTCAGTTCTTGTCGAAGCGCTTCCGTATATTCAGCAGTTTAATCATAAGATTATTGTTGTAAAGTATGGTGGAAGTGCAATGACTAATCCAGAACTTCAGAAAAATGTTATTCAGGATGTGTCACTTTTAAAACTTGTAGGATTTAAGCCAATCATTGTTCATGGTGGAGGCAAAGCTATAAGTAAATGGGTTGGAAAAGTTGGAAAAGAACCTGTGTTTGTTAATGGTCTGCGCGTTACAGATGAAGAAACAATGGAAATAGCTGAAATGGTTCTTTCGAGAGTAAATAAACAGTTAGTGACTATGGTGGAAGAACTTGGAGTCAAGGCAATCGGCATAAGTGGTAAGGATTCTTGTCTCTTACATGTGCAAAAAAAATTATCTGATGGAAAAGATATTGGTTTTGTAGGCGATGTTGATAAGGTTAATCCTAAAATACTACATGATTTAATGGATAATGATTATATTCCGATAGTTGCTCCTATTGGACTTGATGATGATTTTTTAACTTATAATATTAATGCAGATGATGCTGCATGTGCTATTGCAAAGGCGGTAGGTGCTGAAAAACTTGCTTTTCTTACAGATATTGAAGGTGTATATAGAGATATTAATGATAAATCAACATTTATAAGCTCTATGACATGTTCAGAAGCAGATGCTCTTATTTCATCAGGTCAGATTGGCGGAGGAATGTTGCCAAAGCTTTCAAATTGTGTAAGTGCTGTAAGAAATGGAGTTCATAGAGTGCATATTCTTGACGGAAGAACACCGCACTGTCTACTGATGGAATTTTTTACCAATACTGGTATTGGTACAATGTTTTTTAGTGACGAGGACAATGATTAAAAAGGGGATTGGAAATGTCTGCAGAAATGAAAGAATACATTTGTGAAGCAGAGAAAGCGTTGCTTCATACCTATAACAGATACCAAATAGTTTTAGAAAAAGGTGAAGATGTCCATTTGTATGATATGGATGGAAAGAAGTATCTTGATTTCGTGTCTGGTATAGCAGTGTTCGCGCTTGGTTATCATAATACCGAATATAATGATGCATTAAAGGCTCAGATTGATAAGATTATTCATACTTCAAATTATTTTTATAATAAACCAGCAATTGAAGCTGCCAAAAAACTTAAAAAGATCAGCCAAATGGACAGAGTCTTTTTTACAAACAGCGGAACAGAGGCGATTGAAGGTGCTTTAAAGGCGGCTAGGAAGTATGCTTATCTAAAAGATGGAACCAGGGATCATGAAATAATTGCTATGAATCACTCGTTTCATGGCAGAACTTTTGGCGCACTTTCAGTAACTGGAAATCCGAAATATCGTGAAGCTTTTGAACCTATGATTGGCAATATTAAATTTGCTGATTTTAACAATTTTGAAAGCGTTCTTGAAGCTGCAAACACTAAGACATGTGCTATTATCATGGAAACAGTTCAGGGTGAAGGTGGAATCTATAAGGTAGATGAAGAATTTTTAAAAAAAGTAAGAAAACTTTGTGATGAAAAAGATATTCTGCTTATTCTGGATGAAATTCAGTGTGGTATGGGGAGAACCGGAAGTTATTTTGCATGGCAAAAGTATGGTGTAAAGCCTGATATTATGACAAGTGCCAAGGCTTTAGGATGCGGTGTCCCTGTTGGTGCTTTCCTTATGACAGAAAAGGTTGCTGCAAATTCTCTTTGTGCAGGAGATCATGGAACTACCTATGGCGGAAACCCGCTTGCATGTACAGCAATTTGCAAAGTACTTGATTTATTTGACAAGAACAATATAATAGACCATGTGAATAATGTTTCTCCATATCTTGAAAAAAGACTTGAGGAACTTGTTTCTAAGTATGATTTTATTAAAATGCGACGTGGCATTGGCTTTATGCAGGGACTTGTGTTCGACATCCCTGTCGGGGAAATAATTACTAATGCAATGGATAATGGACTGATTTTGATTAATGCAGGTACTAATGTTATTCGATTTGTACCGCCTCTCATAATCGAAAAAGAGCACGTTGACCAAATGATTAGCATATTGGATGATTGTTTATCAAAGATATAATTATTATTTTTACCAGCGCACATTGTCAGCTAGTTGATTTTGAGCAAAAGGATTTGAGTGAAGAATATCCAAAGTCAATTAAAAGTCGCTACTAACAAAGGAGATTTATGCAAAAGAAAAAGATTCGTATCTTCTCTGCAGCAGCTGCAGTGTGCGTTATTTTGTTTGCCGCATATCATTCTAGAGGTGATATAAGAGCGGAAAAAGAATTCATTTTTTCTTCTAAGAAAAATACTGTTAATCTATGGTATAGTGATGATGCGTTGACAGATTATTTACTGTCAAGATCTGTTGAATTTAATGACACTCACAAAAAAATCCGTCTTGTTCCAAAACTTGTGTCGGCAAAAGAATATTTGGAAAATATTGGAAAAGCATCAACCAATGAAGATGAATATCCAGACCTCTATATCTTAACAAATGATGCTTTAGAAAAAGCGACACTTTCCGGACTTACAACTCCGATATCTGATACTGATCTATTTAATGCAGATAATTTCAGTAAAGCTGCACTTTCAAGCGTTTCATATGATGGAGAATATGTAGCATATCCATATTATTTTGAAACCAGTACCCTTTTGTATAACAAAACTTATCTGGAAAATGCTGCAAAAGATAAAGTTGAAAATGAGCATCTTCTAGCTGAAACAACTCCTGATAATGCTGTGTCTGGTTCTTCTCTTGATGAAAATTCAAAAGAATTTAAAGAAGAGGTTTCTAAAAAAGAAAAAGAAATGCTTCCGCAGACTATGACAGATATAATAAAGTTTGCAGAAAGCTATAATGCTCCAGAAGGAGTAGAGGCAATTTTTAAGTGGGATGTATCTGATATTTTCTATAATTATTTTATTGTTGGTGACTGTATTAATATTGGTGGTAAATCAGGTGATGATGTAGGCAAAATAGATATTTATAATAAAGATTCTATTAAGTGCATGAGTCTGTACCAAAAACTCAATCAGTTCTTTGCTATTGATTCCAAAACATCTTCTTATGAAAGCGTAAAACAGGATTTTATAGATGGAAAAATGATTTTTACACTTGCAACAACAGATGTATTATCCAGCATTAAAAAGGCTCAGAAAGAAGGAAAGTGCAAATTTGAATATGGTGTACTTCCTATGCCGAGTCTTACACCTGATTGTAAAACCAGAACAATGTCTGTTACGCAGTGTATAGCTGTAAATGGTTATTCTGAATGTGAAGATAAAGCAAAAGAAGTTGCACAGTGGCTTTGCACACAGACAAATGATGATTTGTACAAACAGGCAGATAAAGTATCCTGTTATAAAAAAGTACAGCATGAAGAAGAAAAGCTTGATGGATTTTTGGCTGCCTATGAAAATTCAGTTCCAATGCCTAAGATGATTTCAACATCAAATTTTTGGATGCAGCTTGAAATATCTTTTGAAAAAATCTGGAATGGAGCAGATCCAAATGAAACGTTGAAAGCTGTCTCTGAGCAGATTAAAACACAGGTTACAGGTTCGAAATATACAGAAACATATGTTGAAACACCGGAAAATATATCGTTTACAAATGATGAAGACGATTATTACGATGAAGGAATGGATGGATAAAAATGACATGCAAGATTTTTCTTGCATGATTTGACTTTTTCTAATAAAATAGAAAAAGCATGGGCGGGACCCTCCTTGGAGGAATCATGCCTTTTACATTTTTAGAAAAAAATGATATAAAATCAAAATTTCGTCTTAAAAAATTCTTAATGACGGTTATAATAGTATTAGGAGTATTTCTATCGTCTGGTTGCACCAAAAAGAGCGATGAGATCGTTTGGCAGAATGAAAGCTTGATAGATAGTAGTATGCCGAATAAGGAAAATATAAGCACAGATTCAGTTTCTTTTGATGCAGGTGCATCAAAAGATAGCTTTTCTGCAGACTCAGCTACTAATAACACTAGCAGTAATAAGATTGCTGTTTATGTTTGCGGAGCAGTTTGCAAGAGCGGAGTATATGAGCTTGACATAAATAGTAGAATTGTCGACGCTATTGAAGCTGCGGGCGGCTTTTCTAAAGAGGCTGATACTGAATTTTTGAATTTGGCTCAGATTCTTAGTGATGGTTGTAAAATTAAAATTCCTACTGTTAAAGAGTCAAAAGAATTATTAAGTAAAGAAAATGATTTTGGCGTTACATCTAAGAATCAAATAGCAGATAATACTGATTTACAGAATTCTGAAGTTTGTGAGAAGGATAAAGCTGAAATTAAGGAAAGTGTGGTAAATATTAATACAGCTTCAGCGACCGAGCTTATGACTTTAAAAGGAATAGGTAAGTCAAGAGCAGAAGCTATAATTCAATATCGAACACAAAACGGATCTTTTGCAAAAATTGAAGATCTGATAAAAGTAACAGGTATCAAACAAAAAATGTTTGATAAAATAAAAAATAATATAACTGTATAAAAGCAGTTGTAAGAAAAGGGGATAAAATGGCAAGGAGAGCATTAGTCGTTGATGATGAGAAAGCAATTGTAAAAGGAATTAAGTACAGTTTGGAACAAGATGATATGGAAGTTGACTGTGCTTATAATGGTGAAGACGCATTAGAACTTGCAAAGAATAATAAATATGATATTGTTCTTTTGGATGTTATGCTTCCAAAACTTAGCGGTTTTGATGTATGTCTGGCTATTCGTGAATTTAGTACAGTGCCGATTATCATGCTTACTGCAAAGGGCGATGATATGGACAAGATTCTTGGTCTTGAATATGGCGCTGATGACTATATTACAAAACCATTTAATATTTTGGAAGTAAAGGCTAGAATTAAAGCTATTATTCGTCGTTCAGGTTCCCATTCTTCATCGGCTGGTGAAGTAACTTATGGTGATTTGAAACTTAATGAAGAGTACCGCAGAGTATATGTGAAAGGGAAAGAAATTAATCTGACTAGTCGTGAGTTCGAAGTTCTTGAACTTTTGGCTTCTACACCTGGAAAGATTTACTCAAGAGAAGAACTTCTTCACACAATTTGGGGTGATGATTATCCAGGAGACGTTAGAACAGTTGATGTTCACGTAAGAAGACTTCGCGAAAAGTTAGAGTCTAATCCAAGCGAGCCTCGTTATGTTCGTACAAAATGGGGTAGTGGATATTTCTTCCAGGCATAAAATAAATGGATTTTAAAACGAATGTTTCAAACACCTTTCACAGACTAAAAGTAGTGAATGTCTTTAGAAGTTTGCGTGCTAGAATCTTCGTTCTCGTATTTTTGACAGGTCTTATCTCATGTCTTGTTGTACATCAGGTTATTCTGTACAACTATGAGACTAGAGCTGTCGATGTACGAAAAAATGAAGTTCAGACACAGATGAGAATACTTGCAGATCATCTTATCACTTATGGATATCTTCAGGATACTACGTCAGAAGTTGTTAATGCCGAATTGGATTTGTTGGCAAATCTATATGACGGTAGAGTAATGATTATTGACGACGATTTACGTATAGTGAAGGATACCTATGGAATAAGTGAGGACAAGGTGATTATCTCTGAGGAAGTCGTAAATTGCCTGAAAAATGGTAACAGCGGTATTACCTCTGTTTATGATGCTCAAAATCACTATATTGAAATTACAACACCAATAGTAGAGACGATTTCTTCCGATAATGGCGATGAAGAATATGTAAGAGGTGTTATCCTTATAAGTGTATCAACAGAGTATATTACAACTACTCTTGATATTCTCAGTCAAAAAGCAACAAGGATTGAACTTATCATTATAATCGTAATGTTTGTATTTTCTTTGCTTTCGGCGAATATTCTTTTAAGGCCATTTGACAGAATAACCTCAGCAATTAACGATATCAAAGCAGGGTATACGATGGAAGAAATATCGGTGCCTGATTATCTGGAAACAGAGCATATCGTAAATGCATTCAATCAGCTTTTGCAGCGTATGAAAACCCTTGACGATTCTAGACAGGAGTTTGTATCAAATGTTTCGCATGAGCTTAAGACACCGATTACTTCTATGAAAGTGCTTGCAGATACGCTTCTTCAACAACCTGATGCTCCAGTTGATATGTATAAAGACTTCATGCAGGATATCAGTCATGAAGTTGATAGAGAAGCTCAGATTATTAATGATCTTCTCTCCTTGGTAAAGATGGATAAGACTGCAGCAAGTCTTAATATATCCTCAGTTGATATTAATGATATGATTGAGCTTATATTAAAGAGGCTTCGTCCTATTGCCAGAAAGCAGAATATTGAGCTTACTTATGACTCAAGACGTGCAATTACAGCGGAAGTTGATGAAGTTAAGCTCTCACTTGCAATAATGAATCTGGTAGAAAATGCTATTAAATACAACAAGGATTCTGGTTGGGTAAAAGTAATCCTTGATGCAGATCATCAGTCATTTATAGTTACTGTATCAGATTCAGGAATAGGTATTCCTGAAGATTCGCTTAATCTGGTATTTAACCGTTTTTACCGCGTAGATAAATCACGTTCAAGAGAAATTGGCGGAACTGGTCTTGGACTATCAATCACTCAAAGCGTTATATTAATGCATCGTGGAACAATCGATGTTTCAAGTGTTTTGGATGAGGGAACAACATTTATTGTAAAGATACCGCTAAGTTTCACGAAATAAGGGGTTTGAAAAGCATATGAAGAGTAAGCTTTTTGTGATAGAGAATGCTTGTAGAGTTTCACTGCTTATCTTGATATCAGCTTTCTTTTTGAGTGGCTGTAAAGAATCAGGTGAGGTGGAAAAAGAAGATCCGCAGGCAATTAAAATATATTACGTGAACTCATCCGAAACTGGACTTGCAGAGAAAACATATCAATTAAAGGCAGATGTTTCTTCAACACAGCAAGTTATTGATGAAATGATAAAACAGCTTGCCAAGGCGCCAAATGATGTGGAATACGAAGCACCTCTTACCGGACGTATTTCACTTAATCGTTATGAGCTTAAAGATGGAACACTTACACTATATTTTGATGCAAGTTATAAGGAAGTAGCTCATGTTACAGAAATTTTAGATAGGGCAGCTATGGTGAGAACTTTTTCTCAGGCAAAGGGAGTTTCCAACGTGGCGTTTGTTATAGGCGATGAACCTTTAATTGACAATGATGGTGATAAAATCGGCAATATGAAGGCTGATACATTTATCTATAACGCTGGAAATGAAATAAACACTTATGAAAAAGTTACACTGACATTATATTTTGCAAATGCAAATGGAGACCATCTGGCAAAGGTTTACAGGACAGTTGTTTATAACAGCAATATTTCAATGGAAAGACTGGCAATAGAACAGCTGGTCGCAGGACCTAATACCGATAAAGTAATTGCGACTGTTAATCCTGCAAGTAAGATAAATAGTGTTACTGTCCGTGACGGAATCTGTTATGTGGATTTTAATTCTGATTTTCTGACACAGACTAATCGTGTAACTGCAGAAACAGCTATTTATTCACTGGTAAACTCTCTTACAACCTTTGCTGATGTTGAAAAGGTTCAGATTTCAATAGATGGAAAGACAAATGTAAAGTTTATGGATACACTTGATTTGTCATTACCATTAGAAGAAAATGAAGAGATAGTAGAAGAGTAAATGTTTTTATTGATAAAGAATTATTATTTTTGCCAGCTTAAAGATAAGGCTGGCAAAAATATACTAAGGATGATTTAAGGAAAAGGAATTCATGAAAAGACCACTATGTCTGGTAATAACAGCGTTTGTGGCTATAATATATGTTTGTTTGAGACTTTATTCGATACCTTTTCAGGATGAAAATATTGTTGATGGAGAAGACAAGCAGTTAGTAGGAAAAGTTGTTAGAAAAGAAAACAGGATTGATTTTCAAGGAAATAAAATCTTGGTATTATATCTAAAGATACCAAACAGTAATGAGCAAATCTTAGTCTATCTAAGCGATAATTCAAGCGCAATTCCCAAAATGGGACAAAGTGTAAAAGTTCAAGGACGATGCAAAAAGTTTAATTTTGCAACTAATCCTGGAGAATTTGATAGTAGAAGGTATTATCGAATTTTAAAAGTTTCATATACATTGAGAGATTCCAAAATAATGGCTTTAAGCAAAGATTATAACGAATATCTGGAAAATCTCAATTGTCTAAGAAGTTATTTTTCGAGTATTCTTGATGAAAATTTTAATGATGAAGATGCATCTGTTATGAAAGCTATGCTTCTTGGAGATAGAACAGCATTAGATGAAGAAATAAAAAGTCTATATCAAAATGCAGGGATAATTCATATACTATCTATCTCAGGATTGCATATTTCTATTCTGGGAGTAGCATTGTATGAACTTTTGAGAAAATGTAGATGTAAAATTTCAATTGCGTGCATATTATCTATTTTTGTGATGATAAATTATGGTCTTATGTGTGGAATGGGAACATCTGCAGTAAGAGCTATTATAATGTTTTTAATTAGACTAATTGGTAAAATATTGGGACGCACATATGATTTACTTACAGGACTTAGTATTGCAGCACTTTTTCTTGTGATTGAACAGCCTTTATATCTGTTTCATTCAGGATTTTTGATGTCATTTGGTGCAGTGCTTGGAATCGCATTAGTTTTGCCAACACTTTCTTTCAAGAGAAAGTTTTTCACGCCTCTTGATTATTG
Organism: Butyrivibrio sp. NC3005; assembly: GCF_000424545.1. Taxonomy (GTDB): domain Bacteria; phylum Bacillota; class Clostridia; order Lachnospirales; family Lachnospiraceae; genus Butyrivibrio. Next base: position 8,882 of record NZ_KE384207.1, on the reverse strand, counting down.
CCTTAATATTATTATTGCAAGTCTTTCAGTAAGCGTTATTACATTACCGATACAGATGAATTCATATTATACGATACCAAGATACTCTGTTTTTCTCAATATTCTTGTTATTCCTCTAATGGGGATTGTTTTATCACTTGGTATAGCACTTATTTTAATAGGTGGAGTAATAGGATTTGTGGGAATGGCAATTTCATTGCCTTGTGAACTAATCCTTCATTTTTATAAAATAATCTGTATTAGCAGTACCAAAATCTTTGGAAATACATGGTATGTAGGGCATGCAAATGATTTGCAGGTAGTTATCTATTATATCTTTGTGGGGATATATCTTTTTTTGTCTTATTACATAAAAAACTATGAGAAAAGAAATGAATTAGACGGTGAAATTATATCTCCCAAAAGAATAAATCAAATGAAATTTCTTCGTTTCGTGCCAATACTGGCAGGTATTATATTTCTTTGTGTAAGAGTAAAACCTGATTTTAAGATGACTTTTTTGCATGTAGGACAAGGAGATGGCATTGTACTTGAACTAAATTCGAGAGCTTATTTAATTGATGGTGGAAGCACCTCTAGAAAGAACATAGGAAAAAATGTCTTAGAACCTTTTTTGAAATATGAAGGAATAGGGTATCTTGATGGAGTAATAGTATCGCATGAGGATGAAGATCATATTAGTGGAGTATTAGAAACTCTGGATAAGATGGATAGAGGCGGGATACAGATAGGTCATCTCTTTCTTCCTGATTGTGATGAAAAATGTAGAGAAGAAAATTTTAAACTTTTGGAACAGAAAGCTAAAATACATAATGTACCGGTAATATATCTTAAAAGAGGAGATGAAATAGATGCTGGAAATGGAAGATTTATGTGTCTTGGACCTGTCAAAGGTATGACGAGTGAAGGTGCTAACGCACATTCAACGATATTGTATTTAAAACTACAAAAAAAGAATAATAATATAAGTGTGCTTTTTACAGGTGATGTTGAAAAAGAAGGCCTTTTTATGTTGAATGACTATTTTGATAAAAATAAAAATCTAATACCTCAAATTGATATTTTAAAGGTGGCACATCATGGTAGTAAATATACGACAGATGATCAGTTTTTAAATCTGACTAAACCAAAACTTGCACTCATATCCTGTGGAAAAAATAACCGTTATCATCATCCGTCACCAGAACTTATGGGAAGATTAAAAGAACATCAAATTCCAAGTATGATAACCTATGAAACAGGAGCAATACAAATATATAGTTCTAAAACGGGAATTAAAATTTCAAATTTTTGTTTGCAGAACAATTGATTTAACTTATACATCTTGCCTGCAAATGTGGTAGAATAAAGAGGTAGCGCCTGTTAGCACAGGTATAAGTAAAGAAATTATGTGAATGGAGTACTAATGGCTAAGAAAACATCAGAATATCCGGCCAAGCAGAAGAAAATTAACGAAGCTATTGAAAGTCAGGTTTTTCAGCATAGTTATCTTATATATGGCGAAGAGACGTATTTGAGAAATCAGAACAAAGATAAGCTGAAAAAAGCTCTTCTCGGCAGCGGTGATGCCATGAATCTCCAATATTATTCAGGAAAAAACCTTAATCCTGGTGAAATAATAGATATGGCAGAGACTCTTCCTTTTTTTGCTGAAAGAAGAGTTATTGTTATTGAAGATTCAGGTTTTTTCAAGGATGGATGTAAAGAGCTATCTGCATATCTTAAGAATCCTGCTGAGACTGCATATTTTATTTTTGTGGAAACAGATATTGATAAACGAAAAGATATGTATAAGGCAGTTCATAATAATGGATTTGACATTGAGTGTGATGTTCAGAACGAGCAAACGCTCATTAAATGGATAGCATTCAAGCTTGGCAAGGAAAACTTTAAGATAACAAGTGAGGATGCAAAATTTTTCTTAGAGAGAGTCGGAACAGATATGGGCAATGCGGCGAATGAGTTGGAAAAACTTGTTTGCTATGCGCAGGGACGAAATGTTATTACACGAAATGATATTGAAGCTGTCTGTGCCAATTGGCTCTCCAACCAGATTTTTGTAATGATGGATGCAATGGTTGAGCACAATCAGCAGAAGGCTATGCAGCTTTATTATGATTTACTTGCGCTTAAAGAGCCGCCTCAGAGGATACAGGCACTTATTTTCAGGCAGTTCAATCTTATGATGCAGGTAAAAGAAATGCATGATAACCATAGAGATAATGGGAGCATAGCTTCAGCAGTTGGATTAATGCCTTTTATTGTTGGAAAGTATATAAATTGGGCCAAGAATTATACAATGCAGGATTTAAAAAATAATCTGGCAATGATAATAGAAAATGATGAAGCTGTGAAAAAAGGCAAACTAAACGATGTAATAAGTGTTGAAATGATATTAGTGAGGTGTTCAGCTAGAGTTTAGTCTTTGAAAAAGATGGGAGGAGAAAAATGAATAATAGACCACAGATTGGAGAACTTTACAGACATTTCAAAGGAAACTTGTATCAGGTAATTGCTATTGCAACTCATTCTGAGACACGTGAGGAACTTGTAATTTATCAGGCACTTTATGGAAATTATGGAGTATATGCTAGACCACTTAGTATGTTCATGAGTGAAGTTGATCATAGGAAATATCCTGATATTGTACAGAAGATGCGTTTCGAGCCAATTTCAAAAGAGGCATTGTCACCGGATGATGGCAAAAAGGATGTTACTTCTTTCAGAAATAATGCTTCAACATCATATAAGAATAATATTTCAGCATCATTTAGAGTATCGGATTATACATATAAACCAGAGATACCTAAAAATGAAGACTATATGAATAAAACTCTTGAAGAAGAAGCAGCAGAACTAAATATGAATCCTCTTGTTGTTAAATTTCTTGATTCAAATTCTGCAAAAGAAAGAATGAAAATTTTGGATCAGCTTCGAAATGTCATTACAGATGAAATGATTGATACTATGGCAATGGCTATCGAGGTTCAGATTGAACCTGGAGACGTATATGACAGGCTTGGTGATTTAAGAGATTGTTTAATGACAGTAGCGAGGTTTGAAACTGACAGATTAAGATAAAATCAGAATATTTAAATAAAAATGAGCTGTGAAATATATTCTTTTCACAGCTCATTTTTAACGGACATTTCGGCTTGTTACAAAAGGCGTTTCTTCTTCAATTTTATCATCAATATTGTCATTAATGAATCCCAGAATACGTAGAAAACCAATAACAATATTTGTGCGATATACAAGGTAATAGAACACAACGGCAAGACCTATTCCACAAATAACATCAATTACAGAGTGTTGCTTGATGAACATTGTCGAAAGAACAATTAGTATAGCACTGATAATAGAAATAATATTTCCTTTTTTGCTAAACCTTTTGCTATTTATAATGCTTATAGAACCACCAATAGCATTATAAACGTGCATGCTTGGAAATATATTTGTAGGTGTATCACAGGTATAGAAAAAATTAACCATGTGAATAAAAATGTTATCTCGTCCAAGCGTTGATAAATCAGGTCTTAATCTTTGAAGAGTTGGAAAAAACGTTGAAATAATCAAAAACAACGTCATTCCGCCGCATAAGAAGATGACAAATCTCCAATAATCCTCCTGTTCATAGCAAAGGACTGGAAAAGCAACGCAAAACGCTACAAATACAAACCAGAAAGCATAGGGAAGAACAAAAATCTCCAAAAAAGGAATTTTATCATCAAATCTAGTATGCATTTCAGTATAATGAATTAATGGACGTTTTTCCAAATAGTTAAACCAAATACAATAAATAATTCCGTAAATAAAAGTTGGAATAACCATCTTTACGGATTTAATAATACGCTGCCTGGTAACTGGACGGCTATAAATATTATTTTTTATAAATCTATACATAAAAATACCTGATTACCCTTCAGAATTAATAGTTTTAAATGAAAAGTAAAATACCAAAGATAACTATAGGCTATTATGGTAAAAATGGCAATACTCAAACGATAAAACGGTAAGTCTGTAAAAAAATCATCAAATAAGAAGTCTAAGCTTTTTCTGCAAACATTCAACTTTAATATCGGATGATTTTGCATATACTTCACCATCAGTGTGAATCCAAAGAGGAATGTCACTTTGTAAGTGTAGCTTTTGACAGTTCATCAGATGAACTCCTTGAATTTTTTTATGTAAACCAAGAAATGCAATAGGGAGTCCCCCTAGTATTTTTGACAAAGACATATTGGCAAATGCACATATGTCCAATTGTCCATCAGTATCATCGGCATCAGGACAGAATTTAAAACCACCACCTTCGTAGGAATGAATCATGCTTGTCGCAAAAATAGTATTGTTTAATTCAAAACTAATGTGATCATCAATTTCGAATATGAGTTTATTTTTGGGAGTATTGCAAATCTGTTTTAAGGCAATTGCAAGGTAAGTAAGTTTGCCTAAGTGTACTTTATTAAGAAGTCTTTTTGTCTTGGAATTACAGGCTGCTTCACATACCGCAGCATCAAAACCCATGCCTGCACTTACGGTAAAATAAAAGCTTTTTGGAACATTATCTGAATTTGGAGATAATACGGAGTTAAATGTAAGTTTACCAACATCTATTCTTCGTCTTTCCTCGCCACAAAGAATATGTTCCATCAAAACGCAGTCATCATCAAGCTTTAGTCCTTTTGCAAAATCTCCGCCAGAACCGCCAGGAAGGTAGCCCACTAGAACTTTGTCAAAATCCGTTATACCATTTATCACTTCATTGATAGTGCCATCGCCGCCTAATATAACAAGCTTTATAGGCTCCTTATCCTTTTCATGCATTTTCATCAGTGAACGTGTAAGCTTGGTTGCATCTTGCCTGTTTTTAGTGATTAGCTCTTTGTAAGGAATTTTGTTTTTTCTAAGTATACTTTGTATTTTTGCCCAGCGCTTCCTGGTAGCACCAGATCTTGAATATGGATTAACAAGAAAATAAAACATTTTATGCCTCTAAATTATCATTGTTGTACTATCATCTAATTCTAACACATAGCACGGTTTATAGTCATAAAAAATAGTGTAGGTTTCATATAAAAGATTGTAAATAATAACAAAAATCACTTTAGTGCTTTCAACTGATAAAAGAATGATATATAATCATATAAAGTGATTCTTTGTTCGGAAAGGGGATACCATGTATTCATTAGATGAAGTAAAAAAAGTAGATTTGGAAATTGCTAATTGTATTGAAAAAGAAATGCAGCGTCAGAATGACCACATTGAGCTTATTGCATCCGAAAATTGGACCAGTAAGGCAGTAATGGCAGCTATGGGCAGCCCACTTACAAACAAGTATGCAGAAGGACTTCCTGGAAAAAGATACTATGGCGGCTGTGAAGTTGTTGATGAAGTCGAGAACATAGCAAGAGAAAGAGCAAAGAAGCTTTTTAATTGTGATTATGTAAATGTTCAGCCTCATTCAGGTGCACAAGCCAATCTTGCTGTTGAGTTTGCACTTCTTAATCCAGGTGACACTATTATGGGCATGGATCTTAATCAGGGCGGACATTTAACTCATGGAAGCAGTGCAAATATTTCTGGAACATATTTCAACGTGGTTCCATATGGAGTTAATAAAGACGGATTTATTGATTACGAAGAAATGAAAAGAATTGCAATTGAGAATAAGCCAAAGCTCATTATAGCAGGTGCTTCTGCTTACTGCAGAACTATTGATTTTGCAAAGTTCAGAGAGGCAGCAGATGCATGTGGAGCAGTTCTTATGGCTGATATAGCACATATTGCAGGTTTGGTTGCAGCAGGTCTTCATCCAAGTCCATTTCCATATGCTGATGTTGTAACAACAACGACCCACAAGACTTTGAGAGGACCAAGAGGTGGACTTATCATGTGGAATCAGTCTGCACAGGATAAGTTTAAATTCAATAAAGCAGTATTTCCTGGAATTCAGGGAGGACCACTTGAACATGTTATAGCTGCAAAAGCGGTATGTTTTAAAGAAGCTCTCTCACCTGAATTTAAAGAGTATCAGACTAGTATTATTAATAATGCAAAGGCTCTATGCAAAGGGCTTTTGGATAGAAGTATAAAAATAGTATCAGGTGGTACTGATAATCATTTAATGCTCATTGATCTTACCAATTATAATCTTACAGGAAAAGAAGTTGAGAAGTGGCTTGATGAAGCACATATAACAGCTAATAAGAATACAATTCCTAATGAACAGCAGTCTCCATTTGTAACTAGCGGAATAAGGCTTGGTACACCAGCAGTTACCACAAGAGGAATGAATGAAGAGGACATGGATATGATAGCTGAGGCTATTTCTTTTGTAATAAAGAAAAAAGAAGCAGGAATAGAAGAAGCACGGGCAATTGTAAAAAAGCTTACAGACAAGTATCCACTCATTTGATTATATGATAGAAAAGTAGTTATATTATAAGCATTAAGGACTTCGCATCATATTATATTTTTTGTCATTATTAGAAATAGTGATGCGGAGTTCTTTTAAAAGTAATTTTCAGAAAATAACATACATTTTAAAATAAACACAGAAATCTATATAATAAAATGGTAAAATGAAATTTAATAGCCACGATTCTTGTAAAAATGTATTGACAAATAAGCACCTATAATGTATCATTAAATCAACAACAAAGATAGTTGTTTTGGATAAATACTTCGGGTAACCGAAAGAAAGGAAGGTACACTCCAAAGACATAGTTAGTTTACTATAACCGATGGAAAGGAAGGTACAAACCACCAGACAATTTTGTTGAGTATTGTAAGTTGAAAGAAAAATAATTTCAGATGTCAGGTACATGGAGAGTTGATGTTGAAGTTTAACGTCACAGCTTCTGAAAGCAAAGGTTAATGGGACTGGCAGATGGAAGTATAAGGAGGTACGGTCCATTGGGTAACGACGAACCGACGCAGAAGTCGGAAAATGAATTAAGAGAAAATTTAATAAACAGTTTTTAGGAGCGGTGGCTTTGAATATGCAAGGTCGTCGCTCTTTTTTTGTGCATTTTATGCTATAATGTCTGTGGGTAGTTAAATGAAAAATGCTTTATGGTCACAGTTTACGAAAAAATGTTTATTGTCTTATATGCAAACTGTGATTAAAAATTGAATACAAGGGGGAGCTGAGATGGCCACAGAGAATAATAGCAACGCTGAAGACAATTTTAATGAAGACAAAAGACGACAAAAAAGAAGAGTTCGTCGAAGAAAATCTCAGCTTACAGCATATTTTATAGTTACAGCTTTTATCATAATAATTTCAGGAGCAGCATTTGTTTCCGTATGTAAAGTATCATCAGTAATCACCAAAATCAGAGCAGATAGCATAACAAAAGAAAAAGAAAAACATAAAAAAGATAATAACCTTGCAATACTATCACCAGATAGCTCAAGTATTGACGATAAGGTAAGCGAGGAAAATGATCTGGAAAGTCGTATAAATGACACGATTTCATCAATGACAATAGAACAAAAAGCGGCGAGTCTGTTCATAGTTACACCAGAACAATTAACAGGAGTTGATGGAGTAGTTAAAGCGGGCAGCAGTACACAGACCGCACTTTCTAAATATACTGTTGGAGGTATTGTTTATCTTGCCAATAATCTAAAAGATGCTAATCAGATAAATGAAATGTTGTCTGATACGATGAAAATGAGTTCTTTTCCGCTTTTTCTAGCTATAAGTGAAACAGGTGGTGATAAAAGCCTTGTAGCAAATGCAACAGGAGCTGAAGTTATGCCAAACCCACAGGATTTAAGTGGAAGTAAGGCCAAAGAAGCAGGGGAGACAATAGGATCTTATCTTGTTAATGCCGGTTTTAATCTTGACATGTCATTGTCAGCAAATCTTTCAGATAAACCTGAGTGTTTTGGAACAGATGAGGGAAATGTTGCTTCAAAATTGTATGATTTTTCTTCCTCAATCGAAGAAAAAGGTGTATGTACTTGCATTGGAGACTTTCCAGTTAAGATGACAGGAAATGGTGATACAGAATCAAATGACAGTTCAAAGGAAGAGCTTTCTAAAAGCAACCTGAAAGCTTTTGAAGAAATGATTAATAGTGGAACAGCAATAATACAGATGAGCAATATCAATATGCCTAATTTAACAGGTGATGATAACCCGTGCAGTATGTCAGCCGTTGCAATTAGTAACATGCTAAGAAGTGATATGGGATTTACAGGTATTGTTATGACAGGTCCGATGAATCAGAAGGCGGTTACGGATAAGTATTCAGCAGATGTTGCAGCAGTTAATGCGATTGCAGCAGGTGCTGATATGATATACCTGCCAGCAGATTTTCAGACAGCATACAATGGAATACTTACAGCTGTTCAGAATGGAACGTTAACAGAAGATAGAATTAATGAATCATTGCAGAGAATCTTCAAAGTTAAATTTTCTACATTTGTAAACTTAAGTTAAATAAAAAATAAGTCGAAAAAACCAATTGAAAGGCAAAAGCTTTCAATTGGTTTTTTAGTGCAAAATTAAAGAAAAAATAAATGTGTTGACAAACTATATTTGATACAATATAATATAACAAAATATAATTCATATGTAGCGTAAGGCGGTAGTGTCAAGTGACCTATGAAAGAATGAGCTAAAAAGAAAAAGGCTCAAACGAACCTTGAAAATGTAGATATTGATACCGAAAAGCTCTCCGAGGGCTTAGGGCGCCGCCCTAAGAACCTGCAAGGGACCAGTCCCTTGACCCAATCAGCGGGCTCTGCCCGCACCCGTCCTCGCCGGAAGCAGGCCAGCAAGCACACTTGCTGACCAGATGTATAGGATAATCCGTGAACCTTATGTCAAGGGACTTTCGCGGCATATCCTCACCGGCTTTGCCGGT
>NZ_AUKC01000007.1 GCF_000424545.1 Butyrivibrio sp. NC3005 | reverse complement strand
CTTTGGTAGGCCGTTACCCTGCCAACTGGCTAATCAGACGCGGGCCCATCTCGTACCTATAAATATTTTCACACTCCTTCATGCGAAGTTGTGCGCTTATGCGGTTTTACCAGCCGTTTCCAGCTGCTATCCCCCTGTACGAGGCAGGTTCCCCACGCGTTACTCCCCCGTCCGCCACTAAGTTTATAAATCTTCCATCCGAAGACTTCCGTTCTACAAACTCCGTTCGACTTGCATGTGTTAGGCACGCCGCCAGCGTTCATCCTGAGCCAGGATCGAACTCTCAGTTTTATATATTCTTGCTGCTCTGCTCCAAGAATCAAACAAACAGGTTATTCCAAATAGCTTCGCTGTAAACCCGTTTGTTACTTGATTCATTTTCTTACGATTTTCGCAGCAAATGCGAAAATCTGAAAGCAAGCAACAATCATACTACCAATTATTCTCTGGTTCAGAATTACACTGACTTCTCAGAATAATTCTGCTCCGCAATTGATTTAAAATCAATTGGTGATTGGTGGCTATACCAATCATAATTTACCTTGTTAGGTTTTGTTCTCTGAATTTCTTTTGTTTCAATTTAATTGAAACGCTGGAATTTTCAGGGTTGCATTACTATTTAATTGTCAAAGTTCTTTGTTGGTACTTCCTATCCTTAAGATAGAAAACGCAGAAGGAGGGATTTGAACCCTCGCGCCGCTATTAACGACCTGCACCCTTTCCAGGGGTGTCTCTTCAACCACTTGAGTACTTCTGCAATCTAGGTTGATTCATAAACCATATCCTATCGACTTAGGTTTAATCTTTTTACATAGCGACATGTCCAAATATCTCCCTGAACATTGTCCCAACCAAGCGGAGCGAAAGGGATTCGAACCCTTGTGGCGTTGCCGCCAAACGGTTTTCAAGACCGCCTCGTTATGACCGCTTCGATATCGCTCCATAAATATTACTTACGTAATCTTTTTGTTTGCGCTGTGTTTGTTCGCCGCAACGCAAGATATATATTATCAGAGTGTGTTATATGTGTCAAGCGTTTTTCAAAACTTTTTTATAAATTTTTATACCGTATTTTTGTGTTTATTTATTCGTGAATTTTTTAGTACCAAAAACCTATTATCCTCAGTAAAAACGCACTAATTATCTATAGGTTATTGTTTTCATCAAGAAAATCAATAACTGTACCGGACCAAAATTTGTCGTTAAGACAAATTTTGTCCTGCGAAGCAGGATTCTTGCCGATGATTATCCTAAATCTCAGCAAGAAGTTATGACTTCTTGTCAACTTCATTCAGAAACTCGCATTTACTGCGAGTTTCGTGAGAACAAAAGTCAAGTGGCAAACTGGTCCAAGGCGAAGCCTTTTCAAATGGCCAGTTTGCGTAGTTTTTGGAACGCAGTGACAAAAATCTATACTAAATCAAACCATTCCCCAAACATGTCTTATCCGTTTTGCAGCAAGCAAAACAATGATTTTCAAAAACAATTAGTTTTCAGAAAAATTTAAATATAGCTTCTTTAACTTCTTTCCAATAATCATCCTATAATCTCAACAAGAAACCATATCAAGCAGTCTAGTTCCTATTTCTCTGCAACCCAAAGTTTCATCTTATGTAATTACAACATTGTCCTAATAATGTCTTCGGCAGTCCTTATATCCTCCGGAGTTGTAATCTTTATATTGTTATAGGAGCCTTCTATAAGCTTAACCCTAACATCAGAAAGAGTTTCAACAACCATGGCGTCATCTGTAATGTTAATTCCTTTTTTCTTTAATTCTTCGCTTTTTTCTTCCAGCTGATCATACAAATCCAATATTAGCTTATATTCAAATGTTTGAGGGGTCTGCACAAGCCAAAGTAAGCTTCTATTTGGAGTTTCAATTGCAAATTTATTTTCATCAATTATTTTTATGGTATCTTTTACAGGCATTCCCACAACGCATGCTTTGTTTTCTCTTGCTCCATTTAACGCTCGTTCAAGTATGTCTTCTGTAATAAAAGGTCTTGCTCCATCATGTATCATTACATATCGGGTATCACTTGAAAGTGCATGAAGACCGTTTCTTACTGAATCATAACGTTCTTTGCCACCTTCTACGATTTTTTTCGCCTTAGAAAAATTGTATTTTTCTACTATTTCTTTCTGGCAATATTCAATATCGCCTTTAGAAACAACTAAGACAATTTCTTCTATAAAACTTTCCTGAAATTTTTGGAGAGCATAAAAAATAAGCGGTTTTCCATTTACCTCCATATATTGCTTTTTAACTTTACTATGCATTCTGCTACCATTTCCAGCAGCAAGTACTACAGCTGATGTCTTTTCTTTTTCCATTAGCAGTTATTCTCCAGTTTAAATACTTTATTCCAATCCCCAAAATAAGTCGTCTTTATATACCTACTTATTTTCCTATCAAGATTTTTTATACGTTCTTTTTCTAGCCAGAATATTATTTTTCTTTCTTATAATTTGCATGAAATTTTCGTTCACGTTCACCAAGAGCAAGATTTGGTATAGCATTTAAATCTAGCCCACTTCTTGTTCCCTTCAAATACTCATAGTATCCGGCAGCACCAATCATTGCTGCATTATCTGTGCAAAGAATTGGAGATGGTCTATAAAACTTCACGCCTTCTTTTTTACACGCCTCTTCAAGAGAAGCACGTAGAGCAGAATTAGATGCAACTCCTCCGGCAATTGCTAGTTTATTACATCCATATTCTTTGACAGCTTTCATAGCATGTTCAGTTAATACACCTACCACTGATTTCTGGAAGGATGCAGCAAGATCATTTTTATTAACTTCCTGTCCTTGCATATTGGCCATATTAATGTAGTTTAAAACCGCCGATTTAAGTCCACTAAAACTAAAATCATATTCCGCATCATTTATCTTTGCCTGAGGAAATTCTATTGCATCCGGATTTCCTTCTTTAGCTGCTTTATCTATTTTAGGACCGCCTGGATAGCCTAATCCTATTGCTCTTGCAACTTTATCAAAAGCTTCTCCAGCTGCATCATCTCTTGTCTGACCTATTATTTCATACTCGCCATAATTCTTGACTACGACAAGATGAGAATGACCTCCAGATACAACAAGACACACAAACGGTGGTTCTAAATCTTTATTTTCAATATAGTTGGCACTAATATGTCCCTCTATATGATGTACACCAATAAGAGGTATATCTGTTGCAAAGCTTAATGCCTTTGCGGCAGATACACCAACCAAAAGTGCTCCAACAAGTCCCGGACCATAGGTAACAGCTATCGCATCGATATCTTTTAATGATACTTTTGCTTCCTCAAGTGCATTTCTTATGCAGTAGTTTATCTTTTCAACATGCTTTCTTGAAGCAATTTCAGGTACTACACCTCCGTATATTGTATGAAGAGCTATCTGTGAAGATATAATATTAGATAACACTTCTCTTCCATCTCTTACAACTGCAGCTGCTGTTTCGTCACAGCTGCTTTCTATTGCCAAAATTGTTATATGTTTTTTTTCTTTTAATTCCTGTTCATCTGTTTCTGATGTCCTTGTTTCATCAAGTTTTACGGACATCATTATCATTCCGTCTTCTTCTGTTGTCTTATCAATTTTCATTTTCTTACTTCCAAATCTTATTACTTTTCATCTGTTTCAAACGTCTCCCATCCGACAATTTTCCACAGATTATTGTTATCTTTTCTCAGCGTGAAGGAATATGTAACTATCTGTCTACTTGCTGTACTACGCATTGAGAACATGCATTTTAACTTGCTACATTCTCTTCCATCAACTGTACTGTAGACAACATCTTTCTTGTCATCTACTACAAAAGCTGCCATGGTAATACCATCACTCTTTTTCTTGTATACTTCCTGTCTAAGAGCATCATTAATATTTCCCGGCTGATTAGCAATTAATTCTTCATCATACAGTGCCTGCCGAAGATTTCCAAGCTTTTCAAACTGAGCATCTGTCACTGTATCATTATAGAGCTGTTTGGTGACTCTAGAAAACAATTCTACTACTTTTTCTGGTTTTTCAGGGTACTCAGAAGAAAGATCCATGCCAAGTAATCTATCAAGTTCCGGTGTATCATCTTCCTCTTTTATCTGCCATCCAACTATTTTCCAGTGCTTTCCGCTTTCTGTTTCCTGTCTCAATACAAAATTGTAGTTAAAAGTATTTGCCTGTGCTTTCTGACGCACAACAAACTGACAATCAGTTGATGCCATTTTTTTATCATCATTTGTATAATATTTCACATCGCTTTCATCTGCTAAAATATACAAAGATATTGTTATTTCTTCTTTTTTCTTAGAATCTATCTCTTTTTTCATAGAAGCTGCATAATTTTCATAGCTTCCCTGATTTTCCTGAAGTTCTTTGTCCAGCAATTTGTAATTTTGCTCTAACAACTTATCTAATTGCTGCTTTGTATACTCCTCATTATAAGTAGCCATCATTATTTTGGCATATAATTCTACTACGCCGTTTGCTGTCCCTGGATATGCATTATCAAGATTCAATCCTGTAAGTTGATCTACCAAAGGCATTTTAGAAAAATCATTTGCATTCTCTGAAGTATCATTGTTGAGGACTCTATTAAACTGCATAAGAATTCCCCATGCTACAATTCCACCTAAAATAACCATTGCAAAAACTTTCATTAATGCACTTTTTTTAGCTTTACTTGATTTTTCTGACATAGCATTGTCCTTTCCATAATCCAACAAAACAATTATTGATGTTACTCTTCAGGATATACTAATGTTGTCATTCTTCCATCTTTTGCAGCTATAGTTTGAGGAAAAATACTCTTTGCTTTGGGTAAAAAATCTTTTGGATTCATAAGTGCCGGACTGTAATGGGTGAGCCAAAGTTCTTTTACATTGGCTTTAAGTGCCAGCGTTGCAGCTTCTGAAAAAAGCATATGTTTATGCTCTTTTGCTTTAGGAAGTTTTTCATCTTCACCATACATTCCTTCACAGATAAACAGATTTGAATTTTTGGCATTTTCCAAAATGCTTTCGGTAGGTCTAGTATCTGTTGTATACGTAAGGTGTATGCCTTCTCTTGGCTTTCCAAGAACCATATCACTTGTAAAAACTTTTCCATCTTCTGTTACAATAGTCTCGCCTTTTTGCAAACGTGACCAATAACTTACCGGAATATTATTTTCTTTGGCTCTTTCTACTGAGAATTTTCCAGCTCTTGATAATTTAAAACTATATCCATAACAGGTAACATTATGATTAACTTTAAAAGCATCAATCGAAAATCCGGGCATATTATCTGGTTCTATACGCTCAAGTGGACTACCAAATTCTTTAAACTTTATTTCGAAAGGAAGTTCAGGTGCTATTATCCTAAGACTATTTACTACTTTTTCAAGTCCTCGTGGACCCATCAATGTAAGAGGCTCCTGCCTTTCTGCATTTCCCATTGTAAGAAGCATTCCCGGAAGTCCGGAAATGTGATCTGCATGATAATGAGTAAAGCAAATAATATCAATAGGATTAGGGCTCCACCCAACCTTTTTCATTGCAATCTGTGTAGCCTCTCCGCAATCTACCAAAATGCTTTTTCCATTATATCGAAGCATTAGCGAAGTCAAATATCTATATGGAAGCGGCATCATTCCACCGGTTCCAAGCAAACATACATCTATCATTAAATCCTCTGTTCTACTTTCTTTTTTATACGTACTACATTGATTATCGGTTTTTATAAGTCAAACTTTAAGCAATCATCACGTATAGTTGATGTTTGTTATTTTTAATAGTGACAATAACTTTTTAAATGTCAGCTACTCTTTTACCATTATAATCTATCTGGTTATTTTCTAAGCCAATATATAACTGCATCATCTTTGGGCTGATCATAAAAACCCGGTCTTATTCCTTCTGATACAAAATGAAGTTTCTCATAAAGCTTTATGGCTGGCATATTATTAGATCGTACTTCAAGAGTATAATTCTCTATTCCTATTCCTTTTCCTCTTTCGAGAAGCTGATGAAGCATCTTGCTGCCTATTCCTTCATTTCTACATTTATCAGAAACTGAAACATTGGTAATTTCGCCATCTCCTGAGATATTTTGAACACCACATAAGCCAACAATCTCTTTATTTTTTTCTGCAACAAGGTAAATAGTATCTTCTCTATTCATTGCATTTTCAAGCTGGCTTCTAGTCCATGCCTCTTTTCCAAGATTACTTTGTTCAAGGTAAGCAGCGCTATCTAAATCTTTTTCTGTCATAAGACGTATGAAGACTCTTTCTGGAAGTCCTGTCTTTATAGCTGTTTTTGGAAGATTCGTTTTATCAGCTGCTGTACGCTCTGCCTGAGAAGGTCTTAAATAGGTAGGCGAAGCATCGTCTGCAAGAATAGCTTTTCCTTCTTTATAGTATTGTTCTGCAATAAAACTTAATGAAGCAGCATTTTGTCTGTTGTTCATTAGCGGCGCACAAGTATATGGAACTTTCAGGAGTTCTTTTATTTTGTCTTTATATACCGGAATTGCATCCCCAAGAAGGATAACCTCTTTATTTAATCCATTAAGAACACTTACTATTTCTTCGAGTGATAATGCCTCCTGCTCTTTTACTACTCTAAAATCATAAGAGCGTTCAAAATCATCATCTTTTTTCTCGACAAATTCATAAACTCCAGTATAAACCTGCATACGTCTTGCATCCATCATCGGACAGACTATTTTATCTGTTCCATAGAAATTCATTGCCATTGCATCTAATGTAGGCACTTGAATAAGTGGCTTATCAAGTGCAAGGCAGAGGGCTTTGGCTGTAGCAAGTCCAATTCTTAGTCCAGTAAAAGAGCCTGGGCCATTTGCTATTGCTATAGCATCTACCGAGTTTAAATCAAGATTGATTTTCTCCTTTATGTCATTTATCATCGGCATAAGGATTTGTGAATGTGTTGTTTTAAACTGTATTGAAAATTGTGACATAAGCATGCCATCGCTAGAAACAGCGACTGTACATGTCATTCCCGAAGTATCAATTGCTAAAATTTTCATTTTCTTTTCTTTCTAAACTACTTTTTATATATTATTTTGACAGATGGATTATATTTGGGTGACTGTTATCAATCTATAATCTAATCCCTGTGATAAATCTTTTTCAATAACAACTTGAGTATAGTGTTCTGGAAGAATTTCTTCTATTAAGTTTGCCCACTCAATCAGGCACACTCCTTCACCATAAAAATAGTCTTCATATCCGATTTCATCCATTTCTGAAATATCACCAATACGATATACATCAAAATGATAAAGTGGAATTCTTCCTTCTTCATAAATCTGGACAATAGTAAAAGTCGGACTATTAATCGGGCCTTCAATACCTAACCCCTTGGCAAGTCCCTGGGTAAAAACCGTTTTGCCTACTCCAAGATCACCAATTAGAGTAATTACAGTGCCTTTTTCAACACTTTCGCCTAATTTTTTGCCAAAATCAAATGTTTCTTCTGGATTATTGGTTTGTATCTTCTTTATATTCATATAACACACTTTCTATTATAATTAAACAAAGCGAAAATTGTTACAAAAACAAGCTATAAGCAAGTAAGTAGTAACGTTTTTAACGCCTATATCATATCATAATAATGAAAAAACATCATCAAAACATAGCTAATAAGATATAATACAACCTGATGGAGCATATATATTATTAATGCATGTCTGCCTATTATATCAAAAATCGGAATCCTTTTTTCAAGTACGCAAAACTTTTTTCCTTTTTCAATTTCATTTAACACTATGCGTGATATATAAAATCCACATAAATATAAAAACATCCAAGGTATTATTGGAAAATAGTCCGAAGAAACAAAACCTTCATGCTTAAATCCTAAATAGGTTGTAAAATAGTTTCTATATAAAAATCGTGGTAACTCAATTAGTTTTTTGCCAAAAAATTGAAGATTACCCATTCCTGTTTTATAGGTAACAACGAATAACAAAAAGAATAAAACCACTCCCAAAACTGATGGGATTTTGATAAGTGCTTTTTTAAAAACTCCAGTAAAAAACATAGCTGATCCTATTAATGTCAAAATTCCAAAGTAGATTACATTTTCAGGTATTATAAGGGAAGTAACTATTGTTATAATAATTCCAAGAATAAATATCTTTACTCCTCTTGTGACAGTGTGTTTGGAAAAAGCAGCGCAAAATCCAGAAATAACAATAAAGCTCATACATATTGATTGTTCCCATATAAGAGCTTCTCTTTCGAAGAACCACTGCAGATTAAATCCTAAAATATAAACCAAATCCCAACAAAAGTGGTACAAAATCATGCTGATTATAGTAATTCCTCTAATGGAATCTATTAAACTTAGCCTTTTCACATCTGTTTTTTCCATATTGAAAGTCCCTGCCCATTCTTTTTTCTTCACAGTATTTTCACATTCTTTTGTGCTTCGTTTAAGTTTATATTTTTATCATAAAACCATCGAAAGCAATAAACAACTTGTTACTAGATATGGTTACACAAAGTTTTTTGTTTTCGGTGACAATCTTTTCATAATTGCTTCCAGATAGAATCCCTCTCTATTTGGAGCCCCTCAACCCCTATCTAACTCGAGTAGGGCACTCACCTTTTAGAAGCACAACTAAAAGGGCCTCATTCATAAATGTCTATTAAACACTCAATAACATTTATGGACACAATAAAAAGGTTACTTGTCAAAGGATATGACTTGTAACCTTTTTTTCAATTAGTTTTAGACTTACTTTCTTGTATTATCTATTGTATTTTCCCTTGATTAATGGAGAAACACTCTTATAAAGAACAAATGTCAAAATAGAATCAGCAATTCCCTTAAGAAGGGTAAATGGAACATTAAAAATCAAAAGGCTTGCTTCAATACTGTGAACAAAAGGAAGAATATCGTTATAAGCCTTGAGAATTAACGCTTTATCCATAAACTGATAATAAATAGGATATACAATAAAAAGGTTGAAAGGATATGACATAATCGCCATAGCAATTGAGCCTGCTGCCACTCCTATCATTGCACCTTTCTTAGTCATTGAACGCTGATAAATAAATCCTGCTACTCCAGTAAATACCGCTCCAAGAAGAAAGTTTGAAATCTCGCCTACCCCAAAACTTCCTGACATAAGTACATGTAGAAGATTTTTAATAAACTCAATCAACACTCCATAGATTGGTCCAAGTGCGAAAGCTCCAATAAGAGCCGGAAAATCCGAAAAGTCAAATTTAATAAAAAACGGCATAAAGAACACTGGAATTTCCAGAACCATCAGCACAAATGCAACAGCTGAAAGAATTCCTGTAGCAGTTATATGACGAACATTCACTTTTTTCTTTGATATTGTTTTTGACATTTTTTTGTTTAAAAAATTATCCATTTTTCCTCCTAAAAAAGTAATAAAAAAAACCATACCATGAGTAGATAAACTCAGGGTATGGTAATACACAAAAAAATTTTCTTCTCTCATCCAGACTTAAAGCATAGGCTTTACACTGTCGGTACCAGAATCTCACTGGTTCATGCCTTTCGGCTCGCGGACTTCTTTCTCACCGCCGGTTGGGATTTGCACCCTACCCTGAAGAATCTTCTATTCAATATTTCATTTTAATTTTTACATCTACATTCTATATCGGTAATAAGTAAAAATCAAGTTACATTTTTAATTACTTGCTTTAACCTGACTAGAACAACAAATTCTTTTTACATTATAAAAGAATCAAAGCTAAGCTTTGCATCATCGCATAATCTAGCGAATACATTTACAGCAAGATTCATAACGTCTGTATAAGCATCATCCCTTGCTTCAACAATAAGAAAATTTTTATCTTCTGAAAACTCAACGCTAATACAACCTTCAACTGCACTAACTTCCTTCAAAGCTGCACTTGCCTTCTCATCTTCGATTTTCTTGGAAACGCTATATTTTCTCTTCATTTCTATCTCCTCAAAAAATAATCGTGTTTATTAACATATATATATTACTCTTTTACCGAAAATAACTCAATAAAAAATATAAAAATAACAATTTTTATGGTATTATGTAGATACAGTGCGTATTTAGAAGGGAGTAAAGATGTCTACAAGGGAAAAAATTTTTTCCATTCTTGATAGTAATAAAGGAACTTATTTTTCTGGAGAGCAGCTTGCCTCAGAACTTGGTGTATCTAGAGCTGCAATTTGGAAAGCTATTAAAACTTTACAAAAATCAGGTTACAAAATTGATGCTGTCACTAATAAAGGCTACGCACTAAGCTGTTGTAATGATGTTCTTAACGAAAGTCATATTAGATCATACTTAAAAACAGATTCTTTCAATCTGGAATTTCAAATAAAAAATGAAGTCACATCTACTAACCAAATAGCAAAAGACGATGTTTTATCAGGAAAGTATCAACATAATAATAATCATATTGTGGTCATTCTTTCTGATAAGCAGACCAAGGGACGAGGTCATGGAGACCACAAGTTTTTTTCTCCAGATGGAACAGGATTATATATGAGTCTTTTGTTAATGCCATGCAAACTTCCTTTCAGCAAGACAGACTCCAGATTCCTTACTTGCATCGGTACACTTTCTATGTGTAAAGCTTTAATAGACTTAAGCAACAAAAAAATCGGGATCAAATGGTTAAATGATCTTTTTCTTGATAAAAAGAAAATAAGCGGTGTTCTGACTGAAGGTGCATTTGATATGGATACTGGTTTTCTTGAATATGCCGTAGTTGGGTGTGGAGTAAATCTCTATCCGCCTTCAGAAGGTTTTCCTGATGAACTGCAAAAAAGTGCCGGATACGTTTGGGAGGAAAAGTTTGATGATGCAAGGAACAAAATATGTGCACTGTTTTTGGATTATTTTCTAGGCTACTACGAACGATTCTTAAATGGCGATAAATTATGTTTTGCAAAAGAATATGAAAAGTTATGCAATACCCTTGGAAAAACTATTACTGTTCACCGGCAGAACTCTTGTCAGAAAGCTCTAGTCCTAGAACTTGATTCTAAATTAAGGCTACATGTACTCTATAATGATGGAAAAGAGGATTATCTGACAAACCAGGTTTCAAATATCGTTACTATTTCAAAATAGTAGCAGGCATTTTTGTGCTTACTTCGATCAAATTGTAAAATCAGGTGTTGACATAAAATAATTTTTATTTTACTATTTACATAAATTATGATTTTTTACTGAAATTTCAAACAATTTCGTTTAAGAATTTAATATTCTTCAGGGCAGGGTGTAAATCCCGACCGGCGGTAACAAACTTTTTGTTTGGAGTCCGCGAGCCGTAAGGCATGAACCAGTGAGATTCTGGTACCGACAGTGTAAAGCATTCGCTTTAAGTCTGGATGAAAGAAGATTGATTTGGCAATAGCTAATATAGTTCAAGTTATTGATTTATTCACAAAAAATGTTTAGCTTAGAACAATTATTAGCTATTGTTTTCGCAAACTACTGCCCTGAATTGTTTCAGGGCTTTTTTTGTTGCCCAAAACTATTGTAAAGGGGTTAAATATGGCTGAAAAAAAATACATGAGAAGGGCAATTGAACTTGCAAAACTTGGTGAAGGATTCGTATCCCCTAATCCAATGGTAGGTGCGGTTATAGTCAAAGACAACCAGATTATTGCAGAAGGTTACCATGCTAAATACGGAGATTTACATGCAGAAAGAGCTGCTATTGCAAACAGTACTAGCTCTCTGAAAGACTCAACACTCTATGTGACATTAGAGCCTTGCTGTCATTTTGGAAAACAGCCACCTTGCACAGATGCTATTATTGAATCTGGAATTTCTAAAGTTATAATCGGCTCCGATGATCCAAACCCTTTTGTAAACGGAAAAGGTATCCGAATTTTAGAGGAACATGGAATTGAAGTTGAAACACATTTCCTGAAAGAAGAATGTGACCAGCTTAATTCTGTTTTTTTTCACTTCATAAAAAATAAAACTCCGTACGGCATCTTAAAATACGCGATGACTCTAGATGGAAAAATATGTACATCTTCCGGTGATTCAAAATGGATAACCGGTGACAAAGCCAGAAAATATGTGCATCATCTCAGAGGAAAATATACTGCAATTATGGCTGGTATAGGCACTATTATCGCTGACAACCCTATGCTTAATTGCAGAATGGCTGGAGCCAAAAATCCAATCAGAATTATTTGTGATACAAACCTTAGGATATCTGAAAACTCGAATATAGTTAAAAGTGCAAAAGAAATCAAAACTATAATTGCCTGCAAACCTTTTTCTACTATAGATGCCACTACTTACTCAGATACATACGATACATATTTACTCCAAAGTATGCAAAAAAAATCTGAAGCACTTAGAAAAAACTTCTGTGAAATATTAGAAATTCCTATTGATTTCAAAAGCGGTCATATAGACGTGGGAATTCTATGGAAAAAACTTGGTCAAATGGGAATTGATTCAATCCTTATAGAAGGTGGCGGAACACTAGCTTATAGTCTTATTGAGCAAGATTTAATAAATAAAGTGTTTGCTTTTATAGGTCCAACTATTATTGGAGGTGCCAAAGCCAAGACTCCAGTTGAGGGAAAGGGCATTTGCCTAATATCTGATGCATGCTCTTTTCAATTAGAAAACATTACTAAAATAGACAAAGATTTATGTATAGAAGCAATCCGAAAAAAATAGATTTGTAATTAGATTATTTAGGAGGAAATGTGTTTACAGGTATTATTGAAGAACTAGGAAAAATCACATGTATAAAGAATGAATCCGTATCTGCAAAAATTTCTATAAGCGCGCACAAAGTTCTTGAAGACGTCGCAATTGGAGATTCAATTGCAGTTAACGGCATCTGCCTTACTGTGACAAGTTTTACAAAAGACTGTTTTCAGGCTGATGTTATGCCACAAACTATGCGCAAAAGCAGCTTATCTGCAGTAACCAAAAACTCCTTTGTAAATCTTGAAAGAGCTATGTCTGTTTCTAAACGCTTTGGTGGGCATATTGTTTCAGGACATATAGATGGAACTGGTATTATCACCAATATAAAAACTGAAGAAAACGCTGTTTGGTTCTCTATAAAAGCTACTTCAGATCTTATGAAAACCATCATAGAAAGAGGCTCTATTACAATTGATGGAATTAGCCTAACTGTTGCAAAGGTTGATTACAGTCAAAATGTATTTGAGGTTTCAACTATTCCCCATACAAGAGAAGTTACTAACCTTAAATACAAAAAAAGAGGTGATTTAGTAAATCTTGAAACAGATATAATCGGAAAATATGTTTATCATTTGATGAACATACCAAATGACACCATTAATGCTATGGATAACGTGAAACCAGTTAATAACAAAGGTCTTTCATTGGATTTTTTAGCATCAAATGGATTCCTATAAATATAATCATGGAGGCTATATGAAAACTTTTAATACTATTCAACAAGCTATTTCCGAATTACAAAAAGGTCACTTAATCATGGTAATCGATGATCCTGATCGTGAAAATGAAGGTGATTTAATATGTGCTGCTGAATTTGCAACTACTTCCAGTATAAACTTTATGGCTACAAATGCAAAAGGACTAATATGCATGCCTATGTCCGAAAAGTACATAAAAAAACTTCAGTTTCCTCAGATGGTAACCAATAACACTGACAACCATGAAACTGCCTTTACTGTATCCATAGACCATGTATCAACAACTACTGGAATATCCGCCAAAGAACGAAGTGTTACTGCATTGGCTGTAATTGATGAGAATTCAACTCCTGAGGATTTCAGGAGACCAGGACATATGTTTCCTCTTCTTGCCAAAAAAAACGGGGTGCTTGAAAGAAGAGGCCATACCGAGGCAACAGTTGATTTATGCCGCCTTGCGGGTCTTAAAGAAGCAGGCCTTTGCTGCGAAATAATGCGTGAAGATGGAACTATGATGAGAACCACAGAATTATTAGAACACGCTGATAAATGGGGACTTACCGTAATAACTATCGCTGATCTTATTAAATACAGAAAAGAAAATGACATTCTTATAGACAGAGAAGCCACTTGCCATCTTCCTACTAAATATGGCGATTTTACAGCTATAGGATATGTAAATCGTTTGAACAATGAGCACCATGTTGCTCTAGTAAAAGGCGACATTGGAGACGGAGAAAATGTACTTATACGCGTTCATTCTGAATGTCTTACCGGTGATACTTTTGGATCTCTTAGATGCGACTGCGGACAACAGCTTTCAAGCGCCATGAATCAAATTGAACACGAAGGTCGAGGAATTCTTCTTTATATGAGGCAGGAAGGTCGAGGAATTGGACTTATTAATAAGTTAAAAGCTTATACTCTTCAGGAACAGGGCATGGATACCCTTGAAGCAAATCTTGCACTTGGCTTTGCAGGTGACGAGCGAGAATACTATATCGGGGCTCAGATTTTGAGAGATTTAGGTGTTCATTCTATTAGGCTTCTTACCAATAATCCTGACAAAGTATATCAGTTAAAAGCATATGGATTAAGCATCAAAGAACGTGTACCTATTCAAATGCCAGCAACATCTTTTGATTTATTCTATTTAAAAACAAAGGCAAGAAAAATGGGACACATTCTAAACTATAACAATAATAATTAATCTTGGTTCTCAATAATAAAAACAATTATTGTAATAAGTTAAAGTTCATCGAAAATACATTTTTTAATCAGATGAAGGAAAAGAGGTTAAAAATGGCAATTATTGAAGGAAATTTAGTAAACAGTAACATTAAAATCGGTATTGTAGCAGCTCGTTTCAATGAGTTTATTGTAAGCAAACTTATAAGCGGTGCCAAAGATGGTCTGATTAGACACGGAATTAAAGAAGATTATATTGATACAGCACTTGTTCCTGGAGCTTTCGAAATTCCTCTTATCGCCAAAAAAATGGCCCAAACCAAACGTTATGATGCTATCATCTGTCTTGGTGCTGTCATCAGAGGTTCAACAAGTCATTATGATTACGTTTGTAGTGAAGTTTCCAAAGGAATTGCAACTGTTTCTCTTGAAAGTGGAATACCGGTTTTATTCGGAGTTTTGACGACCGATACTATTGAGCAGGCAATTGAAAGAGCAGGGACCAAAGCAGGCAACAAGGGCTACGAATGTGCGCTTGGAGCAATTGAGATGGTTAACCTTATTAAGAATATCTAATTCATTTACACACTTACAAGCCGTTAGTCTTTGGTTTATTTATTTAAAAAAAGGAGTTATGCCCAAGGGCACAACTCCTTTTAGTATTAACAAATTAGTATTTCTTAACCTTTTACAGCACCATCGACCATACCTTGTACAATCTGCTTCTGTCCAATGAGGAAAATAATAACCATTGGAATTACAGCAAGAAATGCTGCTGTAAGAATCATATTCCACTCTTTTACATAAGAACCAACGAAAGCCTGAACTGCAACAGGAAGTGTCTTAACTTTTCCTGACAATCCAAGCATCATGCTAGGAAGAAGGAAATCGTTCCAAATCCACATACCATTAAGTATAGTAACTGTCATAATAACCGGCTTAAGCATTGGAAATACAATCTTAAAGAATGTCTGTTCTGGAGTACATCCATCTATATATGCAGCCTCTTCAAGTGTAAATGGAATACCTTTAATGAAACCGTTCAAGATGAATACTGTCATAGCTCCACCAAAACCACAGTATGCGAAAATAATACCAGGAACTGACTGCAACATACTGATTCCTATAAACTTACCTGTATCTCTAAATGTGGATACCAAAGGAAGCATAACAACCTGGAAAGGAATAATCATTGATGCAATGAATATATAATAAATTCCTTTAGACCATGCTGTATGATTACGACAAATTACCCATGCTGCCATTGCTCCAAATAATGCGAGTAAGAATAATGAAATAACTGTTATAACTGCAGATGTTCCAAACGCAGACCAGAATTTAAAATGTGTATTATTAACAACATCATTTAAGTTTTTTACGAATGTTGAAAAACCAGCATTTTTAAATCCAATAGGATCTTCTGTTATTGATGTAGAGTTCTTAAATGCACTAAGAACAACTATAAAAAATGGATATAACACATAAAGAGCTACTACAATTGCTATAATCATTTCAATAAGAAATGTACTAAATTTAGGCTTTCTATTCATTACATCTCCACCTCCTTCTTATTAGAAATTCTTACCTGTAAAATAGATACTGAGGCGAGAATGATGAAGAACAATACTGCCTTAGCCTGTCCAAGTGAATAATTATCCTGCTTTGTAGCTGTCTGATAAATGTTAAGAGCAAGCATTTCTGTTCCATTTGACAAATATGTATCCATGAAATCCAATGAGCCTTTACCTTTTGTAAGAGCAAGGTTTACATCGAACTGCTTAAACGCAGATGTAAGAGTAAGGAATGTACATATTGTAAATGTTGATGCAATCATAGGTATCTTGATAAGGAAAAGCATCTGGGAACCATTTGCACCATCAATAGATGCAGCTTCAATTACATCGCCAGGAACCTGTGTAAGTCCTGTAATGTAGATAAGCATAATATAACCTGCATACTGCCATACATAAACAATAATGATAGCAAGAAATGCTGTTCCGGTTTCAGCAAGCCATGAATACTGCTGATTCAAAAGCTTTGTGAGTACATTTGCAAAAATAAACTGCCATATATAACCAAGTACAATACCACCAATGAGGTTAGGAAGGAAATATGATGCTCTAAAGAATGCAACACCTTTAATCTTGGATGTACAAAGAAGTGCAAGCAAAAATCCTACAAGGTTAACCAGAATCATATTGAAAATAACAAATAATGCAGTTATAAGTATTGACCATATAAATGAAGGCTGTTTAAACATCTTAATATAGTTTTCAAAGCCTACAAATTTTGTCATCTGTATTCCGTTCCAGTCTGTAAATGAGTAAAACAAACCTAAGAACAAAGGAATGATAACTGTAACAGCAAAAGTAAACAAAAGCGGAAACAAGAACAATACATTAATAATTGTTCTATGGTGCTTTAATGTTGGAAAAAAGTATAATCCAGCTATTATTAGTAGCGCTCCGATTATAAGAAGTGGGCCTCGTGCCGCATTTTCTGAATTTGAAAAGTCCATTACAAGTGCAGCTACCATTGAGACAGCACCCGCAATTAAACATACAAGAGAAGTGATCTTTCTCCCAGGTGAAAGCATATTCATTCCTCTTACCTCCATTTCTTTAATAAAACTTTTTACTTTCTTTTCGCTCGCTTTGCGCGTTTTTATCAGGTTCTTCTCCTCCCCTTTGGCCGGAAAAAGAACCGGCTAAAAATGCGCAAACCTTTCTGATGATTAGTATTTATTGGGGCAGATAATTCTTACATACTTTACATATCAGCATAGTAAAAACTTATCTGCCCCTCTATATTCATTCAGGTATTGACAGTAGTTTTTTACTACTATCACATTTTTGCAATACTAAAATTATTCAGCATAGTATCCGCTAATAACTTTAGATATCTTATCAACGAATCCCTTGGAATCAATACTTCCCTTTGCATAATCTGCAAATACCTGACATGTCTCATTTTCAAGACCTGTCTTCTTAAGGAATGTATGCCATCCACTTGTCTTTCCTGCCTGCATGTACTCGATTACATTTGCTGCGAATGGATCTGAAGGTGTATATTTACAATTATCAAATGGGCTGATAAGACCTGCATCATTTACAAGAATGTTCTGAGCAGAATCTTCTGAACACCACTGAAGGAATGCTTTTGCTGCATCTACATTACCCTTGGAATATACTGCCCAGTAAGAAGATGGTCCAGCAATGATTGTATCAATACCATCATCAAATGCGTAAGGAGCAAAACCAACCTTGAATCCCTTGTAGTTCTCATTTGTTGTTAATGAAGCACCTATCCAAGATCCCTGTGTTACAAATGCATACTCACCTTTTGCAAAGTTACCAACCTGATTATCATAAGTTCCATCTACAAGAAGTGCCTTATCAGAATACTTGTTAAGTAAACCAATAAAGTCTGCAAACTTCTGCATACGAGCATCATCAATCTTTCCACCGTCATTTAGAAGATCTATATACTTAGTATCGTCAGCTTTAAGTCCTGCATCAAGATACTGACCAAAAATATGTGTACCAGTTGACCATCCAAGGTTAGCTGGCTCTGCACAATATCCAACTACTGCTGTGAGACCAAGTTCACTCTTTTTGCTGTCAATTTTTTCGAATGCTTCCTGAATCTTTGCAGGGGATGTAAGTGTCTTAGGATCAACACCTGCTTTTTCGAGAACGTCTGCATTATATGCAAGACCTGTTGCTTCTACCTGATAAGGAAATCCAATTGTTCCCATCTTGGAATCAACATACTCATATTGAGTATTCTCTGTCCACTTTTCACCAGAAAGATCAGCGAGGTTTCCCTCCCAGTTAGCAAACTGATTTGTTTCAGATACGAAGATATCTGGCATATTATCTGACTGGAAATAGGTCTTAAGAGCATCAGATGCAGATGTATCACCACCGATTGATTCAATCTGAACTTCATGACCTGTTTCTTCTTTGTACTTAGCCGCAAGGCTCTGAAGCTGTTTATCAATCTCAGGCTTTCCGTTTACAAGACGAATTGCAGCTGATGAATCTGAATTATTTCCTGAATTTGAATTGCCATCTGATGAAGAACAAGCTGTAAGAGCTGCTGTCATAGCTCCGACAAGTAACACTGCTAATACCTTTCTTTTCATAAGAATCCTCCTTAAATTAACAGATACCTCGTTTGTAACCCATTATGCTAAGAGATATCTATCTATGTGAATTTGTTTAGCATAATCATTTACTATAAGTTGAGGGCATCTCGCCCTCAACTACGTATAGGGAATTACTAATCTTTTTTATGTTGTCTCAATTGTGAATGAATAATCTGCAAAATCAGCATGAAGTGTAGCTGTATGTCCTTCATTTTTCCAAGACATTTCTAACTTGTTTCCATCAACCTTCTGTGAAAACTCTGCATCAAATCCAAATGCCTTACAAGTATTACGCATACGAAGAAGATCAAGCTGTTTAACTACAACATCATTCTTAAGTCTAGAATCAATATCTTCAGGCTTTATGTTGGTTCTGTTGATTTCCTTATGTCCGCCTGCTCCTGCATTTGCTACAGCATCGAAATCATTCTTACCTGCGAATAAATCAAGATACCAAACCTGTGGTTTTCCAGGCATAAACATCTGAATAGCTCTTGCAAGAAGCATCTTTTGGTCGTCATCTCCAAGTGCACTATAATAAGTTGCATTAACCTGATAATACATATTCTTTGCACCGTGAAGATTCTTGATAAGTCCGCCTCTCGATACAATTGTATCAATAAGTCCCTGAATCTCTTCATCCGGAAGAAAACCTTTAAGGTCAAGCATTGGAATTCCATCATGACATCCAAGCATGTTGACTGCACGAATCTTATTGTCGTACATCTCTTGTGCCCAGCGCATAAGGTCTTTTCCGTTTCTTTTCTCAATCGCATCGATAAGAAGTCCCGGAAGGAAGAAATCGTATGTCATATAGCCTTTCTTTGCTACTGTTTCATAAATCTTCTCTCCGTAGCTTGCATGAATCTCTGGAAGAAGCTGTACATTGTACTTATTTGCAAGTTTTCTGACTTTTTCCAAGAGTTCCCAAGTATCCGGATCATTGAGGAAATTCTTCTTGCCTGGTGTCTTTGGTGCATAGGCGAATGCATCAAGACGAACTATCTTTGCACCATATTCAGAAAGCGTTCTAAGCGTATTCTCATAATGCTCCCAAACCAAATCTGAATTTATATTCAAATCCATCTGACCTAGATATTTACGATTACTCTCAAGAAGATCTATGCACCCATCTTTGTATTTTTCAAAACCAGTAAAATCAATTTCATTTGGTGTTTTACCAGCTTTCAATTCACTGTTGATACGCCTAGAAAGCTTATCTGCTGTAAGATACTGCATGGACATCTTATCCATTAAATCCATTGCATCAAATTCCGGATAACGAACTTCCTGATAAAATGTGTTCCAATATGGAACATCAGTTCCATCTGGCATGCGAACCATAAGAATTGGAAGTCCAGGCTTTCTGAAAAACATATCTTTTATATATTTCTCGTCTGGCTGGATATATCCTTCTTTCGTCATTTCTCCGCATCCATCCCAAAACTTATTCCAGTTGATGAAAAAATCCTTATATTTTGAATTTTCACCATTTTTAATCAAATCTTGAAATTGTGGTGAAAGAACTGAAGCATGATTCAAGATAAAATCAAGTTTTAAATTCATTCCCAGTGCACGAAGCCTATCTAAATCTTCTTTAGAACCAAGCTGTTCATTTATTCCATAATCTATAACAGAAAAACCTCTATCAAGATCTGTATTAAAGATACTAGGTAAAATATAAAATGACTGAAATACATCTTTAAGTTCAGGCTTCTCTAAGAATGAAACGATATCGCCAAGTGTACCACCAACACTATCTGGATAAGCATTAAGCATTGGCCCATTATCTGTATATTTAGTACTCATTTATATTTTCCTTTCAAAACTGTCCATCCATAAGCTTACAATACTCATCGTAGCTTATTATTTTTCCATCTTTTGATATGATAATCTTTGCTTTATGTGCCTGATTATGAAGTTCACGTTGCTCAATGTTAAGAACAAGAGTTGTAAATGCACTATCAACCTTACCATCTCTAGCACGTGATCTGCGGTGAGCAAGTGTTTCCTCAGGTGTACTGTTAAGAAGAACCGGCACATCTACTCCATCTATATAGTCGCTATTACCATGTGTCCATTCAACTATAAGAACCTTTGTATCACTAAAGTCAACCTCATCATACCAAAGACTGCTCATGTCTCTTCCCATTCGGCGAAGCCAAATCTTGTCTGCACCATCTTTAAAAGCCTTAAGGATAGATGTAACTTCGTCATAATCTGTCTCATTTCTGGTACCAAGATATCCTGCAAGAGCCTTAGAACCAGCATCTATATATGACTTAAACCATGGATATTCATCAATGTGAGTTTTATTTGCATCATCATCTTCCTGCTGCCATTTCTGAACCAATGCGAAATTCTCAGAGTTCATAGAAGACGCATCAACCATTCCTCTAATTCCATTTTCTCTGAATACATGAAGTCTTTCAGCATCGTTGTACATAGGAATGCGGTGTGGATAGTTATCACCTGAAAGTGTGTAGCTACCGATGCCTGCCTCATTTAAATAGAATGATAAAAGAGATGCAATTTCAGACTTTCCAACACCAGATCCGCCACATACACATACAACAGTTCTTCCATATGGATTCTTCTCTGCTATTGGAGCAAGAAGTCTTGCAAGTTCAGGAAAAATCGTTTCAGCCTTTGCAACATGACTATCTTCAATTTCAATTTTATCTCCAGGCATATCTCCATGCGGAATATTTTTGTCAGCTGGAACCGTTGCCGGTTTCTGATTAACAAGAGCCTGAATCTTATCAGCGACATCACTATCTAAAGCAACTCTTTTGTACTCTGTATTCATAAAAAATCCTTTCCACCAATAAATCTATTTTTTGTTTATAGATATTCTTTATATCGTTAATTATATAATAGCCAGTACATAAAATCAAATGAAACGTTTCACTTGTTTTCACAAAATAAACCGCTTTCCTAGCGGTATCTTTTTCAGCAACGTGTCATCTATTTTTTATTTATCATTGGCACATTTCAACAATACCAAATTTAAATCAGTTTGTAAATTAGATTAATTGCACGAAAACAAATTAATTTTTTGTGAAGTTTGACTTGTTGTATTCTTCAGTCACATGTGACATTATTATGATAGAGGCGTAAAACGTTTCATTTTACGTGCATGTAAGTACTTTCACAATTTCCGGTAACAATTTGTTTTACCGCATATAAAGGGACTATTTTATGGCTACTATTAAAGATGTTGCAAAAGACGCTGGGGTTTCTCTTGGAACTGTTTCCAAGGTACTAAACGGTATACATGTAAGCGATGATTATAGAATTAGGGTTGAAGAATCTATAAAAAAGCTGCATTACCACGTTAATCCAAATGCGCATGGACTAAAAGCGCAAAAAACAAATGACATTGCTGTCATTGTTCCGACACTGATGAATGCTCTTTTTCCTCCCATGCTTGATGCTATTGAAAAAGAGCTAAATACATGTGGCAAAAGGATGCTCATTTGCATTTCACGTAATGATGCATCTAAAATTAATTCTTATGTTTCTACTGCTGCTATTAGCAGAGTAGATGGAATTTTTGGTGTTACCTATTCAAAAATTAAAGATCCATCGCTAAGCGGTGTTCCCATGGTTTCTTTCGATCGTCATTTCAACGATAAAGTTCCATGTATTGCCTGTGACAATGAAGGTGGTGGATATCTTGCAGCAAAAACTCTTCACAAAAAAGGATCCAAAAATCTTTTGTGCCTTTGGGCTGGATCAGATTATGACTCGGAACCAATTCATAGGATTGATGGTTTTAAAAAGTATTGTGAAGAAAATGGAATAGAGCATAATGTGCTTAGTTTTATGGATTATAATCAAGCGGATACAGGTTTTATGTATCCATCTGATAATTACAAAAAACTTGTTCATGGTGTTCTATCAAACAATATATTATCTGATGGAAAATTCAAATATGATGGCGTTTTTGCAAGTTCCGATCATCTGGCATACATTCTTTTGAACGAGCTTCGTCAGAATAATGTTAAAGTACCTGAAGATGTACAGATAATTGGTTTTGACGGAATGGAGGATTACATAACTGGAGTTCCAGTTATTTCAAGCATCAGACAGCCAATAGAAGAAATTGCAAGAACTGGTATTCAAATTCTTCTTAAAATGATTGATGGAGAAAAGGTAAAAAATGTCACAAATATTCCCGTTAATTTTGTAGAAGGTGGAACTACACGTTCCTAACACTTAGTTCTATCATTTTAGGCTACCACAGATGTGGTAGTCTTTTTGAATATAAAAAACAATAATTACTAATGCATTACAAATTCCGGCTTGTATGGTATGATTAATGTGTTATCGCAGTGTTGTTAATAAAACATATTTGAATAGAGGATTATCTATGAAACGTGTCTTAACAGCTAACCTTTTACCAGGGATGACCCTGGCTGAAAATGTTTACACTTACAATAACGAACAATTAATTCTTACCGAAGGTACTACTTTGACTGATCAGTCTATCACCAAATTGGAATTCTATGGAATAATCAATGTCATGGTCGAAGATTCCATAACTCCTATAAAAGACAATGTCAGTTATTCAGATAACAGCACTCTTTCCTATGCTCAGAGATTGCAGCAGACAAATGAATTTAAACAATTCAAAGCCGATTTTGAAAATGCATCAAGCAGTTTTGAAAATTGCATAAACAAAATCATCAATGGTGAATGTGATTTCAATCTTATTGATTTTACAGATCCTATTTATAACCTTCTTCAGCAGACCTGCAGTCCTTCTAATGTCTTCGACATGCTTCATAGTCTAAGACAGTATGATGATGCAACGTATATTCACTGTGTTAACGTTTCTCTTATCAGCAATGTGCTAGGTCAGTGGTTAAAATTCTCTGATGAAGATTTAAAGCTTCTAACTGTCGCAGGTCTTTTGCATGACGTTGGCAAGATTATGATTCCAGATCAAATAATCACAAAACCTTCCAAATTAACCGACTATGAATATACAATTGTTCAAACTCATCCTATGGAGGGGTTTAAACTACTCAAAAATCTTAACCTTGATATTCATATAAAAAATGCCGTTCTAATGCACCACGAGCGCTGTGACGGCTCAGGATACCCACTTCATTTATCTGCTGATCAAATTGATCCTTTTGCTAAAATTGTAGCAATCGCAGATGTTTATGATGCAATGACTAGCGCTAGGGTTTATAGAGGACCATTATGTCCATTTGTTGCTATTTCCCTATTTGAAAGCGAAGGCCTTCAGAAATATGATACAAAAGCGATAATTACGTTTCTTACCAATATAGTTAATACTTATCTTCTTAACCGTGTCCGCTTGAATAACGGACTAGAAGGTGATATCGTTTATATCAACCGTGATCATTTGGCCAAACCCACAATTCGCGTTGGCAGCAAATATATTGATCTTTCTCAAAACCCTGATCTTTATATTGAAGCCATAATTTAATGACTACTATGTACAAAGGATTTTATTTATGAACCAAAAAAGAATTACTTCAATTGATTTTGCAAAAGCAACATGTATTTTCCTGGTCGTCCTTGGGCACGTTTTAAGGGACGGCCTTTTCTTTTCTTTTCTAGTGCCCGCATCTGTTCCTGTCTTCTTTGTATTAGCTGGTATGACCAGTAAATGTACTGTAAGTAAAGATTTTTTGAAAAAGAAAGCAAGAACTATTCTTATTCCATATTTGTTTACCGCATCAATTAGCATTATTATTTTCATGCTTCTTGGATCTTTTGTTTCGAAAAAGCTCGGAACTTCAGCCTCCTATTCAGATTTTATGTCATCTTTATGGTTAACAATCTATGGAAGTTCTAAAAATGGCGGGCTTAGATTTAACAGATCTTTATGGTTTCTGCCTTGCCTTTTTATGATTTTCATTCTAGATTTATTTTTAGAAGTATTAACTTTACTTTTTCAAAAAACTGCGAAAAATAAAACGCTTGTTATATCAAGAATTCTTTATTCGTTGATTATCTGTCTGACTGGAAATTATATAATCACGCACTTTCCCAAGCTGTTTTTTCCTTTTCAATTAGAAACAGCCATGTGTCATTTACCTTTTTTTGAATTTGGTGCATGTATTAAGACTCTTATTCTAGATGAGATAAAAAAAGATACCACTACATCTGATAAAATTAATCTTTGCTTTAAACTTTACAAAAAAATATGCCCCAAAAAGATTGTAATGTTTTTGTATGCAATAACTTTATTTTCAGTAGGTACTGTTTTATGTGTAACCAATGGTATAACAAGTTCAAGAACCGATGAATATGGCAATTATGTTCTATTCTTTTTATGTTCTTGTTTTTTTGCAATTTCATTTTTGCTCTTCGGAAATACCTTTTCTAATATAACTGCTTTTTGGAATTATGTAGGACGAAACACGCTTCAAATACTTTGCTGGAATAAATTTCCTATTATAATGATGCAGACTCTTATAACACCTCTTGGAAAAGCTTTAAAGAATACTGATAGCATAAAAACATTAGCAATATGTATCATACCTTCTATTATCACTCTATTTATATGCCTTATCATTGGTGAAATTCAGAAAAAGATACTTCCTATAACTTTGGGTATAACAAAAAAAAGTGGTCACCAATGACCACTTTTTCTTTACTATATTTCCACAGTCACACAAGATGGTCAACTTAACAGGCTTCTGCCTCAGACCATTTGCCTTTTGAATAATTGCCAATAATTATTGCGCGATATCTCCATACCCTGCTTTCAGGCGAAATTTCTGCTCTTCTGCGTCTGTATCAACTTTTTCTATGTTAGCTCCAAGACTTCTAAGTTTTATTTCAAAATCCTCATAGCCTCGTTCAATAAACTTTATATTATCGAGTGTAGAAAAACCTTCTGCGACAAGTCCTGCAATAACCAGTGCTGCACCGGCTCTAAGGTCAGGAGCACTCATATCTGCACCTGTCATTCTCTCTACACCTGTTACTATCGCTGAGCTACCTTCAACCTTGATGCTAGCTCCCATACGTGTTAATTCATCAACATACTTAAATCGATTCTCAAAAATACTTTCAGTAACAATGCTGATTCCACTTGCCATAGCAAGAGCGACAGTAATCTGAGGCTGCATATCTGTTGGAAATCCAGGATACGGTAGAGTCTTAACATGTGTAGCTGTAAGTCTCTTTGTAGCTACTACACGAACCGCATCATCAGATTCGTGAATCTGACATCCCATTTCTTCAAGCTTAGCACTAATGGATTCAAGGTGCTTAGGAATAACATTTTTAATTGTGACATCACCATGAGTAGCTGCTGCTGCTACCATAAATGTTCCAGCCTCAATCTGATCCGGAATAATAGTATAATCAGTTCCATGAAGTTTCTCAACTCCACGAATTCTAATCACATCTGTACCTGCACCTTTAATATTAGCTCCCATGCTGTTAAGAAAGTTAGCTATATCAACAACATGTGGTTCCTTAGCGGCATTCTCAATAATTGTAAGACCTTCAGCCATACATGCTGCCATCATAATATTAATAGTAGCTCCGACAGATACCATATCAAGATAAATATGACTCCCTACGAGTTTCTGAGCTTTTGCATTTATTATTCCATGCTCAATAAGAACTGTCGCGCCAAGAGCACTGAATCCTTTGATATGCTGATCTATAGGTCTTAGTCCTATATCACATCCGCCAGGAAGCACAACCTGTGCATGACGGTATTTCCCAAGAAGCGCACCAATAAGATAATAAGAAGCGCGAATCTTCTTAATAAACTCATTCTCAATTGTATGATTTTTAACCTGTGAAGCATTTATTACTACACTATGACGATTCACTCTGTCAATTATAACGCCAATGCTCTCCATAGCCTGAAGTAATACATTTGTATCACGCTCATCAGGCATATTATCGATATGAACTGAATCATCGGTCATTGTAGCAGCAGCAAGTATTGCCAATGCTGCATTTTTTGCACCACCAATCTCAACCTCACCAACAAGAGGCGAACCACCTTTGATAATATATTTTTCCATTTTATCCTCAAATACCAGTTGTCAACACACCTTTGTATATCCCAACCAGCCTCTCAAATTTAATCATATATAGAGCTAAGAGTCGCATTGCAACCCGCTACATAGTTATCATCTTACCATAAGAAAAACATCTACAAACAAATCCATATTATAGCAAGGAATGTTTGTTTTGTAAATGTAATTTTATACAATTAGAGAATGGAGAACGGATTAACCTGCGTTCCATTTACCAATATCTCAAAATGCAGATGAGCACCCGTACTAACACCAGTATTTCCACTAAGTGCAATCTTTTCTCCTTGTCTTACTCTTTGACCAACAGATACAAGAACTCTTGATAAATGTCCATATCGTGTCTGCTTACCATCAGAATGGTTGATATATATACAATAACCATAACCACTTGCCCAGCCCGCTCTAGCTACTGTACCGCCAGAGGAAGCCATGACTGCTGTTCCTACAGGAGTCGCCCAGTCTATGCCCTTGTGGAAGGAACTGGCACCTCTTGTAGGCCTGTTACGTCTTCCAAATCCTGACGAGAGACGTCCTCCTGAAATCGGCTTAATGTACGTTGGAGGAACGAGTGTTCCTCGTTCTACTATAAGAGGAATAGCTTTTTTGGTTACTTCTTCTTTGATAGTTTCATTTTCTATCTTCGAATCATTCTGGTATGTATTCAAATTTACAACTCTATGATGGCCTGTCTGCTTTTCCTGAACTACTACACTCTTATTGGTAAACCAGGAATCATTATCAACATATTTTGTTTTTTCATCATAATCTTCTTCATAGCACTGAAGTTCGGTATGTATAATTGACAACTCCGGCTGAGGAACTGTAACTGTAAGTTCATCACCAACTCTTATCATGGAATTTTCATTCTCAAGCGATTCATTCATTGCTATAAGATCTTTTAAGCTCAAATTATATTTCATGGCAATTGCACCAAGTGTATCGCCAGAACGTACTTCATAAATCTGATTTTTTTCCTGATCTTTGGTGACACTTTCTATCGCTGTCTTAGTGTCGCTTATTTCATAAGTCGGTAGATATGCTTCGACGATTTCAACCTTATCTCCAAACTTCATATCCTGTATTCCGAGTTCATAATCAGAGAAATCCATACTCTTAAAATCAGTCTCGCCTTCAAATTCCGGATTTTCAAGTGCTAGTGCAACTCCAGCCTTCGGAAAAAGCGAATTAGCCTGTTCTTCTCTTTTCTTGATTATCTCGGTTGTATTTATTTTTGCTGTTAGAACATTAACTTCTCTATCAGGATCTGTGACAAGTTCAGGCGCAAACTTCTTGTCGGAATCATACTTACTCATTGCTGCCTCAAGAATAGTCTGAACATCTTCCATGCTTGCAACGTTTATAGAAAACTCATTTATCTTTATTGTAAAGCATCTTTGAAGAGTACTCTTTTTATTTCTGTTCAAAACATCCAGCATTTTTGATGAAAGCTCTTTTTCATCATCCACTGCCTGCCAAACGGCATGTTTTCCTGTAAATGAAAGCTTGGATTTTGCCATAACAAGCTCGTCACCATCACCGGCAAGCTTCTTTCTTGCCTTTCGAAGTGCGGATTTAGCATCGTTTTTATCTGACACTACTCCAACTTCCTCTCCATTCAGCCTGACAACATACACGTTATCACCAGACATATCAATTTTTTTTATATTTGGAAAAAATAGAATTGTCCATATTCCTACACAAACTAAAGATGTAGTATAAAACTTATATTTTATTTTTTTATAATGACTTGTAAATTGTTTCATTTAAAACTTGACATTACTAGTTCTTTTGCAAACAGTAATACTTTGGGTTTCCCCATACTCCCTTATTTTATTTACCCTTTTAAATTCCCTTTTATTATCACTTTTTTGGCTTCTTCTTTTTAAATGCAGCCTGTTTTTTTGAAGACTTTGAGACAAAAGACTTCGTTTTATCGAAAGACTTTTTAGATTTTGTTTTATATGAAGTCTTTTGATCTTTCCCGCCTGACTGTGAACTTACCTTTTTGGCAACTGAATAGCCGAATTTTCCAAGTTTTTCACCAAGTGCAAAATATTCTCCGTGGCTGTAACTTACAAGATCTGCCTTTTTCAAATCAAGAGTCTTATTTTCATCAAGATATCTATCATCAATATCAACGCACATAACTTCCGCTATAAACATATCATGTGTACCAAGCTTTATTACATCTTTAACTTTGCACTCGATATTTACAGGACTTTCAAGTATTCCTGGGGCAGAAATCATATTAGACTTTTGCTGTGTTAGATTCATTTCAGCAAATTTGTCATAGTCTCTTCCACTTCTAACACCGCACCAGTCTGCAGCTTTTGTTAGTTTTCGGTTCACAAGATTTACCACAAATTCACCTGACTCTTTTATGATGTCATATGAGTATCGTGACTCTCTTACAGAAATTGACAGCATAGCAGGTGTTGAACATATATTCCCCGCCCATGCAACTGTAATAATATTTGGCTTCTCACCCTTCCTTTGACAAGAAACCATCACTGCCGGAATTGGATATAACATATTTCCCGGTTTCCACATTTCTTTTGCCATTTTTCATTCCTTTACAATAACTGACATAACTCCAGGACCTTAATAATAAACATTGCCAATACAAAAATCAGTATTATGACATTAAGTCCCTTAGAGGATTTATTTTTTGATACCTGTCTGGACAGTTGATCAATTAATTCTTGCTGGTTTTTAATATCTTCTGATAATTTCTCAATTTCTCCGTGAAGCTCCGCAGAAGTTTCTTCAGCAATAATTCCAGCTAAAGAATCATTTTCTTTCTTGATATTATCAATTAGTTCAGCTGACTGTTTTTTTTGCTCTTCAACAATCGAACTTTGAACATTTCGATATACCTGAACACCTATGTCGTGAGTCTGTTTATCTGATTTATCAAAATGTTCATCCAAATACTTTTGCATATCCTGAAGTACTAATTCTGATAAACCTTTTTTCAGTTCTTCTATTTTAACAGAAAGCTCTGTCTGTTTCGAACTAAAATCATCAATTTTAGAAAAAAGTTCGCTGCTATTGCTCTTAATTTCAGCAATCCCCGAGCATATATCATCAGTTTTAGCAGAAAAGTCTCCGACTTTTCTATTCATATCCTCAATCTGACTTTTATCTTCGATTTTAAGGGATACATCTCTAAGTTTTAGAACTATATCTTCAAATTTTAAAGATACATTCTCTGTTTTTTGTTCAAAATCATCAATTTTTTCAAAGATAGCATCATCTTTTTCACTGCATGAATTAACGCCTTCAACTAGTGATTCAAATTTTGTCAGTACCGTAGTAGTGATATTAGATAATGCCTTAATATCTTTGGCCTGATTAGT
The DNA here is from genome assembly GCF_000424545.1 of Butyrivibrio sp. NC3005. Lineage (GTDB taxonomy): Bacteria > Bacillota > Clostridia > Lachnospirales > Lachnospiraceae > Butyrivibrio. The sequence continues at coordinate 112,120 of NZ_AUKC01000007.1, read as the reverse complement.
CATAACCTGTATCATCTGTTTGATGCGCTCTTCGCTTATATTCAAACTGTTCTCATTAGTCTTCTTTTCAAGAAATGTTCTCATTTCTTGAAGAATATCACTTAGTTCGTTAGCTTTTTCTCTAATCTCATCCATTTCCTGCTGATGCTGCATAACCTGCGTACGTAATCGTTCTGTCTCAGCAGCCTCCGCAGCAGCATTAGCTTTTATCATTTCCTGAGCGCTTATTCTCTCTGCTACCCTATCCATTAGATTGTCCATGATCCTTTCTCCCCAAGTCTCATTGTTCCTTCTCTTCATAATCACTCTCCATTCATTCCAGTCCTCTTTTTTAAAATGGAATGTACATACACCTGAATTGCTCTCTTAAGCAATCAGTAACAATAATTACTACCGAGTTGCACAAATGCTATTGTATACATTGTACAACGTCTTCGGGAACTTTATGCTTTTTTTATGCAAATTAAATAGTTATTCATCACATGTTCATATTATGTTCACATTTATTAACTATAGTATATTCATACTCAATCAATGAGTTGTGCAACTATTCCAACTCGCAAGATAGATAATTTTTTCATAATAGCCCAGGCGCCGAAAGGTGTCTGGGCACTCCTCATTAATTAACCTTTTGCATCTCTAGTTTTTCTCGCTCTTTTTGAGCCGCAATTTCTTGTATCTCATTATTAAGCGCCAACATTCTGGTGTCAAGTTCTGAAACCATATGTGCACATTCTAAAAGCTCTGTATTGATATGAGTAGGCGCATTTCCTTCGAATTTATACTGAATTTTGTGCTCGAGTGAAGCCCAGAAATCCATAGCTACTGTACGTATTTGAATTTCTACGCGCGTATCTATAATTCTATCAGATAGATAAACAGGAACAGTTACTACCATATGGTAGCTTCTATAGCCGCTTGACTTGGGATTCATAATATAATCTTTTACAGCTATTGTCCTTATATCGCTCTGGTTACTGATCATATCTGCAATTTGATAGATATCATCAGAAAAAGAACATATTACACGAATACCTGCAATATCATTGACATATTTTACCATGTTTTCGATAGTTACGTCATATCCATGTCTTTTTAATTTTTTCACAATACTTTCAGAAGTCTTAATTCTGGATTTAATGTGCTCAATAGGGTTATAACGATGAACCTGCTGAAATTCGTCATTAAGAATTTCAATCTTAGTATTTATCTGCTTTAATGCAGAATGATAAATCAAGATAACTTCTTCCCATGTATGAATATCTTGCTCGTTTCCAATTTTAAGTTCCATACACTATCCCCTTTCCGAGACATCTTTTGGTACTATTTTCTTGCTTTACAGTACGCAGCAACCATATTATCTGTTATTCCAAAAGTTCTTGTTAAGACTACATTTTTTCACAAACCATTTAGGCAATACCTTATACATTTTTCCAAGTCTGAAACCTAAATATCTGCTTGATACTGAAAGAATATAGTATGGTATACGGTAAGATTTATGAATATCTTGAAGATACCTTACAGTTCCTTTAACCATTTTCATTCCTTCTGACTCAGAGACAATATTTGCAAATACTTCTGGATGCATCGCCTGGGAAACACCATTGTCAAAATTTCTGTGAAATTGCTGACTGCAACTGTAATTATGTGAATGAACAACGCCCGCTGTAGGCACATAACATATTGCATAATCAGCCTTTATTGCATTTCCTGCATAAACCATATCTTCATTAAATATTGCTTTTTTTAAAAAGCCTCCAAGCTTATCATATATTTGTCTTCTATACATTGCAGATACATTAGAGCAGAAAAAAGTCTTAATTCCAAGCACAGGTATATCTTTCTTGGTCTTTCTGATTGGTGATACGGAATAATTAAACTTTCTGGCATATAATTCTTCAGGGCTGCAATCATGTCTTGGAAGCTGTCGTGCATATGCTGCCGCAACGTTCTCATCTTTTTCGAAAACTCTACTAAGCTCTAATAAAAATGTTCTATCCGCTGGAATTGCATCTTGTGTCATACAAAGAAAAAGTTCCGAAGTGGAATATTCTTCAACTGCCTTTCTTCTGGTTCCACCATGATCAAACTCATTTTTTGAAATATGACTTATTATGATTTCAACATTATTATATCGATTTTTTAATTCTTCATCAGTAAAATTCTTAGAAAATTCACTTTTTTCCGTGTTCATTATAATAATCTTTTTAGGTAAAAGAGTTTGCTCACAAAGCCTATCTAAAAGAGTTAACAGTTCTTTCCCTGGTTTGTAGGTTGGTATAATTATATCTACATTAAACATTTTATTCTTTTCCTTAAAAAGAGTCGAGGTATTTCCCCGACTCCATATAATTTTTATCAGCTACTGTTCAAACAAAAATGTGCACTATCTTGCGCATTTCATGAGATAGTGTTATAAGAGCAAACTCAGGCAAGTTGAAATAAATTCACTCTATGCATCATCTCAAAGTACACTGTAATATTCTGTTGTGAACAACAACGTTTTAATAAAGTCCTGCTGTCTTTGAAGAAATAGTACCACTATAATTCTTTACTGTATCAGAAACTGCGTATCCGCTTTCATCAAACAGGAATTGATGTAACCATGAAACATTTGATTCAAGTGAAACAGGAACAATACTGCTGGCTCCGCCAACCTTACCTGTCCATCTTTGATTTTCCTGTGGAAACCCGTCATCTGCCACAATCTGATACTTAGTAATGTTACCCAGTAAATCTACTACATCTGAAAGTTTTAACGATGTTGCCATTTCATCAAATACTCTATTGGCAATATTTGTTAGAGTATTAACATTTGCTGTACGAGCTTTTGTCATTATAGCCTGAATCACTTCTCTTTGACGCTGCGCACGTGCGAAATCATTTCCTGCAGTATAACGTATTCTACAATAAGCAGTTGCCTGAAGTCCTGTAAGAGTCTGCACTCCAGGTGCTGTTACCGCTTTATACTTCTTGTTAAGCTCTTTAGCCATAGTGCTCTGATAGTTGTTAAGGTGTACAATTTCATCATCTTCTACGGATATCTCAACTCCACCAAGTTCATCAATAATATCTGTAAGACCACCAAAACCAATTGTAACAAAATCTCTAATATCCATGTCGAGATTAGTATTAAGCATGTTGATAGCCTGTTCAGGTCCACCATAGGAATAAGCTGCGTTACATTTTCCATACTGCTGTTTGCTGGAAAAAGATTGATTAAGATAAGTATCACGATAAACACTGCAAAGCTTAATAGCACCAGTCTTCTGATTTACAGACGCAATGATAATACAGTCAGTTCTTGTTCCACTGCTAAGTACTCCATCCCTTGAATCAACGCCAAACAAAGCTATGTTCCAATAATCTTTCATTGCAACGTTTTCATTAACTTTCTGGGCAATTTTTTTATTAATATCATCCTCATTAACCTTAACTTCTGTTACCTTGCTTACATTAAGTTTAAAGACAAAAAAACATGCAAAACTGGCTAAAAGAGCAATTACGATAAGTTCTACAATAATAATCGCAATTGAGCTCTTTTTATTCTTCCTTCTATGATTTTCAGGTCTTCTTGACATGTTCTGCCTACTTGATGAATTCTGAGGTCTTCTTCCATTTCCAGCTGGCCGTCTATAATCATCCTGAGGTCTTCTTTCTCCATAAGAAGTTCCTCTTGCCCCTTTAGAAGGCGCCGGTCTTCTACCCTGCTGTGAAATCTTTCTAGCAGCTTCAGTTCTATGCTGAGGTCTTCTTCTATCTGCTTCGCGATATTCCGAAAAATCCATTTCATCTCTTTGATATCTTCTGTTTGAATCAGCGCCAGATCTGCCCACAGGTCTAGAAGCTCTGTTTCGATTTTCATATTCTCCCATTTAAAAATCTTGCTCCTCTAACTCTTATTTATATTCTTTTCATCTTTAACACTCTTATTAAAACAAGTGCTCCTACACCACAAAAATAGCGCATTTAATTCTTCTAATAAACACGCTACTTTATATTTTGCCACATTTTGTATGTTCACGTCAATTTCATTCAAATACTGGCTACCAAGTAGTATTTTTCTTAATCCAGCAACCTACTCTTGCTCAAATAAAATAGTCGCAAAATTATTAGTACGCATTTTTATTGACAAAACCATGAAAAATAGTACCGAACAGGATTTCTATATCAAAACCCAACGTCCAGTTTTCTATATAATAAATATCATAATCAATTCTCTGTTTAATGGATGTATCACCTCTAAATCCATTTATTTGTGCCCATCCTGTTATACCAGGTCTAACTTGATGTTTAACCATATAACGTGGTATTTGTTCCTTGAACTTTTCTACGTAACTTGGTCTTTCAGGCCTTGGCCCTACAAGTGACATTGAGCCCATAAGAACATTGAAAAATTGAGGCATTTCATCAATACTTGTTTTTCTCAAAAATCTTCCAACAGGTGTTACCCTAGGGTCATTTTTTATAGTCCATGCTTTTGCTTCATCCTTAACATTCTGCGAAATCATTGTGCGGAATTTGTACATTTTAAAGGGTTTGCCGTTAAGTCCTATTCTTTCCTGCTTATATATAATTGAATCGTCTGTACTTATTCCTACCGCAATTGCAGCAAATATCATTGCAGGAGAAAAAATTATTATACATAAAAGTGAACCTATTATATCCACGATACGCTTTATAAGCTTATTCCATGTATCAGTCAAAGGTACATACCTGATGTTGATAACAGGTAACCCTTCAACATCTTCCGTATAGGGGTTACTGGGAAACAATGATGAGTAATCAGGAATAAACTTTGTATGAATTCCTGACTTCTCACTAATAGACACTAATTTTTCAAGACTGTCATAATGATCAAGAGCCAAGGTAATTGTTATTTCATCATACTCATTTTGCTCAATAAACTCTTGGAGCTGATTAATTTTACCTATCACTTTAACTTTATGATAAGCAGTTCCTACTGGCACTCTATTATCAAGAATTCCTGTTATAACATATCCCCACTGAGGATTATCCTCTATTCTTCTAATATAACTTTCAGCTGAACGAGAATATCCAACTAAAAGAACATGTTTTAAGTTGTATCCTTTTTCTCTAAAATACTGCAATATAAACCTTATAACAAGTCTTCCAAATGTACATAAAAAGATATTAACTCCAAAGAAAATAAACAACATTCCTCTAGAGAAATCACTTACTTGAATCATGTACAAACTCACAATAAATCCCGGAAGACCTATAAGATTTCCTTTAACTATCTTATAAAAATCACTTCTTCCATGTGATGTACGCCTAGATGCATACAGATTCACAAAATTATAAGCAAAAAGATAGCAGGGCACAATAAAATAAAGTGCCTTAAAATACACTTCTGCCGAATATGCAACCTTTACATCATTTGGGTCTGCAAATCTTGAATAAAATCGCATGTAATACGCAATTATATATGAAATCGCAACAACGCATCCATCAAGTATAACCTGCATGCGGTTGAGATGTTTTTGGTTATCCTTAATCATAATCCTCCCACTAACCTAAGTCAGCCAACCATTTTTATAATCGTATTATACCACAGTTCCATCTGTATCTTAACATAATATAACAAACGTCTTAACGTAAACTTAATTTTTTTATCAGGATTGTCCTTTATCTTTTTCAGTCCCTCTGAAATCCCCTGAAAATAAGGTTTTCCCAAGCCTTTTTTCAAAAAGAAACATCCTTTTAATCCTATTCCCAAAAGCAGCAACGGAAAATTTATTAAAAGCTGAAAAAGCGGCATGTTTTTCCATAAAAAATAGATATTATTTCCAGCACTAAATCTTTGCTTAAAAGGATTGTATCTTGAACCGCTTGTGGCGCTTCCTGCATGATACACTACAGCTTTTGGTTCTATAAGATTTGTATATCCATAAAGTCTTGCTCTATAACCTATATCTACATCTTCAAGGTAACAAAAATGAGCCACATCAAAAAAGCCTATTTCATCAAAGGCTTTTTTGTTATATAGTGCTGCACCTGCACAGGCACTTGTAATCTTTCTTATTCTGTTAAATCGTGATTTATTCCTATCTTTTCCAAGAGTAAAAGCCATTCCAAGCGCACAATAATAATCTCCGCTGTCATCAACAATGTCTTTGTTCTTCAAAGAAACCATCATTGCCTGAACCGAAAATACTCTTTTATTTTGTTCCATTGCTCTTTCAAGTCTTTCAATTGCATCATTTTCACATTCTGTGTCATTGTTCAAAAGAAAAACATATGGAGTGACTGCACTTTGTATTCCAACATTTACAGCATTTGAAAACCCTGTATTCTCGCCAAGTTTTATTAATTTTACAGGAAGACTTTCCAAATATTCCAAACTATCATCAGTTGAAGCATTATCAACAACTATTATGTCAACTTCAACCGTTTGATTTTTCACCGATTCAATACACTTTTCTAGATAGGCTTTCCCATTGTAATTGGGTATTATTACGGTGGTCTTTATCATTACAAACCTTTCTAAATTTAAGTTCTATCACTTCTTACTCATTTACTTTTCTAAAAGCAAACAGTACTCCTATTTTTGTTTCATCATAGGATCCCAGAGAATTTTATATCCCTGTTTCCTGACTACCTTGCAGAAACGAATACTTTCTCTTCGAATCTTCTCTTCATCCCAGTTTTTTGGAATTTCAATCCTATGTCCTGTTTCTTTTTCATAAGATGTTGTTTCAAACACTTCATCACTTGATTTAAGTGCCATTCTTTCTTTTTTCCCAAGATAGGTTAATCCCGTAACTTCTTTTAATAATGGTCTAAGATTTTTTCTAATTTTCATACATCTTAAATCAACAGCCTCAGCATCCTGCTGACACACAGCTCTATGCTGAAATCCTCCACTAAAACCTTTATGAAGTCCTTTAAACATAACTTCACCATTTTCCTTATAAAGGCCTCCAACTATCTCATTGCTTTTTCCATAGATTGTTCCACCAACAACTCCTATATCTCTTCTTGCCTTGAAAATTCCATCCGGATAGCTGACTCTGTAAAAGCCAACATGAGGAAGGTCTGTAACTTCAGCCTTTATTCCCGAAGCATTAAGATTATCTTCAACATTTCTTCTTCCAGCATTATAAGCATAGGATTTGCTCTCAGGATTAACAGCGGTAGAATTATTATGACATCTCCAATGATACAAAACTCTTGGAATATGCACTATATTTTTTTCATCCGAATTAATTGTAGCCTGCATGCAAACTCTAAGAATCATATCAAAATCCTGAGCACCATCATAGTACTCTCTAAATTTGATTTCCTTCAAAATATCTGTTCGCACTGCAGTAAAATGACAGATATAGTTATTAGAAAGAAGATAATCAAAATTATAATCCGGCTTTATATGCGGCTCATAAAATTTTCTTCCCTCTCCATCACACTTATCTTCATCTGAATAAAGAAGTCTAATAGGATAATTACTCTCAGACAGTGTAGATGAACCAAGTATTTTTTTAGCAAAATGATATAGTGCATCACCACTTAATAAATCATCATGATCTAAAAGAGCGCAATAATCTCCATTGGCAAGTTCTAATGCTTTATTGGTATTCTCTGATATTCCACTATTTTTTTCTAAATGAACATATCTTATTCTATGATCTGAATATTCGTCTGCAATCTGCTTTAATACAGGAACTTTTGAAGCATCTGCAAGAATCAGTTCAAAGTCAGGATATGTTTGTGAAAGAACAGATGATACCATTTCCTTAAAATATGTAACCGGTGTATTATAACATGGAACAAGTATACTGAAAAATGGCATTTTTTTACCGCCATTTTTCTCTCCTAGTTTCCATGATTTTACCTCTTCTCTTTCTCTAATCAATTCATTATCTGAAGGTGCGTTAAAAACATATGGAACTTTACTGTCACCAAGCCTCTCCAAGGCTGCATAACATGCCGACTTAATTCCATTTCTTTTTGCGTAATTAATTGTTTTTCTAATTGAATTAAGCATTTTGTCACCTCAAATCCAATAGTTGCCAACAGGCAATCAAAAACTCTTTTCCTAGATAGCCTTTATGATTATAGCCTTTTTTCACAACAAAAAACAGACTTTTGAGCAATTTAGTTACACAAAAATCTGTTTTCTAATATTTTTATTATGTTTTTACTTTATCAAAGCTTTAACTGCGTTTGTAAGTTCTTCTTCTTTTTGATTTGCTTCTTCAAGGCTTTCTGCCTTCACACCCATATAGAACTTGATTTTGGGTTCTGTACCAGATGGCCTTGCACAGCACCAGCAATCGTCATTAAGAGCAAAATAAAGAACGTTAGAAACAGGAAGATTTGTACGCTTTTTGTTTCCGGTTGCAAGTTCAATCACCTCACCGCTCTTATAATCTCTGAACTCTTCAACATTCCATTCTCCAAAAGTCTTTGGTGGATTACTTCTGAGCTTTTCCATGATTGCACTTATCTGTTTTGCTCCTTCAATACCCTTCATGGTAATAGAATACTGACCTTCCTTGTAGAAGCCATACTCATTGTACATGTCAAGCATTGCATCATATATTGTTTTGTTATTCTTCTTATAGAATGCAGCAAGTTCGCATAACATCATAACTGCTACTACAGCATCCTTATCTCTTGCATGTGTTCCTGCAAGGCAGCCATAGCTTTCTTCAAGTCCGAATACATAACTATACTCATTGTTGTTTTCTTCAAAGAACTTAATCTGCTCTCCGATATACTTAAAACCAGTAAGTACTTCTACAAAATGCTGATTATACTTTTCTGCAACTTTTCTCGCCATGTTAGTAGTAACTATTGTTGTTACAAAAGCCGGATTAGCAGGCATCTTACAAAGAGCCTTTCGCTCACGAAGGATGTATTCTCCAATAAGCATACCTGACATATTACCTGTAAACTGCTTATATTCACCAGTCTTTGAATCTTTTGCATATACACCAAGTCTATCTGCATCAGGATCTGTTGCAAGAACAATGTCTGCATCCTTTTCCTTGGCAAGTTTAAGAGCAAGTTCAAATGCCTTCGGATCTTCTGGGTTAGGATACTCAAGTGTTGTAAACTTTGGATCTGGAAGTTCCTGCTCCGGAACTACGTATACATTCTTAAAACCAAGTTCCTTAAGCACACGTCTAACCGGCTTATTGCCTGTCCCGTGGAAAGGAGTATAAACAATGCTGAGTTTATCAGCCATTTCCTGAATAATTTCTGGATGAAGTATCTGCTTTTTAAGTTCAGCCATATACGCATCATCAATTTCATCTAAAACGAAATTATATAATCCGCTTTCCATAGCTTCTTTCTTAGATATAGTTTTAACATCATTATAATTTGTAATAGACTTGACTTCTTCGATAATACCTTTATCATGAGGAGGCGTAATCTGCGCGCCGTCTTCCCAATACACTTTATATCCATTATATTCCGGAGGATTGTGGCTTGCTGTAATCATTACACCTGCTATACATCCAAGATATCTAAGTGCAAATGAAAGCTCAGGTGTAGGACGAAGTTCTTTAAAAATATAAGCTTTAATTCCGTTTGCTGCCAGACATCTTGCAGTCTCGTCTGCAAATTCTGGAGAATATAGCCTACAGTCAAAAGAAATAGCTACTCCTTTTTTCTTTCCTTCTTCGCCTGCGTTTTTTACAATGTAATTAGCAAGTCCCTGAGTCGCCTTACGAACTGTATAGATATTCATTCTATTAGTTCCATTACCTATGACTCCCCTAAGTCCGCCTGTACCAAATTCTAGTTCGCGATAGAATCTATCTTCAACTTCTTCTTTATTGTTTCTGATAGCTAAAAGTTCTTTTTTTACTTCGTCATCAAAATACGGATCATTTAACCAATACTCAAACTGTTCTTGTGCTTTGCTCATTTTTAACTTCCTTTCATTCTCCTCCAAGAATTGTATTTCCAATTCCTTTGAGATTTATAGAAAAATCGCTTCTATCCAAAGAAAAATTCGGATTATAATATGGATCGCCTTTATCCAAAACATCTTTCCATTTTGTCTTGAATTTATCTGATTCCAAAGCGTATCTCTTTGCCTTTTCTCCTTCATTATCAAGTCCTCTGGATAATGATTCATAATGATAAAGCTCTGCAAAAGGAGTAAATACATTTAAATATTTTTTCTCTCTAAGTTTAAGGCAAAAATCCACATCATTTAATGATATTTCAAAATCTTCTCCAAAGCCCCCAACCTCATCATACTTTTGTCTGGAAACCATAAGACAAGCCCCTGTCACTGCACTCATATCCTGTGCATAGCATAATCTTCCCATGTACCCAAGATTCTGACCAGCCTGTCCATAGTGAGCATGACCTGCTGTTCTATGTGCACCTAGACGAAGAATTATTCCTGCATGCTGAATCTTCCTGTTAGGGAAATATAATTTTCCACCTACTGCCCCGACATCACTTCTTTGTGCATACATAAGAAGTTCTTCCATCCAATTTACTGTAATAACCGAAGTATCATTGTTCAATAAAAGAACATATTCACCGCTAGAATTCTTAACACCAAAATTTACTACCTGCGAATAATTAAAGCTTTTCTGCTTTCCGAAATCTACAACTTTAACAATAGACTTATATTCACCCTGCTCAAGTTCTTTGTAGTAATTTCTTATGGCATTACTTGTACTGTTATTCTCTACAACTACAATTTCATAATTTTCATATGTAGATTTCTCTATTATTGAGTTTATGCATCTTCTAAGATCTTCTTCATGATCACAGTTTGGTATTATGATGGAAATCTTAGGATTATTCTTTATATCATATGTAATCTTGAAAATAGTCTCAAAAGCTCTAGTACTTGTAATAGAAAAATTTTCGAAACCATGTCTTCTAAGATGGTCTGCAACTGCACCTCTTGCAGCCTCTATAGCATAATCTTTAGCTGTAATACTTGATGCTACTGAACCTGCGTGAGATCTCCAATAATATAAGATTCTAGGAATATGTACGATATTCTTGGCATTATCAGTCAAGCGAAGGATCATATCATGATCTTGGCTTCCATCAAATTCTTTTCTAAAAAGCTCTGTTTCTGATAACAAATCTCTTAAAAACACTGAAAAATGACAAATATAGTTGTTTGCTCTTAATGTATCTACTGCATAATCAGGTTTAAAATGCATTGTAATCATATTATCTACGCTGTCATTATGGAATGTTGCTTCATCACAATAAAGATAATCAGCGTTCTGTTCATTAATTGCCTTAACATATGCAAACAATACTTCTGGATGAAGAATATCATCATGGTCAAGAAGTCCTATGTACTCTCCTGTAGCCATCTTAAGACATTCATTAGTATTTCCAGAAATACCATCATTTACTTTGAGCTTCTCGTAGGATATTCTTCCTTTTTTGTCTTTTTCCTGATATTCTTTTACAATCTCAGCTACTCTACCATGATCTTTATCACTGCCATCAGCAAGACAAAGTTGCCAGTTCTGATAAGTCTGATTTATAACCGATTCAATCATGTCACGCAAAAACTTCTCAGGGGTATTATAAAGAGGTGTAAGGATACTGATTTTCACCATCTTTGGAAAAACAGTTTTCTCCTCCTGTTCTCTTGTAGCTACATCTGGAAAACTAACTGTTCCATAAAAAGCCTTAGCTTTCTTTTCTCTTTGTTTATACTTAATTTTACGAACAACACCAGCAAGAGAGCCTTGATTTGCCACTCTATCCTTCTGTCGAATTACAAAGTGCATTACATCTCTAGCAGGCTTGGAAGCTTTCCATATAGGATTGTTTTTGATATGGTCAAGCTTTGCCTGAATTTCTTGATTTTTATCCTCAAGTCTTGCAACTTTCTGAGCTAACGCTGCACTTTTCAATCGCTCATGCTCATATGCACTCTTATAATCCTTTTCTTCATTTGCCATGATGCCTCTACATCCCTTCAATACTTTATTTATCCAACGCTAATTGCTTTTTCTTCCCAGTTCATTACTCTGGTTCTTCCTGTCTTGTCAAAATATACCATTCCTATCTGATAATATCCTGCAGGAAGAGCCTTTTGGGCTATACGCACTCTATAACCTGTAAGCTCAACATTAACCTGGTCAGATATATTCTTGCGAATATCTTCCCTCAAATCATCATTTACATCAAAAGAATAAACTTTCTTCTCAACAGGTGTAAAGTCTGTTCCAGATTTTACTCTCTTAAGCACAAGTTTTCTTTTATAAATACTATTGTCACTTCCTATTACAAAGCTATAACCAGAAACAAGATATCCTTCACTACTTTTTTCTTTGTTCTTGTTCTTTCCTGTATAATATAATCTGTTCCATTTCTTAAGTGTGCCTTTGTACTCAACTCTTACCCATACACAGTCATTTTTCCATTGTGCAGGGTATCCATTTTTAACTATTTCAGGCATAGATACTCCTAGATGATCAGCAGGAACAGTTTTCTCATAAGCAAGTATCTCATATTCAGGATGAACTCGTCTTCCATCTAGATATTTGTGATAGAACGGATCTCTGTCATACATATCCGCATGCTTTCCAAAAAGAATATCATTTTCCTTGAGCATTCTTTCAAGTTTAGCAGCGTCCTGATTATCATCACCTCTGCTAAGAGATTCATGATGAAAAAGAGATATATGATTGCAACAAACATTATAATAACCTTTTTTGAGCAATCTATAATTCAAATCAACATCATTGAAAGCAACTGCCATATTCTCATCGTATTTTCCAGCCTCAACAAAGTGTTCTTTGGTCATAAGTATGCATGCTGCAGTTACTCCTGCCATATCATGTATACCTCTGTTCATACGAAAATAGTATTCCTTAGAATCATCAAGCCTTTGTAACTTGTGCATAGGCCCTAAATGAATGTTAGTAATACCTGCGTGCTGTATAAGATTTTTTTCAGGATACAGAAGTTTTGCTCCTACCGCTCCTACATAGCTTTTCTCAGCCTGATATACAAGTTCTGTAAGCCACATGGAATCAACAATCTCAATATCGTCATTCAGAAACAGAACCATATCACCTTGTGATTTATCAGCTCCAAGGTTGCACATTTTCGAGAAATTAAAATCCATTTTCTGGTACAGATATTCTATATTTATAAGATTTATCTTACTAATTCCTCTTTCACGCGATGTTTGAAGCATTTCTTCAATTTTGGTCTTGTTGTCATCACTACTTCCATTATCTACAACAATTATTTCTATTTTCAGCTGTGAACTTTTCTGGCTTATATCGATAAGAGAGTTAATACATTGTCCTAATATATCTGGATGATCTTTGGACGGAATAACAATTGATACCACATGATTTTTTTCAAGCTTATGATACTGCTTATGGAATGGTCTTCCATAGAAGAGGCTTTCTTTACTATCTCTGTGAAAAAGTATTTCATCAACATGTCCAATAGGAAAATCCATTTTTTCCCTTTTCTCAAATCCCTTGCAAAGTTTTGCTATTGTACCAAAAAGCCTGTCAGCAGCAATAACTTTTGTTCCTTCTGCTCCATAAAATCCTCTGCCTGACTCAATTTCATAAATAGCCTTTCTAACAATTCCTGTCCTTGCAGCAAAGATGCTCCCTATATAAAATGCGTTCTCATAAGAATCGGGAGACCAATCTGGTTTTAGATAAGGATTTGATAAATAACCACTCTCAGATACTTCATCTTCATCGGCATATGCAAGCTGCACATTTTCATGCGTTGCAAAAAAATGGCCAAACCACGAATCAGCACATTCTAATATTCTTCCTCTTCTGCACGCAAAAATTACCGGAGTATCATCCGGCAAATCTTCCATTTGAGTCAAAATTTTTGATGAAATCTGGTCATAAAAAATCCGGAGCATTTTTTCATGTTCCGGAAATCCGGTTTCTTTTTTTTCAAATTCATTTACAAAATCATCATAATAAAAACGTACATGGCGCACCCTCCTATCATAGTCAGCGTGCGCTTTTTCTGTAAGTTTTTTTCGAATATATTGTTTTAACATTATATTACTAATCCTTAAATTGTTTTTAGGATATCCTTTATTTTGCCAATTCCATGAGACTGTTCCTGCGGAATTTCCTCAGTTGGTCTTTGCTGGTAGGAAATGATATCTCCTGCAACTTTTCTGTCAAGTTTTACCTTCGTAAAGGTAATAGAAAATCTATTTATGGCACGTCTCTTAAGCTTACTTTCCCTAAACTTAAAAGTCACACCTGGATCATCTGTTCCAAAAATAAGCGAATGATTAGAGAGCCAAACTCCATTTGGATATATCTTGAGCTTATCCTGATCGATAAACACTTCAACATCATTCCACAATACACTCTCAATTGTCATCATACAAGTAGTGATAGCAGGATCTATTCTGATATCTCTTACACCATCTTCAAGTTCAAGATTAATAGTAACTCTTCCATCTGCATCATACTTTTCAGGAACATACTGTGACTGTTCTTCTGAAAGTCCCTGTCCATAATCAAAATATACTTGTATTCTGTCATCAAGAATCTCGTGATCATGTGTCAGTCTATCTGGCTTCATTTCCTCGGGGACAGTTACTTTTCTTCCAATCTTATTCCACATCTCAACAAGAGACTTACGATTATTAGTAACATATTTCTGGAATTCTGCCTCAACCTCTAAAAGACGCTCTTGTTCTTTCTCGTCAATTCCAAGCATTTCATAGAATTGTTCTACATTTATTTTGCGTCTTCTAGGATCTTCTTCAAGATAGCAGTAAAGCGCTCTGAAAGCAATTTCTTTTGCAGGAATCTGCCTTCCATAAGTCCATTCATAATCTATTACAGTCCACTTATCTTTATCTACCAGAATATTACTAAAAATAAGATCATAGTCAGCAACTTCTACATCTTCATGGTAAGAAGTTCTTCTCATATATTCTTCAAAAAGAGCTTTGAATCCTTCCATGTCATCTGCCATAATACATCTGTCCATAAGCGCTGAAAGTGGTTCTCCCTCTACAAACGGAAATGCTGCTGCACCTGTTGTAGGATTGACATTACACTCGTTTATTTCCAATTCACCACCTTCATAACGCTCTTTGAGCGCAACATAGGCATTTCTTATATTCTTTATATGCACCTTTGCCTTTTCTGTCATAGGCGTTTTAGTAATGAGAGTATGTCTCATAATATCAAGAGTTATGTCTGTACGAATCTTAAATTCATCACCTCTGTCATTACTGAATTTACTAAACACCGTAGGAAATCCATTTCCAATTATTATTTCAAAAGAGTTTGCAAAATCCGGATACATTCCATCCTTTATCAAGGAATCATATGCATACTTCTCATCAAAAAGACGCATTCTCGGATTGTCAAAGTTTCTTACACAATCAGACAATTCTCCAAGTCCTGGTAAATATATATCAGAATGAATCATTGTAGGAAGTTTATAATCAGGATATGGATAATAAAAATGGTAATTTTTTATTCCACATTTTTTCATAAGGCTGATAAGAGCGTTACGAGTAAAGGTTCTGGCTACGCTCTCTTTTGTATACCCTTCAATTCCTGAAAAATAAGTTCCAAGATGATCTTCTCTACATCCTGCAAAATATTTAAGACCTGTTCTATTCTCTATCGCAATTACTATTCTTCCATTGATACTAAGGTGCTTTTGAAGCATCTTAATAAAATCTTCGTATGGAGTATCACCTCCAATATAACTCTGACCATATTCAAATACTCCAATAAGGAATATATAATCAAAATCATTTGGAAGATCTGGCTCAATATCGGTAAAATTACCAATATGAATAGTGATGTTATCACAGTCTTTGTTTCGATAAGCATTTATTTCACTTCTTTTTTGTGATAACTCTACGCATGTTACTGAAGCCGCTTTTTCTGCAAGCTTACCTGTAATAGCTCCGCATCCTGCTCCGACTTCAAGAACTTTCTCCATGTGATTCATTGGAATCCATTCAACGATATTACTTCTCATCTCAGAAAGATGATAGAGTACCGGCCAACTAGCATACTCTTCAATAATCTGTGGAAACTCCTCTTTGGTATGATTCTTCACAATATCCAAAAGCTGATCTTCAACTGCACCATCACAGTAAAGATCCTTTCCACTGTAGTGATCTAAATTAAGCTTTACATTTCCGATTTTGGCTTCGCCAGACAAATTAATACTCATTATTCCACTGTTACCTTTGAATTCATATCATAGTAGCCTACGGTATTCTTATCAGATATAACCGTAATGTTAAGTGCATCATAGAGGCGGTGATAAACCGTAAATACTTCCTGCTCATACCCTGTCACACCAAATGAAACCAGATACTCTCCGCCCTGCAGGTCCATTTTCTGAACGAATGTGATATGCTTTCTATCACCCGCTTTCACTGAATCAAGAAATGCCTTCTCAAACATTGTATTTGTTCCAGTTATCTCTATACCCAGTATATTCTTTATTGTAAATGCAAAAATAGGTGCCGCTGCATCCTTTTTAAATTCTACATCCATATGTATAGAAAATGTAGTCCCTTTTTGTAAAGTTGATATTTTTCTTCCAGCTTCATCGGTCATATAATAATCGACAATTTCAGCTGTATCATTACCATATTCAAAAGCATTTGGATTTCTGGTATTTAAATCTTTTTTCTTTGGTAACTTTTGCTCACTTGCCTTTGATCCTACAAGTGCATCTGAGGCATCTGAATCTTCTTTGGCAAGTTTTCTTATATCCTCATCTTCCAAAAGATTTTTTACGGGCACAGGATTTTCTTTTGGCTGATACTGACCAACCAAGACCTGCTTGTAGATATCTATCATTTCTTTTGGAGATCCTTCGCCTATTTTAACACCTTGATTTATAAGAACTGCTCTATCACAATACTTACTAATACTCGAAAGATCATGTGAAACAAAAAGAATTGTCTTACCCTGCTTCTTGAATTCTTCAAACTTGTGATAACATTTTGCCTGAAAGAAAACATCACCAACTGACAAAGCTTCATCAATAATAAGTATCTCTGGATCGATATTTATTGCAAGTGCAAATGCGAGTCTTACGAACATACCACTTGAATATGTTTTAACCGGTTGGTAAACATATTCGCCTATATCAGCAAAATCAAGAATTGCATCAATTCTTTTTTCTATTTCTTCTTCGGAAAATCCAATCATCATACCATTTAGGTAGATATTGTCTATTCCGTTATATTCCATATTAAATCCGGCTCCCAGTTCCAACAAAGCTGATATATGACCATCAACTTTTACAGTTCCCTTTGTTGGTGTCAAAACACCGGTTACGATTTTAAGAAGTGTTGATTTTCCAGAACCATTTGTTCCTATAATACCAACAGTCTCACCTCGATATATTTTTAAATCAATATCATTTAAAGCAAGTTTTTCATGATATTTTTTCTGTTTACTTAAACCAAGTGCCTCTTTAAGTCTGTCAATATTGTGCTCGTATAATTTATATTGTTTGGTTACATGACTTACGTCTATTGCCACATCTTTTTTTTCTATCATATTTTCCTTTTCCATCTCGTTCATGATTAGGCATTACAACATATCTGCAAAGTGAACCTTGGATTTCTTGAATATCAATGAACCCAGGCAGAATATTCCGATTGTTACAATCCAAAAATATGTTGTGGAATAGAAGTGTTCAAAAAACCATCTTTGTTCATAAATTGAACTTCTATATCCTTCAACTAGATATGTTACAGGATTCAACTTTATAATCCACTGGATTCTATAATCAAAACCGCCAATATTCCACAATATAGGTGTAGCCCACTGTCCAAGCTGAAGACCAATATTAATTATCTGCATTAAATCTCTAAAAAATACCTGAACTGCTGCTGTTACATAACTCATCGCCAAAAGAAGCATAAATTCGCAAAACATATAATAAAATATTTGCAAAGTATAAGCACTTGGTGCAAAACCGCCAATCCATGCTGCCGCAACTAATATAATGCAGAAAAATAAATGTGTAAATGTTGCTGCAATAAGCTTAATAAGTGGAAGAATGCTTATTTTAAATACGACTTTTTTTACCAGATAACTATATTCCAAAAGGGATGTTGTACCATTTGAAAGTCCTTCCATAAAATAAAACCACGGAACAAGACCAGCCATAAGAAAGATTACATAGGGAACAGGAAGACCACGTCCAAAAACACTTGCTTTTGCCTGCATAATCTTATCAAACACAAACCAATACATTAATATAGTGACAAGCGGCTGTGTAAATGCCCAAACTGAACCAAGATAAGAACCAGCATAACGCTTTCGGAAATCATTAAGTGACATTCTCCAAATAAGTCTACGATTATCCCAAAGTTCCATTGGAACAACCATGATTCGGTCATATTTAACTATGTAGATAATACAGGATAATGAAATAAGAACACATGCACACACTTTTTTTAGCATTTCTGTGTGAGCATCTGCTCCTGGATTATAATGAAAAATAATTAGAGATGCTAAAATTGCTGCAAGTACAACAAAAACAAGGATTCCTGCCCATTTTGGAAGTATGCCTATTCCTGGAAGTCGCTTTATTTCAGCAGAATCCTGTCTTCTATTTCCTTTATTAACCAAAACACTTTCCTCAAACAAAGCAAATTTGCTTTGTATCTTTCTAATTCATTTTTTAGTCGTAGCACCAGAATCACTTGTAATAGCTCCCGATGACACGTCTGTCATTTCAAGTCTTGACGAACGACCTGAAGCTCCCTTTATCGAACTGTCATCAGATGATTCTTTTGATGCGCTTGTAGAGGACACACTTTCATCATTACTTTCTAAAGCTGTAGTAGCACTTACACTGCTACTTGCAGCTGAAAGTGACACACTTGACTCAGTAATGTTAACATTTACAGGTGAAAGCGGGATATGATACCCATCACGTGGCTGTAATGTTAATACGTAATTTCCTTTTTCCAAATCAGAAATAAGGATTTGTCCATTCTGGTCATCATCTGAATAGATTGCAGGATGAGATTCTTCTTCATCCCTTTTTTGAAGCATAACTGCAAAGGGCGTACCCGTTTCAAGGCCTCCCCTTGCATTCTTTATGCTTATCCTTATCTGACCTGCGCCAGCCTTAACATCCATATAAAGACCTGTTACGTCTTCAACATGAATGCTGGCGAGAGCATCAGGTTCATCAAAAAAATTCTTCTTTGCCATAAAACCATGCATATTATTACCGATAGGCTCACCTATATCAATAGATGAAACGAAGGCTGAATCCAAACTTGCTTCATCAGAACTTTTTATGCCCAAAAAAGCATTTATCTTATCGGCATTAACTGCATATACAATTACCAAGATGAGAGCCATAAGGCTCACAAAAACTGCAACTGCCAGTCGTATGACTTTAGAGTCCATTTGCTACCTCAACAAGATATTTACCATAATTGGTTTTCATTAACGGTTCCGCGAGCTTTAAAAGCTGCTCCTTGTCAATAAATCCTCTCTTGTAAGCAATTTCCTCAATGCAGGAAATATACAAGCCCTGACGCTTCTGGAATGCTGCCACAAAATCTGCTGCATCTAAAAGTGCATCATGATTTCCTGTATCAAGCCATGCAAAACCACGTCCCATAGTCTCAACATAGAGCGCTCCATTGCTCAAATACTCATTATTAATACTTGTAATTTCAATCTCTCCACGTGCACTTGGCTTAACGTTACGAGCGATTTCTACAACATCATTATCATAGAAATAAAGTCCTGGTACAGCAAAATTTGACTTTGGTTTCTCAGGCTTTTCTTCAATAGAAATAGCTCTTCCCTCACTATCAAATTCAACAACACCATATTCTCTTGGATCTCTTACATAATAACCAAAAATAGTGGCACCACTCTTTGGTTTATTATGTCTCTCATAAACCTTTCCAAGCAGATGAGTGAAGCTCTGTCCATAGAAAATATTATCTCCAAGAACCAATGCTACAGAATCCTGTCCGATGAAATCTGCTCCAATAATGAACGCATCAGCAAGTCCTCTTGGCTGTTCCTGAACTGCATAACTCATTGAAAGTCCAAGCTGACTTCCATCTCCAAATAATTCTTTAAATGCTGAAATATCTCTAGGAGTTGAGATAATAAGAACTTCTCTTATTCCTGCCAACATAAGTGTTGACAATGGATAATAAATCATCGGCTTATCATAAACAGGCATAATCTGCTTTGAAACAGCCTTTGTGAGTGGATAAAGTCTTGTGCCGGATCCACCGGCAAGTATAATACCTTTCATTACTAATATAACCCCTTTCGGTTCATTATTCAATTTATTAAAAATTCATATATGAAATATTCATATCAACTCTGCCAGATATTCCTCTAACATTACCACTAGAAGTGTACTGCCACATATCATATCTTGTTGCTGTATATGTTGGAGTAGCTCTGTACTGTGCAAGCCAAATTTTATATCCTGTAAGACTTGATGTACTAATTCTGCTGCTAAGCCATGTCTTATTGGCATAAATACCTGTTCTGTATCCTCTGTTAGCAATAGTTGCGCAAAAAGCCTTGCAGACTGCAGTCCTAGTAGCAGTACTAATAGAATCTGCTCTTCCGCCTGAACCTTCAACATCCAAGTATACTCCACATGGAAGCGAGTGACCTTTTACAAGTTCCAATACCATTGAAGCTTCTTCTACAGCTTCAACATCACTTGTAGCCTGTGTAAAGAAATACACACCAACCTTCAATCCTGCACTTGTTGCACCATTTATGTTGGCTCTAAATTTCGGATCCTGAATCAGTGCGCCTGACGAAGAACCTCGATATCCGCATCTGATTATAACATAAGATACACCAGAATTCTTTACTTGTGACCAATCTATGTTACCATTCCATTTCGAAACGTCAATACCTAACACACCAGAACCATTAGAAAGTCTTCCGTCACTTCCAAATGTATACTTGGCTCCCTGAATTACCTGTTCACCTGTTACAGGATTGCCGTTTTTATCAAAATAATAGGTATAACCATCTATAGTCTGCCATCCAGTGTATTTGTAGTTTTTTCCTTCTGTCTGTACAAAGAACTTTTTAGCTGTATCGTAATCTGCTGTAGTTGCAGGTCTAAAACCGCCATTTCCATCAGATACATAAACCGTTCTTCCATCTTTTGTTGTAAGAGGAGCGGTACCGTCCTTTACAGTGATAGTACACTTAGCATTTACATTTGCATCTTCAACAAGACTTGCAACTATATCAACAGTACCTGCTTTAAGTGCTGTAACAAGACCTTTTTCATTAACCTGAGCAATTGAAGCATCTGAACTTGCCCACTTAACATTTGCTGTCTTTGCTCCAGTAACTTTAACTTTAAGCTGAAGTGTTTTTCCAGCAAGAAGGACTGATTTCTGTGAAGTAATTTCAAGCTTAACATTACTGTTTGTAACTGTTATTTGTAATGTTTTTTCTGTTTTATCAGCAAACCTAACAGTAATTTTGGCAGCTCCCTGTTTAAGGCCTCTTATTGCAGCTGTTAATCCGTTTGGTTTAATTTCAACAACCGACGGATCAGAAGTCGCCCATACAACCGTCTTATCCTTTAAGTCGGTTGTTGCAGTTGCAGTAATTGTTTCACCAACTTTTATACTGGAAGCTGATAATTTCAGGCTATCTTTTCCCTGAGTACTAGCTGTTGACGCAGACGAACTTGATGCAGTTACTTTTACTGTACAAGTTCTTGTAATTCCTCCATTAAAAGTAGCTGTAATTGTAGCTGTTCCAGCCTTAATCGCTGTTATTGTACCATCTGCAGCTACTGTTGCGATAGAATTATCAGAGGATGAAAATGACACATTATTCTTTGGATCTGTTGTAGAAGCAGATATCTTATGTGTCTTTCCTGCTTCAATTGTGACACCACTTTCGCTTACCTTATATTCATACTCTTTAACTTCATGCTTTGTTGTACCGCCAGTTGAACTAGATGTTGTTCCTCCTGTTGAAGCGTTGCTTGTACCACCTGTTGAACTGGATGTTGTTCCTCCTGCTGAGGAATTATTTGTTTCTCCTGTTCCTGAATTATTTCCTCCGCTTGAAGAATTTGTATTCTCTTTTCCAGAATTATTTCCTTCACCATTTTCTGTACCATTGTTTTCAGTGGAAGGTGCCGGAGTATCTGTCTGCTGAGAATTATTATCAGTTGTTTCAGTAGGAAGTGCATTATCAACAGCAGACATCTTCTTAATCTTTGAATTTATTATCATTGAAGAATTAGGATCTTTAATATTGCTCTTATTAACTTCTTCATAAGATACTGTTCCATTTGAACCAATTTCTGTCTTTGTAGATTCAACCCACTCAACTGTATCTTTGTTAACAGACTCTACTACAGTCTTCTGTACCTGTGTATCTTCTTTGGCAACGTTAACTTCTGCCTCTGTTTTAACTTCATCATGAACATCAACTTCCTGATATGCAATAGTTTCCTTGACATTAATAGTCTGAGGCTTGGTATCGATTGTATAGTCAGCATACTTATCTGCATCTAGCGGCTTTAATGTTACTTTATAGTTTCCTGAAGGAATATCATAATGGTAGATTATACCATCTGTATTCTCATCTTTCCAATTGCTTACTTTACCATCAGGGTAACTTACCTCAACTTCAAACGGAACCTTGGAAACAAGTCTTGATGTTTTTGCATTAATAAACTTAATCTTAAGGTCCTGCTTGATACTGGAAAGAGTCATCTTAACATTTACACCTTTTTCTTCTTCCGCAGTAGTACTTTCGGTTGCTGCACTTGACGCTTCCTGCGCCGTGTTATCTACAACCATCTTCTTAGCCGCCTGAGCATCTGATACTGCTACAAGACCATCTTCGCCAATCATAGTAAGGCCTTCAACCTGCGAGCCAATATTTCCGAAAGAAGCAATCTCATTCGCTTTAGCTCTGCTCTGAATAAAGACAGATCCCATAGTAACTATCATTATTACAATTAAAAGTCCAATCACAAGAGATACTCTCTCAAGTGATGTCTTATTTGCAAGAAATGACTTCTTCATCTTTCTAGAAGAACTTGCAGCCTTTCGCCTATTTTTATAACTGCCCGAAGATTTTCTGTTTCCAGAAACAGGTACAGCTTTCTCTCTAGTATCACTTTTCTTGTCGTTATTTACTACACTTTTTGAGCTAAAAGACTTTTCCTGGCCTCTCTTAACTTTGCTCGATACCTTATTATTTAATTCGCTTGGTCTTAAAAGATCATCATAATCATCTTTTTCAACAAAAGAAAATGTATTATCAAAATCGTCTTCAAAATCGTAGTTTTCGTTATCGCTAAAAGAATCTTTGGGGCTGTTTACATTTTCATGAATTTCTTCATAATCATTTGATTCATAAGACTCATCTTCATAATACTTGTCATCATCAATCAAATCTTCATATCTGTCATCTTGAGCCGATTCCTCTTCATATGAATCATCCTCATATATATCATCTTGAGCCGATTCTGATTCATATTCATCATACAAATCCTCTTCATATGAATCTTCTTTTTGTTCGTCAAATTCATCTGAATTATCCAGATCATAGATTTCATCGTTATCTTCATAATTTTCTGTATCTTCATAATCTTCCTGATACGTTTCTTTTACGTTTTCATCGGGAAAATGAAGATCATCATATGTCTTATCAAAGTTGCCTTCAAAGTCATCTAAACCAGATGTTTCTAACATTTCATCAATTTCTTCATCATTGGCAACTCCTAAAGTCATTGATGCCTGCTCGATATATTTATCTTTTTGAACTTCAACCTGCCTTGCACCTGCTGACTCCACAGCATCTAGAATTCCATTAAGATGCTCTGGCTCCAATGTTTCAGACTCAATATCAAAAGCTTTTTCTTTCTTATAATTTACTGTTTTTTTGGAAGCAACACTCTTAGAAACACTTGCATCTTTCCTCTTTGTATGTTTTTCGTGAAATTCCTTTTTCTTATACCTCGGAACACTCTTTGTTCCAAATATACTATGATGTTTTTTCATTTTTTCCTCCACGTTTTTTGGTTACTATTTACCTGCAATCACTCATAAACAGCAACAATTTGGAACTATTATTTAAAAGTTTGCCACAAAAAATCATTGACTGTTATACACTATAAAAAACAAAAATTCCGGCAAGCAACACAGCCATACCTATTATTTTTCGCAGCGTTATTTTTTCATCAAAAAACAAACGTGATAATAGCATTACTATTACATAACCTATAGGTTCTATAACAACGACCTGCATATAATCAAGTCCGCTGTAGCAAACAACTGCTACAACCATTGAAATACCCAGCATAAGATAACCTGCTATTACCAAAACATTTAAATACTCTTTAATAATACTATCATACTTTTTCGCGGAACTTTTCTTCAAAAGAATTTGTGAAAAAGATGCAATAAGCTGACCAATCAGCGCAAGAATCAGATAAATATTCATTTAAGTTCCTCCTCCTGCTCTTTAGTCTTACCTGTACCATTTAAAATAATTGTTCCAGCAATAACAAGCAATACTCCAAGTATTTTTTTTATAGTTACTGCCTCATGAAACAAAAATGTACTCCATAAAAGTGACCATAACAAAGTTAACGCTTTGTTGGCATAAGCAATTGATAACTCGAATTTTTTTATCATCTGCTGCCAAAAAATTGCATATACTCCAAGAATTGCCACTTCAATAAACATAAGCCCAAGAGTTTGAATATCAAAAACTCCATTTTCTTTTAATGAAATTCCAACATATTTACCAACAACGGTATTAACACTGTAAATCACAACCGCCAGTTGCAATAAAGCCAGATCTACTAGATTAATTCTTTTCTTCATTTCCTTTATCTTTATCCTTATTAAAAACTATATATGCGAAATGATATGCCACATACTGTCTGGCTTTAGGTGCCAAATGCTTACTATCTGTCAAATATTCCTTATAATTGTCTGTTGTGATAAATCCGTCATAGTTATCTATCATAGTAACATTCTCTGACTCACACGCCTGAACAAGTCTTCCGAAATAGTCAACAAGTGTTCCATTACCAATTGAATACAAATCTCCGTTTTCATCGCTGCCTTCACTACTTGAAGCTCTGCAATATGTAAATGTATTCATTACAATGCGAACTTTAGGATATGCTTTATGGATATTTTGCATACCATCAATAAGTGCGCCAAGATATGTATATGTATTAAAAGTATGTTCGCCTTGAACAACTGCCGCACCACCTGCAGATACATCGTCAGGTGCATATAACATACGATTCTTCAAATAATCGCTTCCATCATACATAATACAGATTGTACCAACCTTTGACATATCTACACTTTTAAGCGTATCCAGCCCCTTTACATATGCATCTCCCATATTTGACGCAAGGCTTTCCATCTCAGAGTAATCGCCTGTTGAAATCGCCTTCGCCACCTTGGAAAAGGAAAAGAAATCTGCTGGATCAACATTTCCATCTGCTCCAGGAATGCTAAGAGCTACTGTGGTTTCTGGAAAAGAAGCATTATATACCTTGACATTAGTGTTATTCTCTATCATTTTGGCAAGTGAAGTATCGTTATCTCTATCATCAGAAAAAACATCATTGCCTATGCAAAGAATATCTGTTGCACCTTCCTGGGATATGAGTTCTCCGTTCTCATCATGTGGTAAAAGCACAATGTCTTCAGCATCTAAACTTATTTCAGGAGTATAATTTGGATCATATTCAAGTTTTATCCCCCCGAACTGAAACTTCCAAAAAATTACAACAAATAAAAGTATAAAAGCCAATATAACCAAAAGAAGAATTGTTTGAAGAGATATCTTTTTCTTTCGTCTATTTGGCATCCTTCCAGCCGATTCAAAAGAAGATCTTGATAAAGTCTTTTTTACTCTTCCATTCTCAGAATTTCTTGAAATGTTCTCTCTTTTCTGATTATATCTTGAACTGTTTTCTCTGGATATTTTTCTTTCCCCATTACTTTCTGAAGGTGCTTTCCTTGACATATTTTGCCTGCCACTTCTTTCGCCATCAATTATTCTATTTCTATTATCCCTATTTCCCGTATTATTTTCCAAAATCTATCTCCCAACTTAAGTAGTACAAATGTAATACGCGTTACCATTTTCTTGTCTTCATAACAACGCAGTAACAAACACACTACCTTTTATTTTATCACACAAGTCAACGTTACTATGCTAAATGCTTGTTACTGTTCAGCTTTAAGATCCTTATAAATTGAATATCCATCCATCTGAGCTATTAATGCTAATCCTTCTTCCTGAGGGTCTATATCTGTTGGAATGCTCATATTCAAGATAACATACATGCATTTACTTTCTCTCGTAGTTTTTACAAGATCTCTAATCTTATAGCCATCATCTGATGTAACGTTCATCTGCTCGCATACTGGATTCCAATAATCCCACTGTGCTTCAACATAATCTCTTCCGTATGGCATCATAATATTGGTATTGTACTGTCTCACAAAGTATACAAGTTCTGGTGGAAAAGCTGCTCTTATCCTAGGCTCGCCTTCATTAGGCTCTATTAAATTGCAGATATGTATTACAGCATTCGGAATATGAAATTTATTCTCAGCCAGAGTAATATACTTACTCCTGTATACAAGCGATGCTTTGCTGCATACTATAATAGCAAGTACCGCAGCTGCAATTCCGATTCTTCTTTTACCATAAAAAATAATACAGGCTGCGTATGCTATTACACACCCCATCGGAAAAAGCCATAACATTCTATAATAAGTTCCATCTTCCATTCCGACTTTTTCGAAAATCATCCTTGTTAATGGAAAGAAAAAAATAACAATATAAACAACTGGAAACAAACCTAGTATAAGCTTTTTATATATACTTTTTTCTTTTATTAAAATATAAACAGCTGCAGCTATTGCAAGAAAAGGTAGTATTCCTTTTCCACAATATGCAAAAAACGTATCTATGTTAGATAAAAAATATGTTTTCATGCTCCTCCACTATTTCATAGCCAAATACATTCCAATATATATAACATTAGGCACAATGGTAACAATCGACTTAAATATTATGGAAAACTTTCTGTAGGAAAGTGCTATTAACATAGCTAAAATCATAATAAGAATCGATCCAAACATAACTCCCATTGAGCTAAAAGTTCCCGAAACCATATTATTCAAAGTAAGAATCATCCATGGTGCAATGCTGCCTGTAATTCGCTCATACCTGTAATCCTGTGCAATCCACAAAAAAATCCAGATAATAATTGGGATTGTGATATTACCAAGCATTGCCTTTCCCTGCCATGTTCTAGTAAGAAAAAAAGTCTCGCTAGTATTAATCGAAGTATTTCCAAACATCATAAATACAGCCATTATTATCATAAACATAGGCAGCATATCATTTTTTCTTCTAAAAAGGAGTCTTCCTATTTCCATATAAATCATATATGTAAACGGTATCAAAAATGCAGGTAAAATCGTATGTGACACGATTGTAGCATGTACCTTGCACATAGATGAGATGTACGCAATCCACATAGTAATAACTGCAAACGCATGTCTGATTTCCAGCGCTGTCGAACTTCCTGTATAGGGAAGAATTGTATTCATAACGTCTGCCTGATATGCCAAAACAGATTCAACTACGTAATACGCATCATCACCATCGAATGAAGCAAAAAACACCCCCATGCCTACTTGCAAAAGAAGTATAGCAAAAAATACCCCCCATAAGATCTTGGATTCCTTGGAGTAGCGCTGTTTTTTGTCAAAAACACAGTCTAGAGGACTTAAGTAATCTTCTGCAGCAGGATGCGATTCTCCCGGAAAAACTGCTTCAAGCCTATGTTTAATTGCTCTGTAATTAAAACCTTTTATTTCAAAAGCCAAAATATTCTTTTTGGTTTCCTTATGAACCACTAAAATCGCATAGCTTACTCCAAGCGCAAATAAAATCATCTGTACTGAAGCATTAATAAGCCTGCAGTATTCGAATGCATCATACATAATAAGCAACATACAAGGAATTGCAATAATTTCAAAGACTGCTATTGTTGTCAAAAATCCACATATATATGTTATAAAAACACTTCTTTTACTCTTTGGAAGTAAACTTCCCGGAAGTATACCTATTCCAAGCGGAACTGCTATAAGCCAGAATAGTATACGAATTAAAGTTACAATATTTCCCATCTTTACCTCTTTTTATAGAAAATAATAAGTCATAGATTTTTGTTTTATATAATTTGTTCAAATAACAAAAAATAGGTTATTGTTTTCATCAGTAAAATCCAAAACTGTACCAGACCAACATTTGTCGTTAAGACAAATGTTGTCCTGCAAATCAGGATTCTTGCTGATGATTATCCTAAATCTCAGCAGAAGTCATTCTTTCAAGATACTTTTTCCATAGCTGTCAACGATTTTTGTCCAAAAATAAATACTAACAGAAAACGTGCAATATTAACAGTCAAAAGTCCATATGCAATTCCATATAATCCGAACCAAAAAGTTGCAGGAACAACAATTATCATAAACAAGACAAAATATATAAGATTTATTAAAAACTGACACTTTTCCTTTGTAAAGTTAAGCACGATAACCATTAATGAACCTGAAATAAAATAAAATACCTGCCCTGCATTTGCAAGCAAAAAATATGGCTTTGCCATCCCATAAACATCTGGATAAAGCGTATGAACAAACAGTTCCGAAACTATACTTGTACAAATACTGCCAATAATAGCTATTATAAATGCTGTTATTGTAATAAGTCTGAACACTTTTTTACTGAACGAAACCTTATACCTTGTCAAATAACTAATAATAATACCATTTAAAGGTGTTGTTACCATTGCGACAATCTTCCCGATTAACGATGCGGTATAAAAACAGGTGACAGCTTCATCTCCAACAAAAGTTCCTGTAAGTATTCTGTCTGCATACATAACAGGTGAAGCTAAAAGATTCGCAAATGAAAGTACAAAACAGGACTTTACATTTTCACACGAAGAATCAGATTTTTCAAAGAAAGGTTTTTTATATATGCTTCCAGACAAAACAGTAAACATAACTGCTAGGATTTCCCCTAAAAAAATAGTAAAATACCAACTGCCTGTGTATGGAAAAACTGCAATTCCTACAAGATTGCCCAGTGCAATACATAAATAAAAAATAAAATATTTTTGGAACGAAATAGTCATACGATACTCAACATCGCTATAATAACGCATGACTGTTATTCCAATAAGCACTGACAATAACAAAGTCTCTACTACAACATTTTCTGTTTTACTAAGACTCTTCCCCATCATGATAACAACTGATGACAAAGCAATTGAAACACAAAATATTAAACTCAGAAAAACATTATAATCTCCATTTTTCTGAGTTCTTATCCTGCTTGCAACCATTCTGGAATAGCTTGCCCCGGAACCAAAACTTGTTCCCATAATAGATGTTATTGCTATAAAAAACTGCGCTGTTCCGAATTCTTTAACTCCTATATAACTCTCCAGTTTAGGATTTACTATAAGCTGCAAAATACCATTATAGACAAGCAACGCTGCAATAGAAAACAAAAAATCTCTTGATGCTTTTTTTATTATCGTTTTTTTCTCTGATTTGAAATTTTTTTTTTCAAAATACTCATAAATTCAAAAAATCCTCAATCTGTCTATTCATACAATCTCTGACATCACCGTTTTGCTGCCAAACCTTAGTAAAACATATGATATTCTTCATAGTATCTTCAAGATGGATACGCGGTTTCCACGAAAAAGTGTTCTTAATGTGCGTAGTATCCAGTTTTAAAAATGAAGCTTCGTGAGGGCCATTATTATTCTCGCATACATAGCCTATATTACTATTGTTTTCTAAATTCCACTGCCTGCAAAAAGTTTCAACAAGTTTTCTTGTATTGACTGTGTCTTCATCATCAGGACCTATATTGTATGAACCAGAAAACGACTTTTCTTCATACTGCATAGCCGCAATCATAAGATAAGCATAAACTGGTTCCAACACAAACTGATAAGGACGAATAGAATTAGGGTTTCTGATTACTATATCCTTGCCGGAAATTGCAGAACGAACGCAATCAGGGATTATCCTGTCTTTGGCAAAATCTCCTCCGCCGATAACATTTCCAGCTCTTAGTGTCGATATTGCAACACTATACTTTCCATCTTGTTCAAAAAAAGAATCTCTATAGGATTTAGTTGCCAGTTCGCTACAAGATTTAGAATTTGAATAAGGATCAAATCCAAATAGTTCATCATTCTCACGATATCCCCACTCCCACTCGTTGTTTTTATAAACCTTATCAGTTGTTACATTTACGAAAGATTTTACGCTTTTTGTCTTTCTTACACACTCAAGAACATTTACCGTTCCCATAACATTCGTCTCAAATGTCATAACCGGTTCTTCATAAGAAGTCCTAACAATTGGCTGTGCTGCCATATGAATCACAATTTCAGGCTCATATCTGTTAAAAACATCCATAAGCTTGTCTAAATCTCTGATATCACCTCTAACATCAACTATATCATCTGAAATCTTAGCAATATCAAAAAGAGAAGGACTTGTTGGAACATCATTTGAGTATCCTATTATTTTTGCATTCTGCATTAAAAGCATAAGACACATCCATGAACCTTTAAAACCTGTATGTCCTGTTATCAGTACTTTTTTTCCTTTATAAAAAGACATATCAAATGTTTTCATAAAAACCTCACTCTTAAACTATTGTCAGAAATTGATTCGTTTCTCCTCTACTACCAATGGCCTATGAATTGTTCTTGTGTTTATATTGAGAATATATTCTCCCATTAGTCCTATGAAAAAAAGCTCTATAGACATAAAGAAGAACAAACCTACTATAAGCGGAGCCTGCCCAGCATCAAATCCATACCAATTGGTAAGCTTCATAAAAAGGTAGACAACCGCAACTCCAAAGGATAATAATGAACAAATAAAACCTACAATTGTTGCAAGTCTTAGTCCGACCTTCGTATAAGAAGTTATACTCAGCATCGCTGCATCATATAAAGTATAAAAATTATTATGAGTTTTTCCTGCTCTTCTTTTTGGTTGTTCGTATGGAATAAGCTTAAGATTAAATCCAGATCCATATTCTGCCACAATACCTCTTATAAAAGGAACAGGATCATTCAAATTTCTTAAAAGCTGGATAAAAGTCTTATCATAAAGTCCAAACCCAGTAAAGTGCTCAATCATCTGAGTACTTGACATATTCTTTATAAGCTTGTAATACGCCGTTCTAAGAAGATAAATAAAGCCATTCTCTCTGCTGGATGTCTTTACACCGCTTACTATTCTGTGCCCTTTTTCCCATTCATGGACAAAAACTGTTATCATCTCCACTGGATCCTGAAAATCGGCACATATTGGAATAACGCAATCACCATCAAGTGCACACATTCCATAAAATGGAGAATTAAACTGTCCGAAATTAGTAACATTAAAAATAGCTTTTATTTTGGGATTCGAAGCACATATTGCTTCAATCTTATCTCTAGTTCCATCTGTAGATGCATTGTCTATAAATGCAATTTCATAATCGTACTCCGGCAAAGAAGTCGTTATCTCCTTTTCCACAGCGCTACTTATTGCTTCAACATTTTCTACTTCGTTGAAACAAGGTATAAGTATACTTATTTTTTTCATAAACCCTTCTCTAATCTTAGTCTTTTTACTGCCAAATTTATAATAGCTTCAAACATTAATATCAATCAGTTATAACCATATTTGCCAAATGTTCTTTGCTTGACAAAAACGGTTTCAAATCATCAAGCATAGGAGAGACAAGTGTGCCATCATCAAGTTTCTTTGTAGCAGACTTTGGTTCAAAGAACTGATCTGTCGAACACATTATCTCACATATAGCATAACCTTGCGTTTCAATAGTCTTACTTATTATATCCTGAAGATTTTTGTTATTATCACAACAAAAATATGGATATCCATAAGCTGCTGCAAGTTTCTTCAATTCAGGAAAAGATAGTCCACCACTTTCTTTTCCTATTCCAACAAAATTCTTCTCGAACAGGTTAGTCTGTGTCTGCCTTATCGAATGATATCCATCGTTATTGATAACAAATATCTTGATATCCAGATCATTAGTAACAATCGTCTGTAGTTCCTGCAAATTCATTTGAATACTACCATCGCCTGTTATAAGAACCGTACTTTTATTTTTACCTTCCTTATGGTCGGCCAAAAAAGCCCCTATTGCGGCAGGGAGTCCATATCCCATTGAAGCCATAGCAGAATTGATAATAAACCTTTGTCCTTTTTTTATGTAAAAAGACTGACTTCCTACAACACAGGCTGATCCATTGGAAACCACAATAGTCTGATTCTGTGGTAAAGCCTTTCCCAACTCGTTGAAAAAAGCATATACATTTACTTTTTCTATTTCTGCGTAATGCTTATCTGTAACAACTGGATACTCTTTTTTCCAAAAGCTACACAAATCCCTCCAATTATCAGGGCGCTTCTTAACCCCCTCTGCACAATCAGTAACAACTGTTTGTGAATCGTACAAGAAAACTTTTCCTTTATCCTTTAGATAAATATCAAGCCTATCATCAAGCTTTTGCAAAAAATCTTTTGCATCTGCCCAAATTGGCATTTCAACATGAATCGTAGGTTTATACAATTCATATCTGTCTACATCAACATCTATTACAAACGAATTCTTCGCCCAATTCTTCCAGTTATACCCAACCTGCCTTATTGAAAGCCTGTTCCCTATTGCAATACACAAATCAGAATTCTCAACAGCAAAATTACCTGCTCTATCACCCATCATACCGCCTCTGCCAACATACAATGGATGTTCATTCCATATTTCATCTATACTGTCCCATCCTGTAACAATTGGAACACCTAGTTTATCTATCACTTTAATAAAAATATCATGCGCTCCGGAAAGTCTTATTCCGTTACCGGCATACAAAACAGGTCTTTTAGC
This sequence comes from Butyrivibrio sp. NC3005, assembly GCF_000424545.1. GTDB lineage: Bacteria > Bacillota > Clostridia > Lachnospirales > Lachnospiraceae > Butyrivibrio. Next base: position 79,112 of record NZ_AUKC01000007.1, on the reverse strand, counting down.
ACCAGCTATTCTCTCAATTACCTTATCTATATCGTTCTCTGACACCAATGGACATTTACAGTCTGACGGAATATCTTTCTCGTTTCTATAGGTAACTTCCTGCAAAAAATTAGAAGAATTATCAAAAAAAGATTCAAGTTTATCAGTATCAATATATGTTCCCTGAATATTAACAGGAATATCAATCCATACAGGACCTTTTCTTCCAGTTTCCGCTATATAATAGGCTTTCTCAAGTTCATAACGAATCAGCGAAGCATCTTTAATCATTACTGCATATTTAGTCATTTTCTTAACTGCAGATACTATATCAAACTCCTGATCACCAAGGCTTCTTAGAGGTAGCCCTGTGCTTACAACAGTGTTATCCAATCTAACTTGACCACTTATTACCATCATTGGAATAGAATCCAAATAAGCACCTGCCACACCTGTCAGCGCATTTATACCACCAGGACCTGTTGTAACGCATACACATGCCATCTCTTTGCTAAGCCTTGCATAGCTTTCCGCTGCTATTGCACATGCCTGCTCATGATGATTGAAGGTAAGTTTCAAAGATTTCTCTCTACCAAAGCTGTCATCAAGGTGCATCGCACCACCGCCTACCACCATAAATACACGATGAATTCCTCGTTCTGCCAGAAAGGCAGCAACATAATCTGAACATTTGATCTTCATGACCTAAATGTATCTCCCACCATAAAAATTTCTAGATTTTTGGAAACTAATTCCAAAAACCACGCAGTACTCTTAACTAAATGTATCATAACATATAAGATAGTATTTATATAGTACGAGTTTCGTAAGAAACCAAAATAAAAACCCCTATATATTAAACTCATAAACAGTTTAATATATAGAGGCTTCTACTACTCATATTCTAAACATGATCATATTCACATTTAATCTTAATATGATAATCAATCTGCCTGATATTTCTCAAGCTCAGAAAAATCACTCATCATTTCAAGAATCTTCTTACGACCAGGCTTGTTAAGCTTAATATACTGCTGCATCACACGATTCTCAATAATCATGTTGCCAAGATCCTTTGATCCTTCAAGTGGTGTGAAATCAATAGGATTGAGGTTGAGTTTATCACACATACGAATAACTGTACCATAAGCCATTCCTTCAATTCCACGATCCAAAGCAGTTACAAGTGTACTATATGGAATAGACATATCAATTGCAAACTGTCTTACGCTCTTATACTGTGCTAGAATCTCTTTCTTTAATATTTCTGCCTTTGTCATGATGCTTTCCTCCTAAAACTAAAACAAAATGCTTTATTATATTCATACTGCTTAATTGAATATTTAAAAATATATCTGGCAATAATCGTGAAATAAATCAAAATTGTTGTCTGACTTAACTTAATTCTGCGTTTTCTACGCACATCAGTAACAAAGTATAATGCATAAACTTTTTTTCGACAACCCCAAAATGTGTAAAATTTCTGTGAAACGATGTAGAATTATTATACGCTTTTTTATGAATTTTATAAAAATGCCCAAATAATGCGGTTTCATAACATAGCCGCAAAATAAGCCTTTTTAGCCTTTTTATAAGTTTTATACACAAAATACACTTTTTTACCAAAAAAATTTTGTAACATTTTAACAAGCATTTCTTTTAGGCAACTTTGCGTGTTTCTAGAAACGTTATTACGAAAACAGGTGTCGTCATAACTATAGGCAGCATATATCTAAATTCTGTTGATATAGGAGTCGCTATCAGAAGCGTTGCTATTATCATAAAAGGAAGAAGTATTACAATAATATTTCCTCTAAACTCTCTATTAGAAAGCATCAAATAAAGTAGAACAAGCACCCCCCAGGTATAGGTACACATAGAAAAAAGCAGGCTATACAAAGGAATAAAATCTCCAAACTTAAGCATAAGCTCATGTGTTTTTACTACAACTTTTCCTGAAATCAAAGGTTTTCTATACAATCCAGCTTCATTTGCAATAACACCTTCAATAGTACCAACTTCATAGTCCTGATCATAGAACCAAATTCCCTTTGTTAAATCGACAAAAGCCTGAAGATAAGAACCAGGATGCTTTACCCCAAGCCTAAGCCACAATTCAAAATAATCTTTTTTGTGATTTATAAGATAATCTTCATTCCCTGCTCTTACCAATTCCTTCATACCATCAGCAAGATCTTTCCTATACATAACAGGAACTCCATCAAGATTCATGATTTTTTCAAGAAGTTCTCTATCACGATTATCAAGCTCATGCCCATTTGTAATCGTTCTTCCAATCTGTTGGAGCGGAACACAGCAAGATTCTACAAAATCAGGCTGAATAACATTCATCTTGTCCATAATGAATACTTTTGTGAATGTACTTATAAATAAAGCTGCAAGCACACTCAAAAAAACTACTTTTCTACTTCTAAATCTATATATAAGAAAAGGCACAAAAATAATATATGCATAATAACCATTACTTCTAAACAAAGAAAATAGAATACACAAAAACGTGAAAAAAATCCATAGTTTTTTTGAATTTTTATTATTTTTTTCTTCGATTATTATTCTCGCCAAAACAGACAATAGCATCATAGTAATCGCTGAAAACATTGTATCCTTGGTTATATACACAGAAAATACACCATTAAACGGTATAAATGCATACAAAAAAGTAATTACATGGCAAAGTTTTTTCTTCACTCCAAGTCTAATAAGTGTCACACACAAAAAGGCTTCTGACAATGCAAGAAATACCATCTGGAAAGCTGTATAAAACGAAAATGCCACATTTATATCATCAGAAAAAAAGCTTCCTATTTTTGTAAAAAATGCAATGCAAAGCGTATGTGCAATTGGATGATGATTAGACCATCTTGATATTCCAACCACCTGATAGAACTGATTAATACCATCAGGAGATATTATTCCCGGATATTCATACAGAAAATAAGGAATATATGCAAGTAAAATCACTGCAAAATAGATAAAAAACAGCTTCTTTTCGCACTTATTATCGCTGTCAGAATTTTTTTCAAATATGCCGGAAATTCTCTTCTTATAAATAAGTTCACTCTCTATAAAAAGAAGCGTATTCTCAAAGAAAATAAGCATGCCACCTGCAATTAAAATACATATGATAATCCTGAATGCTTTGTTACTATAACGACTTACATATGATTCAAAGCCTCCCAAAAGGACCATAATACTGAAAACAGCCGCAAACAGTCTTCTTAGCTTTATTCTAGAATCAGAAAGCTTTGTCCTGTTTTCTTTTTTATTCCACCTAAAAAAAGCATATACAAATCCAAATATAGCAACTTCCCAAATATTCCTCATTCCTACAAACAGAACAAGGGATAACGCCCATCCGCTAATAAAAGTTTCCAACAATAATGAACACATAATTTTTCCTTCTTTAATCTCTAAATTTCAAATGATTTTCAATACTTTCTTCAAAGCTTACTTCTTGTTCAAAACCTGTATCATTCACAAGCTTTGAAATATCAGGAACTAGATTTACAAAAGGATTGGCATCATCTCCAAAGTTTATCCTGCCCTTTTTTCCATTTTTTTGAGAAATATAGATTTCTGCCATCTTCACATAGTTCATAAGCGGCATAGAAACATTTCCTGCAACATTGTAAATTTCACCATCTTTTCCTTTTTCGCACAACAGCCTAAGCGCTCTAGCTGCATCTTTTGCGTCAAGATAGTTCCACATCTGTTTTCCTGAAGAAAGATTTATTTCTTTCCCAGACAAAAGATTGTCTATAAGCATAGGAAACATTCTTCCATCAGGTTCGAAACTACCTATAAGACTGAAAATTCTAGTCCAGATCCACTCAATTCCATACTGCCTTGCAAGCTCTCTTGAAAGATACATAGCACTTGTTTTGCAACTCCCATAAGCATTCTCAGGCCTTGGCATACAGTCTTCTTTCTGAATTTTATAAAAATATCCATATTCTGCCTGTGAACCAGTTGCAATGAATCTATCAACCTGAAGCTCTTTGCAAATATTTATTGCAGTAAGAGTTTCTTCTATATTTATTTTCTGTTTTTCAAAATCATTTCTTTCTCCCCCCCACATTAAATGGAAAAAGGCCTTAAACCTAATATCTTCATCAAAAATTTCAGGAAACCTTTCTGATATCTCTTCTGGCAGCCTTGAAAACTCATTCATCTCCAAAGGAAAGATATGAAGATTTTCAGACTCAATATCTTCTAATCTTTTATTATGCGCAGAAAACGGCCTAACCTGCGCAAAAACTTCATAACCATTTTCCAATAATTCTTTCACAAGATTAATCCCCAAAAAACCCGCTGCGCCACTAACTATTACACAAACTCTTTCATTCATAAATACTCCTGTTATTTTAATAATAGAATAATTAATCTATTTTAACATCTGATACTCTTTATCCAAAAATTCTCACTTATACTAGTATACATTTTTTCTAATTTCTTTATATATTCTAAAGTATAGGCATTCTCGAAATATTTTTTCAGTGAATTTGTTTTATCACAAAAGATTTGTTATTTAAAATGTGGATTTGGACATCATGTCCAAATCCACATTTTCATCGAATCACAGAGATTCTTTTTATAGCAGGAGGATAATTACCGCATTTTGTATAGTACTCAATTGCTTTTTGAGGCTCATTCATACTTTCATATATAAGCCCTATATTGTAATTAGCTGCGTAACTGTTTACACCATCAATTGAATAATTGTTCATCTTAGTAGCTTTTTCGAATTGTTTGATAGCTTCCTGAAAACGGGCATTATTCATATAGATTAAACCCATGAGGAATACAAAATCTGCTCTGTTATTATATATATCGTACAGATTTTCAAGCGAAAGAGCTTTATCGTATTGTTTTAAATCGAGGAGACAAAATCCATAGCTTTCAACCATCTCATGTACATAGGTATGCGACGGGTTAACATTCATTGATAACCCCAGGTCAAAATAGTGTGCCGCAAGTGCCGGATCATTCATAGCTACGTAGCATTTTCCCATTTGAAAATAAATATATGGCGAAGGTCCTTCGATACTCAAACTTTCCTGCAAGAGTGTTAAATCTCTTTCAGCTTTTTGCTTACGCATACCTGTGTTTTTAAATCCATCGTGATAAAACGTCAATGGCACTTCAAAATAGTTTAAATTATCGTTTGTTGTTGGAACTGTTGATTTATCGAAAGCTTCAATATGTTCTTGTACATTTCCTTGATAGGAATAATAATTTCTGTCATAAAGTCGAGCAAGAAATTCGTGTTTTTTTTGCTGGACATCATTTCCAGGATATGGACTAATACGATTTATAAGTCCAATTTCTTTTGGGTGATCCTTTATGACTTCTCTTAGTCTAATCAGGTTGGCAAGAACAAGATATTCATCACAATCAACCTGAAGTATCCAGTCATTTGAAGCTCGGGAGACACAGAAATTTCTAGCTGCTGAAAAGTCATCACACCAATCAAAATGATAGATATGATCTGTATATTGACTTGCTATTTCAACTGTTTTATCTGTTGAACCAGTATCTGTCAAGATGATCTCGCATTGGAGTGGAGTTATGGCACGAAGACATTTTTGTATGTTTTTTTCTTCGTTTTTTGCAATAATACAGATGGATACTTTATTTGACATGTAAGCATGTTCTCCCTTAGTACATCAGTAATTTAAATTGCTTTCACAGGGCAATTTATCGTTATTCTATAATTATTATATAACAGGAGTGCTTATGATTGAAAGAGTTTATGTAATAGTTGGTGGTACTGCAGTCTTAGTAAAAAATCTCTCCGCCATCTTTCAAATATTTTTTTATTTTTTCTTCAAATGCCTTAGGATTTTCTGTGTTTTGAATACTATCATGAACAAATATAACATCAAAAAAGTTCTCTGGATAATCCCACTCACCTTTTTCTATATTGCAAGAAGTAATATTCCCCATTCTTTTACCAATACCAGCTACAAGTGCAAAATTCTCTACTCCGAATACTTTTGCATTAGGGAATCTATAGGCTACTGCTGATAGAAAAGCCCCCATTCCGCACCCTATCTCAAGAAGAGTAAAAGAATCCGTCTCCAGATACATTCCAGAAAGCTTTTCCAGCATATTCTCATCAAAAGATATATAAGACCATATATCAAATCCCCATTTCTTCTGGAATTTTTCTCTACCTATCTCTATTAGACTTACTGAATTATCCTTTTTCTTTTGACTGTTATCAAAAGACTTACCATCATTTTCTCCTCCAACGTGATAGACAAAAGCATTGTGACACAAAACCAGTCTAAAACCAGCTTTTGCTAATCTAATCCCAAGATCATCGTCTTCAAAATATGCAGGAGAAAAATATTCATCTAACAATTCGCTATTGTCTGCTTTCTTATTTATTGACACAATATCCGCAGCTATTCTTTTTATAAGTACGCAAAATCCAGTAAGCCTTGTTCTATCTTCTAGAGCCCTATCTATAAAAAGATTTATCTTACAACTCTTTTCTATAGCCTTTTTAATACGCATCGAAATATCAGGATTATTTCTTACTGATAAATCTTCCTGTAGTTTCTCTGAAACAATCTGTAAAAGAGCATTATTAGACACAGCTCCACTTGCCCCAATCTCAGGTGATTCATATAAAGCCATTCTAAGAAAAAATAACGAATTAGGCATAAGCACAGCATCATTGTTTAAAAGTAAAATATCATTCTCTTTTTTGGCAATATTAAATCCCTGGTTACAACCATAAGAAAAACCCATATTTTCATCATTTTTAATAAACTTAATATCATCTTGCACCGAAAGAAATTCTGTAACCTCGTCAGTAGACTTATTATCCACTACAATAACTTCACTATTAGAACCGCCAATATTAGCGAACCTATAAATTGCCTCGAGATTTTCTTTCATGATATCAAGATTATTATAAGACAGGATAATAATGGACGTCCCGTGAACGCAAAATCCCGGTTCCTTTTCCATCTTATTTTTTTCCTGCTCTATTATTCGATAATCATCCTCGTTGTCACACAAAAAAAGAGCATGCTCAAAGCACAAGAAAGCCGTATTACAGTTAAATACCTCCTCCATAAGTCCATACATATAATAAAATTCGTAATTATCAATCGATGTTAAAAGCCCCCTATTAATCGCCTTTTTCTCATTCACAGTGTCAAAAATCGACTCATAATAAGATGCTTCTTCAAGGATTTTATCAATATCTGACTTTACATTCATTTTTTCCTCCACATTATTCATCAAAAACTATAGATTTTTGTCACTGCGTTCCAAAAACTACGCAAACTGGCCATTAAAAAAGGCGTCGCCTTGGACCAGTTTGCCACTTGACTTTTGTTCTCACGAAACTCGCAGTAAATGCGAGTTTCTGAATGAAGTTGACAAAAAAGTTATACTTTATTGTTTTGAATACTTAGTAGATTAGTTTTACTGGCTTGTAATATTTCATGAGCAGAACTGTTTATAAACGTTGGTACTTGTGCGCTGTTTTTTAGCGCATTACGTACCACTACGTTTATAATCAAGCGAAAGCGTGTCTGCGACGAAATATACAAACAGTAAAACGGACTATTATAGAAACAATAAAGTATAGTTTTTGCCACTTTCTCTACATTTAGTATACCCTATTTTTCAAAAAAATATTGTTGTAAAAGCGTTAATGAGTTAATATATTATTATAACTGTTTGTTTTTGCATTAACGGTGGCAACAATTTTATTTCCAGAATAGGAGACAAATAAAATGTTGAATTACACAAAGATTATTTCGAAGACGCATCCAGACATCACTCTCAAAGTTATCAAAGGACATTTCGTAACACCAAATTCACATATCAATTATTATATCGATATGACGACAATGAAAACTCGTCAAAGCGAAGCAAGAGCTGTTGCGCACGCACTTGCACATGATTATGTTGCTACTACAATTGTAGATACTATTATCTGCATGGATGGAACTGAAGTTATAGGTGCATATTTGGCTGATGAACTTACCAAAGCAGGTGTTATGTCCATGAACCAGCACAAAACAATTTACGTAGTTACCCCTGAATATGATCAACTTGGACAGATGATATTCAGAGACAATATGAAAATGATGCTGGACAAAAAGAACGTACTTCTCCTTCTTGCTTCCATGACTACAGGTAAAACTGTTTCCAGAGCAATAGATGGAATCAAGTACTATGGTGGTTTCATTTCAGGTGTTTCTGCAATATTTTCAGCAGGAAACAAAGTTGCCGGATATGATATTCACAGCCTATATTCCAAGGCAGATATTCCTGATTATGCTTCCTATAGTCATGACAACTGTAAGCTTTGTCAGGAAGGCGCAAAAGTTGATGCTATCTGTAATGGTTTTGGCTATTCTGAAATTGGTTAATTTTATCAAACTACTTAAGGGTATCGCTTTATGGCGGTATCCTTTTTTATTGTTTTTTAATTATCATATTTTTACTAAAAACATTGATATTATATCGTTAATGTGATAATATATTTTCAAGATAATATCGATTGCCGATGCCCAACAGTAGTCTACGCAAGGATGCGTAGTGCGGATGTGGATAAGTAACTACTTCTCCACGGGTTATGATTCAATATAATCCGATCTGTTTATCAAGGAAGAAAGGAGGGCACGTCATGGCAAATATAATCATGAGTGGTGTTTATAACCACTTTTTGACGACTTATGCGTCACCAGATACAAGCAAATCTGATACACATAAACGAAACGAACTTCGTGATATTTATAAGTCCATAGTGCGAATCAACAAAGATGCACCTCTTTATCTTCTAAAACGGGATTGTGACATTGAAGAAAGTGCTGTAGCACTAAAAGAACATACAAGAAAATTCCGCAACAGTCTATGTATGCTTGAAAATGAAGAAACAGATGGATTCTGTCAGAAAGTAGCTATTGCATCTGATGAAGAAGCAATAAATGTCACATATATCGGTAATAACAAGGATGATGTTCCAGACTTATCTCTCGAAATTAAGAAATTAGCATTGCCGCAAATAAACACTGGAAAGTTCCTACCTAGTGACTCGCTTGATATTCAGGAAGGGAGTTACTACTTTAATGCGCGCATAGAAAACAACAATTTTGAATTTCAGTTTTCCATTAACAATCAGGATACAAACTCTACAATGGTAGAAAGAATAGCAAGATTAATAAACAAGGCAAATGTTTCACTATCGGCTAATGTCCTGACAGACGAAGACAACAACTGTGCAATAGAGATTAGCTCCAATGCAACAGGCAATCCTGAAAATGGACAGCTCCTTAGGTTTGATATTCATGATTCACTTAATAGTCCAAGACACGGAATCGTCCCGCATTTCGGACTAGATAATGTAAGTCAGGCTCCTTCAAATGCCATATTCATAGTTAATGGATCAGAACATAATAGTCCAACTAATCATTTTACACTCGGCAATGTATTCGAAGTAGAACTAAAAAAAGAAACTGAAGGCCCCCCAATTACAATAGGATTAAAATCTGATCACAATACTATAATAAAGAATAGTGAAAAGTTAAAAGATAACTATAACGATTTTGTTGATAATTTAGAGAATCTGACAACAAATTCAAAGGGAAAAGTAGACTGTTCTAAGATTATTTCAGGTTTGAATGCCAACTTCGTTTTAGAAAAAGAACCTTTGAATAAATTAGGCCTCACTATGAATGAAAAAGGCAAAATGAACATCGAGAAAGCGGTTATGAGTGAATTCATCTCAGATTCCAGTGATCCGAAAGAAACACTAAAACCTCTTCGAGATTTCACCAATGTATTAAAGAACTACACTACAGAAATAATGCTTGACCCTATGAAATACACCAACAGACCTATTGTAAATTATAAAAATCCAGGGCATGGTACAATAACCCCATATATAACAAGTGAGTATTCTGGAATGATGTTTAATTATTACTGCTAAAAGAGAGTTGCACAACCGGCAACTCTCTTTTTCATTATTCTATAATCTTGTTCTAATAAGTACATCTAGAGCTTTTCTAATCTTATCTTCCAATCTCAGCTTTAGCAGCATCAAGTGCGCTTCTTACTACCTGATCCATATTGAAATACTTATACTGACCAAGACGTCCACCAAAAATCACCTGAGGCCATTCTTTGGACATATCCTTGTACTTCTCAAATAAAGCATTGTTCTTTTCATCATTCATTGGATAGTAAGGTTCATCACCCTTCTTCCATGTAGCAGGATATTCCTTGGTAATGATAGTACCTTTGCCCTTACCAAACTCAAAGTGCTTGTGCTCAATAATACGAGTATAGGGAACTTCTCTTTCTGTATAGTTGACAACAGCATTTCCCTGATAATTATCCACTTCCGGAAGATACTCAGTTTCAAAGGAAAGTGAACGATACTCTAACATACCATACTTATAACCAAAGAACTCGTCAATCATACCTGTATAAACAACCTTGTCAAAAGTATCGCCATCTACAGAAACGAAAGGCATTCCAGGCTTTTTCTGCTTCTGATCAACGAAGGTAAAATAATCTGTGTTAAGCTTAACAGTAATATTACTAAAAGCCTGAATACCACAAATCTGGCTGCTCATGTCATTCAAAAGACCAAGAAGTCTCTCGCACATAGCGGTGTATCCACCCTTGGGAATTCCCTGATGAGGATCGTTAAAATAGTTATTATCATATACAAAGCGGAAAGGCAGACGTTTAATGATAAATGCAGGAAGTTCACTGCATGGTCTTCCCCACTGTTTCTCTGTATAACCTTTTACAAGCTTTTCAAAAATATCTTTTCCAGCAAGAGATAACCCCTGCTCTTCAAGATTCTCTGCCTTGAAATTCTGAATATCATATTCAGCAGGGTTGCTAACACCTCTTTTTTTCAAAATTTCAACAACTGCTTCTCTACTCTGACGTCCAATAATAGCCTGAGCTTCCTCAGGAGTTCTTATTCCCCACATTCTAGAAAATGTGTTCATGTTAAAAGGAAGATTATAAAGCTCATCCTTATAAACAGCCATTGGAGAATTTACATAATGATTGAATTTAGCAAACTTCTTCACATAACTCCACACTTCACTATCAGATGTATGGAAAATGTGCGCGCCATAAGCATGTACCTGAATTCCATTTTCATCTTTGGTATAGATATTACCTGCTATCTGGTTTCTCTTATCTATTACCAGACATTTCTTGCCGGCCTTAGCCATTTCATGTGCAAAAACGCATCCAAAAAGACCAGCTCCCACAACTAGATAATCATACTTCATAATACTCCTCCCTCAATCCATTGAAAAAATGCTTAAAAAATATTTATGAAACTACTTACATTTTTAGGCATACCACTCCCATTAAAATCATAAGAGTCTTACTTTGCTACGCAAAAAGACTGTCACCCTATTTCAGGCAACAGTCCTAAAACTATTCAAAATACTGTTTATGCCAGCTTATTCAATTCATCCAAGTTCGCAACATCTGTTGCCTGCTTGTTCTCTGCCTGAATCTGAGCATAAACTTCTTGACGATAAATCGGAATCTCTTTTGGTGCAGCAATTCCAAGCTTTACCTGATCTCCGCGAATCTCCAACACCGTCACTTCTATATTGTTATTGATGATAATTGCTTCATTTTTCTTTCTTGATAATGCTAACATCGACGTCCCTCCGTGACAAAACTTTTCCCGAGAATATCCCAGTTATGCTTTATATTAACACGTTAATACGATTATTGCAATATTAATCACAAAATTTAATAGCACTTATCCATAATCGTATTACCGTTTGCCCGTCTATCAATTCTTGCAATAACGAATTTGCATGACAGCTAATTACTGAAGATATTCAGGATTCTGAGGGTTATTACTTTTATGACATTACAGTATTCTGCTCTTTCATCTTCTTCAAAATATCGTATATAGGATACTTTACCTGATATTCATCACTATCTAAAATAACCTGAACACCGACTCTTGTATCAGCATTAATCAAGAATGGTCCCTTGAGATTAACAGTCATTTTTGTAAGATCATGAGGCACTGTAACTGTAACCAGCACTAACGTGTTATTCTCATCAATCGGTTTAATATCTTCCAATACATCATCGTTAACTTCGGGGCTATAGTTTTCACGAACATGCAGAGGATCCATAACCGGCATAGCAAACGCCGGCTCATCTATAGACTGAAGCCATTGGATATTCCGTGTTCCCTTTTCCTCGTCATACATAAGAGCAAAGCGCTTCAAATCTGGAAAACCTATAATACCCTTAGGAAAACTTAAAATCTTGTCATCACTTATTTCAGTCTCTCCAAATATTTTTGTTAAAAGCTTCATATAGTTCCTCCATTTGACGCATATTTTAATGATTAAGTATTCCAATTCCCATCATTTTATATGTCGGAATAATTTTATTTTTTCATAATAAGAAAACAACAAAATTTAAACTCTTTTTTGCAAAAAACACATATTCTACACCTCAAAAATCCATAATCTATGACTTCTTGCTGAGATTTAGGATAATCATCAGCAAGAATCCTGCTTCACAGGACAAAATTTGTCTTAACGACAAATTTTGGTCTAGTACGGTTATTGATTTTCCTGATGAAAACAATAACCTATAGGTTATTGTTTCTTAACATATGATAGATGAGTTTTGCTGGCTTGTAATATTTCATGAGCAGAACTGTTTATAAACGTTGGTCTGGGGTTTAAAGGCATAAATAATGCCTTTAAATCTGCCTACGGCAGACGACATAATTTAAAAGTGTTTAAATTATGCCGCATTTACTTATGCGCTGTTTTTTAGCGCATTACGTACCACTACGTTTATAATCAAGCGAAAGCGTGTCTGCGACGAAATATACAAACAGTAAAACGGACTATATAGAAACAATAACCTATATTTTTTTAGCATCAAATGTAATCCATAAGTGAATTCTGTAATATCTTTCCGGTAGCCATTAAAGAAGCCTGATACTGAAGTTTTGCCATATTAAGATCGGTTGCTGCCTCTGCCAAATCGGTATCTTCATTGTTACTCTGAAGCTCTTTAAATGTTGTAAGTTGATTCGTTAGTCTTGTTGAAATCATGTCAAGTCTGCTAGATCTGGTTCCATTTTCAGAAACCGCTACATTTGCCTTATCAAGCGCTCTTTGGAAAGAAGTAATCTTGGAGCCGCACATATCTTTCAAATCCCTGATAAGGTAATCCTTAGCCTTTGCTGCAGCATCATATTCTTTCTGGGCACTTTCTCTATCCGTATCGTTTGTTGCACTGTCAACTGCTGCCTTCAGATTTCCAAGAACTGCTGTCACATCTGATAACTTATTAATAACACGCTTCAAATCTTCAACGTCTCTTGCAACATTTGTAGTAAATACTTCGTCTGCTGTAGTATTGACTTCAATAGTCTGGCCATATCCAACATCATATTCCATAATATGATCTGAAATACCACCATTGAATACCACAGGCGCCTTTCCATCCCAATTAGTGCATTTCATGAGATTTTCAGGTCTTGTATCTCCTGATTTCCATGCTGTTTTACTGTACACAACATCGATTGTTTTGGCATTATGAACATCAGTAAGTGCCGTCAAAGTAGTTTTCAACTCATTGTTCATAAGCACTTCGCCTGTAACTGCATTTAAATAACAAGTACTTGTTCCATCTGCAAGTTCTCTGTAAATGTTATCAAGTTCATCCTCTGTAGTTGCAACAGTTATTACACCATCTGGAACTAATGTATGCTCTATATATGAACTGTTTATACTACCATTTGTCGAAAGATTGACTACACTTGTCATAAACGGATCTGACGCGTTTCCTGATCCAGTTACAGGTGATTCTAGATGGAAAGTTCCGTCAGTATTAACTGTGATAGTATACAAATCGCCTGCGCTTCCATCTGATCTTGTACTTGGAATTTCAACTGTATACGGTGAATCACTTGCTTCTGTTAAAGGAACTTTAATTGTTACAGTATAAGGATCAGATGCATCTGTCTTGAAAGTAACTGTTGACAACGCTGTTTTAGAAATGTTACAAACAACATCTTTAACTTCATCCGTTCCATTTTGAGCTTTCATAACTCCATCAGAATCTATTGTAAGATCATAGATATTAGTAGCACCACCATCATTACTTCCTGTAATTCTGAAAGTTCCATCAGTATCAACCTGAGCATTGTATTTTATATCAGTAGGATTGCCCTGCTCGTCATACTCAGTTACCGTAACAGTGTTACCTATTTCATCATATCTGTCTCCTGTTGAGAGATTAACTCTATGTGTAGTTCCTGAAGAATCCTTAAACGAAATCTGTAACGATTTGCTGACATCTGCTTTGGTAAGCTCAGCCGTAGCATCAACTGCCAATGGCTTTCTATACTGAATTCGAACCGAATCTGTATCAGTATCTGCAAGATCTTCATAAGAAAGTCTTACTCTTCCAACCTCTACATCCTCAATATCACTTTCTATAAAAACATCACTATCACCTGCAGCAAGTTTATGAGCATTTACTATCCTTTTAGAAACATCAACATCCCTAGCGTTAAATTCATCATGTATATTCTTATATTGAAGGGTAGCTGCATCCTTAAATGTTAGTGGATTACCTGTCCTATAGCCTGTAAAAATATATCTTCCTGCATAATCTTCATTACCTGTTGCGTAATACTCTCTTGAAAGAGCATCAAGCTCAGTAATCATAGTCTTAAAATCCGGAAGTTCCTTATATGTATTAGCTGCTTTATTTGCTTCCGAAATCATTGCAGTAAGAACATCTGTAACAGTTCCAAGTGCATCTTCTGTAACTTTAAGCCATGAAGCAGCATCTTCTGCATTTTTCTTACTATACTGAGTAAGCTGACTAACATTACTTCGAAGTCTCAGTGCACGAATAGCTATAACCGGATCATCCGAAGCCCTATTTATCTTCTTACCTGTAGCAATCTGAGTATTGATAGTATCTTCAGAAACCTTGTTATTATTAATGTTATAAATCGAATTATTGTGCATAATCTTATTCGTTATTCGCATATTACTACCTCTTTTTGCGGCTTTATGTTAAACGCCTGTTTGCAGAATCAACCTGTCATACATTTCCTGCAATACATTAACAACCTTTGCACTAAGCGCATAAGCATTTTGGTACTTAACAAGGTTAGCAGCTTCTTCATCTGAATCAACTCCGTAGATTGAAAGCCTCTGATTGTCAATAGTGGACTGCAATGCTGTATATGTTTTTTCCATAACTCTGCAGTTGCTGGAATTAAGCGCTGCATCACTTAAGACTTTATCCAAAAATTCTCCCGAAGTTGCTCCTCTGAAAAGCTCTGTCTTACTTATCATGTCATTTAATTTTCTAAGGCATCTTCCTTCATCCTGACCTTCTGAAATATCAACCTTTGTTGCAAGCAATGCTGCATTTGAAGAAATCAAATCATTTACTGAAAAGTTTTCAGCATTTACAAAATAATAACCTTTATTAGTAATAGACAATTCCTCAAAAGTATACTGCGCAGGATCATTGCCAGCCTTAACCGTTCTGTTACCAGTCAAAAAATATATGCCAGCCTCTCCATCGGATGTAAATCCGGAAGTTACCACTTGGTTAACTTTATCAGAGAAATTTCTAACCCATTCATTCATCTGCATCATATAATACGGGATTCCCTGATAGTCTATACCAGCTCCAATTTTAACCGTATCACCTCTTGCTAAAACTCTGGAAAAATCAAAGAACTCATTTGCGTGATTCTTTTCAGGAAGAACAAAAGTATAAGAATCTTTTCCATCATATTCCCAGCTCTCATACTCATATGTTCTTGTTCCTATCGTAATCTGACCACCACCTGGAAGATTACACTGTGACATGTTTTTTAAATAGTCATCAGATACCCTAACCTTAAGAGTTCTGTTCTCCATATCCCACTCGGTGCTGGTACCAGAAAAATACTGTCTGTTATTACCATCACGCATGTGGATAAGTCCTTGCATTTTGCCACCGATATTAGCATTATACAAGTCGAAATCTCCAAGATAAAATCCTGTCTCTTCGGTAAAATCACTTCTAACCCATTTGATATCAAAAAGGCCATTTATATCAGTTTGATTAACTGTCTCTTTTCCATCCCTTGCGATACATTTTAATTGTCTGTAATCATATGCATCTACAAGCGTCTGACCACCTGCTATCCAAACCTGGAACCTTGATGCACCTGTTTCTCTATTGGGGTCATTCTCGTCCATAATAGGAATTTCTTTCGTTTTTACAGACACATAACCCGAAAGCTTATCTACAAGACCATCTCTCCTGTCTCTAAGTTCATTTGCCTTAGGTCCAGTCATTTCTACGACATTTATCTGCTCATTAAGCTGGGCTATTTCTTCTGCGATAGAGTTAATAGCATCAGCTATTGTCTTTATTTCAGCATTCACATCACTTTGCATATTTTTAAAACTAGTACTCATTTCATTGAAATAGTCTGCTATCTTTTCAACAGCAGCAACAAATGTATGTTTTGTAGTTGTTACGCTAGGAGCTGTCATTGCAGACTGAAGATTTGCCTGTACTTTTCCAAAAAGAGAATTAAATCCCGTAGTACCGTCATCTTTAAAATACTGCTCAATAAGTGAGTTATAATAATTCTTCTTAGCATAATTGCCAAGAAGCGCTTCATTAGTGCGATATCTGTCATCATAAAAAGCATCTCTTATTCTTTCTATCGCGATAGTATCAACACCCGCACCGGCACATCCATAAGTTGTAAACACTCTAAGTGCATTACTTGCCTGCTGTTTAACTTCCTGTCTTGAATAATCCTTCGTTTCAACATTTGAAATATTATTGGCTGTTGTATTAACTGCAGCATTAGCTGCTCTAAGACCAGATGCTGCAATGTTTAATCCAAAAAATTGAGAGGGCATAACTAAACCTCCTATCAGCGTCCAAGAGTATTAATAATGTGTTCAAGCATTTCACTGACAACATTTATAAAGCGGCTTGACGCATTATATGCATTCTGGAACTGAATCATAAACTCAAGTTCCTCATCACTCGAAACGCCCACAATCTGTTCTCTAGCTGCAGAAATAGTATCAACAGTAATCTGCTGGTTATCTGAAATCGACTTGTCAACCGATGCTGTATTAGCAACCTGCCCTACCAGCGCATCATAGTAGTTAATCAAATTAATCTTTGTAGTAACATTAGGATTTAAAGTATATTTTTCCTGAGAAAAAGCCTGTTTAAGAGCTGTTGCTGCTGCCTTATCCGCTTCGTTGTCTATTGTTACAAAAGAGAATATTGATGGATTCCTCAAAAGATGATCATTCATCTTTGAATTCAAAACCGTATATTTACTGTAAATAGTTCCAGCTTCCTTGTCATTTATTGCATAATCAAGTGTATCTATATCATCCTCTAGCGCAAACATAAGATATTTGTGAGGATCATCATTATAATCTGTTCCATTTAATCTTGCGATTGTGGCAGGATTACTTGCTGCATTCAACATTACATCGTTTATTGCTGTTACTACAT
This sequence comes from Butyrivibrio sp. NC3005, assembly GCF_000424545.1. Classification (GTDB taxonomy): domain Bacteria; phylum Bacillota; class Clostridia; order Lachnospirales; family Lachnospiraceae; genus Butyrivibrio. Next base: position 61,550 of record NZ_AUKC01000007.1, on the reverse strand, counting down.
TGTTAAAGAGCTGGTCAAATTCCGCCTCAACGTTCATCATTACTGACTGCGACACCATAGTGTTGTAATAAGTATCATCAGAATCTGCTATATCATGATAAGTTGCATGGTGATCACCTCTTGCAAGAAGAGTAGATCTTAGAATACCAACATCTGTATTAAGTCCCGTTGTAACAGGCAGTGTCAAATCCATAATATGTGCACCGCTAATATCAAGCTTTTCCACGCCTACAAGGTCATAATATTTTTTTGCTTCAAATTCCCAATATGGTGTATAGTACCCGCAACCTGTTTCCTCTGTATCAAGTCCTAGATGATGAACATTATCGCTTGTTACAAACTGGGTTCCTTCAAATTGAACTGTTACAATTCCAAGATGATCTTCTTCATATGTTATATTTCCAAATTCACCCAGTCTATCCAAAAGAGAATTTCTAGTATCTCTTAAATCATTTGCATGCTCTACTCCGCCAGCTTCAATACTCACAATCTTTTTATTGAGTTCATCAATCTGGTCGCCGATTTTATTCATCTCTTTTACTATCTTAGCGATATTGTCATTGAGATTATCCTGATAGGAAACAAGACCTCTGTAAACAGATTTTGCACATTCAACAAATTCTGAACTTCTCTGAACGAAAGAATTTTGCGTAACTGCGCTTGTAGGATCTTTAGAAAATTCCTGAACACTTACCCACAGGTTATTCAAAGCTTCTGCGAATTCAGCTCCATTTATTTCCTGAAGCTGGTCTTCAATTTCATTTAAAGCCTTATAGCTTATCTGATAAAATTGTTCTCTACCATTTTCCAGTCTGTAGGATGCGTCTAAAAAAGCACTGCGCACCTGTTTACACTTTGTATAAGCAACACCAAGACCAATCTGCGAATCTGCTATTGCCGGAGTTTGTGATATTGTATTGTATATTCTAGTACCCTGCGAAACCTGTTGTCTTGTATATCCTTCAGTTCCTATATTCGCAAGGTTATGTGCAGTTGTATTAAGAGCATTTTGTGAAGTCTGCAATCCGCTTACTCCAACATATAAATTCGACATCAGCATAGGCTATCACTCCTTGTCATATAATGCTTTTGCTATAAAAAAAGCAGACACATCCTTGGTCTGCTTTGGAATAATCGAGCATACCTTCGAGCTAGTGAGTTTATCACTGTCTTGCATCGAATCTGCCGATATTTACTCCGATCACATCGCCTGATGTATCTGCTGATCTGTTATAATTTGCCGTTTCGGGAGCACTGCCTGTTGATTCCAGGATGTTCATTTCGAACTGCACCATCTCCAGTGAACCCTGCAGGAGTTCCTGATTTTGGCTGTTTACCAGTCTAACATGGTCTGCGATAGATTTTAGTTCATCGCGCACCCTGGCAAGCTGCTGTTGCTCCGACGGTCGTTTATCCAGCATACGAACCAAATCGGTCAGTTTCAATGTCTTGACATCCATGTTCAAAACGTTTGCAATATCAACCATAGAAGAAACTCTTGTTTTTTCAAGTTTTTGTATATCTCCTACTATCAACTGCTCCTCATCCGTGATTTCTGAAAGTCTTTTAAGATCGCCGGAAACTATAACCGGCGTCTTCTGGCTCGATAATCCCAAAAGCTGTTTATAAGCTACTACTTCCTGATTAAGAACTTCTATAAGATCTTGCATCAGACTTGCCATGGATTATCTCCTTTTTATATTCCAGCCGATTTGCTCTGCCGCTCTTTAAAGCTTTGAAAGCAGCTTATCGGCAAACTTATCGTTATCAATATCGTAAGTTCCGTTTTGTACCTTTTCACGCAGTCTTGCTACTACATCTTCTCTAATGTCCGGAGCATTTGCCACCGCCTGTTTAGCAACTTGAATGTCCTTTCCAATTGATGACATCTGAAAACCATCTACCTTTGAGATTTTTTCTGATGCACCTACATGCTTTTTAGATGATGCGTTATAAATCTGCTGAACCTGGTTATAAGCTTCAATACGCATACTGCTTCTCCTTTCTAGGGAGTTCTTGGACCTTGTGTTTTTACTCCATTTGTAAAAACCGCTAGTATATCGGCTTCCTTGTCAGATATACCCTTATGCCTTGTTACTTCCCTCGATACTTCATTCGGTTCCTAGTCACGAGAGACTCTATCCTTAGCTAGTAACTTTTCTTTTCACTATCATTATCGGTCGAACCCCAAATAACTTTAGTCTTCTCCACCCTTTTTTCCGATGTCTTCCACACTTTTGTGAAATCCTCACATTATGGTGCTGGAAACCAAATGTGTTTATCGGAAAAACTTACAACAAACATATCTTTTTTCTAAATAAACTACCTTTTAAATAATAATTTCTTAACATTCCTGTACTTTGATTTTCCCTGCAGTAATAATCAAAGTAGTAATTACCCATATTGTAGTGTCTTTTTCCCCTCCTTCCAAATACGCTTTTTTTCATAAAGCTGCTTATCTGCTCTGCGCATCAGTTTTCTTACAGATCGATTGTGCTGCTCATTTCTCGCCCACCCAATAGAAATACTAAGTGTATATGGTTTTTCCAAACGATGATTCTCGACTGCCAGCATCATATTAATACAATCCATCAAATGCTTAACAACATCATCATTGTAAGTTTCCATGATAATCAAAAACTCATCTCCTCCATATCTTGCAAGGAACGGATGACCGGCTACTCCCCCGCAGGCTCTCTTTAAACACTGCGCGACACATGTAAGGGCAAAATCCCCTTCCACATGCCCATAAGTATCATTGATAGATTTGAAATCATTCATATCCATCATAATAAGACATACTCTGCCACGAAGCGGAGTACTAAGCTTATACCACAGATAACCCTGAAACTCGTTTCGGTTATTAAGCCGTGTTAAAGGATCAAGCGAAATCAGTTCATTCTGATTGTCACTATAAAGCCACAAGAGATATAGTAATAAACACGCATAGGAAAACGTCTGAGTTTTTTCTGCAAAAAGGGTAAAAATAAGCAAAACTTCTGGCACAAAGATAAAAATTTGCTCCATGACCTCCCGAAATTTCCTACCCCTTATAGGAAGTTGAACAGTAATAAAGCTGTATGCATAAGCGCTAAGCGCAATGAGAACCAAAGCAAAAGAAATAAAATATAAAGCCTTACTAATAACTGCAACTCTACTCCATAGTGTGCTTATCTGCATTCTTGCAATATGCCACAGCATATTCATTCCAACAACCGGTAGTGCCAAAATAACGACCGAGAAAAAAAATCTCGCTTTATTCTTTCCACTATGGTTACGACGGATATTATATAAGATCATGGATAACAGTCCCGCGCCAAATAAACGAAAAATTAGAAAATTAACCTGCTCCATAGCCGGTACCTCTTTTTATACATTACTGTTAGCATTCATGTTAACAGCAACTTTATTTCATTTACTAGCAACACAACTACCCAATCTTTATATATATCGGTGAAGGCTTTAGAAAACTTTACACTTTTTTGTAAAAATAATTAACAAAAAATGCACCCTTTGATTATGATAATTTACCAAAAGAAAAGTGTTATATAATTACAAACACCTATTATCAGTAAATATAATAACCAAAGAAGTGCAATTTGTAAACGATATTTTGTTACAATATATTTAAAAATCGAATTTTATTCCATAACCTCTTCAACAGGTTTTCCCTGCGCCATTTCAAGGTCAACACCTGTTTCATTTGGAGATTCCTCCTCGAACTTATAGTCTTTTCCAGGAAGTATTGCATTGAGCAAAATACCCACAAAAGAACCAGTTGCAAGTCCCGAGAAAGATACATTACAAAATGAAAGTGGAAGGCATCCAGCACTAGAATAACTAATACCAATTGTAAGAACCATAATCATAGCTGCAACTAAAACGTTTCTACTCTTGGAAAAATCGACCTTAGTCTCAACAAGGTTTCTAATACCTACTGCTGAAATCATTCCATAAAGTACCAATGATATTCCTCCGATTGTTCCGTTTGGCATAGTTTCTATAACAGCTGCAAACTTAGGACAGAAGCTAAGAAGTCCAGCAAACACAGCCGCAAGTCTTATGACCTTTGGATCATATACTTTTGTAAGTGTAAGAACACCTGTATTCTCACCGTATGTAGTATTTGCAGGAGCACCAAAAACAGATGCCAGTGCAGTTGCAAGACCATCACCACATAAAGTTCTGTGGAGACCAGGATTTTTAATATAGTTTTTTCCAACTGTAGATGAAATAGCTGAAATATCACCGATATGCTCCATCATAGTCGCAAACGCGATAGGAACAATTGTGATTACAGATGTAATAAGAAGACCAGAATCAAATCCTCCAGTAAAAAGAGAGAATACAGTTCTGTCATAATGAATAGGAAGTCCAATCCATGACGCATTTGCAACAGAACTAAAATCTATCATTTCAATTCCTGACAAATCCATTACTGCTGCTACAATATAAGAACCAACTACCCCCAAAAGAATAGGAATAATTCTAACCATTCCTTTTCCGAATATGTTACAACAAATAACAATTACAATAGCTACAAGAGCTGGAATCCAGTTCCAATTATCTGAACAATTATTAATAGCAGATGGGGCAAGATTAAGACCAATGGAAATAATAATAGGACCAGTTACAACTGGTGGAAAATACTTCATGACATGTCCAGCACCGAAAGTGCGAAACAAAATAGCAAGAACAAGATAAAGAAGACCAGCGACAGCAACACCAAAACAAGCATATCTAAGCTTATCAGCATCAGGTGTGTTATTTATCACCGGAGCAATTGCTGCATAACCTCCAAGAAAAGCAAATGATGAACCTAAAAAAGCGGGAACTTTTCTACCGGTAATAAAATGAAATAATAAAGTTCCTACACCTGCAAAAAACAATGTCGTGGAAACATCAAGACCTGTAATAATAGGAACAAGGACAGTAGCCCCGAACATCGCGAACATGTGCTGTAATCCAAGCACTAACATTTTGGGAGTTCCCAGAACAGACGCATCATAAATCGCCTCTTCGCCAACTCTCATTTTCTTCTTACTCATTTTTTCCTCCTAACACTCTTCTACCCACATTCTCGTTATAAAAAATGTTACTTTCTTCTTTTACCAAGCATTTTTGTAACAAAAACATCTCATCTCTTCTAACGATAAAAAAGTGAACAAAAAACTAAACGTGGGTACCAAATACTTCACGTCAAAAAATATCTATATCATTATATACAATTTGAATACTTAGTCAATAACAAAATGACACTTTTGTCGAATTTTTTTATAAAAAAGCTTCCATAGATAAAGTTTAATACTTTCTCTATGGAAGCTAAAAATATAACTATTATTTTTGTCCTCGCAAAATCTGCTCAGCATTTTCAACACGTTCTTTGCTAGGTGATTTAGTATCTTCAAGAGTATATGGTATACCAAGTTCCTTGAACTTATAAACACCAAGATTATGATAAGGAAGCACTTCAATTCTATCAACATTTGAAAGAGTTTCAATGAACTTTCTTGTTCTTCTTAAATACTCATCATCATCTGTAATTCCAGGAACAAGCACATGACGAATCCAGATTGGCTTTCCTATATCAGATAAGTAATGCATGCAGTCAAGAATATTCTCATTATCCTGACCTGTAAGAAGTTTATGCTGTTCCTTATCAATATGCTTTATATCAAACAGCAATAAATCAGTCAACTTCATCAACTGCTCGAACTTAGAGAAGAATGGCTCCTGCCTTGTAAAAGGCTGTCCTGCTGTGTCGATACAAGTATTAATACCTCTTTCTTTTGCCTTAGTGAACAACTCTAACAAGAAATCAATCTGCAAAAGTGCTTCACCACCACTAACTGTGATTCCGCCCTCTTTGCCCCAATATGGCTTATATCTTTCTGCTCTGTCCAAGAGTTCGTCTGCTTCCATAAACTGTGTATCCTCGCGCTCTAAAGCCCAAGTGTCCGCATTATGACAGTATCTGCAGCGCATATTGCATCCCTGCAAAAAAATAATAAAACGAATTCCCGGTCCATCAACAGAGCCAAAAGTTTCGATAGAATGAACTGCACCTTTCATAATAATAAATCTCCTTCTACTAAAAATAAAACAAAAAGAGGAACCAATTGCAGAATAACCCCTGCAACCGGCCCCTCTTCTACAAAAATCTTATTAACTTAACATCAGCTAATACATTCACTTACAAAATGTCACAAGCACTGCTTACAACACTTCATAACAGTCCCTAAAATTAGAGGCTCTCGTGGCATGTACGAGCGATAACGTCGAGCTGCTGCTCCTTAGTAAGGTTGATGAACTTAACAGCATATCCGGATACACGGATAGTGAAGTTAGCATACTCAGGCTTTTCTGGATGCTCCATAGCATCAACAAGCTTCTCCTTACCAAATACGTTTACGTTAAGGTGGTGAGCACCCTGCTCGAAGTAACCATCCATAACGCTAACAAGCTTCTCAGCTCTCTCGTTGTCATCATGACCAAGTGCGTTAGGGTTCATTGTCTGAGTATTGGAAATACCATCCAAAGACCACTCATAAGGAACCTTAGCAACAGAGTTAAGTGATGCAAGAAGACCATTCTGCTCAGCGCCATAAGATGGTGAAGCTCCTGGAGCGAATGAAGCATATGCTGCACGTCCGTCTGGAGTAGCACCTGTTGCCTTACCATATACTACGTTAGAAGTAATTGTAAGGATAGATGTTGTAGGCTCAGAGTTACGGTATGTGTGATGCTTTCTGATCTTTGTCATGAATGTCTTGAGAAGCTCAACACCAATCTGGTCAGCTCTGTCATCATCATTACCATACTTAGGGAAGTCACCCTCTACCTTATAGTCGATTGCAAGACCGTTCTCATCACGAACTGTCTTAACCTTAGCGTACTTAATAGCAGACAAGGAATCGATAACGTGAGAGAATCCAGCGATACCTGTAGCGAATGTACGACGTACATCTGTATCGATAAGAGCCATCTCAGCTGCTTCGTAGTAGTACTTGTCATGCATGTACTGGATAAGGTTCAAAATATTTACATACAAATCAGCAAGCCAATCAAGCATGATGTCATACTTGTGCATTACTTCATCGTAATCAAGATATTCAGATGTGATAGGTGCAATTTCAGGTCCAACCTGCATATTCTTGCCAGCCTTATCCTTGAACTTTTCATCTACACCACCATTGATAGCGTAAAGAAGAGCCTTAGCAAGGTTAGCACGAGCACCGAAGAACTGCATTTCCTTACCTGTCTGAGTAGCTGATACACAGCAGCAGATGCTGTAATCATCGCCCCAGATAGGACGCATAACATCATCGTTCTCATACTGGATAGAAGATGTTGTTACAGAGATGTGTGCAGCATACTTACGGAAGTTCATAGGAAGTCTCTTAGAGTACAGAACTGTAAGGTTTGGCTCTGGAGCAGGTCCCATGTTCTCAAGTGTATGAAGGAAACGGTAGTCGTTCTTTGTTACCATGTGACGGCCGTCACCACCAAGTCCACCAACTTCAAGTGTAGCCCAAACTGGGTCACCAGAGAAGAGGTTGTTGTATGAAGGAATACGAGCAAACTTAACCATACGAAGCTTCATTGTGAAGTGATCGATAAGTTCCTGTGCCTGTTCCTCTGTAAGAGTTCCCTCTTCAAGATCTCTGTTGATATAGATATCAAGGAATGTAGATACACGACCTACAGACATAGCAGCACCGTTCTGAGTCTTGATAGCTGCAAGATATCCGAAGTATAACCACTGAACAGCTTCCTTAGCATTCTTAGCAGGAGCAGAAATGTCGAATCCATAGATCTTAGCCATTTCCTTCATGCCCTTAAGAGCCTTAATCTGATCAGCAAGCTCTTCTCTCTGACGGATTGTATCATCATACATCTCGTTATCGCCGCAGTTGTCAAGATCATACTGCTTCTTAGCGATGAGGTAATCAATACCGTAAAGAGCTACTCTTCTGTAGTCGCCTACGATACGTCCACGACCATATGTATCAGGAAGACCTGTTACGATGTGGCAGTGACGAGCAACCTTCATTTCCTTTGTATAAGCATCAAATACAGCCTGGTTGTGTGTCTTATGATACTCTGTGAAGATCTTGTGGAACTTCTCATTTACCTTATATCCATAAGTCTCAGCAGCTTCTTCAGCCATCTTGATTCCGCCGTAAGGCATGAATGCTCTCTTAAGAGGCTTATCTGTCTGAAGACCTACAATCTGCTCGAGATCCTTTGTCTTCTCATCAATATATCCTGGGCCATAAGCAGTAAGACTTGTAACAACTTCTGTCTCGCACTCAAGAACACCGTTGTGCTCACGTTCCTGCTTCTGCAAAACCTGTAACTGACCCCAAAGTGTATCAGTTGCCTGTGTTGGTCCTGCAAGGAAGGACTCATCTCCATCATATTGTGTGTAGTTATTCTGGATGAAATCACGTACATTTACGTCTGTCAGCCAGTGAGTTCCTTTGAACCCTCTCCATTCTTCTCTCATGGCATAACTCCTTATAATATAAAATCCACGCATTTTATGCGTTTGTTAATCTTTTGACAGAAATACAATAGCAAATAACGCTTTTTTCAACCTTGATTGAAATCAATTTTAACTTTATTTCAAAAATTTTGTTAATTTATGATATTTTTCAAATAGTACGCAAACTTTTTTTGTTGAAAATCACAACAGATTATAGAGAATAATTTTCACCAAAGCATCAACATCAGTAAACAGGCTTTTTCAGTTTTGCAAAAATATACAAAAAAACGGCTGCCTTAGCAGCAGCCATCATTTTCATAAATTGATTTCAGTTTTTCTCTATTTAATATTTTAAGCTTGCCATGACCTGTTCTTTCAACAGCCTGCAAAGCTTCCAATTCCTTTAGTTTTCTACTGACTGTTTCCGCCCTAAGACTCATACTCGCAGCTATATCTTCCAGCTTCAATGACACATTCATATCATGACTTCTATCTACATTATAGAGTAAAAATCCCGCCAGTCTTGCAATAGGATTCTTAGTAGACAATAGCATATTTCGTTCATTGGCATCATGAAGTTTTCTGCTAAGAAGCATTATGATGTTCATAGCCGCTGTTGGATCATCGACTATACGTATGAAATCATTTTTGTGTATCTTATAAACCGTAGCTGACGAGAGCGTAACCGCAGAATATGGATACACACTTCCATCTAGAAACATGCTCTCCCATATTGTATCATTATCTGACAAAATCATGATGATATTCTCGCGTCCAAGCGCATCAAATCTTGTCAGTTTAACTCGTCCTTTTCTTATAACGCAGATTGAATCTACTAATTCCCCTTCTCTAAAAAGATAACTATCCTTCTGATATGTAATATGCTCTGAATGCTTTATAAGCTTCTTCTGCACTTCTTCAGGAAGATTCTCCAAAAGAGGAATATTCCATGTATTATTCTTCAAAAATCTTCCCCCAAAATCATTTAATAATAAAATCTCATTCACTTTTATGACTGCAGTTTAAATCTTTCAATAAGCTCATTAAGCCCTTCTGACTGCTCTGACAAATTCCTTGAAACTTCATTTGATTCCTGAGCCGTATCTGAGTTACTCGATACAACCCCTGATATCTGATCTATACCTTCACTTATCTGTTCCATGCTGATAACCTGATCTGCTGCCATCTGTCCAGACTCAAGCATCTTACTAGATGCATTGTTGACTGATTCTACCACCTTCTCAAGGGCAGCTTTTGTTTCGTCAACAACTTCATTCCCGTTTCGTATTTCGTCAAGAGTATCACTAATAAGCTGATGTGTGTTTTTTGCAGCCTCTGAAGACTGATTTGCAAGAAGACTGATTTCTTCTGCAACTACAGCAAAACCTTTTCCGGCATCTCCAGCTCTGGCTGCTTCAATTGAAGCATTGAGCGAAAGAAGCTGTGTTTGTTTTGCAATTGATTCAATTGTATTTGTAACAAGTTCAATTTCATGAGAGGCTTCAGTAATACGAGTCATAGCATCTGTCACAAGTTTCATCTTCCTTGCCGATGTGTCAACATCATCTTTTACCATCTGAGTCATCTCATTACTCTCATTTGCTGATTCAGAAACATTTTTACTTTGTTCCATAACTGTCGAGATATTAGCTGTAAGTTGATCAATTGCAGCCACCTGATCTGATACACCATCAGCAAGAGCCTGTGCACCATCCGACATCTTCGATGCACTCTCTGCAACTTTCTCACTCGAATCTCTAACCTGATGCATTGTATTTGATAAATGCTTTGAAATATCATTAAGCGCGTCTTTTATCTGCGAATAGTCTTCAACATATAATTCAGGGTGCTCTGTTCCTACCGAAAAATCCCCCTCAGCCATTCTACCGAGAGAAGCTCTTATATCCGCCACGATCTTGCCTATACTTTCCACCGTTCCCTGCAAATCATTTGCAAGTTCTCCCAGTTCATCATCTGAAGAATAATCAACCGAAATATTCATTTTACCTGATGCCATGTCATGTGCAGCATTGCTTACCGCATTAACTGGTCGCAAAATGGATTTTACAAGATTTTTTCTTGCGTTATGAATATATGTTACAGCTGTTATTATCGTAAAAACAGCTATCGTAAATGATATAATCGTAAAAACCATTGATATAATATAAGCTGATTTTGCGCTGCTTGCAAGATCAGATGAAATGGTCTTTAAATCTGATGCCAGATCATTTATATGAGGATACAGTGTCTCGTTGAAAAAAGTAAATACTTCATCATTCTCATTTTCATCCTGCAACATACTGTCAAGTTTGCTGCAATCATTTTGAATAGTCTTAATATGTGATGCAAAAGAGCTGATTATTTCTTTATTACTATAGAGATCTTCAAGCTGCTTTTCATACTCGGAATAGCCGGCCATGTTTTTTTCAACCGCTTCTATTTCGCTTTTTCTCATTTCTTTAGTATTAGCAGAAATTGCCCATAAAATATGCTTTGACAAAGCCTGTATATCAATACGTATCTCACCCTGAAGATTATCTGCTGTCAGGTATCTCAAATACGTTCTTTTCAGCCCAAAAAAGGAAACACTAAGTGCCACAGTCAAAAACACCGCAACAAGTGCCGCCCTTACAATCATATTGTTGAAAAGAACATTTACCTTTTTTTCAACCTTCATATCGTTTAATTCAGACTGATCGATAGTAAATATATTTCGAAGCAACTTCATTTCAATAACCCTCCTAAATATTGAAGAAGAAAACTTAGTACTATGCTGCCTTTTGGCAAGCCAAAAAGCAGCATTGCAATCTCAATTTATTTATCGGAGGTATTATTGGTATTTTTTAGTCATTACAAAAATCATTAAGAGGTGTAAGATCAAGTGTTGATTCTTTGCCAAGAAACTCCTTTAACTTTCTGGCAATAACAAGGCATCCTCCCTCGGAATCACTCTCTATGTTAAGAGGCATAATCGGCTCGTGAAGCGACTTTCTTAAAAGAAGCCATCCATCTCCGTTTTCCTTGTCACAGTTAACTCTTACTCCTTCAAAGTTATCTTTCTCAAGTGACCAACCATTTGTCCTTTCTACAAACGAAACAAGACCATCAAGAATTCTGTCACCGTTTTTCTGCAATTCTTCACCTGCATCAAGATTAACCTTGAATCTCAACTCATTACTTTCTTTTGGCTCTTCAAGATCAGCTATCATTTCTTCAAGTCCCTGACCTTTTCCCATTTCGATAAGGAGCTTAACCATAAGATAAGCACCATCATCCAAGAAGAAATTCTCTTTAAATGCACCATGACCGCTAGTCTCAATTGCAAGCTGACTATCTATTCCCTCATTATTAAGTCGAATGGATTCATCAATAACATTACGGTAGCCTCTTTTAAATCTTCTATGAACACCACCATGAGCCTTGATAAATTTAGCAAGTCCGCTTGATGTTACAGAATCAGTTACAATTGTAGTACCCGGATGCTCTTGTAACGCAATTCTAGACAATACTGCAATAAGGTCATTTCTTGTCAAAGTCTTTCCGCTTGGCAGAACAGCACCAGCTCTGTCAACATCTGTATCGAATATAATTCCAAGATCAGCCTTGTTAGCAATTGTTGCATTCTTAATAGACTCAGCTGCCTCTTTATTTTCAGGATTAGGAATATGATTAGGAAAATGTCCGTCAGGCTCTAAAAACTGACTTCCTGTTACATCTGCTCCTAGTGGCTTTAATACATTCTCAACATAGAATCCACCAGCACCGTTTCCAGCATCAACAATTATTTTCAATCCCTCAAGAGGACGCTCACTTTTTCCAACTCCATTGCAAATCTTATCCCTAAGATATTTTGAATAATCCTCCATGAAGTTTACCTTATTCAATCCTATTTTAGAAAAAGAGATTTCTTTTTTGGCTACATCATCAGCCTTCTTAGTAAGTTCGGCTATCTGAGCCTTCTCCAAGCCTCCCTTTGGAGTAAAGAACTTCATTCCATTTCTATAGTATGGCAGGTGGCTTGCGGTAATCATGACACTTCCGTCATAATCCGCAAGAACTGTAGACATGAACATCGCAGGTGTGGAAGCAATTCCAAAATCATCACACAAAACTCCAGCTGCAGCAATTCCCTGTGCCGCACTTTCGAGTAAAGCCTGTCCTGTAAGTCTGCTATCTCTTCCAAGAGCTATTTTCAAATCTTTCTTACCAGACTGTTCTATAAGCCATATAGCGAAGGCATATCCCAAATCTCTTGCTGCCTCGTTTGTAAGATTAACTTCTGCACCAGTTTCATTTTCCATGGCAATTCCACGAATATCACTGCCATTTTGAAGCAAAGCATAACTCATTTCTAACTATCCTCCCACAAGATTATTATTTTTTAGACTTTTTTATCATATCACAAAAAGAGGTATATTACCCTAAAAAGAATAATATACCTCTTTTATATCATTGAAATATTACTGCTTATTCGTCTTCGATAATGTGCCTTATTCTAACTGTAAATAAGAAACATTAACAGCACTTACAAAAGATTATCTGAATTCTTTTGATAAAATATATCAGATATTTATCAACCACCATAGTAGCTCTGAATCTTCTGAACTAATTCCTGAAGTTCTTCAGAAGAAGCATTTCCAAGATCAAGTCCACCCTTGCTTGAAAGCTTGTTGATATCAGCACCCTTCTTAATAGAGAACTTAAGTGTGATTCCATCATACTTTGTTCCAGAAAAAGTCATATCATTGAACTCAGCTTCAAGACTGTCATCACCACTCTTAAGAGTACCGGCAATCTTGTTGTAATCGTAGCTTCCAGCTTCACCAGTTTCCAATGAGAACTCACCAGTCTTTGTGTTCCATTCATATGAAGATGTAAGCTGACCTTCCTGATATGTCTTAGAAGTTCTTACTCCATCAACTGTCTGCCCTTCAACTTTGTAAACTTCTTCTTCCTGACCATCTTTGATAGTCTTAACTACAAGGTTCTGAGAAGCATACTCGCCACCCTGGAAAAGAATCTGAACCTGCTCAGCATCTTCACCTTCACCGTTTGCAAAAATGATAGCTGCAAGATCCTTGCCATTTACATAGTAAGAAACATCTACTGTACTGTTGCTCTCGCCTTCAGAGTCTTCAGAGTCTGAATCATCAAGTTCAGCGCTAAACTCATCTGCAAGCTTATCAAGAGCCTGATCCCATGAAGTTCCATAGATATTCTCTGCAAGAGACATAAGCTCTTCGTTATCAGAAAGTGCTTCTTTGTAATCATTGAACATGTTTTTTATTGTGTCCTTGCTTACAACTGCTGTATAACCTTTGCACTTTTCTTCTTTGCCGCTGATTGTGAATTCTTTAGCTTCTGCTTTCTTGAAATCAAGTTCCTTTGCAGCTTTCTTTGTTCCTTCCTTGAAATCCTCAATAATAGAATCATAGTTGGACAAAGTCTTAAGAACTGCATCAATCTGCTCATACTTTACTTCTCCGCTTGTGCTAAGAAGTGTTGCAAGATCACCGTTCTTCTCGTCAACGTAGTTGTAGAAAATATTCTGATCAAGAACATCAGGCATGGAAACGATGAGTTCCTTATCGTTAAGGTATGAAGCTACATCAAACTTATATGCAGCTGCATTAGCCTTAACTGCAAGAGAAGATTCTTTCTTTCCCTTTGCATAAGTAACATCAACGCTTACAGGCATTCCTTGGAAATTTCCTTCAAGAGTAACATTAGCAGTAATGTTATCAGAATTCTTTGCAATAAACTCTGTCTCTGGAGTAGTAGTAGCCTTGTTGATAGTAGTCTCTATCGCATTTGTAAGAATCTTATCAGGAGCACCTGAGCTTGCCAAAGCATTGAAACCAAATACACCAGCAGTAGCTACTGCAACTGCAGCAACACCAACTCCTGCAATCTTACCGGCATTGCTCTTCTTAGGAGCCTGATTGTTCATAGCATAACCATATGCCTGATTCTGTGGTGCACCCTGCATAATAGGCTGACCTGTTCTAGGATCAAACTTTGGTCCCTGCTGCATATTCATATTCTGCGCATTCTGCATGATTGGCTGACCTGTAACAGGATCAAATCTTGGCCCCTGGTTCTGCATATTCATGTTCTGCGCATTCTGCATAATAGGCTGGCCTGTAGTTGGATCAAACTTTGGAGTCTGATTATCATCAATTGGCTTACCTGTCTGTGGATCAAATCTCATAATTATCCCCTTTCTGTACACTCAAAAAAGTGAACATAAAACTCTTGTTTTCAATTATAATACAATGAAAATCTTGAAAAAAATTTCAAACGGTTCTTGTTGAACGTTTTTTCATACACTTCAACTGAACACGTGTGCTATTTTATCGTATATTTCTGATCATTGCAACCTTATAATTGTGCATTCGTCAAATTAAAGATGCTATTTATCACGCAAACCACACAACAAACATCGCTGATGAAATCAGCAAAAAAGTAGGCATTACTGCATAAAAAGCCGATACTTTTTTTATGATATTAATAGTCAAAAAACAAATCATAAAATTAATTGAAGTCCATGATAATTCTTCAATAATGCTTTGAATAACAAACTGCCCATCTCCAAAATACACTCTTAAAAACAGCCCTGTGACCAGAAATGGAATAATACCTGCAAATATCATGATAAATTCAAAAATATAGCTTTCTTTTTTAGTAAGTCCATTTATAAAACCTTTTACCTCACTAGAGTAGCGCTCTGCTCCAAGAAAGAATATGTACGCAGCTATGCATATAAAAATCGTAAATCTAACCAGAGAATCATGTCCTGCTTCGAACCCATTAACAAAACTTTCTGTCTCGTTACCATTCCTGTCAATTTTCTTATATGTAGTACTTAGAACTTCATCACTTACAAGAAGATTTCTGTATCTGTCCTGAATGCCTTTTATAACAGTTTCTTTGTCTTCACCATCTTCAAATAATTCTTCATAATTCTGCCTTAGAAGAACTTCTCCATACATCGAAAAAAAGCACGAAGAGACAGTTTCTCTTGCAACCGTTCCCTTTACTGTATAATTTGATGAAACATATATTATTGCCTTGGATAGTTTTCCTTTTTCTATTTTCTTATCCAATTCTTTATCAAAAATAAATCCGCACTCTGCTTTTCCTCTTATAACTTCCTGTTCGAGTTCTTTTCTAGATGAAATTTCCTTAAAATTAAAAACGCTTTCTTTATTTTTGGCCATTTCAATTAATCGTTTTGATAATATGTTTGCAAAGCTATTATCAACCTTGTTTTCTACGAATATTAAAACATTTCTTCTTGTTGCATCAGGAAGTGTAAGAGAAAAACTTGCCCATGTGCACAACACCATAAGTAGACACATTATCCACAACAATGGTTTTTTTAGCTCTTTTTTTAGAAGCAGAATAAACCATACAAATCTGCGTTTATTCATATCTTTTCAATCCTTTCTTCTCTGATACAAACTTAGAAACTGCCTTAATATTAGAATAATCACCATTGCAAAAATAAAAAAAGACAGTTTTAGTGCAAGTTCCATACCATTTTCAAGTTTCTTTTCCCACAAAATGGCTACTGCACTCCTCCAGTAACCAAATGGCAACAAAGTACTGATACTGTCTAAAGCCTTTGGCAAAAAGGCACTTGGAAAAATACTTCCTCCACACAAAATCATATAAAAAACACTCTGAATAAGTATCATCACATTTGTCCAAACATTTCCTGAAATTGAGAGTATTGTATGAAAAAACACAGCTATAGAAACGCTCATAATGATCCAAATACCCCATTTTGCCGGATTTTTAAGATACATTACAGTGTCTTTTTCATCTAAAGCCTTCTCTAGAATATCAGTTTCCACAGGAAAATCACCTTTTCCCATACATTTAATAAGTGCATCCATTCCAAATGAAAAAAGTAAAAACAAAATTAATACGATAACAGAAATCACAAATACTCTAATTGCAGCTATCTTAATTTCTCCAAGACCATAGAGTTTTAGCTTTTTGGCTATTACTTTGTTTTGCTCATTATAAAGTCCTGAAAAAATGATTCCAAGAAATGAAATCAAAATACAAATTGCAATGCTGGCATAGTAAATCTGAATTGAGGTATTACCAAAAGCTGTAATCTTATTCCGTTTATACATAGTTTCAAGGCTTATAGCCTTTTGCAAATAAAGCTGTGTTAAAAAATTTTCCATTTGGTAACGTTCTACTATCATAGGCTTTACAAAGGAACATTCTGTAACTGAGTAAATAGCGGATTCTCCGGTTTTAATAAGTGATACTCCATCATCAATGAGCTCATGAAAAACATCAACATTTAGAATTGATTCTTCTGGAATAAGTACTATCGCAGGAGTATTT
Organism: Butyrivibrio sp. NC3005; assembly: GCF_000424545.1. Classification (GTDB taxonomy): domain Bacteria; phylum Bacillota; class Clostridia; order Lachnospirales; family Lachnospiraceae; genus Butyrivibrio. The sequence goes on along the minus strand of NZ_AUKC01000007.1, from coordinate 44,695 downwards.
ATTCCTGTCATCACATCGTTAACAAATGTATCTCCTATGATAATCGCCGCGTCAAGACTTCCGTCTCTTATTTTCTCATAAGCTTCTTCCTGTCCTAAATACGATATTTTAGCAATTTTTGAAGTACTCTCTCTGTTTTCAATCATAGATGTCATAAGTTTCAGACTTCTTGACTGATTATCAGGAGGAAGTACAACTCCTACATGTATCTTTGCATAGTTTTCTGCTGATTTTGCTGCGAAAGTTACTCCTATAAAAGCCACCACTACAAGAAACATTAATACCAAAAAAGCCAAAAAAGAATGCAATAAAATCACAAATGATCTTTTGAATTCCAGATATAAAAACTGCAAAGTATGTTTATTCATTATCATCCCTCAATAAAGTCAGTACTCCGTTTTCCATCACATATACCTTGCTGCTTTCTTCAATTTCAAGTTCATCATGAGTTGCCATTATTATAATTCCGTTATTTTCTCTAAACGTCTTGCAAAACTCTCTGATTTCCTGCTTAAAATATATATCAAGCGCCGCAGTAGGTTCATCCATTATAAGAATAGGGGGCCTGAGAACCAGTGAACACGCAATCGCAGTTCTTCTTTTCATTCCACCAGAAAGAGTTGCTACTTTCTTATTAAGCATGTCTTCTAAAGCAAATTCATCTACAAGCCACTTTTCCGGCTTTCCAAATCTGCCACTCCACATATTTATATTATCTTTTACACTCAGTTCATCTATCAATGGATTTTCCTGTGGAAGATACCCCACAAAATCTCTGAAAACTTTATTATTCTTTAACGCATTCTGTGAAAAAATGCTGATTTCTCCTTTTAATGGCTTCTCAATCCCTGCTAAAACCTGTAAAAGTGTCGATTTGCCGCATCCGTTTCTTCCTATTATTGCGACCTGTTCTTTAGGCTTTGCTGTTAAGCTTACATCTTTTAATACTTGTCTTTTTCCATAAGACCTTGCTATATTCTTTACTTCAATCATTTTTCTTTTCTTTCTATATTTATTAAAAAATAGTTGTTAAATTTTATAACAAACATTATAATATACAAATGACTGGTCACCTCACAAGCCAGTCACAAAACAACTCGCTAGTTGTTTATATTTTGCAAAATATACTTAGTATGTCATAACAAGTATATTCTCACAATGCACCTACCGCATTTAATCCCATGCGGTAGGTTTTTTTCTTTATAAATATCAGCTTATCTCCCAATGAGCGTGACTACCATTATCCTTCTTGGTTACTATTAACTGATTCTCAATTTCCTCTTTAAGTTCTGTAACATGAGAGATAATTCCTATAAGCTTCGAACTACCAGCCATGTTCTGTAATACTCGCACTGCTTGATTTCTGGAATGGTCATCTAATGAACCAAATCCCTCATCTACAAACATCATATCGAGGCAAATTGCTGATGTACTTGCCGTAATCTGATCTGCCATTCCAAGTGCAAGAGACAACGCAGCCATAAATGATTCACCACCTGAAAGAGTTCTGACCTCTCTTTCTTTTCCTGTAACAAGCGAATATACCATAAGATCAAGGCCTCGGTTTTTGCCACTTCCTGCCTTATCAGTATCCACCATTCGAAGTTCGAACTGTCCTGCTGACATTTCTTCAAATCTCTTGTTGGCTGCATACAGGATACGCTCTAAATATTTTCTTTGGACAAAAGTTTCAAAATCCATTCTAGATCCTGTTAATTTACCAGATAGCCTATTATATAAACTATCTATCCTAGTATAATCTCCTGCTATTTTTTCTCTTTCTGACAGTTTATCAGATAATTGAGTAAGGCTATTCGCGTCAGTTCTTAACGCATCAGATATACTGCTTAACTCATTCTGGGCTTTGGCAAGCTCATTCTCAGCTTCAAGCTTCTCGATATTTAATTTTTCAAGATCAGGCTTTTCTTTTCCTTCTATTGCTTTTTTTGCAGTATTTTGTGCTCCAAGTGCTTCAGATTTTTTCTTATTAAATTCATCTATCTGTTCATTAAATGCTGTAACGTCGCTATCTTTATACTTAACTATCAGTTCCTTCCATATGTTTTGACTGACATTCTTTTCTTTTTCTGCATCTTCATAAGCTTTCTTCCTAAGATTTTTTTCCTTTTCTCTTTCTGGAAGTTCTTCTTTGCATCTGGCAATAACAGCATTTACTTCATCGAACTTTTTCTTGGAAAGCTTTTCTTTTTCTTCAGCATCTTTAAGTGCCCTATCTGCCTTTCTATTTGCATCCTCTGCAATTTTCAAAACAGTATTAGCACTCTCTTCATCTTCAAATTCTTTTTGTAAAGAAAGCGCCTCTAAATTCGACTTTTGCTTTGCTTCTTCAATTTTCATTTCAGAAAGCTGTTCGTCCTCATGCTTTACTTCGCCCGTAAGTTTTTCTATATCTTCCTGCGTTTTTTTAACATGGTCTTTGAGCATGTTATACTCTTTAACAAGACTCTTTGCTTTAGAAATATTATCATCAAATTCATTTATCGTTTGTTCGATAATATCTGTCATCTGATCAAGTGTTATATCATCAGGAATAACTTCTATACTTTTCTTTAGCTTATTTTTTAATTTATTTTCCTCATCAGAAAACTGTTCGCTCTTTGCCCTAAAACCTGCCCTATCAGAACTTGATTTCTGTGACGCTTTTTCAAGTTCTTCCTGCCTTTTTCTTACCTCAAGTGCCTTTTTATCTACGCTTTCTCTTGTAACAGCGCTAAGATCAACTTCTATAACACAAGGATGAGGATGGCTTAGAGAGCCGCATACAGGGCAAGGCTCATTGTCTTTTAATTTATCTCTTGCAAGTATACCTGCCTGTGCGTCGAAATAAGCATTTTGAATTTTAATGTATTCGCTCTGCTCATCATTGTAACTGTCACGTGATTTTATGTAATCACGTTCTGATTTTTCAACATTTTTCTTTAGTTTTTCAAGTTCATTTGAAAGCACAGAATTCTTTGCCGCATCATTTCTTATCTCTTCCCAAGACTTTTTCTTTTCCTGTAAAAGAGTAAGCTTCTCCTGGCTTCCTGCAAGAGTATCGAGTTTATTATTATCTTCTTCAAGGCTACTTGATAACTTTTTAAGATTTTCTTTGTCAGCTACTACTTTTTCTTCAAATAAAGAAATACTTTTTCCTGACTCTTGTATCTTTTCCTCTGCCGCCTTTATCTGCGAAAAGATATTTAAAGCTCTTGTCACTTTCTCAGATATCTTAGTAAACTCTTCCAAAGCTTTGTTTCTGTCTGCTTTTTTAACCTCTAGAATTTTGGCGCATTCTTCTTTCTTTTCTGTAACTTCAGGAAGTATGTCAGTGTTTACAGCCAGCTGTTCACTAACCTTTTCTTTTGCCTTTATAGAGTCTTCATACCTCTGATAAAAAGAATTCAAGAAATACGCTGCCTGTATCTTTGAAGACAACTCTCTTAACTCTTCAACTTCCTTTTCTCTTAACCTGCACTCTTCAAGACTTCTTTGAGCATTTTCAAATTCTTCAAACGCCTTTGTAAGAGTAAGTGCCAAGGTATACTCATCACGCTTTTTATCTCGTATAATCTTTTTTTCTTCATAGATACTGCTCTTTAAATTCTTTTCTTCTTTAAGATTTTTGCATAAACTTTCAAGCCTCTTTTCCATCTCTTCCACTTCCACAATGTCCACTTTAGAAGATGATGTTATTTTTCTTTTGAGAATTTCCGTTTCAAGCATAGTATCAAGATTTGAAGGAATTATAACACTACCAATATAAGTCTGACATTGAAGATTTAGTCTTTCTATGACATCCTTTTTCTCATTTCTTCTACATAGCAGTTCATCGACAATTTTAGAGAATACTTCTGTACCGAAAAGTTTTCTAAATATAACTTTTTTCTCGTTACTATCTGCACGCAAAAGAGTCATAAACTCGCCCTGAGCTATCATTGCAACCTGCATGAACTGACTCTTGGATAAGCCTATGATTTCTTCAATTTTACTATCCGTTTCTTTCTTTTTTCCAGGATAGATACTACCATCAGGAAGTTCTAATTCTACAGATTCAGTCTCCTCTTTAAAATCTCCCTCGCCTCTTTTAGTCTTTTTTTTGCGAAGATAACGTGGTTGTCTTTTAACCCTGTAAATCTGTTCTTCTCCGCCTCGTGTTTCAGAAAAAGTAAGCTCCACAAATGGAACCGTGTCATTTTCTACGTACTGACTCTGTAATTCAATACCATCCTTCTTGTTGGAATTAGAACTTGATTCACCGTACAGTGCAAATACTATTGCATCAAAAATAGTAGTCTTACCAGCACCGGTATCACCAGTTATAAGAAAAAGATTCTGATTGGGTTTTCCAAAATCTATACTTGTCTTTTCACCATAGGAAACGAATGCCTGCATGACCAATAAAAGAGGTTTCATTTTTAGTTATCTCCTCCCTGCACAGTGTTAATAATATCCTTCAATATTTCTTTTTCTTTGTCATCTAAATCCTGCAAGAAGCAATTGCACAGTTCAAAAACATCAAGGCTTTGCATCTGCTCAATATTTTCTGCATATTCTGATTTTTTGACATTTTCTCTATGAACTTCCAAAAGTCTTGGAAAAGCATTTCTAAGTCTGTCATTCATATCAAAAATGTTAAGATCGACTTCATCCGTTAACACTACGCTTACATAATCATCACATTTTTGTTCCAACACTTCTTTAAGAGTTCCCTTTATCTGCTTAACTTCTCGTAGTGGTTTCAAATCAATTGTTTTTGTATGTACATTTCCCTTTTCAAGAAGTTCAACTTCAATTATGCTTTTTTGCTGATTCTTCTCACTCAGGCTACAGGCAATGGGAGTACCGCAGTATCTAACAAACTCACTTCCCACCTTCATAGGCTTATGAATATGGCCAAGTGCTGCATAATCGAATCTTTCAAGAATATCACTTTTTACTTCGTCTATATTCCCAACTGTGTGAATCTCGGAATCCATTCTTTCCACATCTTCTGCATTACACCCTATAGGAAGATAAAACTGATGAGATACTATAACATTTCTTTCTCTCTCATCAATATCTTCTCTTTCTATCAGTTTATGAAGCGTTTCATCGTATGAAAGATTATTGCCATTCTCAGAAGTTCCCACAATAGCTTTGACCATTGACGGTTTTACAAAAGGAAGAAGATAGAAATTAACTTTTCCAAACTCATCTTCAAGAGTTATTTTCTCAATATGATCCTCTTCTTTTTCAGGTGGAAAACCTATCATATGAACTCTTTGTCTCTGAAGAATTTTCCTAAATACATTAACTCTTGATGCACTGTCATGATTGCCGCTTATCATCATGATATGAGCATCAGGAAGAGCCTTTGTCATATCAAAAACAAATTCATCAAACAAATCTACCGATTCAGCAGAAGGAACCGATTTATCATAAATGTCCCCTGCTATTACTATAACGTCAGCTTTGTTTTCTTTTGCTTTTTGAACAATTTGTTGTAAAATAAATCGCTGATCCTCTAATAAATCCTGATTTATCAGCTTTAGTCCAATATGAAGATCTGATAAATGAAATATTTTCATTTTAGTTCACACCTCTTTTTAGAATTTACAGATGATAGATTTTCCTGATAACACTTTCAAGCTCATCATAATAACAATTATAGTTTTCATCTCTAAGCAAAAGTTTATCAACAAGTTCTACTACTTTATCATGCTCATTACCTGTCGGGACAGGAATCGGAAACCTTTCTAAATGCGATTTAAGCACCTTAACCGAATTGAACTCTTTCTGAAACCAGAAATCAGCTAGCCTGGAGTTAAGAAGTCCCAGTACATATTTAATACTTATCCCCTTAAGATGCGGAATCAGCACATTACAGCTGTTTAGAGACAGACGCCTTTTATCATCATAAGCAAACACTAATTCGTCGCTGATAAATCTATATAAAAGTTTCTCATCTGATCTATACAAATCAACTTTTGCAACCTGCTGATACTTTGAAGGGTCAAATGCAATGTATTTTAGCTCATTATTGTCTGCATATCCATACTTCACAATATTCTGACCCTTGTATATTCTTTCCATTCCGCTCTTCTTTTCATTTGCAAGAAATCTCTTGTTATCACCTGTTACTATTCCCATAGCAAACTCAGCATTATCTTTCAAATATACGATGTTTTCTCGAGTTTTCATCTTCTCAAGAATCTCATAATCTTCATCATTTATAGAAAAAGAAAAACACTCAGCATCAAGCCTTCTACTTGTATTTATCACAAAATTCTCATTTGATTTCTCAATGCAAAGCCCTCTTATGTCGCACTTTTTACCTGTCTTCTCGATTTCTAAAATAATGCTGGGACAATTAACCTTATCAAATACATCTCCTAGATATATTACTGATTTTATATTACATTCTTCAAGTATAATCTCTCTGATTTTTTTGTGAGTTTTAACTGACAAAAAAGCCATAGGAAGGACAAAAGATATTTTGCCTCCTATCTTCAAACTCATCAGAGCTTTCTCGACAAACAAATCATAAGACTCCATGTTCGATGTAACCACACAGCCAAACTTTTCTTTTAGAACTATTCTTTCTTCCTTTGAAAAATCATATCCCCATGGAGGATTTCCGAGAATAATATCAAAATCTTGTGTTGTTTCAAGTAAAAAATCTTCATTTTTGATATTGTTCATTAATACATGTACAGGACACTCAGGATACCTTATTGCCAGATTAATTCTGGCAATTTTCACAGATATTTCGTCTATATCATATCCATAAATATTATAAGGACTTATTCGTTTATCTAGCTGAAGAAGAAAATTTCCGCTTCCAAGACAAGGGTCAAGAATCTTTATATCTTCCCTACACAAATCATCTGATTTTGAAATATTCTCAACAAGTTTTCTTACTACAGTTGTAGGCGTATAATATGCTCCTTTAGCCTTTCTTTGCCTTAGATTTCTGCATGAAATATACATAAGCCCCAAGAGATCTTCAGAATATTTTTCATCCAGGCAAAACGGAAGATTAAGAAGTTTTCCATGTTCTTTGCAGAACTTAACAGTTTCCTGTTTTCCTGGAATAAGATCATCTATCAGTTTTGTTTTATCACCATAAATATCTTTCTTATTCTTGTCAGAAATATACTCGTATAAACTAATCCTCTTTCCATCTTTAGCTAGAAAAAAAAGAGCTGCATCAGCGATAATAATTGATATCTCTTTGTTTGTTAACTCTAAATTACTTTTCTTTATGTCATCAATCAGTTTAAATATAACAGGTGCGTTTACATTCGTGCGGGAAATATACTGATGATACAGTCCAAGACCTGTTACATATTTTTTATTTCTTCTGCTTCTTAGAGCCTTGTTATCTCCTGATTTAATATCCTCAACTACTTTGAGTGCGTATTCTTCATCAAAATAAACATTGTCTTTTTCAATTCTTGTCGGTGATATTTTGCCAAGCTTTACCCAGTTTTTACCAGTACCTCTATTAATCGATAAGAGACTGCAAAAATCATCCAGATTTATTTCGTTGTTCATCATTCTTACCCACAATTGATATTATTTTCTAACCAAAAGTATCGCACTTTGCACCGGTATACTTTCATATATAAGAATAATCGTAGCTATAATGCTAATAGTAAGCAGCAGTCGATTCACAATTCCTTTTGATGAACACAAATGCATACAATAGCCTTTTTTCATTGGCCATAATAATTTTTCGTTTCGTCTGTTAAACAAATCTATGAACAAATGAGATATAAAACCAATAGCAAAATACGGCATTATATCAGGAAATATCATAGCAACGCATCCGCTTAGAGTAAAAAGAGCTGCAAAAGAGTGCATAAACGCTCTGTGCGGCTGCCTCATTCCATAACTGCAAATTAAAAGGAACAACAAAATTCCACATACAATTCTAAAATAGTCACTGTTTTCCATTATTATATGTGTGATTCCTAAATGAAAATACCATTCCAAAACGGATATAACTGCGATTGTTAAAACAGAAGCTCCCATAACTTTATCTGCATCTTTGTGCGCCTGTGATGTTCCTGAATCAATGTCGCTTATTACCCCTCCAAGTGCAGCAGCTCCTGTTCCGGCAACAAGAATCGGTAAGCTTTCCGGCTGCATAATAGCCAAAGCTGATGTCATTCCTACAAAAAAATGTGTTCTTCCAAGCATAAAATCTGTCTCTCTTCTTTAGTCATATAAAAATGTTACTTGTTACTTACGTGGCTCTTACTATAACACTAGGCAAAATCTGTCTATATTAACCGGATTTTCCTACCTGAGCCTATGTCATATTATTTTAACAATTATTTGGGGTTGTGTAAACCTAAAACCCTATACTATAATAGGTTTATAAGAATGCAGATTACTGTTATGTTTTTATGAAAAGGATGTTTTTATGATTTCTACAAAAGGACGTTATGCACTTCGAGTTATGATAGATCTTGCCATGCAGGAAAGTGAAGATTTTATTCCACTCAAAGATATTGCTGCAAGACAAAATATTTCCAAAAAATATCTTGAGATAATTGCAAAAGAACTCGTTGCTGCAAAATTAATAGAAGGACTAAGTGGTAAGCACGGAGGATATAAACTCACAAGAGATGTTGACGATTATAGTGTCGGTGAAATCATCGAAGTGATGGAAGGCACTTTTTCACCGGTTGCCTGTCTTGCCGACGATGCCAAAGAATGTCAGATGCGTGCTGAATGTAGAACTATTCACATGTGGGAAGAGTTTTACAAACTTGAGCATGACTTTTTCTATAGCAAAAAATTAAGCGATTTATGCAAATGATTGCATAAATCGCCAATAATTCTATCTAAACTTATTTCTAACTCTCTTAATTAAAAAAGCAATCACAGCTATAACTATGATCCGAAGAAAGATATTGAAAACAGTCCATAAAGAATTTATTACTCCAATACTCATTTTATCAATACTTCCAAGAAACATTATAATTAGCCTTGCTCGAAGATATTTTTGTAAGGCTTGTGTTTACTAAAATATAATGATCATAGTGACCATACACTGAAACAGATAGTTTTTTACCTCCCTTTGTAATTGAAGATGAATACGTATCTTGAACCCACTCATTTCCAATTGTCAAACCAGTATATGATGTTGTCACCGAGTTAACTTTTGTAAACTTTCCTTTAACAAAAGAATATTTTGCATATACATTTATTGAGCCAAGCCCCGTAACAATAGATGAAGTTTTTACACCTGTATTTGAACTTGCTTTAGTTACTTTATTCCTAGATAAGCATTTATTATTCTCAACATTATAAGCATTAATTTGCAACAAATCTTCTTCTTGCGTTAAATACTTTTTGGCTTCTTCCACTGAATCAAATTCTAGTGGTATTATTCCATCTGGCAATTCCTCAGGCGAAATACTTTTTCCGCCTAACTTAGTAGCTATAGCGTCTGAACAATTTTCCTCATACCCGCATTCTTCTTTAGCTAGTACATTATATGACGATGAGAATGTAGTTAAAGCCACACATGCACACAATACAATTATTTTCTTAATCTTCATGTCCACCTCTTATTTCTAAGTAATTTTCCTAAGCAAAGTTTAACAACTATTACATATAATGTCAATATTTTGTATATTGTTGCCAACATCGACGCAAAATCGTAATTTTTACAATCTTCGCATACACAATTTATGATAGATTTTCTATGCACATAATTGTACAAATTACTGAATCGCGTAGTCTACAAAAAAATTCCATGAAGCTAAATTACTTAACTCCATGGAACTTTTTTAATTTTTATTTGACTTTTTCAAATTAACAAACACAATAAAAGAAATCGCTATAAGCAAAATAAATACTACAAACATTCTTTCATACATATTAGATAAATCACCTGTAGCTGCTTTTCTAGAATTCTTACCAGAAACTCCTGGTATTTCTTTTTCTCTAGATTTACCCAAAACACTTTTTTCATTATTTTGTGTATTTGCAGTAGATACGCGATTTTCTTTGCTTTCGCCAGATTGTGTACTATTATTGCTATTTGCTTTAACTATAACACTTGATTCACTAGGTATGATACTGTCTGTCTTTCCTGTTTCACTAGATATAATGCTGTCTGTCTTTCCTGTTTCACTAGGTATAGTTCTGTCTGTCTTTCCTTGTTCGTTAGAATTATTCTTAGCTTTTACCAACAGTTTTTCTTCAAATTTATCTTTGATATTATATGTATTACCCTCTGCATCACTTACCTTAACATTAACAATTGTACTAAGTGTTAACGTATTACCAAAATTGCTTTCTGATATTACATATTCGTCACCATTAGTATCTTCGTTCCAGATAAACTCTATTTTTTCAACACTTGCTTCCTGATAGTTTATATCACTTGGAAGTGGCTTTCTGCTCTTCTTCATGATTCTTGCAACAAGAACGTCACCTGTATTAAGTTCTGCTGTATTTTCAAGTTTTGTTACAATTTCTCCATCTTGTAAATATATTGCAGGAAGACTTCCTAATGCACGCTTAACCACATCTCTCCACATATCAGCATCTTCAACACCTTCTTTTGTAAGGTCTATTTCATATTCATAAATATTCTTCTTATAGAAGATTCCTATTACATTTCCGACACCAATTGTGAATGTAGTACTATCTGCCTTTTTCTCAGAATTATTGAAACGAATCTCCTCATAATTGTAACTATTTATTTCTTTAATATACTTTGTTACATCTACTGTTGTTCCAAAAAGCTGTGAAAAAGTGATTTCATCTGAAATCATTTCGCCTGTATAATAATCGTAATATCTAACATATACAGTCTGCTTATCAGGGATATAGAAGAAATCAATCTCATTGTCTGTATCATTATCTGTTACGACGATTGATTTAACCTTTTCTCCCATAGTTTTGTGCCCCGGCATAATAGGTGCAACCTCTGTAACCTTATCACCGCACTCATATTTTTTTGTAACTTCCTGCGCTACATCTTCTCCTGTATAAAGATTTCTATAACAAATCTTTACATCTTTCATCGCCTTTTTATAAACAATGGTTATAGAATTATCTTTTTCCGAAAGAGTTATCGCAGTATCATTGTTTACAACTTCATATCCTGTTATTTTGAACTTAGCATCTGATGCCTTTATTCTACTTCCGACCTGAGCACTTCTTATTTCAGGAACTGCCAAAGTGTTACCTTCCGCATCTTTGAAATAAACTGTATAAGTCACAAAAGAATTTTCATTTATATTGTCTTTGTCACTAATAAAATGAACTGGAATAAATGAAGTAAAGTAGTCATCTGAATATAGTCCAAGTTCCTGTTCTGTATCAAATACTTTGCTATACTCATTGCCATTGTCATCTATTCTATCTTTTTTGGTCACAACCTTTGTTGTAATCTTTGTATTATACTCTTTGTAATTAACATTATACGGCTGTGTACCACTCATACTATGCCAGCCATAGTCTTTTATTTTCATTCCTGTTACAAGAGTATCCTTGTATGTAACTTTAGCCTGATTATCCCATGGTCTACCAAAATAGCTTGCACCAAGCATCATGCCATTAGAAGGCCCCGTTACCCTGCAGTTATTAAAAAGATATCCAAACTTTGAATTTGCACCTCTATTAGCTGTAATATAGCTATGCTTCTTATCACCATCAGTATAACCAGCAAAATTAAGTTCACATCCTTCAAATACTACATCACCATAACCAAAGATATAGTCAGTGTTACCCATAATAAGACTGTTTCTTATATATCCAAGCACTTTAGGGCCGGTATAAAGTGTGTCCTGGCTTCCAAGAACAGAACATCTATAAAGTTCGAAATCCGTTCCTTCAATTGCAAGTGCACATGCTCTTTCAGTTGCTGATACGCTTGCTGCGTCCATTCCGAAAGTTCTATTAACTTTTATTTTTGAATCAGAATAAGCATTTGTATCAAGTTTAACACCATCTTTAATCTCTTCTTCTGTAACATATCTGTTAAATGAGTTTTCAAAGATAATATTCTCAGCCTTAAATCCTGTCGCACTACTCTTTACAAGAACAGATGCACCCCACTTATCAACAGCTCCTCTGCCAGATTTATTGAATGCTGCCTCTTTGTTATAATAGCCTTTTACTGCACTATAATAGGTATAACCTATTCCGTAATACCATGTAATTTTAACAGTTCCTTCACCCACAAGATGAATGTCTTTTGCAGTTATAATTACCTGTTCTCTATAGGTTCCCGGAGCGATATGAACAGTTACTGTTCCATCATTTTTATGAGCATTTCTTGCATCTTCAACCGCTTTTACTGCATCTGATACAGTATTAAAGTTCAACTCTTTATCTGGATATCCTACATATATATCCTTTGCATCTTTAATATCAGTATTTATAGCTTTGTCAAAAAACAAGTCTTTTCTAATGTAGCTTCCGTCTACAGTTATAACTGTAGATGTCTTATACTCTGCATTATCTGTCTTAACCTGATATTTTCCGTCACGAAGGAAAATACTATAAGTATCGCTGTCTTGTTCAATTGATGTCTCATATTTTTTGCCATCAGCAGTATTAGTAAATGTAAGTTTGGTCACAGCATTATTCGGGACATTTATAAGTCTTCCGGATACTTTGTAGGTGGCATTTTTTACCACAACATAGTTTATTTCTTTGTTGCTGTCAGCAATAAACTTCAAATTATCCTGGGTAAGTTCCAAAATGTAATCATTACAGTTATCAAGACTTACTTCGTAATCATTAACCTTATCAAGATCAAGTACTGTACTATAAGTCTTATCCTCGGAAATCCTAGCATATACATCTCCAGATTTCGAGTTACTGAATTTAAGACTTGCACCAGCAAAATCGAAACCTTCATCAAAACCTTCAACTTTTCCTGTTACAACTACAGTTTCTGCGCCTGTAATCTCGAAATCGTGAACATTATCTTCTTTCGATATATCAACTTTAACACTTGTATTACTACTGTTTGTATCCAAATGATATCCTGAAATGTTCTTGATAGAAGCTTCATACTCTCCATTTGCAAGAACTACTGCGTATTTTTTCTGAGCATAGTCGATATCTGCTTTGTATACTTTTCCAGTCTCTTTATTAATAAGTTCCAATGAATAATCATCTGAAACTTTAGCATCTTCTGGGAAAATAAGTTTTCCAGAAAGAACCGGACTATCTTTTCGAACAACTCTATAGAAATCAGGTTTACAGTTTTCTCCATCCATGTAAATTTTGAATGTTCCGTCTTCTTTTGCTGTAAAAACAGTCTTTGAAGGCTGATTAACGAAAACCTGTGCAGTATCATTCTGACTTTCACTCTCATTTACAAAATGAAGCGTTCCATCAGCTTTTTTGCTTCCGGCATATACTTCGATAATCTGCCCATTTTTTACATTAGCAATTTCAATATTTCTGCTTTCGCTGGAACTTGCACCATTTGCATAATAATAACCAGCCGACTCATAGCCATCACTAAACTTATAAATGCCTTTTTTGTTTGTTGCTTCAATAGTTTTTCCTTCAATTGAAGGTTTAGTATAGATTCTATCTCCTGCCTTAACATTTAAGGTAAGATCACCTATTTTCACATTTGTCTTAGCTTCAAATGCGCCAATAGTTGTCTGTCCAAGCTTATTGGTATAAGAGCCAAGAAGATTTAGCTGTCTGTACACTTCATCTGTAATTTCATTCACAGCACCTTTTTGGGTATCTTTTGCAAGACCAAAATCCCATACATCACTGCTACCGTTTCCAACCTGATCAAATGCAGAAGACGGAAGCGTAACAGTAATATCATAAAGATATATCTGACCTACAACGTTGAGCACTACGAAGCCATATCCTTTTCCTGTATACTCATACTCTGAACCTGATGTATAGTTCTCTCCATCTATGGAAATAGTGCCTCCATTTGAAAAATAACTAAAAGAAAGCTTTCCTGCTCTATTAAACGGCACTACGATAACTGTACCATCATTAACCTGAACATCATCTTTGGCTCCATTTTCTCTTGCATTGAACTTCGCATTATCTTTGGTAGCATCGATATAAAGATTGTGATAAAATCCTAAACCTTTCTCAAATTTCACTCCATCCCTGCCATTATCATCTTTTACAAGCTGATAATCTGTAAAATCCCACTCAGTATTAGAAACCGGGAAATTGAATTTAGAATAGTAGTCTGTCTCTTCTTTTTCAACTTCTTTATTATTCTCTTCATCTTCTGCACTGCTTTCCTTCTTAACTTCGATATATGCAAAATATGTATTAGCATTTACTTTTAGTTCCAGAACTGCAGCATTTTCCTTATTTTCATACTCATAAAGAAAACATCCCTGACCTTTTATGCAAGTCATTTTACTTTCGTTAATTGTAAGATTCAAATCGCCATCATATGCCATAATGGTTATCTTGGAATTTTCTTTTACTGGAATGTAAAATCTTGTATTAGCATTAACCTGTGCCCACTGCGAGTTATTTGGAGCACATTTAGCACCAAAAGCTGTAGCATCTATAAGCATATTTTCATAGATATCTTTATTGCCTTCAACGTGTAATTGGTACACTGAATTTGAAAAATCCCACTTGTGATCATCTGCTTTATCAAGATTTACAGTTTTTCCTTCTGCAACTTTACTCTCATTTACCAATTTATAACTGTCTTCTTTGTTTTCTTTTTCATCAGAATTTGAAGAATCAGCATTTTTTTCCTGTGAGTTTTCATCATTAGAATTTATAGAATTTGTGCTTTTATTCTCTGAATTATTTTCGATATTATCTGAATTATCTGATGTACCCTCATGATTCTGGACACTTGCATCTGCCAAAGAATCATCATCAGCTTTTTCATTTTCCATTTTAGAATCATCTTCTGTATCTTTAGTATGGAGTTCTTCTTCCACACTACTAAGACCCTCATTACTTACATTCTCGCCGGCAAGTACAGCTGAATACTGACTTGCACTAACGAGTGATGTAAGAAGTGCGGCTATACATATTGCAGATAGCCATTTTTTAAACGCACCTCTATTCATAATCACTCTCCCTAGCAAAAAGATTAATTGTCTGTTCCAATTCAATTACATCTTTACCCATAAACAGACAATAGCTATAATAACAAAAGAACCATCATGCAAAACATCATATTTACAATTATTTTTGCATATCGTGGTATTTTTTGTGATTTATCTTTATGAAAGCAATCTACCATTAACGTTTTCTGGATTTACTCCGAAAAGTCTAGTGGACAAAAACTTTAATACTGCTAATCACCGCCCGAAAGGAGATTTTTATGAAAATAGCTATGGCAAATGACCATGCCGGAACTGGTCTTAAAAATGAAATTAAAAAATATCTTGAAGAACAAGGACACGAAGTTGTTGACTTTGGTACATACGACGAAGAAGGCTGCGATTTATCAGATTTCGTATACCCCGCTTCTCTTGCAGTTGCCAAAAAAGAATGTGACAGAGGAATATTCGTTGATGGTGTAGGATATGGAAGTGCTATGATTGCCAATAAATTAAGAGGCATTTTTGCGTGTGTCTGTCAGGATCCATTCTGTGCACAGCTTTCCAGAGAACACAACGATTCAAATGTCTTGTGCATCGGTGGCAAAATAATAGGAAGCGCTATTGCAATGGAAATCGTCAAAACGTGGATGAATACAGATGCTCTTACTGCAGAAAAATATGTAAGAAGAAGAGATAAAGTTGCTGAAATCGATAAGAAACATTGTGTAGAAGTTTAGTTTTATATCACGCAAAAAAGCTCTAATATGCGTTTTTCCAATTATTTGAAGCAAAAAGCATATTAGAGCTTTAGATAAATAAGTTATTAGTTTTAATCTACTTCTAAGTTTTTTACATCAATAATTATCCATAGCTTCTTTTATTTTCAAGAACGCTTTTTTGGGTTCATAATTTCGATCAAAGATTCTAGAGTTTGTGGTATCACCTTCTCTATAGTGATCAACTAGTCCAAACAATGTTACATTAGTGATATTTGCTGGTCCCCCAGCTTCTTTATCCAGATCATGCAGCATCTTAAAAATCTGATAATACTTTGCTGCTTGTTTGTCAAAATCTGCTTTCGTTTCATTTTCAACTGCAACAGATAACTCCGTAATCTGAATTTCAAGATCAAGCTCGGCGAATTTCTTTATTGCTGGTTCGATAAGGTAAATTGATGGATAATCAATTCCCCAATAACCCTGCATTCCTATTCCGTCTATAAGTCCCTTTTCTTTCAATGACTTACACAACGCTATAATAGACTCTGTCTTCGGGGACTGATAAGTATTGTAATCATTGTAGAAAAGCTTAACATCCTTATCAGCATATTTTCTTGCATAGGTAAATGCTGCTTCTACGTAATCTTCACCCATTGTTTCATACCATGGATTTGGCGCATCTCCAAGCTTTGTTCTACACATAAATGGTGAATCTTTTGCAGCAGATTCAGGATCAACAGCTTCATTTACAACGTCCCAGCAATAGATTACTCCCGGATAATCTGTCTGCACATGGGTTAACATTTGTTTAATATAGCTTTCCATTCGCTTTGACATGGTCTTTTTGTCAACATATGCGCCTTCATCTTCATAGTTCTCTCTAAAAAACCATTCAGGTGCCTGAGTGTGCCAGACAAGTGTATGACCACGCATCTTCATACCGTTTTCTTGGCACCACTTAAGTGTAGGGTCAATTGATGCAAAGTTTAAAACAGGCATACCGTCTCCATTTTTTATGCTATCTTTGGAAGCTTCCTGATCTAGGATGTAACAGCTTTTCATGAGGTTAGTCATAGTGCAGCTATTGAAATGTTTCTTTGATAGATCCATGTATTGTTTAATATTAAGAGTCTGATTTTCTAGTGTACTTCCGTTTATTCCGACTCCAAGAGAAAAATAATCTTTACACAAATCTTTTAGACAGACATTTTCATCTATGCTTATTGCTTCAGAACTGTCTGCATTTTCTGTAGAATTTTTAGAAGAATCTTTGTCTAAATCCGTACTTTTACTGTCTTCATCGATGCCTTTGTCATCATCTAATGAACTTCCTGCTGTACTGCTGACACTGCTGCTAACAGATACATCTTTTGCAGAAGACTTTTCAATAGATTCGCCGCTCTGGCACCCCATAAGCAGAGCAGCAATCATAAAGCCTGCCAAAACACTTTTCCTTCTCAATTTCGTACCTCCCTAATTTAATAAATTTGGTTACGTTTTTAATATAGAATAAAGTATTGGCAGACTCTAATCATTAATTGCTATCTAATTTTTGTTTTTTGCTATTATCTTAAGCTTTTTTCAGCTTTTAATACTTGTTCATCACTGACAAAAACTGTTTTGTTCTCTCTTTTTGAGGGTTATCTATTACTTCTTTAGCATCACCCTGCTCTAATATTATTCCCTGATCCATGAATAAGACTTTATCAGAAACATCTCTTGCAAAGCCCATTTCATGCGTAACGATAATCATAGTAGTGTTATTATCTGCAAGAGAGCGAATAACTTTGAGAACTTCTCCTGTAAGCTCTGGGTCAAGAGCAGATGTTGGTTCATCGAAACATAGAATATCCGGATTCATTGCAAGTGCTCGTGCGATTGCAACTCTTTGCTGCTGCCCTCCGGAAAGCTGATGAGGATAATTATTCATCCTATCAGAAAGTCCCATTCTATCTAGCAGCATCATTCCTTCTTGTTTTATTTCATCACTGCTTTTATTTTTCAACAGATTTGGTGCAAGGCATACATTTTCAAGTGCAGTATACTGCGGAAAAAGATGAAACTGTTGGAATACCATTCCAAAATGAAGTCTTTTTTTTCTGATTTCTTCTTCCTGTATGCGCTTATTACTTTCAATATTTGCCCCATCAAAAAGAACTTCACCATTAACTTTTATCATACCGGTGTCGGGAGTTTCGAGGAAATTTAGACAACGAAGAAGTGTTGTTTTTCCACTTCCTGACGACCCTATAATGGAAATAACCTCTCCCTCTTCCATAGAGAAATCAATTCCTTTAAGAATCATTGTATTATCAAATTTTTTTGTTATATTTTTTACTTCTAAAATAGACATCTTATTACCTTTGTATTTTTACTTGAAGAAACTCAGCTTTTTTTCCAGCCATCCAAAAAACAGTGTTAATACACCCGAAAACAGAAGATAAAATGCGCCTGTATAGAACAATGGCCATATAATTCCATCGCTTTTAATGAATGCAGAACCATTCCATATAATCTCATAAACTGAAATAATTCTAGCAAGCGAAGTATCTTTTACAAGAGTTATTATTTCATTACTCATAGGCGGCACTATTCTCTTTGTTACCTGCAAAAGTATGATTTTAGTAAAGATTTCTCTATTGGTAAGTCCCAAAACTTTACCAGCTTCGTACTGTCCTTGAGGAATTGATAATATTCCGCCTCTATATATTTCTGAAAAATAGCATGCATAATTAATTACAAATGCAACGAGTGCCGCAATAAATCTTCCGCTTGTACCGTTCCATATGGACGTTCCCAAGATAAGTCCAGGACCATAATATATTACGATAAGCTGGAGCATAAGCGGTGTTCCGCGGATTACCCATATGATAAATCTAATTGGAAAACGAATAATTTTCAGTTTATTAATGGATCCAAAGCATATGAATAATCCAAGCGGTATTGAAAAAAGCAGCGTAAGTCCGAAAAGTTTTAATGTTGAAAGAAAACCTTCAAGCAAAGATAATGTTACAGTTAAAAACATATTTAATCCTCATATTTTATTTAATAAGAGCACCTTCGAGGTTATAGGTCTTGGCAATCTTATCCATTGTGCTATCGTTCTTGAATTTATCAAATTCAGAATTGATATAATCTGTCAGGTCAGAACCTTTTCTGCATCCTACCACATACTCTTCTGATGTAAGAGATACGGTATATGCAAGGTTTGCATAGCTTGTTCCATCACCAATCATTGCACCTGCCATTAAAAGATCAATGATGCAGGCATCTGATGTTCCGGCTGCAACTTCCATTACAGCATCAGACTGTGATGCTACGCTTGTATAATTTAGTTTGTTTTCTTTGGCACTTGCTTCACCTGCAGAACCTGTTTCAACCGCGAATGACAAATCTTTTAAAGAATTGACATCTTTGTATTTGTCTGCTTTATCTTTTGGAAGGACAACCACCTGTGCATTCTGAAGGTATGACTTGGTACAGTTCATGGAAGACTTAACCTCATCTGTAAGTGTCATTCCATTCCATACTACATCAATTGACTTATTGTCAAGTTCAAGGATTTTATTGTCCCAATCAATCTCAATAAATTCAGCCTTAACTCCCAGATCTTCGCATACTTTCTTTGCAAGGTCTGCATCAAAACCTATCCAGTTGCCATCATCATCTTTGTAATCCATTGGTGCAAAGTCTGTAATACCTATAATCAAAGAGCCTTTCTGCTTGATATAGTCCAAATCAGAACCAGCCTCTGTTTTAGATTCAGACTTATTTGCTGTATTAGTCTTGTCTGATGAACATGCAGTAAGAGAAAAAGTTAATACTCCAACCATTAAAGTTGAAAAGAGTCGCATTACTGTTGTGTTCTTTTTCATAATAATCTCCTTAGAATATTTGATTTTTATCTTATGGTGTTTATACCCATGCAACAAGCAAGTAATTAGAAAAAAGTTATTCTCATAATAAATGTAAGTCTTAATCATATTACAGATACATAGAATAGCTTTAGTTATTTACCACTCTATCATACTAAAATGTTTTTGTCCATTCTTTTATGACAATTGCGTCAAATTAGATTCTCATATTATCTTTTATATGGCAAAAAGACTGCAAAAAATGATTTCTCATTTCTTACAGTCTTTGATAGATGTGTTTTGCCTGATTATACTATTTCGTGAGCAAAACTGTTTATAAATATTGATTTCCAGTATTTAAAAACCTTAGAACCATAACATTTATAATCTTTAATTACTTAAAGAATGCAATCTCCTGATTAAGCTTTTCAGCTACATCGCGAAGTCCTGTTGCAGACATAGCAAGTGTTGATACTGTTGCAGAAAGTTCCTGAACAGATGCACCTGTTGTTTCAGATGAAGCAGCATTTTCTTCTGAAATAGCTGTAAGTGAAGACATAGCATCGCTTACAAGTCTATTTGAATTTACGCAGTCATTAGCATCAGAAGAAATAACAGTTACACCAGATACTGTCTTTTCGATATCTTCGAGCATTCCTTGAACAGAAGTAAGTGTCTTTGCAAGTGCTTCCTGCTGTTCAATATTACCTTTTTTGATTTCCTGAGCAGCTTGTACTGCATCCTGCGCCTGAGATAAGAGGCTATCCATAACTCCTCTGATTTCCTGAGCAAGGTTTTCAGAATCATCAGCAAGCTGTCTAATTTCTGATGCTACTACTGAGAATCCTTTTCCGTACTCACCTGATCTTGCAGCCTCGATTGAAGCATTAAGTGACAAAAGGTTAGTCTGAGAAGCGATACCGGAAATTCCTTCTACTCTATCATTAATATTTGCTACTGCTTCCTGTGTTGCTGCGATTTTTGAAGATATTTCTTCAATCTTAGATGTCATATTAGTTGAAGATGCCTGAAGGTATGAAAGTGACTTACTTGAATCTTCAGAAGCCTTCTTCATGCGTGCAGCAAGTTCATTAACATCATTTGATGACCCCTGAACACTTTCAACTGCCTTTGTTATCTTATTAGATCCTTCTGCTGCTGACTGGATTTCTTCTGCCTGCTGTACTGCACCTGTTGCAATTTCCTGAACTGCACCAGCTACGCTTTCAGCTGTTGCTGCAATCTGATTTGCCATAAGAGAAAGTTCCTCAGAAGAGTGACCAACTGTATTGGAAGATTCCTTTATGTAACCAACTATTTTACCTAACTTCTCAATCACTGAATCAGTATTTCTAACTATGTGGCCAATTTCATCTTTTCTATTTGTATATTTTCCGATTTTCTTAAATCTTCCATCTGCAAGTGCAGAAAGGCTTTCATCTACTTCCATAATAGGATCAGTGAATTTCTTTGCCATAATAAGTGAGAATACTACTACTATAGCAAGTACGATTAATCCAAGAATAATTCCTGTTAATGCGCTTAATCTGGCTTCTTTAAGTACTTCATTTTTATCAACTGCTACGCAAACTGTATATCCTGAAATAGGTTCTTTTACGTAAGAAACATAAGTTGTATGTCCTGTTGCATTGCTTTCGTATGTATCAGACTCAAGACCTGATGTCATATATGGTGACTGTTTGAAGCTTTTTGGTTCATCATCACCTGAAATATCATAATCAGAGTGTGCTGCAAGAGTTCCGTCGCCATCTACCATGAATGCTTCAACACCGTCTTCTGCAAGGAGCTTATGGAAGTCACTAAGCATGTAACTTCTATGAATAACTCCAATTATATCTCCGTTCTCATCCTTTACCGGAACTGCCAGACAAGTATTTCTGATTTTTGTAGATCCGCTTACAAATACAGAAGCAGCATTAATCTCTCCTTTAGAAGCTTTGATGAAATAATCTCTTTGAGAAATATCAACACACTTTCCTTCATCACTTCTAAGAACCATCATTCCTTCGATATTAGAAAGAACTATCTGATTCTCGTCACCGAATGTATCATTGATAGCTTTCATCTGGTTTAAAATATCTTTTCTGGTTTCAGGTGTTTCTCCATTTTTAAGATAACTTCTTACACTAGAAGATGCTGCAAGGCTAAGCAATGAAGATTCATTTTTAGCCATAATCTGCTTTACTTCAGACTGAAGATACCATGCTGACCAGCTAAGGCTATCTTTTGATGTTTTAATTGCTTCATTCTGAGTTCTTACAAAATTCACAGATACAATTATTAAAAGGGGAATAACTGCCATGCTGATTGCCGCAGCTACTATTTTTGTTTTGATACTGTTGATTTTCTTTACTGAACTTACAGATTTTGTGCTCTTTGAATCTGAACTTGCTTTCACTTTCATTACCTCCTTGAAAGTATATCCTTTTGTTTCATCCCTGAAACTTTTAACAAACGTAATTTCGTTTTTGTTTTACCGACCGAATTGAAAGTATATCACAACCTCAAAAAAATAAAAGAGTTTTTCCTATTAAGAATTTATAAATTATCGAAATAAAAAATAAAATGTATTTTGCTTAAATCTCTTATCTTGCTATCTGGAAAACTACCGAATTGTAACTAATATGCGACGAATGATACTATTTTTTTTAGAAAAGTGGACGTATAATAATAATAGCTTGAGGCAATAAAAAACTGTAATTTTTTACTACTTCAAATTTTTCTAACATTTTTCCAAAAAAGAAGGGAGTATTAATCGTATGGAAGAAATTGCTTTACCTATTCTTATTATTGTTGTTATTCTTCTTGCATTAATCGTAACAAACTTTGTAATCGTTCCTCAGGGACACGCATATGTCCTTGAAATGCTTGGTCAATACAAGACCACTTGGCAGGCAGGTCCTCACCTTAAAGTTCCTTTTATTGAAAGAGTTGTTCGTAAGATCAGCCTCAAGGAACAGGTTCTTGACTTTCCTCCTCAGAAGGTAATCACCAAGGATAACGTTCAGATTGATCTTGATTCTGTTATTTACACAACTGTATTCGAGCCAAGACTCTATACTTATGGTATCGAAAATCCTATCTCGGGTCTTCAGAATCTGTGTGCAACTACACTTAGAAATGTCGCCGGTGAAATGGAACTTGACCAGCTTCTTTCTTCAAGAGATGAAATTAATAGAAACCTTACAAAAGTAATTGATGACGCCAGTGATAAATGGGGTATCAAGGTAAGCCGTGTTGAGCTTAAGACTATCGGCATTGACCCTGAACTTCAGGCTATCATGTCCAAGCAGATGAGAGCAGAACGCGAAAGACGTCAGACAGTTCTCGAAGCTCAGGCTCATCAGGAAGCTGTTGTCAGCCGTGCAGAAGGTGATAAAAAAGCAAAGATTCTTGCTGCTGAAGCTGAACGTGATTCTCAAATTGCACTTGCTGAAGGCCGCGCAAAGTCAATTGAGATGGTTTACAAGGCTGAAGCTGATGGTCTTCGTATGTTATCTGAGGCAAATCCTTCCGAAAATGTACTGAAACTTAAAGGCATAGATGCACTTAAGACTGTCGCTGACGGACGTGCAACAAAGATTTTCATGCCAACTGACTTATCAAACGTAATCTCTACACTTGGAGTAGCCGGTGAAGCTCTTGGAATTGGTAACTCTACAAGTATTGACATGTCAGAGAAACCAAAAAAGGCTCCTGTAAAGGATCCTTGTATAAATGTTGAAACAAGCCAGGGCGGCCGCGAGGCTTCTGAAACTTCTAGAGCAATTAACGAATCTGTAGAAATACATGATTAATTACTAAATTCAATTATTTTTAGAAATGTAAGATTAATTGTAAAAGCTTCTTGCTGATGATTATAAAAACTCAGCAAGAAGCTTTTTTACTAAAATTTTATTCTTTTACCAGCTTTCCATTCTCGAGATAGAAACTTTGTCCGCATTCAGGAAGAACTATTTCTTTTGCATATTCAGTATTGAACTGCTCAGGTCTAAAACTATGAAGTGGTACAAGCGTTGTTGGTGCAATGATATCCGCCATTTTTCTAAGGTAATATGGCTCTGCATGTCCGCCAAGACCTACATGTTCATTTTTTATTCCCTGCACTTCAAGAAAACTTTGGAACTTTGCAAAGGACGGATCATAATCTCCAAGAGGAGCACCATCCATATGCAAATATACTGACACAACATCTTTCAAGTCAAAGAGTTCATAAATATTCTTGTAATTTTGCTGCAAAACATACTTAGATGGATTTGTTAATAATTCATTTCTGTCTATAACTTTCTTTTCCCTAAGAGATGGATTGTTAGTACTTCCGCCCTCTGGAATATATACTACAAAATCGTCCCATGGATAAAATGCATTGACATAATCCGCCTGAATACTATCAAGCGCCATCTGACGTTTTTCTTTGGCAAGTGCATGAATCATTTGATGAATTCGCTCTACATTTCTATTGTAATTGTTAATTACAATAAGGCCATCTTCCTGTCTGCATCGCTCTTTCATATCTTCTAGAAGTGTGTATTCACTTGTGGTACGTTCCGGACCCTCAAGTGAAAGCATGTCTACATCTGCAAAGCTTATGGTAACTCCTTCAGTTATCATAACATCTGCACCCTTGCACTTATTACCAAAAGCACTGCTTACATCAGGATGGAAGCCATGAAATCTGAAATCACCTGTATAACAGATACTGCCATCTTCTGTTTCTATAAGGAAACCGCACGCTCCTATTACATCATGATCTACCTGAATACAGGTAACTTTTATATCTTCAACCGTGATGGTGCTGTCATACTCCATTGGCTGAATATTCTCATGCTCTCTGTACTCAAGCTCTCCCATAACACCCATTCTTTTATACAGCTTTGCCGAATCATTGCTCATATACACAGGCATTTTTGGATCAAGGCATCCCAAACCTCCCATGTGATCGATATGCATATGAGAAATGATTGCAAAATACTTCTTATCTGTTTCACCATAGGCTTTGAGATTCAACTCGCCAGCAGCATGAGATTCATATATTCCATCGATTCTGTTAAGTATCCCAAGTCTCATAAAATCCTGCGCTTCATGCCCTTTTCTAGTACAAACACTTTCATCAAGTCTTCCAACAAAAGCATACCCAAAATCAAAAATACACACTGCCTTATCTGTTTCAACTGCTACGACAGTGCCCCCAATCTCCCTAAGACCACTATAAAATTTTATTTTTGTCATAATCTATCACCAACTTAAGAAAATCAAAGCTCCCTACATCTTGATAGATGCAGAGAGCTCCGAGTTAAATTATTTTTTGTTCAAAAAATAGTTATCAATACTGAGAGTTGATTGTATCAACAAGTTCTTTTTTCCATGTATTTGCATCAGACTTGTTAAGAACGAGTTCTTCGTACTTAGCAGCTACTGCAGAACGGATATCTGTAGAAGCGTCATATGTAGGAGATACGAAGAAAGAATCTGCCTGTGCATAAGAAGCTGTAGCAGTTGCATCATCTGCCATGAACTTCTGATATTCATCTGACTTATATGCAGATGTTCTTACAGGAAGGTATCCTGTCTTAATTGCCCACTTTGTTGTATTCTCTGTAGATGTAAGGAATTTCATATATTCCCATGTTGCCTTCTGCTTGTTAGCATCTGAAGAGAACATTACAAGATTAGTACCAGCTGTGTTAGCTGCCTTAGCAACATTTCCTGGAAGAGGAGCTACTCCAAGTTCCCAACCTTTGCTTGTATCGATGTAAGATACACCTGTGCTGGAACCAACATAAGCTGCAATTTTGCCATTGCTGAGTACGTTAGAGAAGAATGAATCTTCACCAACAAGACGAGCATAACCGTTATTGTAAAGGTCAGAAAGGAATGTGAATGTTTCAAGACCCTTATCTGTATCAAATAAAGCACCCTTATCATCGATATAGTCAACACCATTCTGCTTAAGTGTTGCTTCTACAGCACCTGCCATATCATCAAAACCGATGAATTCGATGTTCTTTTTCTCTTTTACAATCTTTGCATCAGCCTTAACTTCATCCCATGTTGTAGGAGCTGTTAACTTCAGTTCATCGAACATTGTCTTGTTATAGAACAAAACATATGTACTCTTATTGAAAGGGAGTGCGTGAACAAAGCCAAACTCGCTACACTCATTTCTATAACTTTCGATAACATCATCCCAGTTGTCGAAGTCATTCTTAACAAGATCATCAAGCTTAACAAGCTTATTCTTATAAGGTGTAAGCCAGTTGTTGTAAGCCTGAGCCATATCAGGAAGAGTATTGGATGCAGCGCTTGCTGTAAGCTTTGTCTGCAGATCGTTGTACTTACCCTGATTTACAAGAGTAACTTTAATTCCGTACTTATTGGAGCTATTGAAATCATCTGTGATTTCCTGAAGAGTCTTCTCCTGCTCTCCAGCCATTGCATGCCAAAATGTAACTTCGCATGACTCAATGTTTCCATCAGCGCTTGCAGCTGTGTTAGCTGAGCCATCTGTTGTCTTTCCACCATTAGAATTGTTTGATCCACTACATCCTGCAAGCATGGATACTGCTAAAGCTGCAGTCATAATACTTGCACCAATTTTCTTGAACTTCATACTCAAAAATCTCCTCTCTCGTTGCGGCTATTATCAGCCAGTGAAAATAGATAATTTTTTATAGGTTTTTGTTTTCATCAGGAAAATCAAAAACCGTACCAGACCAAAATTTGTCGTTAAGACAAATTTTGTCCTGCAAAGCAGGATTCTTGCTGATGATTATCATAAATCTCAGCAAGAAGTTATACAATCCGGCGCGCGCTCCGGGTCATATCAATAAAAAACTCTTATCCCTTAAGACCGGACCTTGTAACACCTTCGATGATATATTTGCGAAGGAACAGGTACACGATAATAATAGGCATAACCAAAATACATGAAGCAGCCATTATAAGCTCATAAGAAGCTCCTGCCTCTGTCTGGAAACGAATAAGCCCATGTGACAAAACTCTCATTCCATCTGAGTTGGTAACAAGAAGTGGCCACAAAAATGCGTTCCATGAACTGATGATATTAAGAATCGCAATAGTGATAATTGCCTGCTTGTTCATAGGAACCATTATTCTTAGCATAAACTTAAGATCAGAGCACTTATCAACCTTCGCAGCTAAATACAGTTCATTTGGAACCTGCATGAAAAACTGAGTCAGAAGATAAATGTAGAAAACACTGGAAATCCACGGTACTATCATAGCCTGATAGGTA
The DNA here is from genome assembly GCF_000424545.1 of Butyrivibrio sp. NC3005. Lineage (GTDB taxonomy): Bacteria > Bacillota > Clostridia > Lachnospirales > Lachnospiraceae > Butyrivibrio. The sequence goes on along the minus strand of NZ_AUKC01000007.1, from coordinate 17,817 downwards.
TCAATCCACTGCAGCTTCATAATAGTGATGTAATTGGTGATAATAAGCATCTCACCAGGAATCATCAAAGTTGCGAGGAAAAGTGAAAAAATAAGTTTCTTTCCCGGGAACTCAAGTCTCGAAAATGCAAATGCAGATAAAACAGTTGTGATAAGAACACCAATTGTAGTACATACTGTCACAATTACAGTATTAAGCAGGTATTTTGCAAAAGGTGCTGCATTCCATGCTACCTTGTAGTTACTCCACTGAGCAGCTTTTGGAAAAATAGCCGGTGGAACCTGTACAATTTCTGCCGGAGTTTTAAGTGATGAAGCTATCATCCATACAAACGGCAAAACTGTAAAAATTGCTCCTGCTATAAGGAATGCATATTTTAAAATATTCAGAATTAAAGCAATAACTTTTCTTTTACTAGGCATTATTTCTTCCTCTTTTTATTTCTTTTTACGCTTGCCTGTAACGCGCAGCTGAACCTGTGTCAAAGCCAGAATTATCAGGAACAAAACGATTGAACCTGCTGCTGCAATACCATATTTGTTACTATTGTAGAACTTATCATAGATGTAATATACAACAGTAATAGCGCTATTGGCAGGACCGGCTTTTCCTTTAAAGAGAGCAAATACCTCATTATAAACCTTGAAGGCACTAATCATTCCCATAATGCTCGCATATACTATCATAGGCATGATTCCAGGAACTGTGATTCGTGTAAATACTCTAAATCTTGGAGTTGCATCAATTCGCGCTGCCTTGTACAAATCCTCGGAAATAGTCTGAAGACCGGCAAGGAAAATCAAAATATTAAATGCCATACTCTTCCATATTGCGAAAATAATAAGCGCAGGAAGTGCATATTGCGGCTGATTCAACCACTGAATCGGTTCAATTCCAAAAAATCCCAAAATATAGTTTATAAGACCATATTCACTGTTAAACATCCAACTCCATACAATACCAATAGCTATAACGCTTGTAACGTAAGGAAGAAAATATACTGTCTGGAAAAACGCTTTTCCCTTTATCTTGCTATTGATAAGGACAGCAATAAACAGTGAAATAATAATTGAACAAGGAACAACGAATACTACGTAAATTCCTGTATTACACAATGCTTTAATAAAATTTTTATCAGCAAAAAGTGCCTGATAATTCTCAAAGCCAATAGACTTATAGCTTCCATCAATGATGCTGTAATCTCCGAGGAAACTCATTACAACAGCTTTTATAAGAGGATATAAAGTAAATACTACCATGATAATAAGTGATGGTAGCAAATACAGATAGCCTTTAAAGCTCTTTTTCTCCATAGCAAATATACTCCATTTCCTTCGGGATTAATATCTTCCCATAAGATTTTCTTCTTTATCGAATACCAAAATATGTCCTTCTCTAACAGAAGCCTTGAAACTGTCAGAAGCCGCAAGCTGCAAATCTGAATGAACAAGGACACGAACAGGAGTATTACCAAGTTTAGTGAATAATAAAAGATCACGACCAGTCATGCGGACTCTTTCTGCATTCATGCTGATTCCATCTTCCGCAACACGGAATGATTCCGGACGAATACCTGCATGATAATGACCATCAGGGATTTTAACGCCTTCTCTAAGTGTGATACCACTTGTAGAAATAACACCAGCTTTAACATCTACCTCCATCATGTTAATCTCTGGCATACCAAGGAATCCAGCTACAAATTCATTTGCAGGATTTAAATACATGCTCTGAGGAATCTCATACTGCTGAAGTACCCCTTTCTTCATAACAGCAATTTTGTCAGAAATACTCATAGCTTCTTCCTGGTCATGTGTAACGAAAATAGTTGTAATCTTAACTTCCTGCTGAATACGACGAATCTCTTCTCTTGTCTCAACACGAAGCTTTGCATCGAGGTTGGAAAGTGGCTCATCAAGTAAAAGAACCTGTGGCTTTTTTACAAGTGCACGAGCAATAGCTACTCTTTGCTGCTGACCACCTGAAAGCTCACCCGGACGACGCTTCATAAGCTGATCAATTTTAACAAGTTTTGCCATTTCAAGAGCTTTCTCTCTTGCTAAAGCCTTCTTCATTCCACGGTTAATAAGCGGAAAAGTAATGTTATCCTCAACAGTCATATGAGGATAGAGCGCATAGTTCTGAAATACAAGACCGATTTCACGATCCTCTGGAGGAATTTTGGTAACATCTCTGTCGCCAAAGAAAATTTTTCCCTCTGTTGGCTCTGTTAAGCCAGCCAGCATGAATAATGTGGTAGACTTACCGCAGCCGGACGGTCCTAAAAGTCCTACCAGTTCACCATCATTAATAGTTAGACTCATATGGTCTACCGCGTGACAGTCATTGTACGTCTTCGTCAAGTTTTCAATTCTGATATCCATCTTTACCTACCTGTATGATTCTAGAATCTTTAATAAATGCTTGTTTATGTCAAAATAGATTTGAAAAGCCTAGGTCTATACACACAAACAAAGCTTCGTAGATGTCTTTGTAATTTATAACTACGAAGCCCTTTATTATAACGTGTATTAGCCATTCTTGTACATACACTAATTGTCAAAAAAACATCAAAAATTTACAACATTTTTGCTTAAATTTTTTAAAAATGGAAACTAACTTTAGATTTTAAATTTGAACGTCTGTTCTATCAAGGCTTTCTAAACTACTCTTTACCATGCTAATGCAAAAAAGTTCCTCTGTATTTTTAAAAAATTTTATTTATTTTTCCAAATAAAATTATACAAAAAACCGCTGTTTAGTTAAGAATTGTTCGTTAATTCATTTTTGCATTCGTTTTTTAAAACAAAAATCATCATTTTTTCAATTATTGTGTAAAAATCACAAATTTCCGCAAAAAGATGCTTGTTATATAACATTTTTCACAAAAAATCGGAGTGATATACTTTCACTCCGATTTTGATAACAATAGTTGTCAGTTTTCTTTAATTTTCTTTTCTATTTCTGCAATAAGCTCTGCTGCCCTGTCATCGCCTTTTTTAGCTGCATACTGGCACCATTTAAGAGCCTTTTCATAATTCACCTTGCCAAAAGTACCCTTAAAATAACCTTCGCCAAGCTGAGTTGCTGCAAAGATATTACCTCTTGCCGCCATATCGATTAAATGTATCAATTTGTTCTCTGATTTCTCTGACATATTTATTTCCTCACATTGATTTCAGAATTCCTACAAAATAAAAAGAACCACAGACACATATGATATCATTTTTTTGGCTTTCTGACACTGCTTTTTGCAAAGCTTTTTTCATTGCGTATTTTGGGTCGCCCTCTACTTGTCCGTCTTTTTCATATTGTACAAGTTTCTTAGGCATATTTTTTTCAAATACATTCTTGCCTGAAAGAATTTCTATTGAAGATAGACTGTCATTTGAAGGCGCAAATGCCTGCGCCTCATAACCACTTTGTATCAGAAAATCAGCAAGTTTTTTTGCTGACAGTGCCCTGACAGAAACGGGTTCAACAGTGTAGAACTTTTCTGCTATTTCTCCAAGTTTAAGCGCCATTTTTTCGTAGTTTTTGTCCTGCAAAAATCCTACTACAAAACGAATCTTCTTTCCTGGAAAAAGCCTCCTTAGATTACGGCACAGCATATCAATTCCCTGAATGTTATGACTTCCATCATAAATCGTCACAGGATTTGTTCCTAATATTTCGAGCCTACATGGCCATAAGGCCCTTTCGAGACCTAATGCAATTGATTTTCCTGAAATTTTGTTAAAACCTTTTTTACCAAGAATAGCTGCTGCGCTTGCTGCTACAATAGCATTTTCTATCTGATAATCCCCAGCCATTTTTATCTTTATAGTCCCAAAAACTGGATGTACAAACTCCTGCCCGTACATATTCTGACATATAACTTCATGCTCCATATTAGCCGTGATTAATTCTGCATTCATATCTTTGCACTTTTGTTTTATAACAGTTTGCGCTTCCGAATTTTGAGGTGCTATGAGCACGCAGCCATCTTTCTTGATAATTCCAGCCTTATGACTTGCTATAGACTTATAACTATCCCCCAGGATGTCTGTATGATCGAAAGAAATAGGAGTTATCACTGATAAAGCAGATTTTGATATTACATTTGTAGCATCCATATCCCCGCCAAGTCCAACTTCAAGCACGACAATATCGCACTTTTTAGATACAAAGTACAAAAATGCAGCACTAACAATTATTTCAAATTCAGACGGAAAAATGCTTTGTTCTTTCCTGAGAATCTCCACCTTCTCTATTACTATAGACAAATATTCTCCCGCATCTTTGTCTGAAATTTCAACACCGTCAATGCATATTTGTTCATTCAAATGAGTAAGATAAGGAGATGTGAAAAGTCCTGTTGTATATCCGCTTTCTTTCAAAATTGAAGCTATGAACATACAGGTCGAGCCTTTTCCATTTGTTCCTGCTACGTGTACAAAAGAAAGTTTATCCTGCGGATTGTCCAAAAGATTAAGCAAGGCTTTTATGCTATCTAAATTCATAACATATGTCCCTTTTACCACGTCTTTTGGATTGAATTTCTGAAGGCTTTTTAGAAATCTTATACAGCTGTCAAATTTATTCTCCGTGTTTCTTTCTTCCTGCATTTCAAGCCTCTTTTAACATCTTGGTAGCAAACTGATGAACCGGAATAAGAATTGCAATCATAATTATACAGTTGATAGGGCACATAACAATTTCTTTCACAAGTCTTTGTGCTACTACCACTCCAAATCCCTTGTGCATAAGAAGAGATAAGTTAAAGCTATTGAAAAAGATTCCAATAACTACCGTGTGAACGATTTCTGCGATGATGATTCTTACAGGTGTTACCTTAACTTTTGGGGAATACAGAATAAGTCCGAACAATAATCCCGAACATGCAGCAGAGATAGTAAATCCCGGAAAAAATGTTCCTGTTGGCTTTGCAATAAATCCAAGAATGTCACTTGCTGCGCCGAGTACTGCTCCTATTGCCGGTCCAAACAAAGATGCTGAAATTGCAAGCGGAATAGATCCGAATCTAATCTCGATTAGAGGTGTAACAGGAATTTTGAGAAATCCCAGAATTACAGCCATGGCAAGAGTCATAGCACAAACAGTAAGTACCTTAACATTAGATAATTTCTTCATAAAAAAATCCTCCTTTGCAGTTTTTCCTTTACTACACAGGAGGGCATGCCATTTCTCTTATGTAGCAGCGGGATGCGACACCGAAACCGCAAGCATAAGCTCTTCGTCCCTGTGACAACTCCCTGTTCACCGGGCACTTAACGCTTCGACATCTACTCTGCATTAAACTTGTTATTGTTTTCTAGAAAAAGATACAACATTTTTATCTCGTTGTAAATAGTTTTTTGAACATATATTCAAATTGTTTATAAAGGTTGGATTCTACTCCAATCTCTTTTTTAGCCTTATTTAGTATTATTTCTTTAATCCTATTTCTCTGGTTTAATTTCTATGACTTCTTGCTGAGATTTATGATAATCATCAGCAAGAATCCTGCTTTGCAGGACAAAATTTGTCTTAACGACAAATTTTGGTCTGGTACGGTTTTTGATTTTCCTGATGAAAACAAAAACCTATAGTTTTATCTCTAAAACAAAAACTAACACCAGATAATTATTTTATTCGCTGTTCATACTCTTTCAAAGAATCTACCGCCTTCTTGGACATCGGAATAAGTGCAATCATATTGAAGATTGTCATAAGTCCAATTCCTATATCGCCAAGATCCCATACAATTCCATATGCCGCAATGCATCCTACAAAAAGATTTATTAAAGCTATCACTTTATAGATTTTCTGTGATGCCCAGTTATCTCCAAACACATACGCAACATTGGAACGAGCATAAAACAAGATTCCGATAAATGTCGAGAAGCAGAAAAACCACAAAGTAAGTGCAATAAAGACAGAACCGGCATTTCCAAAATAATGAACCATAGCTGCCTGTAAAAGTCCCATTCCTGATTTATTTACTGTGACACTCTCCGGAGCAAGAAGCATAACAAAAGCTGTACAGCTGCAAATGACAATAGTGTCAATAAACACTCCCAAAGCCTGTAAAAGTCCAGATACTACAGGATGGTCAACATCTGCAACTGCTGCCGCACATGGCGCAGAACCAGAGCCTGCTTCATTTGAGAACAGTCCCCTTTTCACACCATTCATTAGAACTGTACCAAATCCTCCAGATACAACCTGCCTGAGGCCAAATGCTTCTTTAAAAATTCTTTCAAAAACACTTGGAAGCAAATTAATATTGTTGATTATTACAAATATAGTTAAAAGGATATAGAAAGCCGCCATTATAGGCACAATCACATCTAACACTTTTACAGAGATATCTTTTTTCATTACTACAAAAGCGCCAGCAAGACACAAAACAACTGCTGTGACAATCTTTGGAACGTTAAATGCGTTATCAAATGCCTCTGATACTGAATTTCCAATAACCTGGCTAATCCCACACCAACACAAAAGTCCTGAAAGTGCGAATAAAATCGCAAGGATGCTTTTACTTTTTTTTCCTCTAAAAAAAGAATGTAAATAATATGCAGGGCCTCCTCTATATCCGCCATACAATGGATCTTTTTCTTTATAAAGCTGAGAAAGTGTTGCTTCAATAAATGCAGTACTTGCACCTATTATAGCTGTAACCCACATCCAGAATACTGCACCTGCGCCGCCTGCCGATACTGCTGCCACTACTCCGACAAGATTGCCCATACCAACCCTTGTCGCTGTTGATACAATAAGAGCTTCTAGACCTGATACATTGCTCTTTTTCTCCATATCTACACTCTTTTTGGCAGCTACTTTGCACATTTCAGGAAAAAGACGAATAGGTAAGAACCTAGTGATAATCGTAAAATATATTCCTGCTGGAATAAGAATAAGAACAAGGAGCGATAATCCAATAGTAGAACCTCCGATATTAAAGCTCACTATATCGCCCCACAACAATTTGTAAATCCCAGAAATAACCTTCATAAAAATAATAACCATCCCTAATGTTTTCTTTTTTATCCCATGTCCAAAAGACACGTAAAGTCCATTTTACACTATCGCTTTAAAAGTGTAAAGCTTTATATCAATCAAACAGACGATAAGCAAACAGTAGTAAATTAATACTGTTATTACAGGCGCATCCACCTATTTCGCATAAAAATACCCTCCTTACCATGATTCATCATTCATCATAGTAAAGAGGGCAGATATTACTTAGAAAGATACTTTGCAAGAAGTCATACAATTAAATATTGAACAGCTTGCTGTATGCTGCAAGTGCACCTTCTGTCTCATGTGCTAGAACACGCTTTGCAAGTGTCTTACCAAGCTGAACACCTTCCTGATCAAAGCTGTTGATATTCCATACAAATCCCTGGAACATAACTTTATTCTCAAAATGAGCAAGAAGTGCACCAAGAGACTTAGGATTAAGCTCATCACCGATAATAATGCTTGATGGACGTCCACCTTCAAAGTTCTTATTCTTGTTCTCATCAGCTTTACCAAGAGCAAATGCTACAATCTGTGCTACAACGTTAGCGCAAAGCTTCTGCTGGCTGGTGCTTCCCTGAATATCTACATCATTTCCAATCTGGCTCTTCTTGAATCCAATGAACTGAAGAGGAACGATGTTAGTTCCCTGATGAAGAAGCTGATAGAAAGAATGCTGTCCATTTGTACCCGGCTCACCGAAGATTACAGGTCCTGTTACATAGTCAATAGCTTCGCCAAATCTGTTAACAGACTTACCGTTTGACTCCATATCAAGCTGCTGCAAGTGTGCAGGGAAACGGCTAAGTGCCTGTGAATAAGGAAGAATTGCTGTACTCTCATAACCTAAAACGTTACGCTCATAGAAACCAATCATAGCATCGAGCATAGCAGGGTTCTTCATCATATCCTTAGAAGCTGCAAGCTTATCTTCTGCTGCTGCACCTTCGAGGAACTGTGCAAATACATCAGGTCCAAATGCAAGTGAAAGAACTGCTCCACCAACACCTGATGTTGAAGAATAACGACCACCAATGTAGTCATCCATATAAAAAGCTTCAATAAAATCATCGCTCTTTGCAAGAGGAGAAGTCTCTGAAGTAACTGCAATCATGTGCTTTGCTGGATCAAGACCAGCCTTCTTTAACGCATCCATTACAAAAGACTGATTTGTAAGTGTTTCAAGTGTTGTGCCTGACTTAGAAACCAAAATGAAAAGAGAATGTGCAACATCAATTGAATTAAGAATAGCTGATGCATCATCTGGATCAACATTACTGATGAACTTTGCTTCCATTTTGAAAGTATTGTTCTTCTTTGCCCAGTTTTCGAGAGCAAGATACATTGCACGAGGGCCAAGATCACTTCCGCCAATACCAATCTGTACTACAGTTGTGAACTTCTCACCTTTTGCATTAGCAATACTGCCTGAGTGAACTTTGTTAGCAAAATCAGCAATTCTCTTCTGCTCTTTCTCATAAAACTCACGTTTGTCAACGCCATCTGCCTCAACTTTATTTCCAAGCTGACCTCTTGTCAGATGGTGAAGTACCATACGTTTCTCGCCTGTATTAATAACAGCGCCATTGTATAATTCTTCAAATTTTTCAGCAAGCTGAGCTTCCTTTGCAAGATTGTCAAGTGCTGCAAGAACGTCATCGTCTACTTCCTTAGCCGCATAGTTATAGGTAAGACCTTCTGCCATTGGTACTGAATACTTTTGTACACGCTCTGCACCATTCTCAAGTGCCATTACCTTAGTAAGCTCAACACGATTAACTTTCTTAAGTTCATCAAAAGATTTAAGAGTGTCTAGATTGTTCCAATTAATCATTTAATAATTGCCTCCTGTTTTTTTCAGGTATCTTGCGAAATGATCCTGTCTATACATCTTATTCAATCATTTTTGCAAAAAACACTTTTTTCCACAATTACTATTATGACCTTTTGAAAACGTTTTCGCAACAACCAAAAATATAGATTTTTAACAAGCTCCCCAGCTAAGTCAAAAGAAAAGTCGGGATGATTTTAGAATGTGTTATTCCAAAATCATCCCGAATATATTGTTTTAATATAGACAGAAACAACTATAATGACAAATCAAAGTTTTGTCCAACCTTCTTTTCGTCATCTGTCATTACCTGATTAGTTCTTTCCTGCTGATAAAAATCTGTTATTTTCTGCATGAGCTCGTCAACAGAGTTGGCAGTTATTTTAACCGTATTCTCAGATTTCCACTCTTTTTCATCATCTTTTACTTTTTCTGATTTCTCTTGTTTTCTATCCTCAATCCGCTTTTCTTCAGCCTTTTTAGCTGCTTCTTTTTTATCTGCCTTTTTCTGCTCGGCTTTCTTTTGAGCCTGCTTCTCTATACGCTGTTTCTGAGCAGCCGATGACTTTTTTAATACTGCAAAATAAGAAGCTGTTCCATCATCATTTATCTGCATTCCATAGCCCTTAACATTAGGGTCATTTCCCATCTTTTTCTGCATCTGTTCCAAGCTACTAGCTGCATTTGAGATGACGCCTTCAATCTTCTTTGCATACTGAGGATCTGCTGCCATCTGCTCTATTTTTTCATCATCTATCAAAACGACAGTTTTGTCAGGTCTTGCATATCTTGCTGCATTTGCTTCAACTTCTGCTTTCTTATCCTTACTTACAAGGATAAACTCCATGTTCGAAAACTTCTTTTTCAGCTGTTCATAGTACTTTTCGCCCTGCTCAGATAATTTTACATCGCCAATGCTTTTGCCATACTTCGATGTAACTTTATTATTCTTATTATCTGTCTTTGCAACCGGCGTATCTTTATATGCCTGAAAAGTTTCTTGAATAGCAGATGTATTCTCAATACCCATATACACCTCTTTTCCAAGCAATAATGCTTAATTAATTTTTCATCCTGCAATCCCAGCACAATTGCAGGTATTTTTTTATTTTACCTTTGTACTTATATATCGGAATAATATTGATATTTTATTATGACAAAATTGTTCTGATGACAAATTCCAGTCTTGTACTGTCACACGATAGACTACACTTTATATTCATGTGTTCGATTACTCTTTATCCATATTGCGTTCCAATCCAAACGCTGTTAAACTTCAAACAGTTGAATAATCGTAATTTTGCAATGCCAGGAGGAAGATATGAAAAAGAAATTGTACCCACTAACAGCTTCTCAACTTATCCATTATCGCTGGATTAAGCAATATCATACCCAGCAAGTCGCAGGTATAAGCGTAGTCGCTTCCCTGCAGATTCAGCTTGATTTCGAATTATTACAAAAGTGTATCCGTATGGAAATAGAACGCTGTGAGTGCCTCAGAGTTCGCTTCACAAAACCTGATTCCAAAGGCAGTATTTCACAATATATTGTTAATAGCGATGACCGTGATATTCCATTTGTCGATTTATCGAATATGTCCATGAACAAAGCTGATGAAATCATGCAAAAATGGGCTTACGAAACACTTGACCTGACAGACTCTCCTATGTTCACAGTTACCATGCTCAAACTTCCTGATAACTACTATGGCTTTTTCCTGCATGTTGATCATAGACTACTTGACTCTGCCGGAATTATCATCATGATGAATGACCTTATGGAATTGTATTGCCATTACAGTTTCAATACTCCATTCCCAGATGCACCTGCATCTTATACAGAAACTCTTGAGCAGGATATTAGAAGAGCCACAACACCTCATAGATTTAATGATGACAAAAATTTCTGGGATAACCTTTTAGATAAATATGGCGAGCCTCTTTATAGCGATATTCAGGGAAAAGAAGTTCTGGAAAATTCCAGAAAAAAACACCACAATGATACTCTACGTTCTGCTGATATAGAGATGGACAACCTGAAAGTTGCAGTAAAAGATTTTTATCTAGAAACAGACAGCAGTAATCGTCTTATAGATTTTTGCAAAAACAACAAAATCTCCATGACAAACCTGCTTCTCCTAGGGCTTAGGACATACCTTTCAAAAGTTAATGATAGACAGGAAGATATTACAATTGAAAACTTTGTTTCACGAAGAGTTACTCCAAAGCAGTGGACTTCAGGAAGCAGCCGCACCATGATGTTTCCATGCAGAACAGTTATTCCTTCCTCTACTTCGTTTATTAATGCTGCCAATATCGTTCAGGATATGCAAAACCATGTCTACATGCACTGCAATTATGACCCTGCACTTATTCAAGAAGAAATTCAAAAACGCTATCACACTCCAGATAACACAACATATGAAAGTGTATATCTGACATACCAGCCACTTCCATCCAAAGCTATGAACCCTATTATTGCATCTATTCCGCAGCACAGCATTTGGTTTGCAAACGGCGCCGCCACCAAGAAACTGTATCTGACTGTTTCTCATACAGGAAGCGGCGAAATGCAGTTTTCTTTCCATTATCAGGTAGCTCATTTAAATGACCATGATATGGAGCTTGTCTACTACTATTTAATGCGAATACTTTTTGCAGGAATCAGTTCTCCAGAAAAAGAAGTTGACGAAATCATTTCAGAAGTTTAAATTAAATTATGTTAATTCTTTTAACCTAAACCAAAGATGTTTTCACTAACTTCACATATTTTTGACACCTTTTCGCCTTTACTTAATCTATGGAGATACACTATGCAGACAGTTACAGATGAACGATACCAGGTTGTAGAAGAAGCTATAACACAGGCTTTCTTTCAGTTATCCTACGAAAAAGATGCATGGCATATTACAGTTGCTGACATTACCAGACGCGCTGGAATCGTTCGAAGTACTTTTTACAATCACTATGAAGACATGCCATCTTTCATCAATGCAATGGAAGATAAAACGATAGATGAAATTTTTCGCATAATGAAGAGCTTCCACCCAGAGGGAAGCTCTCAAATCTGCTATTCTTTTTTTCTGTCATTATGCAATTATACAAAAAATAATAAATTTCTTGCTGATATCTTCAAAAGACCTGAAGCATCGGATTTTCTAGAAAAATCTCTGACCATGTTTCATAAATATGCTAGGGAAGTCTCTCCTACGTCAAAAGACATGCATCAGGATAAAGAACTAACCTCCTACGCAATAGCCTATTCCATAGGAGGAGTTGTTGGTATATTGCATAAGTGGTCAATGGATGATTTTGTAGCTGATGAAAAAAATGTCGCACAATATTTGTCATACATCTTCCTTAATGGGTACCGCCCTCTCTTTCCAGAGTAACGTTTGCCAGGCTTAATTGTCTTGCCTGCACATCCATCATAGAGAATAGTATTCCTTTTTGCTTGATTAGCTGCGCGAACGTACCCTCCTCTACGATTCTTCCCTTTCTCATGACAATTACTCTATCTGCAATTTGCGCTGAAGCAACTTTATGAGTAATAAATACAATTGATTTATCCTTGAACAACCTCTTTAACTGACTTATAAATCTATTTTCTTCAATAGGATCAATTGCAGAAGTGGGTTCATCTAGAACCAGCAAATTAGATTCTGAATAAAAACCTCTTGCCAGCGCAAGTCTTTGCCACTGTCCACCAGAAATGTCTTTTCCACCGAATTCCGCAGAAAGCAAATCGTCTAAATTGCTGTTAATTCCAAAATCTTCTTTCAACTGTATAATCCTGTCATTATCCTCATTTTTAAAATCACTTAGTAAAATATTGTCCTTTAATGTCATTTTATACTTTTGAAAATTCTGCAAGATAGCTGATTTATGTCCATCCTCATTGAAATATATATTTCCAGAAGATGGTCTTAATATTCCTAATAAAATCTTAGAAAGTGTTGTTTTGCCAGCTCCATTATCACCTACAATTGCCAACACTTCATTCTTGTTCATCTCTAAATTTATATTATTCAATACTTTTGCATCTGAGTCATCATAGCTAAAACTAACGTTTTCAAGCTTGAATAATAGTTTATCAATTTCTGGCAAAAAACTGCATTTACCATGTTTTTGTACATGATCATCTATTTTTTTAGTTTCATTAAAAGAAAAATTTTTAGTTATAAAATTCCAATAAAGCGAAAATCCTGCCATTCCCTCGCTTATTTCTCCTAACTGATAACCAAAGAATTCATCAAAAATATTGAAAATATATACAAGCGATTGAAAAACAGCCGCACATACACCTATTGAAATCTTCCCTTCGATTTTGAAAAATACTACTAAAACAATAATTGCAGCATATCCGCCAAAAGTAATAACTCTAAAGGCTATATCTACCAAAGAAATTCTTAATTCTTTTCTACTATATTTTTTTGAATACTTTGTAAAAGACTCATAGCTTTTATTTAATAAAAAACTCTTCCAGTTATTAGCTCTAATATCTTTATTAGTGGCAAGTCCCAAAATACAATTTTCAAATTCTTCAGTTTGCCTATGTAAAAGTACTGTACTATCCACAAATTTTTTTTGACTTGAATACTTTAGATATTGACCAATCGCAGTAGGAACAAATATTAAAACCATCACTATAGCAAGGGATGAATAAATATTCAAAAAGTATAGTGTCAAGAAAGTAAAATAAGGTATGTAAAAAAAGGGAAGCATTATCATACTAATTACTATTTTTAGCATTCCATCTATACCATCTTTTGCTTTAGACACCTCATTATTGAATGAGATTTTTTCAAAACATCCTACATGAATCGTATTTATTTTATCTGCTAAAGCTGCAAGAAATATCTGTCTTAATTCATTTTCGACTTTCCCATAATAATAATTATTTATTATCATAAATGAGTTTGACGCAATGTAATATAAAGAAAGGACTGTCACACCAATTATTATTTTCTTATAATCATTACTCCTTCCAAATTCATCAAATACTTTCTGCGATTTTACTATTATAAGAATTGAGAAAACACATTCCAGAAATGCTCCAAGGCAGCATAGTAAAATAGATTTTGTACTACACTTTTTTAATTTACTGAGAATAAACCGTATTTTGTTCAACATTCTTGTCATACCACCATTCCTGCATTTTGTACATTTTATAGAACAGACCATTTTCATCTTGAATGAGTTCAGAAAAAGTCCCTATCTGCTCCAATTTGTGATTATTTAATACCAAAATTGTATCTGCCAGTTTTGTCATTCCAAGTCTATGACTAATAAATAATACTGTTCTATTTCCACAAATTTTTTTAAATTGACTAAATAGAAAATTTTCACCTTCTGGGTCTAATGAAGCTGTAGGTTCATCCAAGATGCATAAATCTTTTGAACTATATAACAACCTTGCAAGAGCAAGTCTTTGCCACTGTCCTGTAGATAATTCAATTCCATTTATATATATCTTCCCTAGTTCTGTATCAAGTCCGTCTGGTAGATTATCCACGAAATCTTTAAGTCCAACAAGCTTAAGTACTTCATTTATTTTGTCTTCTTTTCTTTTACTGCCCATGCATATATTATCTGCAATAGAAAACTTGTACATTCCAAAATCTTGAAAAACAACACCTATTCTACTTAAATAATCTCTTAATTCTACATCGCCATTAATTAGTATTTTTCCTTGGTAATCAGAGTATAGTCCACACAAAATTTTCACTAAAGTAGATTTTCCAGAACCATTTTTTCCTACAAGAGCATACTTTTTTCCACCTTTTAACTTTACAGATATATTATCTATTATCTTCTCATTCGTATTAGGATAACTAAATGAAAGATTCTTTAGTTCGATAGAATTTATTTTCTCAGATACTTTATAAGAAGAATTACTCTTGTGTACTAAATCAAACAATTCGAAGTAGTCTTTGCAAAAAGACAATGATTTTCTAACTGATCTACTGCAAAAATTTATCGAGCTACTGACAGACCTTATAAAAATCACTATAGTTCCAACAGCTGATATAAAAAAGCCTATTGTTATCTTTCCATTTGCGCCTAATAATCCCAAACTGATAAGACTTAATAATGTAGCTGCATTAATCCATATTGTCGTTAAAAAAGCATAGAAATAAAAGTATTTATCAGCTTTCTCTTTATTGTGAATAAACTTATAATATTCACTTTTCCAACTTTTCTTCACAAAAGGATAATATCCGAATATCCCTCTTTCTGCAGAACTGTTTCTTCCAGCCAATAATTCGTAATAGTAATCAGCTTTAGTTTTTGACTTTGCTGCTTTTATTCCCAGTAAATATGTTCTTTTCCCATTAAAAAATGTAATACCAACAACTGGAATGATAGCCGCTGCCAATATAAATGCTGATATAAAGGCTTTTTGACCAATGATAATTAATATATTTATTACCTTGATAAATAAAGATAATACATTTGAAACTGAATCATATACATCACACCACTTTGTATCTGCATCACTCATTATGCGTTTTATATGATAATAGTTTTCTGAATTCTCAAGCTCAGAATAATTTACATTCATTGATAAATCTAGTAACTGTGTTTTACATAAAAAATGCAATTTAGATTTTAAAAGCTTTTTTAAAAGTCCTATAAGCTTATCTATTGTCCATGAACCAAAACAAACAACAATATATACCGTTGCTACCACAATTATACTAGTAATATCTATATATCTACTATCTATTCTATCTATAAGCCTTGCTTGAACTAAAATCTGTGCTCCAGGAAGAGCTCCTATAATAATTTTTAACATCGTGAGTGGAATTAAATATTCCATGCACCTATAAAGTGGATTTATTCTCTTTTTAGTCATAATATCATTCCTTTAAATAGCAAGATTCCGTAATCATTAGGAATACACCTATGATTACGGAACCTCACAAAAACTGTTCTTGAAGTACAATTGTCTGGTATATATTTGTCTAATAGTTCCAACCATAATCCAGATGCACATCCTAAATCTACTATTATCATTCATTTTTATGCTTCTTCAATTATACAATCGTGGTGCTTATAACCTTGCCTATTACCTGCATCACATTCATAGTTTATACCAACGATAATAATATTCCCTTTATACTTCTCAAGATCATCCGGATAATTACGTTTTCGAATCTGGTCTATTGCTGTTGCAGCATCTTTATCGTATTTTAGCTCTATTAAAAGCACTGGCTTGTCTGGATATTTAGGAGACGGTATATATACAAGATCAGCATATCCCTTACCAGTATCCATTTCCTGGATTAAAGTGTAATAATTCTGTGCGTTATAATATGCTAATTGTATTGCATAACTCAAGGCAGCTTCACTGTTATAGGTTTTATTGTTTGCTTTGTCATGCGCTTTTTCAACCAATTCAGATACCTTAGCTGCATCTTTATTCCAGGTTGCTTCAAGTAGTTTTTGTGAATTTTCGAGAGCTTTGAAAACAACGCTCCAATCATCCTGCTTTGTAGAAGCCTCAAATTCAGCTAGTATCTCGTTGTTTGGGATATAGACCTCTTTTTTATCAATGTCGTATGCAAGATATCCCAAGTGAATCAATAATGTAAAAATATCATCTTTACTATGAAAAGTGGTCATATCATTTTGATAATTATCAATAGATACCGAAATTCGATTGCCTGTCATTAATACAGCAACATCTTCCTTTAAACCATCGTAATTCCTACAAATATACTCAGACAGCGCTTGATATGTTTCTGTCTGATTCCAGTAATTCTGTATTCTACCAGTTTGAATTGCCTTCACAACTGATAAAGGACTATATATCGACCATTTTTCTTGACCAGGTTCTTCTGAGATGCTACTACTTTGCTCTCCCATTGATTTAGGCGGAATTATTCCATACATTTCGTATCCGTCATACCAGTTTTTTATCTCCTCATGATTTCTTCCATACTGATTACACAAATCTTCTACCTCATCATCTGTGAATCCAGTATACTTCGCCATCTGCATAGGAAAAATCATGGAATACTCATCAAACATATTCAGCGCTGAATGCTTACCATATTTTTTGATTGGAAGAATCCCTGTCATATAAGCAAGCGCAACATAGTCTTTGTCTTTAAGCCAATCACGCAAAAAATCCAAATACACTCGTTGACCTTCAGCATCCGATTTATTCTCTCTAAAGATTGCATCCCACTCATCAATGATGATTACAAATTGATGTCCTGTCTGCACATAAACATCAGACATCGACTGAATAAGGTCTTCTCTATCAAAAAAATCCACCTCAGAATATTGATTAAGAACATCTCTCATCACAAGCAGCTGGAGTTTTTTTAACATTTCTTCAGCAGATTTATCTTTTTTTACAAAATCAGTCATTATTATTTTGATAACATCAAATTTTCCAAGATATTTATCCCATTGATCTATTCCTTTTCCATCTGTTGCAATTTTCTTGTTTTCAAACAGCTCCCTACTGTCAGCATACCTATCATAATATGCTGCAAGCATGTTAGCCGTAATTGTTTTGCCAAATCTTCTAGGTCTTGATACACACATATATTTTTGCTCAGTAAGAACAAGTGAATTAATATACATTATCAAATCTGTTTTATCTCTGTATATCTCAGATTCTATCGCTTGTTTAAAGCGCGCGTTTCCAGAGTTAAGATAAGTTCCCATTATTGTTACCTCGTTTCTGAAGCGTAGGAGCGCACATCTTACGATCATTACACCTATGATAGATATAATCCATGTCTGATTTGCGAAGACTAATGGATAGCCAATTCCATGTGTTGTTATGGTATATCTTAATCTGTGCAGAATAATCGTCTGTGAGATTATACATTCCTATGCGATATAAGGATGGATACACGTACCCACAGTTATTAAGAGTGGGTTTCTTACCAGTAGGATTTAACTTCCAGTTAGCAAGGTTAGACTTATAAGATGATACTTTGCCTATAGCTTCAGATA
>NZ_AUKC01000006.1:13071-153281 GCF_000424545.1 Butyrivibrio sp. NC3005 | reverse complement strand
AATGACCTTCTTACGATACTTGGTGCACCATACTATATGGTACTGTAAGCAGTATACATGCCCTCTACCATGCGTTGCATCTGATTTTATTGTAAATATTCTATCTTTATCCATATCTATATAATACCATACGTAATTAGCAGAGTCAAGAAAAGGCGGCTAACTCATGACTAAAGTCACGAGTGTGCGCCGCCAATGTTATCAAAAAAACAAAATCACTGTTTACTATTGTTTTCTGTATCATTCTCCAACAATTCTTTTATTAACTTTGACTGATATTCCTTATCGGAAGCTGCTCTTTTTAAATCTTCAAACCTGTTTTGATTGATTAATAAAAGATTCAAAGAATTAATAACAGTTCTCTCCTGCTCTCTGCCTTGCTTAAGTCCAAGCTCTCGACCCTGCTCTAGTCCCTGCTCAAGTCCACGTTCTATCATTACTTCACTTAAATTGCACATTGTGTTCAGCCTCCTTTCTGTTTCTAAGTCTACTATGATTCCGTATTCTGAAAGTTTTTTCTTTTTTATGGAAAATGAATCATCCCTCATTATCAAATCTTCAAGCATTGCGATCAATTTGTTCTCTGATTCTTTTAGATTGCTGTTTTTCCTTAATCGTATTATTACTCCCTGCACCTTATCTAAATTTGCAAGTTTCATTTCTTTTCCATATATCGTATCCTGCACAAAATGTATACGATTGATTGAATCTTCATCATCTGCTGTATCCATACATATCCAGATACTTCTTACTGCCTTTAGATTATCATAGTCTGAATTTACAAATTCAACTTCCTTTATTTTATGCCTGCGCATAAAAAAGCGTGAAGTTTAAGCATTGCGATTAAAACTCTCAAACAGAGGTAAGGACATGGCAAGAGCGACAGAGTTTGACATCCTAATAAATTAACAAAGCTCTCAAACAGCTGCGTAATCCTCTCTCCATAATCTTCAGTTTGACATCCTAATAAATTAACAAAGCTCTCAAACGCAGCACTATATCCAGCTAGTGACAACTTTGTTTGACATCCTAATAAATTAACAAAGCTCTCAAACCTGGTGGGTAAGTTTTCGGACAAAAAAGCGTTTGACATCCTAATAAATTAACAAAGCTCTCAAACGAACAAGTTAGTACACTGTTAAACGAGATAGTTTGACATCCTAATAAATTAACAAAGCTCTCAAACTTATCATGTTAGCTAACTTATTATGTCTATGTTTGACATCCTAATAAATTAACAAAGCTCTCAAACTTTCTTTTACCAGCTGGAGAAGTTACAATTGTTTGACATCCTAATAAATTAACAAAGCTCTCAAACTTGGAATATGAATATAGAGGTCAAAAATACGGTTTGACATCCTAATAAATTAACAAAGCTCTCAAACGGCACGCGTCAATGAGTGAGGCCTCAAAGAGTTTGACATCCTAATAAATTAACAAAGCTCTCAAACCGGTGCTATATTACTTATAGCACCGCTACTGTTTGACATCCTAATAAATTAACAAAGCTCTCAAACTTGCTTAGTGAATGAGCCGGAATATCCATCGTTTGACATCCTAATAAATTAACAAAGCTCTCAAACTTAATCTGAAATATTCATCACCATCACTAGTTTGACATCCTAATAAATTAACAAAGCTCTCAAACCTCAAACCTCAAATCGAGGTTATCTCCGAGCCACATGCTTGCGACATGTTTGTTAATTTATACCTTTATTATACACAAATCCTTATCTATTATCATTTTATTTTCATCATTTAATTTAGGATTATCCTGACTTTCGAGGATTATAAGAAATACTTTCTCATATTTAGCTGCTTCATACAGCATCTGTATTTCGGAGTCTTCCATAAACGATTTAAGATTGACAAAGACAAAAATCTTCTTATGCAAAACCTGATGGGCATTTTTCATGTAAGAAATAACCCTATCCAACAAAGACGTGTATTTTTCATCAAATCTGATTGAATAGATTTTAAAAATATTCTCTAATGCCCCATCAAGCTCATATTCAAGTTGATAAGGAACATCCATCACTGCTGCGTCTATCATCTCTATCATTTCAGAGTTAGCTTTAGCATACAACTCTGGATAGTTTAAATCTATAATACTCTTAAGTTCCTTATAAATTGCATTGATAATCTTTTTATCATTACAAGTTACTTCAAATGGATTTACAATTATTTCCACTAACTTAGAAATTGACAACTCATCTTCATTTTCAGATAATATCCAAGCTCCGTCCTGACTGGCAGTTTCTGATATTAAATCTAGTATCATGCTTCCAAATGCCTTTTTGTTCTCGCACACGATATCTACTATAACATTTTCAATGAAAACAATTTCCAAATTATACTCTTTGTTATAAAACCTCATAAGATTACAATTCTTTCATCTGAATCTATTACATCACTTTTCTTATCACCAACAATAAATTCCATTTTATTGTATTGTTTCTCAGTAACTTTTAGAACCTGCACCAATCCTGCTGGCGGTTTATTCTTTTTGATATTATCAATTACTGTATCTCCGGTTGTACTATTTGGCACTAGCTTACAATAAACAGATTCCTGTACCATCATAAAACCTGATTTTAGAAGAAATTTTCTAAAATCTCTATAAGCCTTTCGATTGCTATTTGTTAAAACTGGTAAATCAAAAAACACCAACACTCTCATATATCTATAATTCATATCGGTAAAACTTTATCAATGAAATATCCTCATCATTTAATGCATCAAAAACACTTTTGGTATATATTTTTATAGCATTAGTCAAGTATTCACTTCTTCCAGCTATTATCACTTCTTGTTGCAAAATACTTAGCATCTCATGTTTTTCCTCTTGATCAAACTTGTCAGGATGAAGGTTCTTAACCTTTTTATCAACAACTGTTCTAAATGGTTCCATCAAATCTGAACCCAAATTAAACTGATTGAACATATTGTCATGAAAAAGTCCAATTTGAGTTATATATCCATTTGAAACAATTTCTCTGTTAAAGGTTGATAATATCAAGCCATATCCATAGTTAAGCGCAGCATTTATACTATTTTCTGCTGTTCTGGTAAAATCTTTTCCAAATAAAGCATTGAAATATACTTTTGCTGCATGACCTTCTCTGTTAGTTGCATCTCCAAATTCTAATTCTTTGATGTACTGAAATAACATTTCAGCTTCTCTCAATTCACAATCTCTCAAATGCTCAGCCTGCTTTTTTATTTTTTCAGTAACGATTTCAGTCCAAACTGCTGCCTTTAAATCTGAACTCCATGACATCTGTTTTCTTACTTTTGAACTTGTGTCATGAGCGCCGTAATAAGGAATAAGCTCTGAAGAGGGATTTCGCTTCTCGTCACAAAAAATAACTTTAACCTTTTTCTTAGTAAGTTCGCTCAAGAGTACAGCTGTCATTGACACAGCTGTACTCTCAAGTATTAACATTTCAATTTCGTCGATATGTACTTTTACAGTTTCATCACCTCTAACCACCATAAAGCCCATCTGATAATCAAGCTTCGCACTATTAGAGATTACAACAGTTCTCCAGCTCATACCTTTAACAAATCAACCTTCTCTTCGTAAATGCCTGTAACCGACTGATTAATTAAATAAATCGAACAATCATTTTTTAAAACTTTGTTAATCAGCATAACACCCGTTGAAGGACTAGCTCCTATATCCACCAAGTTTGCACTTTTTTCAGAATTAGATATTTTTATCATCTGTAATAATACCCTGCATTGTCCATCTAATTCCAGCTCGATAAATTTATCTCTTCCGCTTTCTAATTTTCCGCCAATTGCATTCATCCTTGATTTATATATTCCATTCACGTGCTTTTTTAATAGCACATCGTATAACTCTATATTTTTATCCTTTGTAATAGTCTTATTAAATATCCCACTATTATCATATTTCTCCAAATCATGTATATAGTTGTTCCAATCCATATCTAAGCACAAGGAAATTTCGCTCTTTAGATATAGTTGCTTACCAGTTCTTCCCGTTATTCGACATCTGAAACCGTTTATCTCAAGAAGCGATTGAGTCCTAATTTTAGGCACACATATACGAGGATTCTTATATTTCAAAGTTTCGATACAATAATCCAAAAGCCCGTTTTCTGAAGCCTCAATTTTTTCCTTAAGATATATTGGAACACTTTCTATTGTTCTAATACGTTTCTTTTTATCATCATGTTCTACAACAAAGAAATATGCTCCTGAAACACTTGTAAATCCTCCATACTTTGAAACCTCTGCAAGTCGAACATCAGATGTTTTAAACGGAATATATCCATCTTCTTTTGCTTTCTTAGCCGGATACAAAGTTTCATTTGCAATAGCTCCTTTTGCTTCGAAAGTCCACCTTGTTATAAGTGGAGTATTTTTCGCCATGACTTTTTTAACTACATTTATAGTAGGATTCTTTTCGCCTTCCTTTAATGCTCTCCATGCCACATAGCCGTTTCTTTCGACATCATATTTGAACATCTTATCCAGATTATAATGATATTTCTTTTCATCCTTTGATAGCTCATTTTTAATGAAATTCATAGGATGAAGTGTGAACTTTGTATAATATACATTGCCAACTACTATATTCAAATATGCATCTTTTGCATGATGAAAATCGTTAATTGCTCTAGATTTCAAAAGCTGGTTTTCATTTCTAAAATCAGAAACATTTCCCGCTTTAGAATAAACCACAGTTGTTTTTTCAGAGAATAACTGTTTGATTAAATCAGCAACAGCTTTTGTCCCCTGACTTGTTTCAACAAGTTGTCTAGCAATAAATCCAGCCTTCTGCTCATCTGTAAACGGATTTCTGCATGTCAGTCTTCTATACTTCTCATCAGTTATCAAGTTTTGTGAATGTAACGAATTCCACAAATGATAAACGCTGTCACTTAATCTCTCTATAGGATAAGTATCACTCTTTCTGGCATTCTTTGTTTTATTTACCAAAACCAGATTATTCATAAGGCTGTCATCTTTTACAAAATGTCTTGGATAAATATGATCAATATCATATTTATTTTTGTCGAAAAGCTCGCTTAGATCTATAGGTTCTCCTGTGTACATACATCTGCCGCGCTGAGTATAGTACAAATACAATTTTTTACTTCTTAAGCTGCCATCTTTATCAGCTTTATCTATCTCAGAAATCCAATCTCTTTCTTCATTCTTTATATTTTTATACAACTCGATGAGCTGTTTTCCTCTCGACTGAGTTCTTTTTCCTTTTTCTCCATCAGCTCTTGTCATCTCGATAAAAATGCGAGATGGATCATGCCCCATTAGCTTTCTTATTTCTTTTAATACCAAGACAGTTTGCCATATCATTCGTTTAACTGGTGCAGAAAAATAATAATCATCTAAATCTTCTGGTGCAAAACTATTAAGCTCTTTTTGGAGTTTTACCTGTTTGGCTTCCAATTCATCTCTGAAAGTATAATTTTCTCCAAACACCAACTCCATAAAATTGTTATTCGTACTCCACATTGCCTGAATTATGGTATATGCTTCACCTGTTCCTTTTTCACATCCCTCTAATTCCAGCATTTCCTTTGATATTCTGCCCCAATCTTTAAACTTATAGCTACATATTTTTTTAATAGCCTCTGAATCAAGTATATCGCCAAAATCTTTCTTTAGTAGTTTTTCTAAATCCTTCTTAGAATCGCCAAATATAGTAGCATAATAAATAATTTTCTCAACATTTTCTTTAACAGAATCTTTTTCCAAATCCTCTCCAAAGATTTTATAAAACTTTCCATAAGATGCCAGACTGTTGTTTATATTAATATCTACGCCTGTTAGCTTATCTTCTTCGTCCAAAAGGCCTCTATTTATCAGATACTTAGCTATTTTTTTACGTGTTAACCTGTTTCCTTTCTTGAACAAGTCATTATAAATATCTTGTTTCAGGTTAACTGATATCTTCTCACCACCTATTCTGAGATTATTAATCTCATTTAGTACACAGTACTTTTCATACAAAAGTGATGCTTTAGGAAGAACACTTTCACCTGCAAGATATGTACATCTTCTCACAAGATTATCAATAAACCTTACTCTCGTTTTATCTATATCTATCTTTTCTTCAAGATTCCATGGAAGAACCTGACCTGCTTTCTTTCTAATAACCCATCCTGTTTTACTATATTCTGAGACAGGGCCAATATAATATGGCATATGAAAATGGAACAGCTTTAGTATTCTCTGACTCACAGTATTTCCATATTCATCTTTTTCCAACAAAAATGGTAAATGCTTTTCAGCATTTCTCAAAATTGCTTCCATTTCAATTTTATGAAGGCCATTAGGAATAACTCCATTATCCGAAGTTAACTGTTTAGGTAAAAATGATTCATTCTCTATTTCATGCAGTACATACAACGCTTCTTTGCTACTACAATTCTTCAAATCTTTTTTTATTTTGCTGTATAGTTCTTCTCTTGACCTTCCTTTTCCAAGGAACGACCTTCTGCATAAACCTTCATTTTCTTTTATAACTCCCGAAGAATTGGTTGAATTGACGTATGCACTATAAGAACCCTTATCTATAAATCTAAACATCTGGTCATACTGTTCTACAGACAATTCTGTCTTATAGACCTGTTTTAATATTTTTAAATCGTTTTTATGCTTTTCATACGAGTCAACTCTTGCCTGAGACAGGTATCTTTTCCCCTGAAGCAGCTTTGACAATATTCCAAAATCATATATCTGCTTCATCAGGTCAATTAATTCATACTTTTCTTCACCAATCGCTGAACAAATTTCCTGCTCTCTATCAATATAAGATGAATCAGAAAAATCTATATCAATTTTATTTTCTTCTGATAATTCCTCAAATATCTTTGTTGCATCTATTTTTAGTCCACATAGCCCTTTTACTATTACATTTTCAATTTTATTCTTTTTCAAAAAGCCCAATGCTTCAAACATTCGAGCTGCTTTTTCAGTCCTTGAGATACTAGAATCAGCTAAAATCTCTGTAACTATACCATGAGCATTTTCAGGAAATGACACTCCCACTAATGCATTAGAGATGTTTACAAAATCAGCATAGATTTTTTCTATGGAGGCATCTCCACTATCACTGATTTCTCCTCCCAAAAAGTGCCCTCTATGCTTAAACATATTTAACAAAGCTAAATACACCAGTCTAGAATATTTATTATCTGCAACAACACTATCCTCTATTAGAGCTGCTCTTAGATGAAAAATAGTCGGAAACTGGGCAAAGTAGTCTTTATCTTTGTAATCTACATCATTAAAAATACCATTTTGGCTAGACAAGATGCTATCTTTATCTTCTTCAAAAAATCTGCTGTTATCAAGTCGTATAAAAAAGTTTTCATCTTCCTTGCTTATAGCTTCATGAAAGTATTCTTTCAATAATCCGATTCTAGCTATTTCTCTTTGACGTCTACGACGACTTGTTCTTTTTTGTCTACGTCCTGCTGCTGTCTGAGCTTCATCAAACTCTCTTATTCCCCAAAAGTCTTTTCCTTTCATACGAATAAGATTATAGTTTTCATCTGTAACAGCAAATCCAACTGTACTAGTACCCATATCAAGACCAACAAAATAATTAGAATCTTTTTTCATTGATTTACTCCTTTAGCATTGACAGTTAATTAATAAACGTGATATCATCAAATTAATAAATTAACAAAGCGAGTGCAAATAAGGTTTTACCGGAATCGTCTTTATTAAGAACCGCATGGTGCGGATTATTTAGAAGCCATTTAGATGGCTTCTATTTTATTATATAACTTCAGCACATGTAGATGTTATCAATATAATCAATATAGTTATCGTACAATTATTATTTAATTTTTATCATGATTTCTATAAGAAGAACTATTTTTCATCAAAAGTCGCTTCAATAATCTAGTATAAAGTTTTCCTTTTTTCTGAAAAAGAATAACCCAATATAATCAACCCCCCTCAATGCTTTTCATGTGTAAGATTTTCTAACACTATCTTACTTTTATCCGCATTGAGAGGGGTTGTCATTCTACCTTATTAACTTCCTATGCAATTAGCTTGTCCTGCCCATTTTATTAGCATTTCTATTTTTGTCCGAGTACTGTTTCTTGTCTTTTTGTCTTTAATTATTCTTGTTTTATCATCTTGTTTCTTACTTAACTTCAATCCTTGCTACTTCTTTTCTTTGTTCAAGTGCCTTCTTTGGTAATATCAAAGTAAGAACTCCGTTCTGATATTCTGCGTTGATATCGTTTGCCTGTATATCACTTCCGACATTGAAGCTTCGCTGGAAAGACATCTCCTTTCTCTCGCGGCGGATATACTTGCCTTTCTCGTTCTTCTCTTCATTGTCTTCTTTGTGATTTGCTGATATTGTCAGCATTCCATTTTCAAGAGAAACTCCGATATCCTCTTTATTGAAACCTGGCAAATCTGCCTGAAGCTTATAATCGTTATCTTCCTCGATAACATCTGTCTTCATGTTCATTGAATCTTTTCCGAAGAAATCATCTGCAAAATTTGTCCAGTTTGTAAATGGGTTCATCATTTCATCTTCAACATCTCTCCACAGCATTGGCATCATCATAGTATACTTCCTTTCTGCATCCTGAAGGATGCGATGAAACATTTTTTATTGTTGGAGAGAGGATTTTTAACTTTTTTATTTCTTTTCCTCTCTGCAATTATTGTTATAGCACAGGTATAACAATAATCCAATTAAGAAAGTATAAACTAATTATAAATGTTCTATAACTAATAGAACAATGTCTGCATTTGCTTAGCTTTGTCAAACCAAAATATTCTCAAAATACTACCTTGTCAATGCGAGATTCATCGTGCATTCTCTTCTTACATTCATACATTCTCTGATCTGCTATCTGTCTTATTTTGTCAATATCATCACTGTCAACTGGAGCAACAGCATAGCCCGTAGAGACTGTCAGACTTATATTGTATTCAGTATTGCGTATAACAGGTCTTTCAAATTCGCTTAGTATAGACTCATTTATCTGCTCATATTCTGCATAACTAATCGTCTCATCAACTAGAATTGCGAATTCATCGCCACCTATTCGATATACTTTGAATCTTGATGCTGCCTTTAATCTCTTTGCTATCTCGACTAATACTTTATTACCCACATCATGTCCGTAGGTATCGTTCACATATTTGAATCTATTAGCATCTACATAAAATATTCCAAAAGACTTGTTATTATTGGCTATATACGTTAATGCACTTGAAAAACTTCGTCTGTTCAAAAGACCTGTGAGTTCATCTCTACTACTCTGATAATCGAGTTGATCAAGAAGTCTTTGATTTAATATTCTAAATGCAATAAAGTTTGATACTGTGGTTAGAATCTTTCTGGTATCTAGAATAGCGTTTTTTTCATAATTATTGGCGCACAAGTATCCCATAAGCTTTTTATGCTCATAGAAAGGAATTGCTATAAAGCGTAATATTCCATGCTCCTTAAAATAGTCATACTGCTGAGGGTATTCCTGTTTTAATTTATCAATATCCTCAATAAGCACTATGCTATCCTTTTTCAAATTTCTAGTAAAAGTTGCAAATACTTTCTCATTTATTCTGTCAAAAGATGTTGAAACAAAAGGACTATCATTCTTGCGCCATTCATAAGTTTTTCTGAAATAATTCTGCTCTTTTTCGACTATATATATTCTGTCAGGATTTATGACCTTACCTATTTCACTAAGTACTTTATTCATTGTCTTTTCATAAGTATCATCACCATTTAGGCACTTGGTAATTCTGATAATAGCATCATCTGTTGCAGAATTTAGCGCAATTAAATCGTTCTCTTTTTGATTTTCATCAATTTTCATAAAAACATAGGTGCAGCACCCTGGTATGACTGATGGTCCTATTGTAAAATTGAGCCAGCAACCTATTTCCTGTGCGAAGATAATGTCGTGCACCACTTCGCGCAAAACTACAGCTCTATAGCAATATGTCATCCAGCTATCCATACTGTTGGCGTAATACTCCATAAAACGCTTGCCGATTATATCATCACTTTTACAACCGCACATATCCAGATATGTATCATTTACATAAACATATCTTGCATCTACTGCTTTACGTCCTTCATTATCCAGAATAACCTGAAATACTGCCATTGCTGCGGGCATATGAGAATATAGTCCAAGTATTTCCAATTCATTCAAAGTACTGCTTTCAAATGAGTTCCTATCATAAAAAGAGTCTACGTTAGAATATTTCTCATCTCTTAGTGAATTAATCGTAGTAATAATCGCATAAGAATTCGTCATTGGATTATATGCAATCATTCTGCTAAACGCATCTACTATATAGTCTTTTTTCAAAAAATGAGAATATTCCCAGTTTCCTGTCTCGATGCATCTGTCAATAGACTTTTGATATATGATATCCTGAACATCACTAGTATATATCTTATATGGAAACACTTTACTGGGGTTATCTTTAAAAATATGCCCTATTGTATATCTATAATTTTCATTCGAGCGAAGTACAGTGTACTTGCCCTCATGAAACTCCAAGACAGCGACAGCATCTCCCAATATTGGGCTGTTATCATTTAAAACATCATGAAGATTTAAATCAAAGAGATTTACTCTGGATATTTTTTCATAATACTCTGCTTCAACCGGATTTTCTCTTGGAATCTTAACTGGATTTTCTATTATTCTTTCTACTGGTATTGCTTCATCATAGAAATATCCCTGCAGTCTGGTACATCCACATTCTTCAAGGAATCCAATCTGCTGGCAGTTTTCTATTCCTATAGCCAATGTATCAAATCCAAAATTTTCAGCAATCGATATGATATTTCTAATACTTTGCGGATTTCTTGCATGTTTAATATAATCAAGTACGAAATTTACATCTATTTTTATAAGGTCGATATTTAATCCCTGATAAATACGCATGGACATGTAATCACCTTTATAGTGATTCATCCATACTTTGAATCCAAAGCTGTGAAGTTTTGCTATCTGAATACGGAAAAATTCAAAATCTTTTTCTTCAATTCTCCCTTGAATCTCTATAATGAGATAACTTATAGGCATTCCTGCCTTTCTGACTCTGTTATACAACTCTGTCGGCATGTCACACATATAGAAATCATTCTGGGATACATTAAGTGTTACCGGAACCAGTTGGATATTGCTTTTCTCTTTGATTTTTAAATCTTCCAATATCCGTTCAGCCATATATAAATCAAGTTTATAAATGGATTTCGACTGCTCAATTACTGGAATAAAATCTCTTGGCAAAATACTGCCTTTTTCAGGATCATTCCATCTGGCAAGACTTTCCTCTTCGCTTATCTCACCATTAACAAGCCTTACTATTCCCTGATAGTAGGGTTTTATATATCTATTTTCAAGTGCTTTATCAATATTACTTAGAATATATTGATTTCTCTCGAAAACTTTCTTCATACCATCGTCAAACCATACGATGGATTCTTTTTCTGCAGACATCAGCGCTTCACATGCAAAGTGAGCCCTGTCAAGTGCGTCTATCACTGATTCGTTTTCTTCATATATATGTATTCCTGCTTTTGGAAGAAGATTTCTATCTTTATTATTATTCAAAAATAATTCAAAGACTTTCTTAACATCTTCTTCTATCGTGGTTTTATCACCGCATGCAGCAAAAATATTTCCCTCAATCCTAGCACATCTTTTTTTTGAAAAAACACTCTCAAGTGCAGATGCTAATGTTACTAATACCTTATTACCTTCGTTAACCCCATATCTTTCGTTAAAATTTCTAAAATCCATGAGACTAAATGAAACAAATGCCATTTGCTTACCACTGTCATTTAGTTCATGAATTAATTTATCAGCCAATGAAATAAAAAAATTTGAATTGGGGATATTAGTAAGACTGTCACAATAGTTCTTCAGTATCAAAGGTAAATCTGTATTTAGTGCAAAATCATCTATCGACTTTAAATTGTTGTCTGAATACAGAGCTGTTACATCTGTATAATAAACAAGTGCTAATTCTTCACCTTCTTCATTTTCAAAATAATTTATGTTAGAAAAAAACAGCTTCTTCCCATTTTTTTCCAAATCGTACATGAAAAGTGCATTATGATCTATATATTTGATAATTAAATCTTCATAATTCTCATTTTTTAACTCGCGATTAATAAACCTGTGCTCTATCAAATACTTCTTGATAGTTTCAGAATCAATACCAAAAAAATCACAAAGACCTTTTGACACAACTACAGGTTCAAATGAAACGCCATTAAACTTAAATAACGTTTGCGGAATAATGGATTTTTCCAGAGCGATTTTTTCCGCCTGATCAAAACGAATAGTCTTCAAATGAGTTTCCTCTTCTAGGTTATGTTTAAAGCTATTAATGCTGACCACTTTATGTATCGGAAAATGAACCTATAATGTTTATAGGTCTATTATCCTTCATGAATTTCATTCTGATTTTGAAACTTTATGCAAAGCAATTTCTAATTACACATAAAAACAAGAGATTCAACCACCCCTTTGTAGTTAAATCTCTTGGAATAATCTTTTTTATTATATTATTTTTTATGACTATAATTACCGAGAGTCAGTAAAAGTATTGTTTTGTACTAAAGCCTGTTTATAAAGTTGTTCTTCAAAGCTTTGCACTATGACTACTATCTAAAATGGTTCTTTAAAGCTTTATACTATAATTCAAACTGTAGTCATTAATGTTCAAAATACCAAACGAATGCTGCAGGAAAACTTGTCTATTATTGATGTAAATATCTTAAAATTTCATTCAATTAAATACAAATCCTTCATCTTTGGCATTCCTTCGATACTTCCAAACATTTCCACTATCATATTCAACACATAAAATTGACTGTCCTGTTGCTGAGTGTTCTACCCAGTATTTCCTGACTGAGCCATCTTTCCATTCTGAACACTTTCCTTTGTGATAATTCATGGCAGCCATTACATCTTGTTGCAGTAGATAATCCAAATTCATCCATAAACACATAAAAAATCACCTCACATTAAACAATTGAACCTTAAGATAAGCGTTACAAACGAGTATTACCACAAGCAAAATATGCAAATAGTAATACAAAGAAACAACTAACAGACAGTCCAAGTACGACTATCTACGAAACTTTTAAGAAAGCTTATTTGCTTTCTTAGTTTTAAGGTGGAAATGTGCAAGCGATACACACCCCTATTGATAAAAGAAAAAGATTAAATTCATTTTAACACATTTCTAAACGCTTTTGTGTTAATTTTTAGAAATTTTTTAAAAAAATTTTACATACTGTTTTTATGGGGATTGACTGTTAATATGTACTAAAAAAATCAATCCGCGAGACATACGGTGTGGATGATGTTGATGCAAATGTACGCCTTGCCTTCAATGCCGGTTATCTCTTCCTGCAGCAGATCTATTATAAGCTTGGTCCGCCTGCCGAACACCCTTAGTTCATATCACGTAAAAAGAGATGTGTCGCGTAGGCACATCTCTCTTAATTCGTATAGGTTTCATCTTTAGATGAAAGCGTATCTGGCGAATCCAGATTCTTGAGGGCGATTTCCGCTTTTTCCCGCAAGAAGTCATAGGTTATTGTTTTCATCAGGAAAATCAATAACCGTACCAGACCAAAATTTGTCGTTAAGACAAATTTTGTCCTGCAAAGCAGGATTCTTGCTGATGATTATCCTAAATCTCAGCAAGAAGTCATGACTTCTTGTCACTTATATTCAGAAACTCGCAGTAAATGCGAGTTTCGTGAGAACAAAAGTCAAGCGGCAAACTGGTCCAAGGCGAAGCCTTTTTAAATGGCCAGTTTGCGTAGTTTTTGGAACGTAGTGACAAAAATCTATATTTTATGATTTAAAGAAGCTCATTTCTTCATTAAGATGTTCTGCAATATCCTTAAGATCTGAAGCTGAGCCTGCAAGAGTAGTAACTGTAGCTGAAAGTTCTTCCATTGAAGCACCTGTTTCTTCAGAAGATGCAGCATTTTCTTCAGAGATAGCTGACAATGCACTCATTGTATCAACCACTGCATTCTTAGAATTGTCACAGGTTTCAGCGCCCTGACTAATGAGTTCTACGCCTCCAACTGTATCTGTAATATCGCTCAACATTCCGTTTACTGCATTTAATGTATCGCCAAGGGCTGTCTGCTGTTTGATATTACCCTGTTTCACATCTTCAGAAGCTGTTACAGCAGCCTTTGATTCATTGAGAAGTTTCTCCATCTCAATCTTAATATCATCTGCAAGCTGCCTTGAATTGGCAGCAAGCTGGCCAATCTCTTCTGCTACAACAGCAAATCCTTTTCCAGCCTCGCCTGCACGTGCAGCTTCAATAGAAGCATTAAGAGAAAGGAGATTCGTCTGAGTAGCAATTGATGTAATTCCCTCAACCTTATCATTTATATTAAGAACCGCATTCTGTGTAGTCTCAATGGTGCTGGAAATCTCATCGATCTTTGCAGTCATTTCAAGCGATGATTCCTGAAGCGAAGCAAGAGAACTGCTTGAAATCTCTGAAGCTTCTTTCATCCTCTGCGTTATACCGGAAAGGTTTTCTGTAGAATTCTGAACATCATTAATAGCTTCGCCAATTCGTCCGACATTTTCTGTCGCACTCTGAATCTCATCTGCCTGCTGTGTAGCACCTGTTGCAATTTCCTGCACTGCATTAGAAACATCTTCTGCTGTCTGTGAGATCTGATTTGCCATATCTGCCAGTTCTTCTGAAGATGAACCAAGCGAGGTAGCTGATTCTTTAATATTTGATACTATGCTGTCAAGCTTTTCTATTACTTCATTTGTTGCCTGAGTCATCAATCCGATTTCATCAGTTCTCTTTTTAGCTCCTGTTATCTTTACAAATTCTCCATCACGCAAATGTGCAAGAGAGTTAGCCACAACAGCAGCAGCTTTTGCTATTCCAGTTGCCTGATAGATTATCATAATAGTGGTCATTACAATAGCTACTATACATACGATAATTGATATATGCAGAAGCATTGTGACCTTTTCAAATACTTCATCTTGAGAAATTGTAAGTCCGATTCTCCAATTCATGCCCGGAATAGTATCCCAATACAATAGTCTTTTAACGCCCTGATATTTAAAGTTTCCCTTACCTGTTTCACTTGCTTTAATTGTTGAAATGTAATTTTCCATTTCAGTTGAATCATCAATGCCAAGTCCATCAATTATCGCATTTGGATAAGCCGGATGATATACATAGTTAAAAGCTGTATCAGTGAGCCATAAAGTTCCTGTTTTACCAATTCGAACATTAGCTACTTCTGCATTTACTTCATCCAACATAAGATCTACAGTAACGCATCCTACAAAAGTACCATCAGCTTTTTTAATAGGTGCAGAACAGGAAGCCATGACCATACCTGATGATGAATCATAGTATGGATCTGTAATGGTAGCACTAGCAGATTTTTTGGCATTTATATAGTATTCCTGATTGAAATAATCATAGCTTTCATTTGAATAATCCCAGGAAGCCTCTAGCGCACTGCCATCCCATTTACCGTTTGAATCTGTTTTTTTCATCCAATATGGGCCACAGTATTTTTTTTCAGGATCATATACATTAGGCTCAAACCAAAGTCCTGCCCCCAATACCATGTCATTGCTGGTAACGATAGATGTAATACCTTCACTTAACTCATCAATAGATGCTGTTTGATACGTTGCTCCCACCATCATTGCCAAAGTATCAGTCTGAGACTTTATTTCGTTAAGCTCACCAGAGATATAATTTGAATATTTTCCCAAAGTAGCCTGCATTTCGCTATTGGAACGATCTATGATAATACTACGACTTATCATAGAAGTTACCACAGTCAGCAAGATTAGCAATATAGCAACGATAGGAACTATTGCTATTATCAATTCCATCTTGATGCTCATACCTTCGATTTTAAGTCCGCTTGCATTATCCTGCTTCTTTTTCATAATACTCATATTGCCTCCTGTTTATAATAATAGACTTCAAAAATATTATAACACCATACACGCAATTCCGTATATCAATATCCGATTAAAAAATTATCGCCAAACAGTTTAAGTACATTATTCAACAAGATAAGCATATAAATAGCCGATGTGATACCATTCACATCGGCCCCTAAAAAAGTATTATTGACTTAAAAAACAAGTTCCTTAACGATATCTTTCAGCTCCTGTTTTCTGTCATTTAGCAACAGGAGTTTATTGTATTTATAGTATGCAACAAAAAACACTTAAGAGTATTCTTAAGTGTTTCGAAAATGAGACACGTGGGAATCGAACCCACGACAACTTGATTAAAAGTCAAGTGCTCTACCAACTGAGCTAGTATCTCATATTTAATTATTCGAGCTGGGCTAGCCGGATTCGAACCGTCGTATGCAGCAGTCAAAGTGCTGTGCCTTACCGCTTGGCGATAGCCCAATGTTGTGGCAAGTTTGCGAACTTGACTTATTAGCTGTCGCAATCAGGTTTGCCTTACTGAATTACTAAGGGTGGGTAGTGGGACTCGAACCCACGGTCTCCAGAACCACAATCTGGCGCGCTAACCAACTGCGCCATACCCACCGTAAGGTAGTATATGAAGATGAACTCCATACAAAATGTGCTCGAAGGGATTCGAACCCCCGACCCACGGCTTAGAAGGCCGTTGCTCTATCCAACTGAGCTACGAACACATACCTCGCATCTCTCGATGTGAAGCGGGTGATGGGAATCGAACCCACGTATCCAGCTTGGAAGGCTGGTGTTCTACCATTGAACTACACCCGCATAGCAGAAAATTTCAATCAAATGTCATACCGACTTGGATATTATATACCATTTCAGCTTATTTGTCAATACTTAATATTTATTAGTTATCCATAAGCGACACTGTTTACTCGCCTAAGTCTTCGTGAAGACGCTTACTTACAATGATATAAACTAATCATACTATATCGAGCAAATAAAAAACGCTGAAAAAAGTTATTTCAGCGTTCTTCTGAAAAAAATGAGACACGTGGGAATCGAACCCACGACAACTTGATTAAAAGTCAAGTGCTCTACCAACTGAGCTAGTATCTCATATTTAATTATTCGAGCTGGGCTAGCCGGATTCGAACCGTCGTATGCAGCAGTCAAAGTGCTGTGCCTTACCGCTTGGCGATAGCCCAATGTGGTGGCAAGTTTGCGAACTTGACTTATTAGCTGTCGCAATCAGGTTTGCCTTACTGAATTACTAAGGGTGGGTAGTGGGACTCGAACCCACGGTCTCCAGAACCACAATCTGGCGCGCTAACCAACTGCGCCATACCCACCGTAAGGTAAAATATATGAAGATGAACTTCATACAAAATGTGCTCGAAGGGATTCGAACCCCCGACCCACGGCTTAGAAGGCCGTTGCTCTATCCAACTGAGCTACGAACACATACCTCGCATCTTTCGATGTGAAGCGGGTGATGGGAATCGAACCCACGTATCCAGCTTGGAAGGCTGGTGTTCTACCATTGAACTACACCCGCACGGTAGAATTCTCTTTCTTATTCCACTTAACACAATTTACAAACTTGCAAAGTCGGGGTGACAGGACTCGAACCTGCGACTTCCTGCTCCCAAAGCAGGCGCTCTAGCCAAACTGAGCCACACCCCGAAGTGAAGTGTTTTGTGTGCCTCGCTCTCTCGCGGCGACAAGATATATTCTATCACGTTCTCTAAATATGTCAACACTTTTTTTAAAAAAAATCATATTTTTTTATTTTGTTTTTTTCTATCATGTTTTTCTAGTAGTCGAAACCATCAAAAAACGCATTTTTACTGGTATTTTCCGATACATTTCTTATCATGACTTTATTGTTTTTATATAGTCCGTTTTACTGTTTGTATATTTCGTCGCAGACACGCTTTCGCTTGATTATAAACGTAGTGGTACGTAATGCGCTAAGAAACAGCGCATAAGAATGCGGCATAATTTAAACACTTTTAAATTATGTCGCCCTGACAAATTTATATCTTCCTGTTTTGTGATTTTCATTGACAAACACTGATTTTCTGGTATAAAATAGTTCTTGCATGCGGATATGGCGGAATTGGCAGACGCGCAGGATTTAGGTTCCTGTACCGAATGGTGTAAGGGTTCAAGTCCCTCTATCCGCACTTTAAAAGGGATTTCGTTTTCAAACGAAATCCCTTTTCTATTTGTTTTTCAGTCTTTTTTATTCAATAAGCATTGTCTTAGCTTGCTTAATTCCTTCACAAATCACATATCATGTAAAACTATTATCACTGTTTCATTTTGCTTATTACAGTTCTTTTGAAAGAAGTTCTTCCATTTTTCTAAGTGCTTTTCCTCTATGACTAACTTTATTCTTTTCTTCTGGAAGAAGCTGAGCTGAAGTCTTGCCAAATTGAGGGAGGAAGAATATAGGATCATAGCCAAATCCATTTTCTCCTGCTATTTTTTTGGCAATTACGCCTTCCATCGTATCTTCTGCACATAAATGCCTTCCATCTGGAAGAACTGCTGTTATCGCACATACAAAGCGTGCTGTTCTCTTGTCATCTTCTACATTAGATAGTCTTTCTATAATTTTTGCATTCTTTTCCGGATATGGAGTATCCTTTCCCATATAACGAGCTGAATAGATTCCAGGTTCTCCGTTAAGTGCATCAATCACAAGACCTGAATCATCGGCAAGAACAACTGCATCATCAATACCTTTTTCTTTGAGTGATTTTGATATTGAACTTGCCTTGATAAGAGAGTTTTCTGCAAAAGTTGTTCCATTTTCTTCAACATCTTCAAAAACGCCTGCTTCTTTCATAGAGATAATATCTACTCCGAAATGATCCATTATCTCATGGATTTCACGCATTTTGTCTTTATTTCCAGTTGCAACTACAATTCTCATAATACTATACCGCCTTTATTCATTTACTGTCTAAACATATATTTAAAAGCTCTGCAAATAGCTATAGCATAGCTATCAAGACTTTCATCGCCATCTATAATCTCTTTCGAAGGCAGTGAAAGAAAAGCCGAAGGGTTCTGGATATGTGAGGAATATCTCAAGATAAATTCCAGTGAAGCATCCTGTTCTATAAGATTATTTATAGACTCATAGGTTGCAACTTCTGCTTTTTCTTCTCCAAAAAGATATGCTATATCTGCAGACATCTGTTCTGCAAACATATCACTCCCTTCTTTTCTAAGATAAATTTCTCCATTGTAGTAGGCACAAAGCTTTTCTCCGTTACCTATTGTCAGAAGATAATTAGGATTTAAAGAACTTACGAAATTCTCTTTAACTTTGGCTGTATGGTCAACTTCATCTATTCGGCAAAGATATACATGGATTTTTTCTTTTTCCAATATTTCCTTTACTTTTTGAGCAATTTCGAGAGGAATATCCTCTTTGACTTCTTTATTAGTAGTTCCTTCTCCATTTAAAAGAGGTGTTTTCGAAATAGCCGGATCAATTACGATTATCTTATCATAAATATCTGTAGGTTTTTTTAGAGACATTGTAAGTTCACCCTCAGAAAAAAGCGTATCTGTCTCATATACTTTATCAAGTTGCAATATAATACATACCGCTTCATTAAAATTGTCCGGTATATTCTTTGCAATAACTTTTACAAGTTCCTGTGATCCATTGGCTGCCCGTCCTGCTGCCGCCTTTTTTATTTCCTCTGCATCATAACAATATGCTTCTACAACCTGTGAAGAAGTCTTAATTTTAAAATCTTCAGTATATAGATTTTTTCCATTGTCTATATATACCCACAACTGCTGAAGATCATATCGTTTGACAACCTTTGTGTTTTCTTTCAAAGTTTGCTGGGGCAAAGGAATTGTTATTCCTGCCGAATCCTTAGTGGGCATAAGGCTTTTTTTGTGAATTGTGACAGGAAGAGTATCTTGTATCTGAGCATTTTTTGCGGCCTGTCCTCCTGCATTATTCATGTTAACTTTTCCTGTATGGGCAGCCATAACCGGAATCATGCACAAAAAAGCCATGATACAGAAAATAATAGTAAAAAAAGATGTTCTTTTAAGTAATCGATTCAAATTAACTTCTAATTTTTCATCAGACTCTGACAAAGACTCCTCAATAGAACTAACCGGACGCTTTGACAAAGACTTTTTTTGTCCTGTCATATTATGCCCCTTTTACTTTCTTCTTGGTGGTTTTGCTCCTAAGTATTGATAGAAATATGTTTTTATCATTCCGTTATAAATCTTACGGTTTTTATCTGCTTTTTTACCTATTGCCTCTTGTGCCTTTTCATAAGAAGTAATCATAAACATTGACCAGTCATCAAGTTCTTTGTACCTTTCACCCAGTACTCGGTAAAGACTATCAAGTTCTTTCTTATCACCAATTCTTTCACCATATGGAGGGTTGGTAATAACAAATCCATATTTTTTCCTATGAGAAAGCTTTGCTACATCTCTTGCCTGAAAGTGAATAAGATCACCAACACCTGCTTTCTCTGCATTTATTCTAGCTATCTCTATTACAGACGAATCTATATCATATCCCTGAATATCAGTCTCAATATTAAGGTCTATATCTTCCATCGCCTCTTCTCTGACATCACTCCAGTTTTGAGGTGTTATAAGGTGAGTCCATGCCTCTGCATTAAAATGTCTATTCATTCCAGGTGCAATATTAGCTGCAATCATAGCAGCCTCAATTGGAATAGTTCCACTACCGCAGAAAGGATCAATCAAAATGCGATCTTTACGCCAAGGTGTAAGCATAATAAGAGCTGCCGCAAGATTCTCTGCAATAGGAGCCTGAGATTCAAGTCTTCTATAGCCTCTCTTATGAAGTGACATTCCAGTAGAATCAAGTGTAACTGTTACTTCGTCTTTATATAAAAATACTCTTATTGGAAATTCTAGGCCATTTTCTTCGAAGACAGTTGTATGATATGCTTGACTCATTCTGTCAACCATAGCCTTTTTCATAACTCTTTGGATATCGCTTGGTGAAAAGACTTTGCTTTTGACTGTAGATGCTTTTGTAACCCAGAATTTTCCATCAACTGGAATAAATTCTTCTAAAGGAAGCGCTTTTGTTCCCTGAAATAATTCTTCATAGGATTCTGCATGAAAAGATCCAATCTTAATAAGAACTCTTTCAGCAGTTCGAAGCCCGATATTAGCTCGTACCACTGCATCTGCATCTCCTGCAAATGTAACTCGTCCATCTGCAACTTCGGTAATATCATAACCTAAATCAATTATTTCTCTTTTTAATACGGCTTCAAGCCCCATATGGCATGGAGCAACAAGTTCATAATGTGTCATATTATTTCCTTTTACTATAAATTCATTGATTATGTAAATGTTCAATTACCATCTCATTTCTTAGAAATAAAGAACATTTACTTTTTCTCTTCACAATAATCATACGAAAAATCAGTCGAAATATCAACAAACTGCTAGAAACAAAAAAGCTTATGCATTTAACAAAAGTTAATACACAAGCTTTCCTTAAACTATATACCTTTTATGTAAAAATACTACTATATATAAAATCTAATACACTTTCTTTGCCTTGTTCTAATAAAAACAGTTTTCTTCTTTATTAATTGCAACTTTACCAAACAGTCATCAAAACTCTTCTTCTGATTCGTTTATCTTCCTAACTGTTGCTCCGGTAAAGAGCTGACCACTTACCATTACCTGACCAATTACCGTAGTTTTGGGAGAATTAATCAGTGATATCAGTCTTTCAGCTGCCATTCTTCCGATGGTCTCGGAATCCTGATGAAAAGTTGTCATTGGAGGCTGCATTCTGGTTGCAAGTGGTATTCCGTCATATCCTGCAACTGATATATCTTTGGGAATACTAAGTCCCCTTTGTCTTATTGCTCCTATACCACCTATAGCAGAAAAGTCATCTGGAAACAGTATACAGGTCGGCGGATTAGGTAATTCCAACAACTCTTTGGTACACTCAAACGTAAGAGCTGTATTTCTATAATCAGATTCCTTGACATACTCTGGTGGAATTTCTATTCCAAGTGTTTCAGCTGTCTTGTAAAAACTTGATAAACGACTCTGTGTAACTGATGATTGTGCTCCGTGTATATAGGCTATCTTCCTGTGCCCTTGTTCATAACAATAGGTAAGCAACTGCTGAATTCCTTCAACATTGTTGGAAATAATGGATATTCTGCTATCAAAGACATGGTCAATAGTCACTATAGGAATATTACTTCTTACCAGTTCTATTACTTTCGGATCATAAAAATCCACGCAGGCTATCATGACTCCATCAAATCCTCTATATAAAACATGTTCTATATAACTTCGCTGATTTCCACCTGTATTAATAAAAGTAATGTCATATCCGCTATGCTCTGCACTTCGTTTAAAGGAATCAAGCACTGCAGCAAAATAATCATGCGTAAGACCTGATCTTGCATCATCTACAAACAGCACTCCAATGTTATTGGATGTGCTGGTCTTTAACGCTTTAGCAGCAGAGTTTGGAAAATATCCCATTTCCTGTGCAAGTTTACGAATTTTCTGCTTGGTCTCCTCGCTTATATCACCTCTATCATTTAACGCCTTCGAGATAGTCGCAACCGAAACTCCACAGGCTTTTGAGATATCCTTCATTGATACCTTCTGCCCCATAGCCGATTCTCCTTTCAGTAGAATTAAAACCTCTATATGTCATAACTTCGTTTTTTGAATACAATCCTTTTTCCAAAACTCATAAAACACTTTTTACGAGAGTATAATTCATAAATCCATATATATTCTTATTTTTTTTCGAAAAAATATTATGAATATCATTCTTAAACGTTTACGTGTTTTTATTATAAACCTTTTATTATTTCAATGCAATTAAGTATATTATTATTCTGATTTTTCCCAATATTAACGAAGAATTCAACGTTTTTTTGTCAAAATTGCATGATTGCGTTATTTCGATTAAATAATTATAATGTTCTTATACTTAAACGTTTTCGTTAGATTATTAAATGTAATCACGTTGAAAGGGGCAGAACATGAAATACGGTTTTTTCGATGATACAAATCGCGAATATGTTATAACAACTCCTAAAACTCCACTCCCTTGGATTAATTACCTTGGAAATCAGGACTTTTTTTCTCTGATATCCAATACCTGCGGTGGATACAGTTTCTATAAAGATGCGAAACTATTAAGACTTACACGATACCGTTATAACAATATTCCATATGATAATAATGGTAAGTATTTCTATATCAAAGATGGTGAGACTATCTGGAATCCTGGCTGGCAGCCTACACGCACCAGTCTTGACAGCTATGAATGTCGTCATGGTATGGGCTACTCAAAGTTTAAGGGCGAAAAGAATGGTGTAACTGCCAATGTGCTTACTTTCGTTCCTATGAACGATACTTGTGAAATCAGTAAGGTTACTTTAAAAAACAACTCTTCTACATCAAAAGAACTTAAACTCTTTTCTTATGTTGAGTGGTGTTTGTGGAATGCAGATGATGATGAGAGAAACTTCCAGCGAAATCTTTCAACTGGTGAGGTTGAAGTTGAGGGTTCAACTATTTACCACAAAACTGAATATCGTGAGAGACGTAATCATTACGCAATCTATTCTGTAAATGCCAAAATAGACGGTTTTGATACCAGCCGCGAGAGTTTCCTTGGCGCTTACAACGGAAACGATACTCCAAGCGTTGTAGTAAATGGAGAATGCACAAACTCTGTTGCAAGCGGCTGGTCTCCTGTAGCAGTTCATCAGCTTAACGTTTCTCTTGCTCCAAATGAAGAAAAAACTTTCGTTTTCATTCTTGGATATATTGAAAATCCTGATGATAATAAATGGGAAGCTCCAAATGTCGTTAATAAAGAAAAAGCTCATGCTATGCTCGAACGTTATAAAGATACTGCCCTTGTAGATGATGCTTTTTCAAAGTTATGTGAATACTGGGACGGCCTTCTTTCTCGCTTCCACATTGAAAGTGATAATGAAAAAGCCAATCGTATGGTTAACATCTGGAACCAGTATCAGTGTATGGTTACTTTCAACATGTCAAGAAGCGCATCCTATTATGAATCTGGTATCGGTAGGGGCATGGGTTTCCGCGATTCCTGTCAGGATCTTCTTGGTTTTGTACATCTTATTCCAGATAGGGCAAGACAACGTATCATTGATATCGCTTCTACCCAGTTTCCTGATGGAAGCGCATACCATCAGTATCAGCCTTTGACAAAGAAAGGAAATGCTGATATCGGTTCTGGATTCAACGATGATCCGTTGTGGCTTATCGCTGGAACAAGTGCTTATATTCGTGAAACAGGTGATACTTCCATACTGGACGAAATGGTTCCGTTTGATAATGACGAAAGCATTGCTACTCCATTAATGAATCACTTGAAGCGCTCATTTGATTTCACAGTAACTCACAAAGGTCCTCACAATCTTCCTCTTATCGGAAGAGCCGACTGGAATGACTGCCTTAACCTTAACTGTTTTTCAGCTCACCCTGGTGAATCTTTTCAGACTTTCGGACCTTCTGAAGGACCTGTTGCAGAATCAGTATTCATCGCTGGTATGTTCGTAAAATATGGTGAAGAATATGCTAAACTATGCGAACTTACAGGCAATCAAAAAGAGGCTGACTATGCAAGAAGCGAAGTCAAGAAGATGTATGATGCAGTTGTAACTGCTGGTTGGGATGGAGAATGGTTCATTAGAGCTTATGATGCAAACTCTAACAAGGTTGGATCAAATGAATGTGAGGAAGGTAAGATTTTCATTGAGCCTCAGGGATTCTGCGTACTCGCAGGAATAGGTGTCAAAGAAGGTCTTGCTCAAAAGGCTATGGATTCAGTCAAAAAGCATCTTGACTCCAAGTATGGAATTATGATTCTACAGCCCGCATATACAAAGTACCATCTCGAACTTGGTGAAATCAGCTCATATCCACCAGGATACAAAGAAAATGCCGGTATTTTCTGTCACAACAATCCTTGGGTATCTATCGCTGAAACTGTTATTGGTGATGGTGACAGAGCTTTTGAAATTTATAAGAAGACATGTCCTGCTTATATTGAAGATATAAGTGAAATCCACTGCACTGAGCCATATGTTTATTCTCAGATGGTAGCAGGTAAAGATGCAAAATTCTTTGGTCAGGGCAAGAATAGCTGGCTTACAGGAACTGCAGCATGGACATTTGTAAATATTTCTCAGTATATTTTGGGAATTTATCCAACACTTGATGGACTTTCTGTAAATCCATGTATTCCTGATGGATTCGGAAACTTTAAGGTAGACCGTACATATCGTGGTGTAAACTATCACATCTCCATCAACAACCCTGACAATATCAGAAAAGGTGTTAAGGAAATCGTAGTTGATGGTAAGAAAATTGAAGGTAATGTAATTCCATTTGATTCATCGAAAAAAGATGTCACTGTAGAAGTAACTATGAAAGCATAGGTTCTTGTTTTCATCAGGAAAATCAAGAACCGTACTAGGACAAAATTCTTGCTGATGATTATCCTAAATCTCAGCAAGAAGTCATAATGTATTGTTTTCATAGGCAAACTAAAAAGCCAACTGGTTCAAGGTAATACCGTTTATAATAACCAGTTGGCTTTTTTGAAACAAAACAGCAAAAATCATCAAAAAATCCCGCAATCTTCATCTTGACGTATATCCGCTTTCATCGAAAGCATATTCTTTATCTCCTATTTTGATTTTTTGATTTTTATAATATTTTCCGCTTGAAAGTCTATATTTCCAACCTTTATCATCTTTTTTCCAGCCTTCAATGCTTACACCCTCTTCAAGTGGCACTGCTTTCGTCTTTGCTCTTGTCTCATTATCCTGAAAATGCCACCATTCACTTGATAGTATTCCATAACCTGCTGCCTTCATATATTTTTGCAGAAGATTGGCATTACTGTTATTCTTGCTAAGTGCAGAATAATAGCTTAGATCATGCATATTGGTCTGCATGTCAAAATCTCTTCCCTTATCAGACACAAGTGTCATGTCCATTGCTATACCGTAATTATGAGTAGATCCTTTTGCCGCAAGAAAATTTCCAAGCGAATACGAACCATTTGTCATTGTTCTCCTATAGGTTACTCTTTTTTTACCCAATACTCTTTCATCTATATAAAAAACAGTATTATCAATTATAGTGTAATCTTGGCTTGCAGAACTGCTTTCGATGGATTTTTGAGGCCATTCATCTTCTGGTACTGCTTCGGATGCCTGTCGATAACCTTGATCTATAAGTTTTCTATACATGTCCAAGGTTATCCTACTATATTCATGTGATGGAACTTCAAAATCCAGTATTTTAGCCGTTTCATCGTATATATATCTTGTAGCTTTGTGAGGTCTGAAAGAATCATATATTTTGATTTTATGTCCATCAGCCTTGGCTGCATTAGCTGCATTTAATAGCTTTTTAGCACATGGATACAAAAGAGGAACAAGAAATGTATCATCATCAAGAAGGATATTTTCATATCCCGGTATTACAGTTGCTGATACATTAGGTATTGCAAAATTATGTATAAGATAAATCGATGCATAACTGTTTGTTATATCATATTCGCAAATATCTCCAAGATAC
The DNA here is from genome assembly GCF_000424545.1 of Butyrivibrio sp. NC3005. Classification (GTDB taxonomy): domain Bacteria; phylum Bacillota; class Clostridia; order Lachnospirales; family Lachnospiraceae; genus Butyrivibrio. Next base: position 126,639 of record NZ_AUKC01000006.1, on the reverse strand, counting down.
TCCGGAAGATTAATCATACAGTAGCTACTATCTATATATCCTTTTCCTCTTTCTGTCTGTATTTTAAACATGCCAGAATCTTCGCCTAATACGCACAAAGCCTTTTGAGATTTGACATTATCAATCCTAGAAGTTTTTTTGGCATCAGAATACACTACGAGCTGTTTAGTAGGCCATATTGTTGCATACATTGGTGAAGCCTGAGTATTTATTACAACTATGTCAGGATTTCCCGATTTTTCAGAATAGTCCTTTTTACCCGTGTCTATTCCTCCTGGCGCTATCCTGAATATATATTTTTTACCCGGAGATAATCTTCCTGTCTCATATTCACATTCGCTTCCTATAGACAATTTACGAAGAGTCTTCCATTCTTGATTGTCATTTCCCCTCATCTGAATCTCATATCCATTCGCCTGAAATTCTGTCCACATTAATTTATAATTATTCTGTGATATTTCTTCATAAGCAAGCTCTGTTTCTGCCGGTAAAAATTCATTCGCAGTAATAGTTGCTGCAAGTTTATCATCACCAAAAAATTCCAAATGAGACTCTTTTCGAACCGCTATTATTTCCAGATTATACTTGTCATCTTTTTTAGGAATCGGAAGATTTTTACCTTCACCAAAGTATAATAACGCTGCGTAGTTTCTTATTTTTCTTCCTTCGTTTGAAAAAAAATTAAGCGGATTCGTTTTCGAATAGCCATACCTCTTAATTATTTTTCTGCTGCCATCTTCAAAAGTCTGAACAAGTAGAAATGTATCTGTAGAATAACCTTTCCAGGTAATATACATTTTTTCATCTGCCATTGAAATATTAGTCTCAACATCTGCTATCTCAGGTTCATCCAGATACACTGATATTTTAAGTCCTCTTTGCTCTGTGAAATGGTACTCTTTATCCATGAACGACCAGCTGCTCTTTGCTTTAATGCATATGGAGATTTTTTTATCCAGGGGAACATTGTCAGGAACTATAAACTCTTCTTTTTCTACATCAGCTTTACACAAAATCTCTGAGTTCTTGCCTTCTTTTTTTTGCAATTCCACTACATAGCCATCTGCCTTATCAGCTCTATCCCAAGTCAAAACTCTCTGCTTGGACGAATTCACTTTGATTTTAACAACTGCATTAAAATTCATCCTTGCAGTATTCACAATCCATGGAGATACTGCAAGCAAAGCAAAGGCTATAAAAGACATTAAAAAAATGAATAAATATAGTTTTACCCTTTTTTTTAATCTCCTTTTGTTTCTTTTTTTACTATTCTGTCCCATAACTCCTCTTTCATTTACCACTTATATTTGTTCTTGCAAAAGTTTTAGCCTTTAAATTATCTTGATTTTGGGTCTGTATAATAAAAGCTGAGACTTTTCTAAAGAACTTTAGCGGGATTCTTAGTATTCCGGTTAAAACCGTGGTCACAACAAACAATAAAAGGCAATAGAAAACAAATCCTAGAATACCTTTTTCATACAAATTCACCTCTTGATATCTAAGTACTATTCTGATAAAAATCATATGTATGAGGTAGACACCAAAACTGTTTTCATCAAAAAAATTCAAAATTTTCAAAGATAATTTGTCACCAGTCTCTTTACCTACATCTGAATAAAAAAACGAAAAAAAACCAATAGACTGTAATACCACAAAAGGAGATGCATAACTTTCCAAAATTCCATCAAAAGTCTCGATTTCATAGTAATAACTTCTATATGTAAGAATAGCTATAAAGGCAGTCGAAACAAAAAAAATAAAAAAAGAAGCCACTTTATTAATACGTATTATTTTTTGACTAAATGCATATCCCGCAAAAAGATAAAAAATATAAATTCCTGAGACCTGTATATTGAAAGCTATAGGAATTCCTGTAGATTTGACCGCTTGTATAATCGACAAAAAAACAAAATAAACAATTAGCAAATATCTTAGCATTTTCTCATCACTTCCCTTTGCAATCATCCGATAGAAAGGAAGGAGCAGATATATTCCAAGCAAAAGATATAAATACCATAAATGCGCCCAACTTTTTCCTGTACAAATCTCATATATACCTCTTTTCAAAGTATCAATCGATATTTCATTACCATCCATAACTTCATCTATTATCTGAAATACTATCCCAAAGAAAACAAGAGGAATTAATGCCTTAGGAACATATTTTTTAAAGAGCTTTTTTAAAGGAAGTTCTCTGGAAGGTTCTAAGATAAGGGCACCTGATGTCATAAGAAAACACGGAACTGCCCACATCATAATGTAGACAGTTCCCATTGAACATGTTTGCTCATACAGTGATATATCATCACGATACAGCATTTCAGATACGTTAGCAGTATGTAGGACAATAATAGCCAGACATGAAATAACCCTTATCAAAGATAACGAATAGTTTCTATTTAACGGTTTACCATGTAAGTCCATCATCACCTATGCACCCCTGATCATTATCATCTAATTCTTTTGACGGATTGTCACCAAGCGGTGAATCTTCATCATCTATTGATTTTTTACCTTTTTTAGAAGAACTCTTTTTCTTAGCGTTATCTGATTTCTTATTAGCTTTGTTTTTGGAAGTTTTTTTGCTACCTTGTAACTTATTGTCATCTTCGTTTGATGAAGCTTTATCCTTCATCTCAGAAGAACTAGATGACTTTGAAGAATTTTTATTCTTTTCAGCATCCTTCTTTGATGATTCTTTGTTTTTTACTATCTTTACCTCTGAGGAATCCTTACTTTTTGCTGTCTTTGCCTCTGAGAAATCCTTAATTTCAACTATTGTCAAATTGTCTACATTCTTTTTAGTTACAATTAGTTTGTAGGAAGCTTTCGAAAAAGCTTCTGCCTTCAAAGAAATACCAAGCACAAATACAATTGCAATAATTCCTGTCATAAGCCTTATCTTTTTACTCAAATAATCACCTCCTGTTTATTCAAGCCTAAGCACTTAAAGCTCTTATAGTGCTATTCAGACATAACACTATAACTTTGATACCTCCATGTACCTTTCTGACCATACTGAATCATGAAACCATTTTTACCTGTTCCATATGTATAATCAGGATCAAATACATAAGTTTGACCGTTAACATCGATTTCTACCCATGAGTGAGGTGTAAGACCTCTTTTTCTGCTGGGAACAAGTCCTGACATCTGTCTTGGTGAATACCCTAGACACTTTGCCATTTCATAGAAAGTGGCAGCCATAACATAGCAGTTTCCTTTATGATTAGTAAATCCAAAATCTGCAAACCACTTTACTCCCGGTGACGGTTCTGCTGGCATTCCGGGTGCTCCGTGCCCATAATAGGTAAGACTGGAAGACCACTTGAAAGCATTTTCCAACTTCCATCCTACTTTATTAAGGACAGCTACTGCTTGGGGATATTCTTCGTATTTTGTTTTTTTATTATTATCTGGTTTACTATTCGTCTCGTTGTCAGTTGCGTTTAAAGCACTTTTTGCTGTTTCTTCATCATTAACTGTTACCAATCCGTCAGCAGAAGCGTTTCTTCCTTCTGTTTTTCCACGAGTTAAATAATGCATATAGTATTTAGTAAGATCATCACCAAAGGCTTCTTGCAAATCTTTATATCTCGTCTTATATGCTATGACATCAAATTCCTGATTGCCTTTTCTGCCTTCTTTCATTCCATAGTTTATAAAATGATTAAGAAGAGCTTTTTCGTCACTTCCGCACAATAATGCTACATCTTTATTGGTTGTAGCATAGTAATTTGCATCAAAAACATCCGCAAACTGATTTCCTTCCTTAGAGCAAGCATTTAAACTGACAAAAGAAGTAAAACACAAAAACAAAACCATTAATACACATAACTTTTTAAAAAATCCGTTTTTAACCATAAATTATCCCTCCATACTTTGTTTATCGTATTTTTATACACAAATAATCATAGATTTATTAAACAAAATTAATTCTCGCTTGTTTTTGCGATAGTAAAACGTTTTTTCCGCATATTTACTGACGTTTTTCATTAAAATTCTTTTTTACACAAAATCAGCTTTTTATTATTACTGATTTTGAAGTTAATTTTTTGTACACTTTTATTTTATGATTTTTTTATTTTTAATTATTTTCAACAAAAACAGATGTCCGATTTTGTGTGTTTTTTTGCACTTAATAAAGATAGCAAGATTTGATGAAAAGATAGCAAAACATGAGATTGTCAGAGCCTCAATTCAAATCTATGATTATCTTAAGAGGTCAAAATTTCTTATGGGAGGTGTTCTTTAATGAACAAACTAATCTACAGTGTGTACTTTATTCTACCGCTTATTTTCTTTTGGCGGGCAAAACCAGTTATCGGGCGAGGGAAGTGGAATGATGAATTTCTTTCACTAAAGCAGACTAAAGCTTTGCAGGGATTTTTAGCAATATGCATTATGCTGCATCATATTGCACAGAAAACCTGTGCTTCATGGCTCTTTCCCAAAAGCAGAATTATTCCGGGACTTGAAATTTTTGCACCTAATGGATATCTGTTTGTTGCTGTATTCCTTTTCTTCAATGGTTATGGTATTTATAAAAGCTATTCTTCAAAACCAAATTACCTTAACGGATTTGTAAAGAAAAGAATTCTTCCGGTTGTCTTATCTTTATACACTACCGGATTAATATTTTTTATCGCAAGACTGATATTAGGCGAGAAAATGAACGGAAGTCAAATGGCACTTTATCTTAGCAGTATTAAACTTTGCAACCCGAATACATGGTACGTTATTGTTCTTCCTTTTTTCTACCTTGCTTTCTATTTGTCTTTTAAGTTTTTCAAAAACAAAGACACAGCATTTTTTACTTCTGTTCTATTTGTTGTTGTATATATGCTTGCAGCAACAAGAGTTGACCACAATGATTATTGGATAAGAGGTGAATGGTGGTACAACTGCGTACATCTTTTCCCTATCGGAATGATTTTTGCAAAGTTTGAGAATAGAATTGTTCCTCATTTAAAAAGACACTATTTGCTGTATCTAATACTTGCATTTGGTCTTTTCTATCCTCTTTATCTTCGTTCTGATTATGTACTTAATATTGTGTCTTACTATGGGGAAAACTTTAATGCTTTGGATAAGGTATTCAGAAGACGTATTTGCCTGCTTTCTCAGATGTATGTAACTTGTGATTTTGTATTCTGTTTCCTTCTACTTAGCATGAAGGTTAAAATTGGAAATAAACTGTTGGACTTTATGGGAAAAATAACCCTTGAATTCTATCTTATCCACGGACTTTTTGTAGAATTGTTCGACCATGAGTTCTGCAGTGTTGTACCTGCTCCATTGCCGATCAAAAACGTTTTCTTATATGTTGTTGCTGTATATGCACTAGGAATTCCTTCAGCACTTTTATTACAAAAGCTTCACCATATAATTCTTAGAACAAACAAGAAGAAAACAGATATTGATAAGAATATAGAAAAGAAGACTGCATAATGGAGACTTAATCATTTTTATATCTCTTCATCAAAAAAGAAGCAAATCTTATGATTTGCTTCTTTTTCTATGCGTGCGACAGGATTCGAACCCACGACCTTCTGGTCCGTAGCCAGACGCTCTATCCAGCTGAGCTACGCACGCATCTACTATAAAGTTTTATCTGTTGCCGACGCTCATCGACAACAAATAATACTTTACACCAATAGACTAATTATGTCAATACTTTTTTTGAATTATTTTGATTTTATTTTTCTAAAAAATTCATCTAAGGAATCCGGCTATAATCTGCTCTTCTGCTTCCTCTTCTGTAAGACCAAGTGTCATAAGCTTAATGAGCTGATCTCCCGCAATCTTACCAATGGCTGCTTCGTGAATAAGAGCCGCATCAACGTTGTTAGCATCAAGTCTTGGTATAGCAACTACATGAGCATTTCCCATAATAATAGCATCACATTCAGCATGACCTGAACAAAGTGTATTTCCAACTATTGCAGCCTCGAAAATCTGCTCAGAATCATCTTTGGCAACGGAACGTGAAATTACATCTGTACTGGAGTTTTCTCCATTAAGTTCAACATTATAAACACTTGTAGCCTTTTGACTTCCATGTGTCATGAGTCTTTCATGAACGATAAGTGTAGCATTTGATGCAAGCTCTGCCTTGGTGGTGCGAACAGTTGAGTCTACGCCCTTTATCTGCACCATCTCCATATTAACATAGCTTCCTTCTTCCTGATAAACTTCCGTGACAGGATTGAGGATTCGTTTACCTTGTCCATCGCCTTCTCCATAATGCTTTTCTACATAACGTACTTTAGCATTTTTCCCGACAAAGAATCTATGTACACCATCATGCTCTGAATCCTGAGTTCCACAATTATGTATTCCGCATCCTGCTACAATTGTTACATCACTATCATCGCCTATGTAGAAATCATTATATACTGTTTCTTTAATTCCGCTCTTACTAAGAACGACAGGAATATGAACGCTTTCTCTCTTTGTCCCTGGCTTAATACGAATATCAATACCAGATTTATCTTCTTTGGTAACAATATCAATATTAGATGTTGTATTACGAGCAGCAAGTTCACCATCTGTACGGATGTTATATGCTCCCTCTGGCATCTCATGCAAATCAGCCACTTCTGCAATTAACTGTCTTTGAATCTCATCCATTGATAGTACCTCCTAGCTTCTCACAAGCAATTTTTCTAGCAGATGATGTTCCTAAAATTTCAGGAAGAATTTCTTCCTTACTTCCCTGACTCTTAACATGTCCATCTTCTATAACTACAATTTCATCTGCAATATTAAGTATTCGCTCCTGATGTGATATTACCAGAATAGTACCATTTATAGACTCTCTGATATTCTCGAAAACTTTGATAAGATTCTGGAAGCTCCACAAATCAATTCCAGCCTCTGGCTCATCAAAGATAGAAAACTTTGTTCCTCTGGCAAGTACTGTTGCAATTTCTATTCTCTTTAGCTCTCCGCCCGAAAGTGAAGAGTTAACTTCTCTATTTACATAATCTTTTGCACAAAGTCCTACTTTGGAAAGATATTCGCATGCTGTGGCAACTGAAATCTTCTCTCCTGCAGCAAGTCTTAATAAATCAACAACTTTGATTCCCTTAAAATGTACTGGAGCCTGAAATGCAAAGCTGATACCGCGCTTTGCTCTTTCTGTAATATTCTTATCAGTAATATCCTCCCCATCCAATATAATCTTACCGGAAGTAATAGGATTTACGCCCATAATAAGCTTAGCCAAAGAAGACTTACCACCACCATTAGGTCCTGTAATAACTACAAATTTTCCATCACCTACCGTAAGGTTTAAGCGGTCTATTATAGTAAGTTTCTTACCATTATCTTCAACTTCATATGTGAGGTCTTTTATCTCTAACATAAAAATCTCCTCTATCTAATGTTATGTATTCCTTCCTAGTATAACTGTTAACAGTTGCGATTTCAATAATTAGCACAAATGTTGCAATTCCTTATAAGAAAAAAAGCAGGTCAAACGACCTGCTTTTTCAACAATGCGTGCGACAGGATTCGAACCCACGACCTTCTGGTCCGTAGCCAGACGCTCTATCCAGCTGAGCTACGCACGCATCTGTATTCATTTGCACCAACTCTCGTCGGCGACAAAAAATACTTTATACCATCATGGAGTTCTTGTCAACACCTTTTTTGATATTTTTTGTTTTCTTGCTGAGATTTTTGATAATCATCAGCAAGAATCCTGCTTTGCAGGACAAAATTTGTCTTAACGACAAATTTTGGTCTGGTACGGTTATTGATTTGAATACTTAGTAGATTAGTTTTACTGGCTTGTAATATTTCATGAGCAGAACTGTTTATAAACGTTGGTACTTATGCGCTGTTTTTTAGCGCATTACGTACCACTACGTTTATAATCAAGCGAAAGCGTGTCTGCGACGAAATATACAAATAGTAAAACGGACTATATAGAAACAATAAAGTATAGTTTTTTGTCACTACGTTCCAAAAACTACGCAATCTGGCCATTTGAAAAGGCTTCGCCTTGGACCAGTTTGCCGCTTGACTTTTGTTCTCACGAAACTCGCAGTAAATGCGAGTTTCTGAATGTAAGTGACAAGAAGTCATGCATTAAAATAACTAATAGTTTCAGTCATATTAGAAGCAAGGCTTTGAAGCTTGATTGCTTCATCTGTAATAACTGTAAACGTAGCAGCAAGTTCCTGCATTGACGCATTTGTCTCTTCTGCAGAAGCTGCATTTTCCTGTGATATAGCTGAAAGATCTGTTATTATTTCCACTAAATGGTTCTTGGCTGTATTTAGAGTATCAATATGCTTTGCAATATTTTCTGTACTGCTTGATACATTTTCAACATTTTCAGACATATCCTGCATATTAGATTTGGTATCCTCTAACTGTTGTGCCTGCTGTTCGAAATTTGTATTAAGTCTTTGCATAACTTTTACAGATTCTTCCGAATCAAGAACAAGTTTTTCAACTATTTTCTTTATTTCTTCTGCGCTCTGGCTACTCTGTACGGCCAACTGTCCTATCTCTGTTGCAACTACTGCAAATCCCTTTCCTGCATCACCTGCTCTAGCTGCTTCTATACTGGCATTAAGTGATAACAGATTGGTCTGTGATGCTATTTCCGTAATGGCCTGTGTAAAGTTGGATATTTCTTTTGCAGATTCATTAGTTGACTCAATTGTCTGTCCAATGTCTTTAACAGATTCTTTAACTTCAGTACTTTGTTCTATCAGCTTTTTAAGAGCATCCATAGCTGCTTCACAGGATGTTTTCATTTGCTCTGAATAATTGTTAAGCTCATTTATATTAGATGATACTTCGTCAATATCCAGTTCAATGTCCTGTGTTCTTCCCGAAGCCGTTTCTACACTTTGAGCCTGAGTGGAAGCACCTTTTGATATTTCTTCAATCGCTATTCCAACCTGACTCGAAGCGCTTGATGCCTGACTGGCAGAATCCGATAATCCTTCACTTGACTTTTCAAGTTCTCTTGACATATGTACTGTTTTGCTTACTACGTCTCCCAATTTATCAGATAAAGTCTGCGCTCCATCGGCCAAAAGCCCGATTTCATCTCTTCTTGTAATAGAATCTTTATCAATATGAAGATTCAAATCACCTTTTGAAAGACTTGAAAGTTCATGTGCTATATCTTTCATCTTCTTAGAAACTTTCGCAGATACAGCCATTCCTAAAACAGACAAAACGACGGCGATTACAAATGATATTACTACCATTGTCATTATTACTCTTAAAAGCTTGATATCTACATCTCTTTTGCCTCGGCCTGAATATACCATTCCAAATGGAGTTCCATCATCCTGCAATAAAGGAGTGTAATATGAATAATACTCTATTTCAGCTCCTGCAGGTGTTGCACCAGGCGAATAATACTCTTTATTAGAATCTAATACTACGCTCTTTATCTTGTCAGGTACTTTAAATCCGGTAATTCGTTGCCCATTAACTTTCATAGTTGTTATCATGCGGACATTTCCTGCAAATAAAGAATATTCTATATCTGTTTTGGACTTAAGCTCATCCAAAATATTCTGGAATTTTTCTGTAACATCTGTATCACCTTTATAAACTTTTTCTCCATCTACTCTCCAGTCTCCTTCAATGGAATTGGAGAATTCACTCTCAAGCTGCTGAGATGCAACCTTTAACTCCTCTTTGACTATTTCATCATAAATCCCATTGATTTCCAATCCGCTTATTACTGTCAGAACAATCGAAATTCCCACAATAGCTGCTATCGCTATCAATACAATTTTCTGAACCAGTTTACCTTTTTTTACCTTGGAGTCCATACACTTTCTCCTTTAATGCTTGACTAATATCCTTATTTGTCACTAGCTTCTTAAAAAGCTTACAAGCATCAGATTTTAGTCTTCTTCTGCATTTTCTTTTACTTCCCTGTTTCTGGTTTCATAAAAAAGTGTGTTCAGTTCTTTTTGCGCGGCTCTGAAACAATTTAATAATTTTGCTGAATACACTCCGCACTCTCCATTCATTATCATTGAGAATGCCTTATCCGGAGCAATCGCAGCCTTATAAACTCGCTGGCTCAAAAGCGCATCATATACATCTGCAAGCGCAGTGAGCTGGGATGCAATAGATATTTCCTCTCCTTTCAATCCATCCGGATAACCTGTTCCATCGTATCTTTCATGGTGGTGGCGCACAATATCATAGCAAATGATGTAGAAATCCTTTTCCTGTACATCACTCATCATCCTGATAATCTCACAGCCTCTTGTTGTATGAGATTTCATTACTTCAAATTCATCCTGAGTAAGGCGACCTGGTTTCAGAAGAATATTGTCAGGAACAGCTATCTTGCCTATATCATGCATTGCAGAAGCCCTTGCAATCATACTAACTTTTGTCTCATCCAATTTATATTCTGGATACATTGACATACAATACCTTGCAAGTATCTCTACAAATCCACGTATTCTGACAAGATGAAAGCGCGATTCAAGATTTCTAAATTCAATTACTCCGCAAATAGTATCAATTATTCTGATATTATTTGTCTTAAAGTAATTTTCTTTAACCTTGATTTCTTCATTTTGCTTATTCATCAAGTCATTTTGTTTATTCATAAGCGCTGCCTGGGCATTGTTTTTGTCCTGCAATTCCTTATTTCTTCTAATAAGGTTTACAGCGCGATTAACTTTATATTTGACAATATTGGAATCAAAGGGCTTGGGAATGACGTCGAGTACGCCTCGTTCATAACACTTTCTTTCTATATCTATGGAACTTCCCACCATTATTACAATAACCGGTGTCTGATCCATGATACCAAGCTTTTTCATTTGATCTAATATCTCGAATCCGTCCAGTCCTGACAGATTAATATCTATAAGGACAGATGCTAATTTGTCCAAATGAGATGCCATAAGCTGCAATGCATCCTGACTATTATCTGTTTCAAGGATTTCGTAATCTTTCTCAAATATTCCTTTAAGCAGATCACGGTTTACCTTTGAATCATCCGCAATAAGAATCGCCCAAGAAGCTGCCATAATCTGTTCCTTTCTAAAAATGAGTGTTTTTTGTCTAATACGGTTCTTGCCACTTTCCTCGAGAAACTCACATTTACCGTATGTTTTGTGAAAACATGAATCTAGTGGACAACAGTAACTAAATTATATTTATTCTTTGGTGAAAATAATCCCACCTTTTTCACTCCTGGTTTTCTTAACCGGAATTTTTGTTCCAGCTATGATGAGCAGGCATCCCTCATATACAGTTCTTCGCACTTCAACAACTGCATTATTTATTCTGGAAATCAATTCTTCTAATTCATGCTTTTTCTGTTTGCAAGCTTCTAGTTCTTTTTCTTTCATGGATACTGCAATAGTAATTTTTGTTTTCCATTGAAGATTCTTCGCAATTTTGGTATCAAGTCCAGCTGCTTTCTTTTGTTCTTTTGATAGTGTTTTTAATTCCTCTTTTAGCTTTTCAAGTTTTTCTTTGCACTCATTGTAAGAAGCTTCCACTTCAGGTGTTGCACCTATAGATACTACAGTCTTAGAGTTAACATCATTACCAAGATATGCAGTATTAACGCCCATCTGTGAAATTATCTCACAGCCAAATATTCTTCCACTGTCGCCATACGCTATTATTTCACCTTTTGTATGAACCTTGCAGTTAATACACTCATTCGTATAAATTGACTTTTCTGCGATAATATCCATTTGAAGAAGATATCCAGCATATACACATCCTGCTGCCTTAATACTTCCTCTTCTCTCCAAGCCATTTGCTCCAACTCTAAATACAACATTACCACCGGATTCAATCACAGCATTTTCAGCAAGACCATCTATTATTACATCGCCTCTAGCTTTTATAACTGATCTTGGAGGAACATCCGCTTTCACCCACACACTTCCAGCATGATCTATGTTAAGAGGAGTATTTTCTGTATTCTCTATAGTCATCAAAGGATCAACATACATGAATCCCGGCTCTATTCGTACTGTACCTGACACCGCAGAGCAATAAACTCTATCTTTCATTTCCATAAAGCCATAGCCTTTGAGATTATCTAACTCTCTTCCGTTCTTTCCTGGCAAAGTTACGCCTTTTACTGTAAATCCATCTCGTCCAGGAATAGCCTGATGATATTCTGCCAGTTTCGCTCCTGCTTTTACCGTAACAAAATACTTAACTCTATAAAGATTCATTGTTCCATCTTTGTTAAATTCTGGCTGGGAAGGTATCATTCTGTCAAAAAAATACTCATAATAGCCATCTTTTCCAAACTTAGGACCTTGTCCTTCGGCAACAAGTACATCCTCATCAAACATCTGCTTAGTCAGCATATCCTCGATGACATCTTTTTTGACACCACGAACAATCTGCATTTTATTCAGCAGATTAACAATAAATTTTGTAGTATAATTTTTTCCATTAAGAAGCCTTGGCAATTTTAGGAAAACTTTCATATTATCAGGAGTTATCTTAACAAAGTGCTCCTGATCTACAACTTCGCTGTATCCATTCTTGCTGCTTAAGATATCTTTAGTTTCCCCTGTTCGCATACGCTCTTCAGTAAGCGTCTGTGTCTTAATTGCGGGTGCTCCACCAGGTACAAGAGGATCAACAGCCTGCTGACCTTTAACTATATCTTCACCATTTTCGAGTCTATGCCTTATCTGGCGCATCTCCTTTGCCGTATACATCATACTCGAATACTGGCTGACATCAACGTTTTTCTCAAGACCTTTGCGAATTTCTCGCATCTGCGTCGGCAAATATAACGGCTTTGCATATACACTGACATCAACTTTTCTTTCAAGACCTATTCTAATTTGATGCATCTGCTGCCAAGTGAACTCTGTATTTGCATATATACTTACGTCAAGATTTTCACTAAGTCCTAGTCTTATTTCTTTTAAACTTTCACCTCGAATTATTGGGTCAAAATATGGTTCCATTGGGAGTTTTTGCTCAAGAGCAAGGCGAATCTGCTCAAGTTGTTCTTCATCATAATCCAAAGCCAAATATTGTGATAAATCAATTTTGCTAAGATATGCTTGATGAATCTGGTCAAGAACTGACGCTGAAAATTTTTTTATCTGTTCTTTCGTGAAAACGCAACTATCCTTAAGACTTTCACGAATCACATGCATCTTCAAATGAGTGATATTAGGATAAGCATAACTTGAAATATCAAGATTTTCTGAAAGCCCAAGCCTAATTTCACGCATTTGAGTCCAATCAAAAGCAACGTTAAGATAGAAAATGACAGGTATGTCACTTTCCAATCCTAATCTTATTTCTCTCATCTGAGCAGATGCATATTCTTTTTTACAATAAAGGGAAACATCTACTTTTTTTTGAAGTCCCTGACGGACTTCAATCAACTGATTTAAATTCAGACCTTCTTTGCGAATTAACTCTAAATCTCCACCAGCCTGCTGACAAAGTCGCAACTCCTGCGCAATTTTTTCTTCTTTGTTTACAGTTTGTTTATTATTTTCAGATGTAACAGATAAATCCCTTGTCTGCACTGTACTCATACTCACCTGTCCCTTACTGTTATTAATCCTTTAATAAAACATCAGCTTTCTTAGTATATCGGCATTTTATGTGAAAAAATTACCAAAAAAACAAATAGCATCTGTACGATTAATTTATCGGATTAGTTTTATTTTTTATGAGTAAATGCATGACTTTTGTTCTCACGAAAATCAAGAACCGTACCAGACCAAAATTTGTCATTAAGACAAATTTTGTCCTGCGAAGCAGGATTCTTGCTGATGATTATCCTAAATCTCAGCAAGAAGTCATAGATAAATTAATTAAGAAAATTCAACTTCTTATCTTTAATCTTTTAGAAGTCAATTTCTTGTTATATCGGCATACTCTCCTTTATCTGCTTTAAGAAGATCATCGGGAGCAAGTTCAAGCTGTGAGCCTATTCTTCCTCCGCTGACATAAATTGTATCTTGTTCTTTTGCCTCTATAGCAACTCGTGTTACATATTGTTTCTTCATTCCTATTGACGTTGTACCGCCTCTTATATACCCTGTAACCTTATTGATATCCTTTACAGGTATCATCTCAACATTTTTAACTCCTACGCTCTTAGCACATTTTTTAAAATCAAGTTCCTTTTCTATCGGGAGAACAAATACGTAGTAGTTATGATCAGCTCCTATTGTAACAAGTGTCTTGAACACCTTTTCATGACTTTGTCCAAGGCTATCTGCTATCTGAATTCCATCCACAAATTCTTTGCACTCATATTCATGGTGTTTATAAGGAATCTTCATAGTATCTAAAATTCTCATTGCATTTGTTTTAACTTCTTTTTTAGCCATTTTAATACTCCTGAATAAATTACACTACTAAATCTGTTGCTATAAATACCATAGTACTTACAGCATGATAATAATACCACTTTTCTTCTTTAATGTTAAAAATACAGTTTTGAATCACTTTTGTAATTAACTATGATCCACTTGCTGTTTGCTGATTTTGTAGAAAACACATTTTCCTGATAATAAACATAACGACGCATCAATTCCAAAAGAATCCAACTGTCTTGTCAGGTGTATTTAATATTTTTACATATGTCTTGACTTATTCTTTTCCAAGGAGTAAAGTATTCTCAATGTATCACAAATGCTTTGATTCTATATAAAGCAGACTATGACACGGAGGAGATTATGAACGAATTAACTCAGGAAATTCGAGATTTATGTAAAGAAAAAGATGCTTTGATTCTGGCCCACTACTATGTTGATGAAAAGGTTCAAGACATAGCTGATTATATAGGCGACTCTTTCTATCTTGCCAAGGTTGCAAAATCTGCATCTTGCAAGACTATTGTTTTTTGTGGTGTAACTTTTATGGGACAGTCTGCCAATATTCTTAGCCCTGACAAGACAGTTCTTATGCCAGACCTTAATGCAGTATGTCCTATGGCACTTATGGTAAATGCAGAAGATATCCAAAAAATGAGAGCACAATATGATGACCTTGCAGTTGTATGCTATATCAATTCTATGGCAGAAATTAAAGCTTTATCTGATGTCTGTGTAACAAGTTCCAATGCACTCAATATTGTAAAGAATCTTCCAAATAAGAATATTTTCTTTATTCCTGATGGAAATCTTGGCAGATACATTGCAAATATGTGTCCAGAGAAAAACGTCATTTTAAATCCTGGTCACTGTCATGTACATTCAACTATTACAGCTGATGACGTTGAACGCGCTTTTAATTTACATCCAAATGCACAAGTTCTGGTTCATCCAGAGTGTAAAGAAGAAGTCTGTAATCTCGCAGATTTCATCGGTTCAACAAAAGATATTATTGAATATTCCCAAGAAAGTGACTGCACTGATTTCATTATATGCACTGAACTTGGTGTTATACATGAAATGAAAAAGCGTTCACCTGAAAAGAACTTTTATGCTGTAAATTCTTATCAGATCTGCCCGAATATGAAAAAAGTAACTTTAGAGAAGATTCGTGACTGTCTTAAGTACAATAAAGGCGAAATCACAGTTGATGAAAGCCTAAGAGATTTAGCTGATTCTCCTCTTGAACGAATGTTGGAACTTGGAAGTGTTCCAGAACGGAGCCTTATATGAAAAAATCATTTCTTACTGATATAGTTATAGTTGGTTGTGGTGTTGCTGGTCTTTATACAGCTTTGAAACTCCCTAAGGAGCGCAAAATAACTATTATATCCAAAGGTGCTGCTGATGAATGTGATAGTTATCTTGCACAAGGCGGCATCTGTATGTTAAGAGATGAAAACGATTATGACAGCTATTTTGAAGATACAATGAGAGCCGGACATTATGAAAACAATACAAAAGCTGTAGACCAGATGATTAGAGAGTCTGTTTTTGTCATAGACGATCTTATTTCCTATGGTACACGTTTTGCCAGAACTGCAGATGGCAAACTAGACTTTACTAGAGAAGGTGCTCATTCGAATAAGAGAATTCTTTTTCACGAAGATATCACCGGAAAAGAAATCACTTCACATTTACTAGAAGAAGTTAAAACCCGTTCTAATATCACCATCTATGAAAACGTTACAATGGTTGATATTTTGACTTGTGCAAATGATAACAAAGAATTTTGCTCAGGCATTCTATGCCTCTGTTCTCCAAGAAGTCCTCTTTATGAATATAGCAATGATACAAGCAAAGAGGGCAATGGACTTGTCTGTATCGAAGCAAGCGCCACTATTCTTGCATGTGGAGGAATTGGCGGTTTGTTTAATCACAGCACAAACTATCCTATTCTTACAGGAGATGCACTAGCTGTTTGCCTAAAACATGGCATTAAACTTGAAAACCCCGATTATATACAGATTCACCCTACTACTCTTTTCACAACAAAGAACGAAAGAGCATTCCTTATAACTGAATCTGTTCGAGGAGAAGGCGGAATCCTACTTAATTCGAAAAAGCAAAGATTCGTGGACGAGCTTCTTCCAAGAGATGTTGTTAGTAATGCTATTTTTGCAGAAATGAAAAAAGAAGGCTCAAGTCATGTATGGCTTTCAATGGAAAATATACCTAAAGAAGAAATCCTTACTCATTTTTGCCATATATATGAAAAATGTCTCGAAGAAGGCTATGACTGCACTAAAGAACCTATTCCGGTCGTTCCTGCCCAGCACTATTTTATGGGCGGGATAAAGGTAGATTTGAATGGTCAAACTTCTCTTCCCATGCTCTTTGCAATCGGTGAAACCTGCTGCAATGGAGTTCATGGTAAGAACAGACTTGCCAGCAACTCTTTGTTAGAGAGTCTTGTATGGGCAAAAAAAGCTGCGCTTACAATTGAAAAAAACTTTTTTGAATATACTATTTCTTTGACAAATCCAAAGGATGTTAATCTTGAAGAATACAAAGACGAGAACAGCCTGTTTTCTTCATATAGAAAAATAGTACTAGATGAAATTGAAAGGATGAAACATTATCATGAACAACACACAACAAAGAAGTACAGCACACCTGTCTCCAATCACAATGAAACTTCAGGCAGACGAACTGATTTGGTCAGCGCTTAAAGAAGATATTACTTCTGAAGACGTATCTACAAATGCTGTTATGCCAGTGTCTACAAACGGGCATGTAGATTTAATTGCCAAACAGGATGGAGTAGTTGCTGGACTCGACGTTTATGCACGTGTTTTTACATTATTAGATGATACAACAAAAGTCAGTTTCTTTGTAAATGATGGTGACAAAATCACAAATGGTCAGAAAATCGGTGAAGTTGAAGGCGATATTAGAGTCCTTTTATCTGGTGAAAGAGTTGCACTTAACTATTTGCAGAGAATGAGTGGTATTGCTACTTATACTGCGAATGTAGTCAATCTCCTTAAAGGTTCTAAAATAAAACTTTTGGATACTCGCAAGACAACTCCTAACATGAGAGTTTTCGAAAAATATGCTGTAACAGTTGGCGGCGGAAGAAATCACCGTTATAATCTATCTGATGGAGTTCTTCTTAAGGACAATCATATTGGTGCAGCTGGCAGTGTAAAAAAAGCCATCGAAATGGCTAAAGACTATGCTCCATTTGTACGAAAAATCGAGGTTGAAGTCGAAAATCTTGACATGGTAAAAGAGGCTGTTGAAGCAGGCGCCGATATTATCATGCTCGACAATATGTCTCACAAAGAGATTGAGGAAGCTATGAAAATAATAAATGGTAAGTGTGAAGTAGAAGTTTCTGGAAACGTAACCGCTGAAAATATTTCCATCTTATCTGACCTTGGTGTCGATTATATTAGCAGTGGTGCTCTTACTCATTCTGCTCCGATACTCGATTTATCAATGAAGAACCTTCATCCTATTTTGTAAGACCAAGAAAGGATGTTGTTTATGCGAATTAGCGGTGAGGAACGTAGAAATCGAATAATTGAATTACTAGCTCAGGCCGATAGTCCTATTTCTGGAAGCCAGCTTTCCAAAAAACTTAGCGTTAGCAGACAGGTTATTGTAACAGACATTGCACTTTTAAAAGCAACTAGGCCAGACCTTGTCTCAACTAGTTCAGGATACATTTTGATGCATGCATCAAACACAAGACGAGTTTATAAAGTCAGGCATACAGATTTACAAATTGAAGATGAACTTACTACTATTGTAGATTTAGGCGGAAGCGTCCAGAATGTTTATGTAGAACATAAGGTTTATGGTACAATTACCGCTCCTTTGCAGATTAGTTCTAAACGCGATATTCAAAACTATTTAAAAGACATGAAGAGCGGCGTCTCGTCTCCACTTTCAAGTCTGACTGACGGATATCATTATCATACTATCGAAGCTCGCAGCGAACGTATTCTAGATGAAATCGAAGATGCTCTACGCGAAAAAGGATATCTTATCGAAACAAGAAAAGCTCCTGTTATCTATGAGCCCAAAAACTACTCAAATATCTGATAGCCACTTTAATCGCTTTCTTGTAAGTTTTATGGTCAAGATTTAGTTGATTCTGTTCTTTCATCAAGGAAAAAGACTATGAATGACAGTCGTATTTAAAATTTTGGCCTGAAAATAAAAAATCCAGGAAGTACGAATAAAATTCATCTTCCTGGATTTTTTTCAATATGAGGAAACCACTTCAAAGAACTCTGTGACTGACTTGACACACTGCATATTCAATGCAAAGTTTATCAAATCAAATCTCGTAAAATAGAATACTGCAAACATTACGACCATACATACCGGAAGTCCGGACAATGCTCCTTTAACATCTACACTACTCATGTTCATATGTGTAAAAATGCTTAATACCACATATCCAAATATAATAAACTGCCACCATATTCCGCATTTGGCGTAACAACAGGTAAATAAATAATACAAGCTTATACTTCCCAAATAGACAGGAGCAGTGCTGGCAAGTGTTTTCTGTAATGATGTAAATAATACATTTCCCTTTGGAATATAGGTAACGCTACCAAGTGTATTTCCATTTGGAAGCAATGTTATTTCTTTTATTGTTGCACCTGTCAATGCTGCGACTGCAGCATGAGCAAGCTCATGATGTACCGTTCCCAAATAAAGCCCATAATTATGAAATGCATAGGCACCTTGCTGTCCAATTAGTTTACTAAAAAAAGTCAGCAATGCCATATCCAGTATCTCTACTATTCTGCCGAATGCAATAAATGCGATTGGAACAAAGATTGTATTTAATAAAGCTGTTGTAAAATAATTATTAATACGAAACCATTGAACTATTTCTTGTATCTGTTGCAAATCATTACCCTCGTCTTACAAAAGCCCTCAAAAGATTATTAACCTTTTGAGGGCTTTAAAAAATCTAATTATTTTGTTTTAAAACAGAATTCTTAGATTATGCTGTCTGTCCCTTTGCCTCAAGTGCAGCCTTCAAAGACTTTGTAAGTTCAGGAAGAATCTTGTTAAGATCTCCTACAATACCATAGTCAGCTACATCGAAGATAGGAGCATTCTCATCCTTGTTAATTGCGATGATGATATCAGACTCTTCCATACCAGCAACGTGCTGAATAGCGCCTGAAATACCAATTGCAAAGTAAACATGAGGACGAACTGTCTGACCTGTCTGACCAACCTGAAGTTCCTTTGGCTTCCAGCCATTATCTACTACTGCACGAGAACATGAAACTGTTCCATGAAGTACTTCGGCAAGATCATCAAGAAGTTTGAAGTTCTCAGCACTTCCAACACCACGACCACCAGATACAAGAATCTTTGCATCAGCGATGTTAGCAACGTTAGATACTTCCTTAACTACCTTAAGGATTTCTGTGTAGCAGTCATTCTTCTCAAATCCTGGATTATAGTTGATGATTTCAGGATTTGCATCAGCAATAGGAGCAATCTTCTGCATAACACCAGGACGAACTGTTGCCATCTGTGGACGGAACTCTGGGCAAGCGATAGTAGCAATTGTGTTACCACCGAATGCAGGACGTGTCATAAGAAGCTGATTGTGCTTCTGTTCCTGTCCTGGGATAGCATTGATTGGGAAATCACCAATCTCAAGAGATGTACAGTCAGCTGTAAGACCTGTGTGGATACGTGCAGAAACACGAGGACCAAGGTCACGTCCGATAGCTGTAGCACCTACTAAGAGGATTTCTGGCTTGAACTCTTTAACAACAGATGCAAGTGCATGTGCATAAGGCTCTGTTCTATACTCTTTAAGTTCTGGATCGTCTACTACGATAACACGATCTGCACCGTACTCACCAAGCTTTCCTGCAAGTGATCCTACTTCAGATCCGCAGAGGATAGCTGTTACCTTTTCATCAAGATCTTTTGCAAGATCCTTAGCTTTGCCCAAGAGCTCGAGTGCGATTGTGCTAATCTCGTTATCAACCTGCTGAGCAAAGATATATACGCCCTTATATTCTTCTAAAGACATGTTCTTTCTCCTTTTGAAAATCAATTATATTTTGCATCTAAAACAAAAATTAGATGACATGCTTCTCTTCAAGCTTGCCAAGAATGTACTTAACTGCTTCATCTGTGCTATCAGGAGTAACCTTTTCACCAGCACCCTTCTTAACCTTATCTGAAGCCTTAGCAATCTGTGTAGGAGAACCTTTAAGACCGATGTTTGAATCATCAACGTCCTTAAGATCAGCTCTGCCCCATACAGTAACTTCTGTATCGAATGCATCAAAGATTCCACCAGGAGTCATGTATCTAGGCTCACCAAGCTCTGAAAGAGCT
Organism: Butyrivibrio sp. NC3005; assembly: GCF_000424545.1. Classification (GTDB taxonomy): domain Bacteria; phylum Bacillota; class Clostridia; order Lachnospirales; family Lachnospiraceae; genus Butyrivibrio. The sequence goes on along the minus strand of NZ_AUKC01000006.1, from coordinate 105,907 downwards.
GTGATAAGAACAGGCATCTTAGCCTTTACCATGTGGTAACGGTCTTCGAACTGTCTCTTAACTGTAACAGTCTTCTCATTCTGATCAACTGAAATTTCTTCAGCATATGAGATAACTGGAATTCCAAGATGCTCAGAAATCTGAGGACCAACCTGAGCTGTATCACCATCGATAGCCTGACGACCTGTGATAACGATATCATACTCAAGATTACGAATTGCTCCAGCAATTGTTGTTGATGTTGCCCATGTATCTGCACCGCCGAGTACTCTGTCTGTAACAAGGATTGCTTTATCAGCACCCATAGCAAGAGCTTCGCGAAGAACTGTTTCAGCCTTTGGAAGACCCATAGTTACAACTGTAACTTCAGCGCCGTACTCATCCTTAAGTCTAAGTGCAGCTTCAAGACCTGCTCTATCATCCGGATTCATGATTGTAAGCATTGCACCTCTGTCCAATGTTCCATCCGGTTTGAATTTAACGCCGCCCTTTGTATCAGGGACCTGCTTAACACAAACTACAACTTTCATTTGTATTCTCCTTATTTATGTTCTGTAACTAAACAGTATTTACGAATTAGAAGCGATATTATTTCAAAAGATCACCAGAGATAACCATACGCTGAACTTCTGAAGTTCCTTCGTAAATCTCTGTAATCTTAGCATCACGCATCATACGCTCAACTTCGTATTCTCTAATATAACCATAACCACCAAGAAGCTGTACGCACTTTGTAGTTACATCCATAGCTGTCTCTGCTGCAAATAACTTAGCCTTTGCTGCTTCAACAGAATATCTGGACTGTGTTCTCTTAGCTTCTGCAGCCTTATAAACAAGGAGCTGAGCAGCCTCAACTTCTGTAGCAAGGTTAGCAAGCTGGAACTGTGTATTCTGGAACTGAGCAATGCTTCTGCCGAACTGCTTTCTCTCTTTTACATAAGCGATTGTTCTGTCAAGTGCGCCTTCTGCAAGACCAAGAGCCTGAGCAGCAATACCAATACGTCCACCATCAAGAGTGTGCATAGCGATAGGGAATCCCTTTCCACGAGCTCCAAGCTGGTTCTCTGCTGGAATTACACAATCTTGGAAGATAAGCTCATATGTAGCTGATCCACGAATACCCATCTTATGTTCCTTTGTTCCAAATGTGAAACCAGGAGTATCTTTCTCAACGATGAATGCTGTGAACTTCTTGCTCTTTCTTCCCTTAGCATCTGTAATGATATCTGTATAAGCGATGATGATATAAACATCAGCTTCCTTACCATTTGTGATGAAGCACTTAGAACCATTAAGAGTCCAAGTCTTGCCGTCTTCAGAAAGAACAGCCTTTGTCTGTACGCCCTGAGCATCTGTACCAGCACCAGGCTCTGTAAGACCGAATGCACCAAGTTTCTTACCAGATGCAAGATCTGGAATATACTTCTTCTTCTGATCTTCTGTACCATATGTAAGAATAGGATCAATACAAAGTGATGTATGTGCAGAAACGATAACAGATGTTGTTCCGCATACCTTTGCAAGTTCCTCTACGCACATAACGTATGTAAGAGGATCGCATCCCTGTCCGCCATATTCCTTTGGTACAGGAATACCAAGAAAGCCACTCTTACCCATCTTTGTAACTGTCTCTCTTGGGAAAGTCTCTGTCTCATCTGTGTCGATTGCGAGAGGCTTTACTTCTTTTTCTGCAAAATCTCTGAAAAGAGATCTTGCCATTTCATGCTTCTGATCCAGCTGAAAATCCATGTTTTTCTCCTTTTTCTTGTTTCCAAATATTTACAGAAACGTTTTAAAATATTATAGCAAAAAGCTTTTTACATTTCTGCTTTTTAAAATTTCAATTTGAAACTTTTTTAACAATTCTTTAGGCTTTCACCTTTCAAACATAAGTTTTAAGATGAAAGCCTTTTAATCACCTTTGAAAGCAATTATATGATTACTACTTCCTATATATCAAAGCAGTAACATTATATTTTTCTTACATATATAATGAATTTATAAATGTAAGAAGTCTTAATTCTACAAAAAACTATTTATCAAAGCTTATCTACAGGTGTCTTTGTTCTATCTTCATTGTACTTGTAGAAACCGATACCTGTCTTAACACCAAGGTGCTTAGCACGAACCATCTTACGAAGAAGTGTGCATGCACGATACTTGGAATCGCCAGTCTCATGATAAAGAACGTCCATAATTGCAAGAACGATATCAAGACCAACATAGTCACCGAGTTCAAGAGGTCCCATTGGGTGATTTGCTCCAAGCTTCATAGCGCTATCGATACCTTCGATGTCAGAAACGCCTTCGCTATAAACGAAAATACCTTCGTTGATAAGTGGAATAAGAATTCTGTTAACAACGAATCCAGGTGCTTCGTTTACCTGAACAGGAGTCTTTCCAAGAGTCTTGGAAATCTCAACTACGCGCTCTGTTGTCTCCTTAGGTGTGTTAGCACCAGAAATAACCTCAATAAGCTTCATAACAGGAGCTGGATTGAAGAAATGCATACCAATTACAGGCTTTGTAAGACCAGCACCAATCTCTGTAATAGAAAGAGAAGATGTGTTAGAAGCATAAATGCAATCTGGATTCTTTACAATCTCATCCTGAAGCTGCTTGAAACAGTTCTTCTTAATATCCATAACTTCAAGTGCTGCCTCAACTACAAGATCTGGATCTGTAGCAATTGTGTTAAGACCAGTCTTAACCTTTGCAAGAATTGCGTCAGCCTGATCCTGAGTCATTTTTTCCTTCTTTACAAGACGAGCAAGATTCTTCTCAATCTTAACCTTACCACCATCTGCAAACTCCTGCTTAATATCGCAAAGATATACGGTATCAAATGCATCGCACTGTGCGAATGTCTGTGCTATTCCGGAACCCATTGTTCCTGCTCCAATGACTGCAACTTTCATTGTATAAGTCCTCCTTAAATAAATTCATGTTCAGAAAGCCATATCTGACATTCTGTATTATAAAATTCCAAATTATTTATTCTGGAATGCTACGTGCTTAACCTTGGTAGGATCATCCTTTTTCTTAAGGAAGTTGCCCATTCCTTCTCTCTGATCCTCTGTTTCAAAGCAAGAACCAAAAAGCTTCTCTTCGATAGCTGCGCCACTATTAATATCTGTCTGATAACCATCATTAATAGCTTTCTTACAAGCACGAACAGCAATAGGTGCCTGCATAGCGATTGTACTTGCAATTTTCTTAGCTGTAGGAAGAAGTTCTTCACTAGATACTACCTGATTTACAAGACCGATACGAAGAGCCTCATCAGACTTGATATTTCTTGCTGTGTAAATCATCTGCTTAGCCATACCCATGCCTACAAGGCGAGCAAGTCTCTGTGTTCCACCAAATCCTGGTGTAATTCCAAGACCTACTTCAGGCTGTCCAAACATTGCATTTTCAGAGCAAATACGGAAATCACAGCTCATTGCAATCTCGCATCCGCCACCAAGAGCAAAACCATTAACAGCAGCAATTACAGGAATAGGGAAAGATTCAATCTTAAGGAAAAGATCATTACCCTTCTTACCGAAAGCTTCGCCTTCAGCCTTTGTAAGAGTGCTCATTTCTCCTATATCAGCACCAGCTACAAAACTCTTGTCACCTGCACCTGTAAGAATAAGGCAACGAACTGTATCAAGATCTACGTTATCAAATGCCGCATTAAGATCATCAAGAACTTCGCTATTAAGTGCATTTAATGCCTTTTCACGATCTATAGTAATGATACCTACTGCATCCTGAACTTCGTATTTAACGAATCCCATGTTGTTATTCCTTTCTCTTTATCCAATCATTGGATGTTATAGATGGCACTTTTTGCCATCAAAGTTAAAAACAAAAAACGTTTAACTCTAATCAATTTATTGCGCTGCTACGTTGTCTACGCAGCAGCGCGGATTTATTAAAATGGATTATTTATATAATTATCCTTCGTACTTCTCAACAACAGTAGCACATCCCATACCACCGCCGATACAAAGGGTTGCAAGACCACGCTTAGCATCTCTTCTCTGCATCTCGTGAAGAAGTGTTACAAGAATACGACATCCTGAAGCTCCAACCGGGTGACCAAGTGCAATAGCACCACCGTTAACGTTAAGCTTCGCTGGATCGAAGTGAAGATCTTTTCCTACTGCTACAGACTGAGCAGCGAAAGCTTCGTTTGCTTCATAAAGATCAAAGTCTTCAATTGTTAGACCTGTTCTCTTAAGAACCTTCTGTGTAGCTGCAACCGGACCTACACCCATGATAGAAGGATCTACACCACCAAGAGCACCAGCAACCCAAGTAGCCATTGGCTTAATGCCAAGTTCCTTAGCTTTCTCTTCGCTCATAACTACAACTGCTGCTGCACCATCGTTAATACCAGAAGCATTACCAGCTGTAACTACACCGCCTTCTTTCTTGCCAGAGCAGCACTTAAGCTTTGCAAGTGTCTCAACTGTTGTACCTGGACGAGGGCCCTCATCTGTATCAACAATAACTGTTTCTTTCTTTTTCTTGATTTCAACAGGAACAATTTCATCCTTGAACTTACCAGCCTTCATAGCTGCTTCACACTTCTGCTGGCTGTTTGCTGCAAACTCATCAAGTTCTTCACGTGTTAAGTTCCACTGCTCAGCAACGTTCTCTGCTGTAATCATCATGTGGTAGTTATTGAATGCATCCCAAAGTGCATCGTTAACCATTGTATCAACAAGTGTACCGTTGTTCATACGGTAACCATAACGTCCCTGCATTACTGCGTAAGGAGCCATAGACATGTTCTCCATACCACCTGCAACAACGATATCTGCATCACCTGCCTTAATCATCTCTGCTGCCATGTTTACACAGTTCAAACCAGAACCACATACAACGTTAACAGTAACAGCTGGTACTTCAACAGGAAGACCTGCCTTGATAGATGCCTGACGTGCAACGTTCTGTCCCTGACCTGCCTGAATTACACAACCCATAAGAACTTCGTCAACCTGATCTGCTGGAACATTTGCTCTCTTAAGAGCTTCCTTGATTACGATTGAACCCAATACTGGAGCTGGTGTTGTGGAAAGCTCTCCACCCATCTTACCAATTGCTGTTCTACATGCGCTTGCTATTACTACCTTCTGTGCCATTCTCTTACCTCCATACTTTTCACTCTTTGTGACTGAATATTTGAAGTTCCTTCAATAATAAACATTATTAAATTTATAAATATTTTTGTAGCTATGCTCCAAAAATCCAGCAAAACCAAACGTTTCAGATATTATTATCTGCAACAAGTCTGTCATTTGAATCCTGTCCTGCTTGTTAATTTTTTATCAGAACAATAGCATTATAACACACACCACTTTGAGATTGCAATAAATTTAACAAAGTGTAAGCGCTTACATTTTACTTTTATTACGCTGGAGATTCTTTTTTTTGATTTAAACGTCCCAACGTCAATATTATAACAAAAAAACATAGAGAAGTATATAAACTTCTCTATGTTTTTTAACAATTATTTAGCAATTGACATTACTGTTATCTTTTTGTAAATCAATTCAACTGTTCAATTATATAATTATGCTTCCGGCTCTATCAAACCATAAGTATTGCCTTTTCTCTTATAAACTACATTTGTCTCATCTGTTTCTGCATTAATGAAAACATAGAAGCTATGACCTAAAAGTTCCATCTGCACGCATGCATCTTCAGGATACATTGGCTTTATATCGAACTTTTTAACACGTTCAATACGAATCTCGTCTTCATCAACATAATCCTGATCAATAAATTCCTGTTTGAATGCAGTACGCTCGGCCTGATTCTTGTCAATCAGCTTATTCTTATATTTCTTAAGCTGTCTCTCAATAACCTCTTCAACAAGATCAATTGAAGCATACATGTCACTGCTAACCTGTTCAGAACGTATAATCTTTCCCTTCATCGGGATGGTTACCTCAATTTTATGACGATCTTTATCGACATTCAGTGTAACATTCACGTTAGTATCTTCGTTGAAATACTTTGCAAGTTTTCCAAGCTTGTCTTCAACTGCATCTCTAAGTCCAGGTGTTACATCAATGTTTTTACCTACGATTGTGAATCTCATAATAGTCACCACCTTATTCTTTTTTGAGTGCGACCCGAGGGCTCCTTCCTTACATCCCTCTTCTTTTCGCGGATTATGTTCCCGTAATTATAGATGATAAAACATTTGTAATACGAGAGCATCAGCTTTTTAATATGTACATTATACCATTTTATACATGAATTGTGCAACTATTTACTGTAATAATATTATTTTTTCATATTATTTTTCAACTTTATCTTTCACTAAAAAGACCCATCCACATCTCTGCAGACAGGCCTTAGTATATCAATATTATTATATATTAGAAAATTCTACGTACAGCAAGTGGTGTACGATATCCAGCATTAGAAATGATAATACCGGTTCTTGAAGTAGATGCGTGTACAATACGTCCTCCACCAATGTAAATTGCTACGTGACCTGAATAACATACAATATCTCCAGGCTGTGCATTAGCAAGTCCATCAACTGCTGCACCAACATTTCTATCAGCAGCAGAGCTATGAGGAAGAGATACTCCAAAGTTTGCAAATACACTCATAACGAAACCAGAACAGTCAGCACCATGTGTAAGGCTGGTTCCACCGTATACATATGGATTTCCTACGAACTGACATGCAAATCTTGCGACTGCTTCTCCAATTGAGCTTGTCTGAGTTGTAAATGACTGTGCAGACTTAACACTCTTTGAAGAACCAGATGACTTTCCAGAAGACTTACCTGAACTCTTACCGCCAGACTTAGATGAAGATTTATTAGAATCATTCTTCTTTGTAGCCTTCTCAGCTGCTTTTCTTGCCGCTTCTTTCTCTGCTTCTTCTGCAGCAAGTCTTGCTTCTTCTTCAGCCTTCGACTCTGCTTTTACGAATTCAGTTGAAAGTTTTACGTAATCCATTGATACGTAACCTTCACCTTCCTCGATTTCGACTCTAACCCAACCGTCGAGTTCTTCTTTAACAACAAGTTCATCTTCAATTGGAATAAGTCCAAGCACTTCTGCGTCTGTACCCGGTTTCTTACGAACCTTAAGTGTTGTAGTAGTTACAGTTGCAATACGTCTACCCACCTTAGGGGCAAGTTCAACTGCCTTTTCACCTGTTACACAAAACTCAGCTTTAACATAACCAGTTACACTTCCGGATTTAATCTTATACCAACCATTTTCTTCACCAAGAAATGTACCCACTGATTTGTTGTACAACTTACCTAGTATTTCAGAATCCTCGCTTGCTTTTTCTCTAACGTTAACATAGTTGTTAACCTGAGCGATTACGAGGTTGGAATATTCACTTTTATCATCCTTTGTAGCACCAGTTGCCTTCTCAATATCATTAAGGACATCTTCATCAACTCTTGATGCTAAAGGTGTTGTATCTGTGATAGTCTTTCCTGAATCATTCTTAGAAGTACCACTGGCACTTGTAGAACTATTATTAGAAGACTTAGATGATTCTGTATTAGCTGATGAGCTACTATCGCTCTTTCCTGACGTATTACTCTTTTCTTCAAGTTCTGATAATGAAAGCTGTGCATCGGCAAGCTCATATCCAATTCCTGCGGATGGAAGAACTTTTGTTGCCTTTGATGATCCTGCAAAAGCTTCAAAACCCATACTTGTAAATGTTACGGCAGCTGTCAGCGCACAAGCTGCAAGCCGCATATTCGCATTCTTCAATTTTGGCCTCCATAGTATGTTACGGATTTGTTACATCTTGTTTTAATATACTCTTCTAAGTAAATTTTGTCAATACTGTAACCAATTTTCGTGAAAAAATATTCGGAGTTTTTCATTGTTGTCGAATTACATGCCTTTTATGGGTGCTTTTTTATGTATTTTGCACAAATAAAAACCGGACTAATTTTCAAACAATTAGTCCAGTTATCTCCATTATGTACGAATAGTTTGCTAAAACCAAATAATAATTATTACGATTTGACAACTAAATATTCTTGAATGCTTGTAATTGCATTTGCACCATCCGCAACAGCTGTAACAATTTGTCTAAGCTTCTTTTTACGGGAATCTCCAGCTACATAGATTCCTTCAACACTTGTTTCTCCTGACTCGGGGGCTTTAACATACCCTTTCTCATCACATTCAACTAAATCTCTGACAAAATCTGTATCAGGTTTAATTCCGACAGCTATAAAACAAGCATCTGTTTGTATCTTTTTTTCTTCTTTTGTCTTAATATTCTCCACAAGAACATCTTCTACCTTTTCGTTTCCTTCGATTTTTTTAACAACGCTGTCCCATATCACTTCAATATTATCAATCGAAAGCAATTCTTTTTGCAGTATTTTAGTAGCTCTTAGTTCATTACGTCTATGAATTAAATAAACTTTACTGCATATTCTGGAAAGAAAAATTGCATCTTCAACTGCAACATCTCCGCCACCAACTACAACTGCTGTCTTCTTTCTAAAGAAAGCACCATCACATGTAGCACAGTAAGAAACGCCTCTTCCGCCAAATTCATTTTCTCCAAAAGCTCCAAGTTTCAAATGAGAAGCACCTGTTGCAATTAGAACACTTTTACTTTCATATTCGTTTGAATCTGTTTTGATTCGAAATATATTCTTATTTAAATCTTTATCTTCTGTAATCTTTTCAATTGACAAAACATCTTCTGTCACAAAAACCGTCCCAAGTTTATCAGCATGTTCCCTAAATTTCATTGCAAGATCAAAACCGTTTATTCCTGGTAATCCCAAATAATTATCAACTTCATAAGTATTAATTATTTGTCCGCCAGATATTGGATTTTTCTCAATTACAATATTTTTCAATTCTGCTCTTTGAGCATAAACAGCAGCAGACAAACCTGCAGGTCCACTACCTATTATTATTACATCGTACAACTCTTTTGACATGTATTCTCCTTTCTGTTAACAACATTGTGTTATAATAAATTAAATTTATTTCACATCATATTTTTAGTTTTCAAAATATGTGTAGATTTTTGGATGGTTCTTAAGTAATCAACTAGTTTGTATGACTTTTGAATCATATTATACATATTTGCGTTTACTTTTCAAGTAACTAAAAAAATACAATTATAAAGGTTTAAGGAAAATTTTATGAGTTTAAATGTATTAATAACTGGCGCCAGTCGAGGAATAGGCAAGGCTATTGCTGCTCGCTTTGCTAAAGAAGGTGCCAATCTCTATCTGACCTGCTTAAATAGTTATGAAAGTCTTTGTAATTTCTCAATTGAACTTTCAGAAAAATATAATATTATGTGCACCCCATATAAATGTGATGTTGGAAATTATGAAGAAGTAGCAACACTTTTTTCTACTATAGGACATGTTGATATAGTTATTAATAATGCCGGGATCGCGTGGTTAGGACTTTTTACAGACATGAGTATAGATGATTGGAACAAGATTATCCAAACCAATCTCACTTCTGTTTATAATACTTCTCATTTTGCAGTTCCTTTAATGTTAAGACAAGGCTCTGGTAAAATCATTAACATTTCTTCTGTATGGGGAAATGTTGGAGCCTCAACCGAGGTTGCATATTCTGCAAGTAAAGGTGGTGTTAACGCTTTTACTAAAGCTCTTGCTAAAGAACTTGCTATATCTAACATTTCGGTAAACGCAATTGCTTGTGGTGTTATTGATACAGATATGAATCGAAAACATTTATCAAATGAAGAACTTGAGTGCTTAAAAGAAGAAATACCAGCAGATAGAATTGCTACTCCAGATGAAGTGGCCGATATGGTTTTTACTATAGCTAATGCCCCAGGATATTTGACTGGTCAGATTATTAGTTTTGATGGCGGATGGATATAATTCTTAATTACTGACTATTCTCATAATAACTAGGAAAAAAATATATGAGAAAATATGCAGAAATAAATAATTTCAGTCAAAATGGTAATCAGAAAATGTATTAAGGTCTTTGTCTACAACAACATCTCCTCTTGTAGACAGTTAATGCAGCAAAAGCTGACAGTAAAAACATATCTTACTGTCAGCTTTTGTTATTCCAATGGTCTCAATGACCCATTTTCTTTAATATTTCATCAACTGTCTTTACGATTGCTTCTTCATCAAGAGGTTTTGCAATATACTCTGATGCGCCATCTTTTAATGCTTCTAGCATTTTTTGTTTTTGTCCGGCAGCTGTAACCATTATGACTTTTGCCTCAGGATTAAGCCTCATAATAAGCTTCAATGAATCTATACCATCCATAACCGGCATTGTAATATCCATTGTAACTATATCCGGGTTAGTGGATTGATACATTTCGTATCCTTCCTTTCCGTTTACAGCTTCACCAACAATCGTATGGCCATGACGCTCCAAAATATCTTTCAGAATTCTTCTCGAAGTTCTAGAATCATCAACAATAAGGATTTTTGCCATCTTCGCTACCTCCAAGCTTCACACAATTTTAGTTGCAGCTGCATCTGAAATCGTAATGTATACAACTGTATCATCGCAACAAATAGGTAATGAATAAATCTCTTCCGCTGAAATACTACAATATTTTGTGACATATTCAGGTGGATCTAAATCTGTTAATTCCTCATCTTCGCAAACTTTGGTAACATAGATTCCATTCATGCAATTAATCATTTCACATAACGCATCCAAAGTATCTTCTTTGGTTTCAATGAAATCTTCTTTGGTATAATCCATTGCTGTTTTTCTTAAATCTTCATAGTTTCCAGTAATTCCAACACAAAAAGCATCTTTTCCTGTCATTCTCTGGAATCCTATACAATCACCACTTACAACTTGCTTTTTTTCAACAAAACCAATTGTAACGTGAGTATTGAGAAGTCTATACCAGCTTTTTACTATGACTGTATATAGTTTACGAACTTCTTCATTTGCATCTCTAACAAATATAGGAACGATTTTTTCTATGTCATTAGCTCTTAGTGCTGTCATTTCTGATTCCATAAGTCCATGTGACTTCTGAAATTCAGTTATTTCTTTACTTACCTGTTCGAGCGAAACAACTCCATAATCAATTAAAGCCTGCGTAAATGTCAAAAATTCGCTTCCCTGTCGTTCCAGCAACCTTTCCACTTGTTCCGGCAAAAGATATCCTTTTTGAATAGCCAGTTCACCAAAAGGTGCATCTTGCATGGTCTGCATATTGTTGATCTCTTCTGCCTGTGCAATTGTCATTAACTGTTCTGCAACTGCAATTACTCCGATTCTAGCTCTGCTTTTAGCCTGTCTTTCATAAACCTGTTCCAGCTGCTGTGTGGTAATTCTTCCTCTTTCCACCAGAAACTGTCCCATCATTCGATCAAACATGTTTTCGCCTTTCCTCTCATTTGTGTTCAGAAAGCCATTAAGTCGCAATGTTTATATGATGATTATCGTATCCAAACCTAAAAAACTTGAGTAATTTTTATTATTTTGTGCGCCATTAAAATGTTATATTGTATTTACATCAGCTTCAGAAACATCTTCTTTATAATCTTCGTCAGATGTTGACTCCTTAACATCTTTTGCTAGTTGTGCATTTTTCTGAACAACTTTAGCTATTGTATCAGCAACTTCTTCTGCACTTGCACGCTTAATCATGTCCTGATCAGATACATTTCCTGCTACTGATCCCTGATTAGCATTAGCTGACATTGCTGACTCTGCTGCTGCCTGAAGTTCTAACATTTTTTCTTTCGGGAGCATGATATTTTCTCCCATAGGATTAATAGTAATGCCATCTTTATCTTCGACAAATCTTAGAATATCACGAAAAGCAAATACTGCTCCTTCAAATCCCTCTCTTCCAAACTTTTTCCCGAATTCAATTCCATCAGTAAAGACCGGAAGATAAACTTTATCATCCTTTGTCTTAAGAATTGGAAAACGAAGTCTTGTATCTTTATTAAAACGAACTTTTCCATCCTCAGACATTTCAACAGGACCTTCATGAGTAAGCGGTACGATATACATGCCATTTAGTACCAGACTTATCATTCTCATCTCCTTGGCATGTACTATTGCTGGACGTTTTTCATATTTTACAGGCCAACGAACTTCAGAAAGGAAATCCAACATAGCAAGTCTAAGCGAAGGATTTATAGGCGGGCGCTTTTCATTGTCCTGCCATGGTGCTGCAACAATCTCACTTCTAAGAAATCTTGCTCTATACTGTCCATTATCAATAATAATTCTCTCAATTCCAAGATAGTAAAGGTAGTCAAAAAATCCTCTATCAGTGTCTGATGCACCGTCTGGTCTTGCCGGACAATTTTTAACCACAAGCTTTCTATATTGACGGTTATATGCTTCAACCGCTTTATTAGCAAGTTCTTCGTCAAGATAAATATATGCAAATCCACCTTCTATAAAAGGATAATTCGTACGTGCATCATATATTGCATAATATGTTTTGGCATCACGAATTCTATTAAGAAGTTCGTTATAAATAATTCTGTGATTATCAGAAAAATTTGCAAGTTTTGCCTTTGCATTAAATACTTCTTGAGTAGTTAAAACAAATAACAATTCCTGAAGAGTCATTTCCTTCAAAACTTCTGGTGAAATCTTTTCTTCAAATACTAAAGGTCCGATTTCATCCTTTCTATCAGAAGACACTGGATCTTCCATTGTCTCAGGTTCTCCACCTGAAACCTTAATATGTGAAAGTGGAACAGGATGAGGCCACGGCAAATTTTCATGCTCTTTTCTCTGCTGTTCTACAAGTTTCTTGCTTGCTTCAAGCTTCAACTCAAGATTAGCAGCTTCCTCATCTTCTTTTCTCTTATTTCCCCCAAACAACCCAAATAACGCCATTAAAATATCCTGCTTTCCTCTTATATTTTTAGAAAAAATAGTACAAACGCACTAATAATATTATACTTTATCTTTTCTTTTGTGGCAACTTGCATATATTTTTAGAGTTCAATATCCGCTTCGTAGAACTCTTTAGAAACTTTAGCAAGATAAACAGGATCTTTTGCACCAGCTGTCTCATATGGTGAGTGCATTGCAAGCTGTGCAAGTCCTATATCAACTGTATTGATTGCCACTTGGGTAGTAGATATGTTTCCAAGTGTTGAACCGCCTGGCATATCACTTCTATTAGTAAAAATCTGATATGGAACATCTGCGTTTTCACATACTGTTCTAAAAAACGCCTGTGAAACACCATCAGTTGTATATTTCTGATTTGCATTAAATTTAATGACAATGCCTTTATTCATAACAGGGCGGTTAACAGGGTCTGCTTTATCTGTATAGTTTGGGTGAACTGCATGTGCATTATCAGCAGATACCATGAAACTATTTGCAAGAGCCATATGATATTCCTGTCTTGATTTTCCAAGGGATTCATTTATTCTTTCAAGTGTATCTTTAAGGAATGTTGATGCAGCACCCTGTTTTGTACCACTTCCAACTTCTTCATTATCAAATACAACATGAACAGGCACATATTCTTTTGCTTTTGCGCTCATAAATCCTTTAAACGTAGTATAAACACATTCTTGATCATCAAGCCTTGAAGAAGATATATACTCGCCATTAGCACCCCATGTTGTTGGTTTTACTCTGTTATATAAGAATAAATCACTACCAAAGATGTCTTTTTCTTCAATTCCAGCTGCGTCTGCGATTATCTTCCAAAAACAATCCTTTGCTTCTTCATCACCAAATATTGGCTGCATATCTTTCTGTGCATTATAGCTATATCCTTTATTAGCTTCTCTATTCATATGAATTGCGAGAGATGGAAGCATCAAGAGGTCTTTATCTACATTTACAAGACGGCTCTTAATATGTCCATTCTCCACAGTTAAAACTCTTCCTGCTATTGAAAGCGGTCTGTCAAACCAAGGTGCATCAAGCATTCCGCCATATCCTTCAACATTCAGGCGTACATATGCCTTTTCTGTTACCATTTCAGGGTTTTCTTTTATTTTAAAAGAAGGTGAATCGCTGTGACTTGCCATAAAGCGAAATCCCTTATAATCCTTTACTGGAAGTTTAAAGGAAATAATAGATGAACCATTTCTTGTCACATAATATGACTTTCCTGATTCAAGTTTCCATTCTTCTTTCTCATCAAGCTTTGTAAAACCAGCTTTATCAAGTTCTTTTGCAAGGTTTTCTACTACATGGTAGCAGCTTGGTGATGCGTCAATAAAATCAAGCATTTCTTTTGTTACTTCACTAAACATTTCTTTACTCCTAAAAAAATTATATATCATTTATTAAAAATCAAAGCTTATGGCGTCCCCCAACAGGCTCCCTGATGAAACTCATCGGATGTACATTCCTTTCCGTTGCCATCTTTATAAAGAAGTTCCTGATTTCGAATGGTCACTCTTGTCTGTGGTGGTACTGATGCAGTAATAAAACAGTTCGAGCCAATTATGCTATCATGACCAATTACTGTCTGACCACCCAAAATTGATGCTCCTGAATATAGAGTTACATTATCTTCGATTGTAGGATGCCTCTTTGCGCCCTTCAATGCTTGTCCGCCTTTTGTAGATAACGCACCGATTGTTACTCCCTGATAAACTTTAACATTTGCACCGATAATAGATGTTTCTCCTACTACTACACCAGTTCCATGGTCTATCATAAAATATTTTCCGATTGTAGCTCCAGGATGAATATCAATTCCTGTTCTGCTATGCGCATATTCTGTCATCATTCTTGGAATAAATGGAACTTTTAGCAAAAACAGTTCATGTGCAATTCGATTAATTGTCGTTGCTAAGAGTCCTGGATAACATAGAACTATTTCTTCTTTACCATAAGCAGCTGGATCTCCATCAAAAGTAGCCTGAACATCTGTATCTACGTATTCTCTAATAACCGGTATTCTTTCACCGAATGCTGAAGTCAAATGTCTGGCTGCATTTTTTCTTAGCTGTTCATCTGTATCTTCAAAATCTTTGTGATAATTAAGCGCTATAGTAATCTGTTTTTCCAAATTATAAATCACATCTTCTATAAGAACAGAAATGCGGTTACGATCATTAAAGCTTTTATAAAACTTATCTCTATAATATCCCGGAAAAATCACATTCAATAGTTTATTTGTTATGTCCTCAATTGCCTTCTTATCAGGCTGGGCAAATGCATCCATTTTGTCTACATCGCGCCCTTTATCATAGTCTTGAAGAATAACTTTGATGATATGATCAATGTTATAACTATTTTCCATTATTTCCTCTTTTCCAATCAAGCATTATTCAAACTATGATTGAATTATAGCAGAATACTCTAACAATTTAAAGCAAAAGCCATAGAGAATGTCTCTATGGCTAACATTTAATTACAATACTTATCTATTTTTTTCACTAAATCCCAAGCACTCAAAAAGCTTTCTTTAGTATCCTTTTCTGACCATATTACTTCCCCTTGCCAAGTCGCTCGTTGTCTATACTTAACCTGTACGACAAAGGTTGCCATTTTTCCCCGTTTCTGCTGCATATCATTGACTTTTTCAACAAAAAGAAATTTGTTATTTATTTTTTCTTCATTAGTTGTTTCGTCCGCTTTTTTCACTAAACTACGATAATTTACTGACCTTTGAGGATAATTCCATTTGTCATACTGATCATCAAGCATCATAAGAAGCTGTTTCATTCCAGAAAAATTCTCAGCCTCTTCCGCATACGGTATCCATAATCTACCATAGTAGTCTCCTGCTGTTTTTCCATCAACTCCTATGCTAACAAGATTTGGTGCATAAAGCATTTCTTTCATTCACTTCTCCTGTCTTATTATTACTTTTTTATTCAATTAGTTTTGGGACAATCAAAGCGTTGAATATCGCTCATCAAAATCATCATTTTCGACTACTGAATTAACTGCAGAATCCATCATTTTCATAAGTTCTAGCGTACTACGAAAATTTTCGCGCCTATTTCCTTCTGCCCAAGTCACTTTACCTTGCCAAGTATCCCCATCTTGGTGTCTGATTTCAACGATAAATGTTCCTTTTCCATCTCTATTTCCATGTTGCCTTTGCATGCTCATGGTAAATCTCCTCCTATTTCAAGTTATTTCACAACTTTTCCCCTTAATTTTTCGATATCTTAGATATCTATGTTATTAATATAACAAAACATTCATCACAAAAAATATCATATTTTCAACATTTTTTGTGATAAAAAAAGCACCGAAAATTCTTTCGATGCCTTTTTTACATATTTTAATCAATTCCGCGTTCACGCATACTTCCAATCATTCGATTATATGCAGTTTCAAGATCATACTCTGGATTCCATCCAAGAGATTGAAGTTTCTTACTTGAAAGTTTCATCTTAGTATCCGCTGCATAACCAAAAGTATTTTCTTCTGGAATATCAAATATAACTTTAATCTTATTATCAGCAAGTTTCTCTGCAACAAACTTAGCCATTCCGGCAATAGTAGTATGAGTAGATTCATTACTGATATTATAGGCACTTGCATTTTCTCCTTTTAAAAGAATGATAAGAAGCGCTCTTATTGTATCTGCGGTATAGCAATAATTTCCTTCAGACTGCCCCTTAGTATGAAGTACGATATCCTTTTTATGCATTGCACTCTTTGCAAATTGAGCAAACACACGATTTTCCTTAGGAAGAGTACCTGCTCCAAAAGTTTGTGATAAACGTGCAATCTTTACAGGTACACCATTTTGCTTATTATATGCAATGCACATGTTTTCGCACATTCTTTTGGTTAAAGGATAATTACTTCTAACGGCCATCGGGTCAACATATCCCATCTTATCTTCTGTAACAATGCTGCTTCCATCCCATGTTCCATATACTTCCATTGATGAAAGATATACAAAAGATGCAACATTGCATTCTGAAGCAAGTTTAAGGATACTTTCAGTCCCTCTAAGAGATGTATCAATTGTTCCGACAGGTTGTTCTATCATTGTCTTCGAAGTAGTAACTGCTGCTCCATGAATAACATAGAACTTCCTATCTTCCTGAAGTGCAGACTTAACACCTACAACAAGTTGTTCCTTATCATTAAGATCTGCATTAACAAGAAGAATATCGCTTCTTGTAAGCAAATCTCCATAGATTTCTTTTGCTTTTTTCTCATTTCTAACAAGGGCAAGAATCCTCATATTAAGCTTCTTTATACGATTCATTGCTGCAAGACTCTTGACCATCTGCGAACCTACAAGACCTGTTGCACCTGTAACAAGAATCTGGGAATCTTTAAGCATTTCAAAAGGAATCTTATCATAATTTGCTGTTTTTTCTAAATCCTCCTGAAGAAATGCATCATCTGGGCTTTCCAAAATCAAATCATAATCATCGATTTTAACTTCAAATTCCTTCACAGACTTTGTACTAGTTGCCTTATTATCAGATTCTGATTTCTTATTATCTTCTGCCTTCTTCTTTGCTTCAGCTTTTTTTGCACTATCTTTCTCGATTTTTTCAAGTTTTTTTCTAGCTCTTTCAATTTCTTGAGCTTCTTTTTCCTGCTCTTCCTGAAGCTTACGTACTTTATAGCCTTCAGCAAGTTTATCGATATCAGCTGCACTCTTTGGAAGTTTCTTAGTCATTAGAAACTCTTCATATGCATCACAATAGTGCTCTACATCATCAGTAAAAGCAATCTGTTTTCCATGATCAAGCCACAAAATCTTATTACACAATTCTCTAACTTGAGAAATACTATGACTTACAAGAAGTCCTGTAACACCACTATTAAGAATTTCTTTCATCTTATCGCCAGATTTCTTACGAAAAGCTCCATCTCCAACTGACAAAACTTCATCAAGAATAATAATATCCGGATTAACAAGACAGGCAATTGCAAATGCAAGACGGCTCTTCATACCTGATGAAAGCTGTTTGAACTCATATTCCTGGAAATCTTCAAGCTCAGCAAATCTAATAATCTCATCATACTTTTCATCAAGGAATTCCCTTGTATACCCAAGAAGTGCGCCTCTAAGATAAGTATTTTCTCTTACAGTCATATCGCCATCAAATCCACTTGCAAGTTCAAGTAATGCAGCAATATTTCCTTTTGTATGCAAATCGCCATAAGTTGGAACCATAATGCCTGTTATTGCCTTTAATAGAGTAGATTTTCCAGCTCCATTACTTCCAATTATTCCAAGCATGTCTCCCTTTTCAAGCCTAAAGGTGACATCTTTGTCTGCCCAAAACTCTTTAACTTTATATTTACCGGTTAAATGTCTTATTACATATTCCTTTAAACCTATTGCTTTAAAATCTCCGGTTATGTATCTGATACTTACATTATTACATTCAATTACAGACATACTAGCCTCTTTTCAAAAAATACGTTGCTGTTTTACACATAATCCACTAATAATTATAAATAGTATAAGAATGCATGATTATTCTTCTTATAGATATAACCACCTATACCCAAATAAAATGCAGCATATAATACGCATAATCCATGATATGAAAGTGAAGGTATAATACCATCAATCATTATCAAACGTATATATTTGATATAGACATATATTGGATTTAACAAAAACAGCTGCTTACCAACTTCACCAAACTTATCAACTGAATAGAATATCGCAGAAACGTATGTCAAAAGTGTAAGAAGTACATCATAAAGATAACGAACATCTCTAAAAAACACAAACATTGCCGATAAAATAAGACCTACCCCAATATTCAATAAAAGAAGGCATAAAACCGGAAAGAAAAACAAAAGCTGCTGAGGATGAAATGTTATACCATCAAAAGCGCAAAATACAAAATAAACAAGTAAAGTCAAACCAAAATTAACCAAAGCGGATACATTTTTAGACAATAAGAACATATATTTTGGCACATTTATTTTAGTAAAAATTTTTGCATTATTTACTAAACTGGTCATTCCATTTTTGGTAGATTCCTTGTAATAAGAAAGGACTAACTGACCAGAGAAAAGGTAAGTTACATAATGTTCCATTCTATGACCAAAAAGTCTGGAAAATACTACATACATAACAAGAAGGGACAAAAGAGGAGAAAGAATACTCCACCCCATTCCTAAAATACTCCTCTTATACTTCTGCTTAAAATCACGTTTTACCAATTCCTCAAAAAGAAACTGATATTTTTTGTACAACGTTATCATCTTACTCATAATTTCCTCACAAATATCCTGTTTATTCTATCTGCACAGGAATACTTTCTCCAAATAAAGGAGAGATACTCAACAATTATTGCAGTAACAATGCTGCATGCAATATAAATAAACATTTTCTCATTTTTACCAAGGTTGTCAGGAAGTATCATATTAAGGTTCTGTGCATAATATATATGCGAAAAGAATATTGCTGTACTTATTCTTCCCAAAAAATAACTCAGAGAATTATTAAATAATTTCGAGAGTATTCCAACCTGAGCAAAAGAAAGTGAAACCGCTATGTATAACAAAAACATGTAAAAATAGTCTTGTTTTCCGGGTTTGTCATAATACATGTAGATTATTGAAGAAACATAGCACAAAATCTGAATAGTTTCAAATAAAATTTTCGAGAACAAAGTCCAATCGACCTTTTTTATTCTCTGTGTTATACGAAACATTGTAATTCCAAGACATATTTCAGCAAATGCCCGCAAATTTCCCTTATAAATTATGCCATACCACTTTGTTGGGTTTCTTGGATTTCCATCCAATCCACATGTTATTCCAAGAAGCATCAAAGCTATAAGAGGACATAAAATCATTCTCATCATTTCTGGCCATTTCCTGATCAAAGGATACAATATAGCCATAGATATGAGCATAGCTGAAATATACCAAATTACACCATCTATCCCGTTTTCGAATATTCCGGTCATTTTCATCAATGAAAATTCCCAAAAGTATGCCACAAATTTTCTAGCAGCTTTTTTTAAAGAATACTCATGTAAAAACATCACAACGCAAAATCCAATAAACCAAGCAATTGGATATTGCGGAAGGATCGATGTTATTTTTCTTTTTATAAACTCTATTGTTTCATATGCAAGATTTTTTTCCTTTATTTCTACACCATTTTTTTGAATTATTTTTTCAAGTGATGCCATCATCAAGTAGCCAGACACCAGAAAAAAGAACTCAACTCCTAGTGAACCTCCAAGGAAATAACAGTTGTCATCTCCGAGAAGATATCTAGAATGGTGCATTAAAACAATAAATGCAAAGAGAAATCGCAGAAAATCAATCCTGCCATTTCTCTTTTTGCTTTGACGAAACTGCAAAGCTGCATTTTCTCTTGCACTATCACTTTTTAAAACAGTCATAGTCATTTCATCCAAATCAACCAAGCAGCTTCATCAAACGATCTGCAATTCTTCTACTTGCATAACCATCATCCATACAACCTTTTTCATTAAGGAAGTCAGTAACTTTCTGCTGATATAAATCTTCATCAAACTTTGCAATATTCTCCAGCATTTGCTCATTGCTAGAAGCAACAGGGAATGGAGACTCTTCAAGTTTGAAATAAAAACCACGCTCATTATTATAAACTTCTACATCTCTTGCATAGATAAATCCAGGCTTTCTGCCAAGAATAAAATCATAAATCCATGAAGAATAGTCTGTGATACCACAATCAACAAAAGAAAGAAGTTCCTGAATATCCGGAAGATCTGTAACATCGATTACACTTTCGGACTTAAGCTTATTTTGTGTTTTCTCATTCTTTTTATCATTGTCATGATAACGAAGAAGAAGCTTCCATTCTCCGCCAAAACGATCTTCTAATGCCTTTACAACCTTTTCAGCATTCAAATCATATACTTCGAAGTTATGCGTATCACGGAAGGTTGGTGCATAAAGTGCAAGCTTTGTACCTTCCTTCAAATCATGTGCATCAAAGAAGTCTTTCTTCCACTGCGCACGACGTGATTTATAGGTGTCAAAGAAAATATCATTTCTGGCATGACCAAGACGCATAATCTTTGTCTGTGGCCAGAATGTCTCACGAAAAACATCTTCTTCAAACTTGGAATTTGAAATACAGTAATTGGTAAGCTTACCTGTTCTCTTTGCAGCTTCAGGCCATGAAAGATTTGTATTATAGTGAGCAAGGTCAAATCGCTTGATTCCAAGACTGCCATGCCATGTTTCAAATACTCTCTGTTCTTTCTTAACTGGGAACGGATAAAACTTGTCTCCTAATAGCGAATTAATAATAATAACTCTTGAAGAACATGCAGCTTCAAAATACTCATAGCTGTTCATCTTAACAACATGAACATTAGGAAGATCTGGTACTCCGCCACGAGTATTCATATTAGTAACTCCCCAATATATTTCTACATCTGCATTTCTCCGAATAAGTTCTTCACAAATGTACTTAGGGTTACAAGAATAACTATGGTTAAAAGTAATAAACATTATCTGATTATAAATAACTGGTGTATTCTCAGAAAGAATCTTTCTGTTTTCATATCCAATTCTTCTATCTACCCAAGTCTTTGTTTGTTTCCAAGCAACTCCCAGACGCTTAAAAAATCTTCCTTCTACCGCCGCAGGATACATTCTTTTAGCTTTTCTTTTAACAATTTCAACTACTGGCATTAATATACTCCTCCCATTATAAACCGAATATCTGTGAATTTTCGCGTGCATCGATGATTGCACGGAATAAATAGAAATCAATCGGCGTGGTAATTTTAATATTCTCAGCCTTTCCTTCTATCGTAAAGAGTTTATGTCCATATTCTTTCATCATACTGGCTGAATCAATAAAATCATTTCTATTCTCACTAATAGCTTTCTGGTGAGCCTCCATGATTTCTCCAAGTTTAAAACACTGAGGAGCTCTTGCCATAAGACATTTCTTACGATCAATAATACGTCCAACTTCGCCATCTGCCTCATTATCAAGGAAGATAGTTTCGATTGCAGGTGTTACTGTAACGGCATTTCCCTTTTCATTTGTTTTCTCAATTGCACTTGTTATTGTATCTGGATCAACAAGCGGTCTTACACCATCATGAATAAGTACTACTGCATCATCACTATACATAGACGAAATAGACTTAAGACCGTGATAAATAGATTCCTGACCCGTTGAACCACCAGGAACTATTGAGCGAACCTTTGTAATTTCATATTTTTCACAATATTTTTTCATCTGAGGAATCCATGCATCCAGACAAGATATTACTATACCATCAATCTCAGGATGATTCTCAAATTTTTCCAATGTATAAATAATAAGAGGTTTGCCATAAAGCATAAGAAACTGCTTTGGAACAGCCTTGGTATTCATTCTAGTACCAGTACCGCCAGCAAAAATAAGTGCTACATTCATTTATTATCTCCTTTTTCCAGATAGAACGGTTCAAAAAATACGTGTTTCTCAATTGAATCGGGATCCGGAAGTTTCATATAATCTCCGTATAAGTTTCTTAGATACAATTTTATGTTTCTCGGAACTTTATACAATTTACCATCATACCGCACATTTCTTGTTTTGCAAATATCTTCTCTTCGATACATTTCTCCAAAAAAGTATTTTCGTCCGGTAGGAACAGTAACATAACGAGATTTATTATTCTTACAAATTCTATTCCATGAATCACCAATCTTTACCCATCTATCCATTGGCAACCATGATATCATGAATCCTATTATTATCTTCAATTTGAAAATTTTTGTCAAATGCTTATTTCCGGCATTTTGGGCAATAGACATCATTTGTTTTCTATCCCTGTAAAACTTACGACAGGATACCAAAAATCCCAATCCATTACATCCAATACCATGAATTGCGCGGAGAAATGCATTGTTAAAAGTATTTTCAATGACGAAAAGATCTACAAAAGCGCCAGCTTCTTTGTTGGCAAAATCTTCTCTTGTAACAACACTTGTACCTTTTAATCTTATTCTCGAAAGTAGAAGATTAAAACCTTTTGTATCTTTTGGCGTATGAATCCAATATTTATTTTTAAATTTTGCTCTGAAAAGTGGAATAAACTTATCATAATCTTTTCTTGGCATATTAATATCAATATCATCATCCCATGGAATAAAGCCATGGTGGCGAACAGCTCCAAGAGCTGAACCGCCGCCAAGTGTATACGTAAGATTATGTTCGTCGCATACAGAAACTATGTCTTCAAGAATAGCATTCAGCGTCTTCTGAAGCTGAAGCAATTCCTCGTTATTTAATACCACGCTTCCAGCATCAGATATATGCTTAAATGCATTTACAGTTGAAAAATTCAAGGAACTCATAATTACACTTCATATTTTTCATGGAAAAGCTTAGCTCTAAGGAATCTAGAAACCTTTTTAAGCCAGTCAACCTTTTCCATATACACATACGGAAGAATCTTAACTTCATCTTTACTGATTCTTCCAGTCTCTATTTGATAGTTAAGCCAAACATTAAAAATAATCTCGCTCACTCTTCCACAATAACGCCCCTGGAAATTAGACATCTGGCGAACATCGATTTTTTTCTCTAATTCAAAAAGGATTGAGAAAAGCCATTCGCAATACTCGTTCAGAAGTTCTTTATCCATAATCATCATGTTGAACATATGGCCGCTTGTCTGGCGAAGTACTTTGTCATAGATTTCGATGTATTCGGGATATTTCTGTGAAATAATTCCTCTTGTCACATACAAATGCTCAATGTAATGAGTATGTTGATAGTGAGAATACAATGACTCTATAATATAATGTCTCTTGGCTGGGAGAAATACTCTATACTTTCCAAGCATAGGCTGAATCTCTCTACGCAAAAGAACTCTTCCCTTAGGATTTCTGTTACTACGCTGGCCGCCAAAATAACGTCTATAATGGCAAAGTCCAATATAATCCGTATCCATGTTCTTCCAAGCCCAATAAAGAGCTGTTAGTTCACAGTATAATGGATTTTTTTCTGAAATATTATCTCCGATATCGTCCTTTTGGTAGCCAAGATCAACAGGATTACCCTGTTTATCTTTCATGTTCACAGCTCCAACTTGCATCGGAATATACATTTTGCTTTTTGGCATCCAGTACTTTTTCTGGGTAGCCACAAGTATCTTTACAGTTTGGTTTTTTTTCATAATTATCCTCTAGCCAGTTAAAAGCCGTTACTGCTTCATTTACGTCAGCAACGCACCCCCATTATCAAATTTTCAAACTCTGACTAAAGGTAAATATAACACAAAGTCGAAATTATGTCATTAACAATTCTGCCAAAAGTAAATTTTTTTTGATAAAATTTTCGTTAATTTTAATAGTCTGTGAACAAACTGTGAACACGAAACCTTAAATTTTTTTATCCTTTTTTATGTTTTCAGTCATCATTCATCTTTGGAAGTTGAGCCAAAGAAACCACGCTATACTTGAAATCCGCTCTTGGTCCTGCAATTTCTTTAAGTTTTTTATTCATCCTTCTATAAATAATATCACAATCTTCCTGACTAGTTCCGACTAGCAAAATAAGGAACTGACTATTTGAATATTTTGTGAACGTGTCTCCCCTTCGAAGTGTAGTTCTTATAGACTGAAATAAAGCTTCACTTCGAATTTTTAGTTTGTCCTGATTGCGGATCATCTTTCCTTCATAATCAACAAGTGTACACAACATCATATAGACAGAATATCCAGTTCGTTCCATATTTCTCGACAAAATATGATATGCATCAATAAAGCTTGGATATGAGCAATCATATGCACCATTTTCGTCTTCCTGAACAGATTTTCTATCTTCAACCATTTCTTCCTGAATCTCATGAATCTGTCCTGGCGCATTATCTATCCTTTCGCTCATCTTATGATAAACAGCAAGGAGTTTTTCAGGAACTGAAATTCCTAATGTGCCTGTATAATATTCAACGGTTTTGTCATAGACTGACAAAGCACCTTTATAGTCCCCTTTATTAAGTAAACTTTCAATCTGACCAACTTGCCAATCATCTTCAGGATATATATCAGCAGCTCTTCCATAAATTCTAAAGGCCTGATCATATTCTTTTTGCTCCTGGAGATATTTTCCAAGCCATTTTGCTACTTCTCCAAACTCTTTTCTTAAGGACACAGACTCCATTATTACCCATGTCTCTGTAGATAAAGCTGGTAATAACTCTCCCTGATACAAATCAAAAGCTTCTCTATAATGCTGATAACGCTCCGGTTCAGACATTGCATTTAGTCCAAGACGATAATGTTTTCTAAACTCTAAGACATCTATCCATACTGGAACTTCCTGATCAATTATAAAAATCTTTTTTTGCTTTTTAACATAAGCTTTAGATGGAAGCCCTGCTGCTACCATCTGTTTGCGCATCTGATACAATAGATTATTGAAACTATTACTTATATTACTAGTCTCATCTTCGCCATAAAGAGCATTAACAAGTTCATCCTTAGAAACTCCCTTATCTCCCTGAAGCCATACAATCTGCAACAATTGAGTGAATTTGGATGCGTTATTTCGCCCCGGCGTTACTTCGTGTCCATCATAGGTGAGTGAAAAATGTCCTAACATTCTTACATGAAGAACTTTCTTCTCATCCATTTTATGTTCCATAACCTGCCTTCTCCCCTTCTAGTCCATTAACGATTCCAGTTACACTTGCTTTTTTTGCAACAAACAGTCGTTTTAAGTATAGCACGAATTATCTATTTATCATAGGTTATTGTTTTCATCAGGAAAATCAATAACCGTACCAGACCAAAATTTGTCGTTAAGACAAATTTTGTCCTGCGAAGCAGGATTCTTGCTGATGATTATCCTAAATCTCAGCAAGAAGCCATAGGTTTTGGTTTTCATCAGGAAAACCCAAAACCGTACCAGACCAAAATTTGTCGTTAAGACAAATTTTGTCCTGCGAAGCAGGATTCTTGCTGATGATTATCCTAAATCTCAGCAAGAAGTCATAGATTTTTGTTTTTCATCATGAAAATCAAGAACCATATCAAACCAAAATATATTTTTTAAAAATTATTCCAGCAAAACTCTTAATAAAAAACTCCACTCACTTCTCAGCAAAAACAATATTTATCTCATAATAGCAAATGCTACATCAGCAATATACATAGCAACCATTATTAAGCCTTCAACTCTATTAATGTTCTTCTTGGTAATAGCAAAAACATATGTTATAAGGCTGATTGCAACTAAAATAAGCATATCAAATACAGATGCTACGTTTACCCCAATAGGATGAATAGCAGATGATACTCCAAGAATAAACATAAGGTTAAACAAATTTGATCCTACAACGTTTCCTACTGCCATTCCTGTTTCACCTTTTTTGGCTGCAACAATTGATGTAACAAGCTCCGGAAGTGAAGTTCCAAGTGCAACTACTGTAAGTCCTATTAGTGTCTCTGTCATTCCAGCTGCTCTAGCAATTTCTTTGGCACTATAAACAACAGCCTGTCCTCCTGCCACAATAAGAACCAATCCTATAACAATAAGAAGGAAACATTTCCAAACCGGCTGTGATTCAATTTCTTCTTCCTGAACCGGATGTCTCTTTGCATCAATAATTAGATATACAATATATGCAACAAAAATAACAAGCAATAAAATAGCAAGTGCTCTTGTTACATTTCCTGCATTATCGCTCATATTCATCTTCAAAAAAGAACCATTTGCAATTGATGAAAAACTTGTCCCAAAAAGCACAAGCAACGTAATAATAATAGTAAATGGAAAATCTCTCTTCAAAATAATCGTGTCAACTGGCACTGAATGAATAACTGCACACACTCCAAGGACTACTATAAGATTAAAAATATTCGATCCAACAACGTTGCTTATTGCAATTTCATTTGAACCTGAAAGAGCTGCAGAAGTACTAACCGCAAGCTCGGGAGCACTTGTTCCAAGTGCAACTATCGTCAATCCGATTATAACTCCCGGAACTTTGAAATTCTTTGCAAGTGCAGAACTTCCATCCACAAACAAATCTGCGCCCTTAATAAGCGCATAAAAACCCACCACTAGAATCAATAAATTTAGAACAACCATCATCTTCTCCTTATCTAAGATATGCGTACTTACCATTATAGAATTATTGTCATTAAATCTTATAATGAGTTAGACGCGCTTTTTTATGGGAGCAGAATGAAAAAAGCCTAGAAAAAAAGAGACTATTACTGCAAACATACAATTTGCAGTAATAGTCTCGCTTCTTAACAACATATTCCGGAGAAACATCTTCTCGTACTGACGATAATATGTTACACGTAAAAACGTGCAAGCTACTCCCTAATTACCTATTTTCAATACTACAAGACATATTCAAAAAAGTCAAGCATCAATGATATTAACTCCGTTACATTTTTCTATGGTCGTTATACTGCCATCTTTATTATATGTAAACTCAGCTACACATACACTTCTATGAAACAGGCTTCCTCCAGGTAGTTCTGCTGTATGATAAAAAAGATATGAATGTCCTTTGAAATCAGCAATTCCAGGATGGTTAGTGAAAGTTCCACCTTCTTCTGTCATCAAAACTCCACCATATACCCATGGCCCTGTTGCATTCTTAGATGTTGAATATGCTAGACTCTCCACCTTCTTGTTCTCTCCAAAAGCAGCATAAACCATGTAATACAAGCCTTCTCTCTTATAAAACCATGGTCCTTCTGCATAAGAAGTACCTGTCATGTGCGCTCCCTTTGCAAAAGATTCTTCTGTCATTGGAATTTTCACCACTCCAACTTCTTCATTAATTGAAATCATATCTTCATTCAATAAAACGTATCTTAATTCAGGATTACCAAAATATAAATAAGCCTGTCCATCATCATCAATGAAAACTGTTGGATCAATATCATTCCAATCTCCCTCATCCACAAGA
This sequence comes from Butyrivibrio sp. NC3005, assembly GCF_000424545.1. Classification (GTDB taxonomy): domain Bacteria; phylum Bacillota; class Clostridia; order Lachnospirales; family Lachnospiraceae; genus Butyrivibrio. Next base: position 78,075 of record NZ_AUKC01000006.1, on the reverse strand, counting down.
GGATGTCCCATATCCTTGAATGGACCAGTCGGGTTATCCGATACCCCAACCGCTATAGCCATTCCTCCGTCTTTCTTGTGAACAGGGCAATAAAGGTAGAACTTGCCATTTCTTTCAACAGCCTGAGGAGCCCATGCTCTGTCATCTGCCCACCTTATATCATCCAATGAAAAGATTGAACCATGATCAGTCCAATTCACCATGTCTTTTGTAGAAAAGCATCTCCAGTCATACATGGTGTAAAAATCATTTACAAGTTCATCTTCGTCATGTGTTGTGTAAAGATAAAGTGTATCTCCATACACAAATGGCGCCGGATCTGCCGTGTAAATGTCCTTAATAATAGGATTTTCACAAAAAGTTTTTCTTTCTGCAGCAACACTGTTTGTCATAATACCCCCTAAGATAATTGTGTTCGAAAAAAATCACAATATATGACTTTTTTCGAACAATATATTTTTATAACAAAAAGAGCGGAAAAAAATCCACTCTTTTTTTGCCTGTATAATAAATCTTTAATTAGACATTAATTTCAGCCTGTAAACCAAGATCTTCTTTATTCTCGTCAAGAATAGGTTTTACTACATCATTAAGGAACTTCTCAACCTGATGTGCACTGCATCCGACATATTTCTGTGGATCCATTGATTTCTCAAGATCTTCAAGAGAAAGATGAAATGCCGGATCTGCCGCTATAAGTTCCAAGAGATTATTCTCTTTTCCCTCAACCTTGACATTCTTGCCAGCTTCCATAGAAAGCTCGCGAATCCTTTCGTGTAGTTCCTGACGATCTCCACCAGCTTTAACTGCATCCATCATGATATTCTCAGTAGCCATAAACGGAAGTTCACTCATAAGACGCTTATTAATAACCTTAGGATATACTACAAGTCCATCAACTACATTCAAACATAAATCAAGAATACCATCAGTAGCAAGGAATCCTTCCGGTATGGACAGACGCTTATTAGCTGAATCATCAAGTGTTCTTTCAAACCACTGTGAAACATCAGTAATAGCCGGATTCAAAGTATCGATGAGGACATAACGAGCAAGAGAACAAATACGCTCACTTCTCATAGGATTACGCTTATATGCCATTGCAGAAGAACCAATCTGCTTCTTTTCGAATGGCTCTTCAACCTCTTTAAGATGCTGAAGAAGTCTTATATCCTGTGCCATTTTAGAAGCTGAAGCTGCAATTGAGCCCAAAACATTTATTACACGCATATCAATCTTACGTGTATAGGTCTGACCTGAAACGCTAACACATTTATCAAAACCCACTTTAGAAGCAATAAGTTTATCAATCTGATCAACTTTATCCAAATCACCTTCGAACAGTTCAAGGAAAGAAGCCTGTGTACCTGTTGTACCCTTACATCCAAGAAGCTTCATATTATTTATAACATAATCAAGATCTTCTAAATCATAAGTAAAATCCTGAAGCCATAATGAAGCACGTTTTCCAACTGTTGTTGGCTGTGCCGGCTGAAAATGTGTAAATGCAAGAGTTGGAAGATTCTTATATTCATCTGCAAACCTGTAAAGCTTTGCAATTACATTAATAAGCTTTTTGCGTACAAGTTTAAGGCCTTCTGTCATAATAATAATATCTGTATTATCACCAACATAACAACTTGTTGCACCAAGGTGAATAATTGGTTTTGCCTTAGGACACTGCATACCAAATGCATACACATGGCTCATAACATCGTGTCTGACTTCCTTCTCTCTAGCTCTAGCAACATCGTAATTAATATCATCCTGATGCGCCTTCATCTCGTCAATCTGTTCACTTGTTATATCAAGTCCCAATTCCTTTTCTGTCTCGGCAAGTGCAATCCATAACCTTCTCCAGGTTCTGAATTTCTTATCCTCAGAAAAAATATACTGCATTTCTCCACTTGCATAACGCTCAGAAAGTGGACTGATGTAACGATCTGTACCCATTTGTAGTGCTCCTTCCTAAAATAAAAAGATAAAACTCAAATAAATCTGTATATCAAATACAGTAGATAATTATAAGAGATTTTGACCAAATATTCAAACGTTTTTTACAATATTACTGCTTACTCATCATATGACAAGTAAGCAGTAATATGATATATTTATATATTCACATTCTTACGCCACGATGTTTTGCCACCTGAGTCAAAATAACATCTGCATAAGCTGGATATGCCCTTGCTAAATCCTCGATTTCAGTTCTGGCTGCCGCTATTACGTTCTCCCTATTGTAATTCATTCTCTTTCTAAGAGTTTGTCTTTCGGTAATAAGCTTATGTCTAACCTCAACTTCTTCATTGTGATTTATGATAGCTTGTGTTTGATGAAGCCATATGTCGGGTTCCTGTATCCCATCATTTTTTAAAAGTGCAAGCAGTTCCCTCTGATCCTGATCAAGATTTCTCTCTGCAAGTTCAAACTCCTTTTGTCTTTCTCTTTCTTTTCTGTAACGCGATATAAGTTCTTTTAATTGACTGCTATGCGTTACATTATACTTAAGATAAAGAAAATCCATTAGATTTGTATTGTTCACATATCTGACTTTTACAGCATTCTGAAGCCTTACAAGCTTGGCATTGGCTGCATGTACCTGTTTTCTTTCTTCAAGGCATCCCATATGTTTTTGATACAGCAAAACGCTAAAAAGTGCTGCCGCCAAAACAGCAATAATATATCCAAAAGCCACATCAAGTCCTAGTAGTATATGACAGATGAATAATGTAAAAACTATAATAAAAAAAGCTATAGCAATAAATATAGTCAAATGCCTTGTATTAGTAAGTTCCTTGTCTACGATTTCCATACGTTCACTGTAGGAGAGCCTCTCTGCATCTAGTTTCATCAAATCCTTACGAATCTTTTTCTGATAATTTTCTGCATCAGCCATCTTTTTTACAGTTTCATCCTCGTGTCCTCGCATAAGATCAATTGTATCGTATTCGGCAGTTGTAAGTTTTCCTTCTCTTGAAAGAAAAGTTTCTCTTTGCTTCTGGCTTTCAAAAATCCTAGTGGCAACAGCTTCAAGGTCAGCCTTATCTTCCTTGGATAAGGCATCTAATATCTCCATGTCGTGCAAATATCCTGTCACAGTTCGATAATCAAACTGCATGTTATTTAGCTGCTGTTCACCCTCGTCCATTTGTTTCAATAATCCGTCAATATACTCTCGCCTTTGAACAGGATCATGCATATTAACACCATCTCTTGAAATCACAACTTTATCCCAAGACGAATTGTCAGTTGGTGTCATCACTTCATCCAGTCTAGCATCGTTTTCTTTACTTTCTTCCTCCGGCACGTCATCATCAAATAAATTCCAAGATGCATCCATTTCTTCTGATGTTTCATCATTCTTTCGCAAAAAATCAAAAAAGCCCATATAGTGGTCTCCTCTCTCGAATTTTTCGTTTAGTTTCTAAACATCAATCTGTATTTCTCTTTCACATCGCTTAATACTTTTTGGATTTTCTCTTCGTAAATCTGGTTGTTGCCCTCGTTATAACTGTTGGAAATTTTGTCTAATTCCTGCTTTTCGTTGCTATTTTCATAGTTTCCAAGAACTTTCTTCATAATACGTTCAACTTCCATGGAGTAGGTAAATCTCTCGTGATCTTCAGAAACAAAATCAACATATTCCTTATCCGAAAGTTCAAGTCTTTTTGCACATAAAAATGAAATAAAAGCATTTTCATTATGTCCAAGCTTATATTCCTTCAAAAAGAGCTCTGCTGCACTGTCAAAATAAAACAGTTTAGCCAGAATAACAGCTTGATTGTGATACACTCTACATAGCTTACTTATAGCTGTATCCGGAAGACTCTTTTCAACTTCTGTATATAATTCAAAAGCATTTGCAAGAAATCCAGCATCTACCATGAACTTTGCCCGTAATATTTTTCTGTCATAATAATCCATATTTTCACTAGATTCCTGAGCTGACAAAATATCTGCAATCTTCTCTGGATAATTATACTTAACATAATCTATGACAGTCATAACCAGTTTTTTGGATGAAGCTTTATTATTTTTCAAAAACCTAAGTTCAGAAGCAAGCGGTTCAAGAAGACATCCATTTTCTATCCATTCCAGCAAATCATCTGAAAAATCCTCAGCTTCAATCATAAATGCGTTATTCTCAATCAAATAGCACAACTCTTCTATTGAATGAAGTCTTATATCAAACTTTCTAAGTGTAATACCGTTATTAGATTCTCTGCCTGCACAAAGCAAAAGATTAGAAATAACACCCTCTTTGCACTCGTCATTCAACGAATTTGTAAGAGTCATCTCCCTTATCCATTCTTTTTGCGAGGATGGGACAAATTCTCCAAAACCCTGATCAGTAACATGAACTCTTAATACATTCCTGTTAATCATATCAAGCTGAATCAAAAGCCTTGTCATTCTCCTTTTTCGGGAAACAAGTCCATCCAAAGGCATATACATGAAATGAGGTTTTCCACCTGTAACCGGAATAACTTCCATTGCTAAAAGTGAAGGTTCATCAATAGTTCCAACATTTTCTAATATTACAGAAAAAGTTTTTCCAACATCAAACCATGAAACACCTGCATCTACTAAAGCATAGTATACTAACTGTCCTGTCTTTAGCAGTTTCATACCAACATTGAATCTTACTTTATCTTCTCCAAGAAGAACAAAGTTTTTCATAAATTCGCTCGGTCTTTCCTGCTCCATAGCAGCTATACTTGCTCCCTTTGAAAAAAGGTTATTACCCTGAAAAACTCTTCTTCCTCCATTGCATAAATATTTCAGCGTTCTCTGAAGCCACTGCGTATTCTTGAATGCTTCTCCTAGAAGGAATACAGAGGATGTTATAGACTTGTCCAAATTTTTCTTGAGATAATATAACAATTGCTCATCCAGCATCTCAAGTTTCCTAGTATCGGTCGGCAATTCCTTCTTTGCAAGTGCAAGGTCATCTATTTCTATTTTATCTATTGTTGCTACTACAGGCTTTGTCCTTCTATTAAGTTTTAACCTATACATCCATATCTTGCCAAAAGAATAGTCAGCAACAAAAGCATCCTTAAGCCACAAATCTCTTGGCTGATTAAGCATAAAATAGTACAAACTTTCTTCATAGCTCTGATACATAATCGTGGCACTTTGGAAATTCAATGACTGCTTGACCTGATTCAAAATACCAATCATATCCTCATCTAATACTCTTGACGTAAATACTATTCTACTTACATGTTCAAGCGGTGCCTCCATTGACAACAAAGACAAGCTTCTTCTAATAAAAAGTGCCAACAAAGCTATTGGATCATAAACAGTATTTTCAATCTGAAGCGGAATCTTTTTTCTAGCATTAGCTATCAAATTTCCCGCAGAAATTGCATCACCACTTTCTATTCTACTCACAGCCTCTTTTCCGAAATACCAAATAGATTCTCCTTTTTTCTTGGCTAGAACCGTAGGTATGTTATACTGTTCAACCCCCGTCACAACTGAAAGAGTGTCTGGCTTATCCGCATTCGAAGCAAAATATGATATTTGACTGTATTCTTCACAGATGTCATATCCAAGGCAAAAAAAACTAGACTTTTTATTCTCAAAAAACATTCACGATTACCTATTTTCCCTATCTATACTGTCAATAAGTTACTGCAAAATATTTATCATATTCTAGCAGTGACATAATAACTACTGAACATCAAAAAACTCCTCAACTAAAGCATTCTTTTTCTGATAATCATTCAGCATTCTCTGCAAAGTTTTCTCATCTTCAAGCACTTTAGCTGTAGTCATTTCATTTATTAAATGAAACAAACCCTTGCTATCTGGGCTGTTCTCTGCCCCTGTAAGAGTACCGCTTTCTGTAAGTTGCTGCATTCCTGCAAGATTTTTGCCGCCTGCAGTTTTTTCCACGAACTCTTCAGTAATATAATACTGAACCTGTTCTCCAAAAAACAGAACAAAATCGGTAACATATATTCCATCAGCCATTTCTTTCATTTCTATTTCTTCATAGTCAGAAGCTGTTGCCGGGAGGCTTGAACTTTCTTCTGCACTCTGATTAACCATCATATAATGAACAAGGCAATGAGCATGTGGAACACTCTTATATTCAAGTATTGTCTTATCGACGTAATACTGCATTTTTTCATCCAAATACAGATACTTTTTGAAGAATGAAAAATACAGTTTTTGTTCAATAAGATGCAGAATAAATTTTCTGCATACGCTATTGTCACATTTTTCCTTATCTTTATTCTCAGCAAAGTATTTCAAATATGCTTCCATGCATATGATAGGCATACTCATTTGTTTTGCAAGAGCAAGAGCACCTATACGTTCAAATATATACGAGTCGACAACATTATCATGAACAAAGTAATTGTAAGACTCTTGTGCAAGAAATGCCATTTCAAGATCGGCATTTGCTCCCAGCTTAACATATTTTTTGAATAAAGTAGTAGAGTCCCCAAGATATGTCTGAGTAAAAAGGATCTGACCAAGTGTTCTATTTAAAAGATCCCAAGACTCTATTCCAAATGATTCAGCAGCCTTGTATAAATCCCTCATTTCTCTGACTGTCCCCTGATAATTCTTGCAGAGAAATTCCAACGTTGCTTCATCATACTTGCCCTTACTAAAGGCATACCAGCTAATCTCACTCATTTCCTGATCAGTTCCACTAGCATCTACATCAAAAGATCTTCCGCATAGTCTCATAATAATCTTAGGATCAACCTTATAACAGCCATATCGTTTTATCCAATCCAAAGACTTATCATACATACCTGTAAGAACCATAAGTTCTAGCATTTCATTTCTCTGCCATGCATTAAGATTATCAGGTGAAAGTGCTTCCAGATATTCTGTAAGCTGTCTCATAAAATCATTATCATAATAAAACCTTATAAGTTCAGAACGAATCTGTGCACGTACGTCTTCTCTTATTACATCTGATTCTACTAAATCCCTATATCTTTCAGCGTTTTCCAAAGTAACCGTTGCTGCACTTTTTGAAAGCTCCGATAGAAAAAGATCCAAATTGGCTGTTCCCTTTTGTATGTATGGAACTGTTAGTTCTGAAAGAGAAGTGGAAGAGACCATCTTCTTTACTTCGTACTCAACGCTACTGCAAAAACGATGATTCTTGTCATCAGATAATATAAGTGTATATTCACTTCCGTAAAGAGGAACATATGCCTTTTGATCCACTATTTTGTAGCGCATCTGACTTCTACACTTATCATAAACAACGATAAGCTCTGTGATATCAGATCTTCCAACTTTAATCTCATTCATATACAAAAGAGATAATAGTTTAGAAGCATTTTCTGCATTAACCATGCTAGGCTTGATAAGTCTTTGATATAAAAAGCCAAGCGCAGGACATATATTTCCTTTATCAATCTGCTGCAAAAGATACTGCTCTATTTGAGGTTTATACACATCATAAAGCTGCTTGTAATCATCTTGATGTTCATACATGTATCTATACAAAACAGCATTACTTTCCCAATTCAAATCGCTTTGATATGAAAAATACATCAAGGCAAGTTTGCTTAGTTCAACAGTAGGTCTGCCTTCATTATCTGTCGTAACAGACAAAAGATAATACTCATACAGCCTTGTTACACGAAGCTGACGCTCAATTCCCCTTTGATACCAGAGAAAACTTTCCGGATCAGTTTTATCTCCTTGAATCAGCAAAGCACATACAGCCTCAAGAATCTCATCACAAGGATGTATGTCATAACTGTTTTTTAAAATCTTATACAGCTTTTTATCATATTTTTTGGAACGAAGCGCCAAATAAGTCATCTGTTCCATAACAGGAATGGTCATAATACCATATCTTGTTGCAAAATATAGCACTGATAAAGAAAAATCATTTAAGACTCGCAAAAGTGCTGGACATAGCCTCATACACTGCATCGCATCCAGATACAAAATTGGTGACCTACATCCCCTCTCAAACTGTTCTTCCAATAAATCAAATCTTCTTTGAACATTACTGTTCCCAGAATATTTGTTAGATACATACAAAAGCAGCCATGCTATTCTCCAACTGTCCGGATTCTTCTTGTATAATTCTTCTATCTTGAGAGCCACTTCTCCTATCTCATCTTCCTGTCTGGAAATAAGTGTTTCCAAATATAACTCATATGCCTTTATTTCATCGGCATAAATAGTTTTTGTACTATCTAACATTTCCATTACAGGCTTTAACTGTTCAAGTGCAAACTGAGCCTGACTATTCTTGTCAGCTGTGACAAGGTATTGAACATTATAAAGACCATATTCTAAATCATTGTTAGAAGAAGCAATCATCTTCTGAATAAGCTTACCAGTATCTAAAAGCCACTGTTTAGAATTAAGTTTTCTACAACGAAAATCAATGTAAAGTTTCATCAATTCAACTGTCATGAGCTTTTTTTCATGATACCCTTTACTCAAAGGCTCTTTATTAAGCACAAGACAGGTAATAGGTATAACAATATCTGTAGAAATATTCTGTAAACGAATTCTTCCAAGATTCTTACCACTATGAAGTTTACTGCTGTCTATTCTAATATGAAAATATCCTGTTCCATCTATAAAATCTTCATTTACAAGCTCTGTTTTATCAACTTCAAGAAAATCTCCGTCGCAAACAATATTTAATTTAGAATATCCCCATCCACTTCTATGTACAGGAACTTCATAGTCATCTACATTCTCACCTTCCTCTAAGATCATTTCAATATTCTCAGATTCAGTAAGATAAACCATCGGCTGCTTTTTACTTATTCCTATAAGAAACTCTTCCATGTTGCTCTCAGAGCCCGGAATCTTAACAAGACCACGGTATAAACCTTCATACTGAGCATCGTTTCCGCTTAAAATATGATGAAATAATGAAGGCGTATAAAAAAGACGCAATGCCTCTTCCCATTTTGCCTTAGCCAGATTAGCAAAATGAAATAGATTTCTGATATCTCCAAGACTTGATGAAGCTGTAATATTCTTAATGGTAACTGTATACGGAATAATATACTCTCCTCTATTAGATATTATCCTAAAATTACCATTTATAACATCACCGCCAACAAGTCCTTCACTCTTGAATCTGTATGATATCTCATCCTTTTCTCCAGAAAAAGCATCATTCAAAACAACCATTCTAAGTTCTGTAGATGACACAATTCCTTCTGTAACCTTATCTACAGGTCCTACTATCTGAAAGCTTCCTTCATACTCTTCACCTTCATTAATCTCTAGTTCGATTCTTTTAGTAGAAAAGTCAAGATCGCCTCGATTATATTCAAACTGTCCATTTAATAAACGTTCAACTATTTCTTTCAAAATTATGTCATTCCCCTTGATTCAAAACTATTTCTTATATCACCGACTATTATTTTACTTTTGTCAGCAACATTTACCTACTCTTCAACATTTGTTATCACAAAGAATTCCTCACAGATTACTTTCTGCCTATATCATGCTGTAAGCAATCTTTATCCAACTACTCAAAATCCTATATCATATATTTTACCATAAATCAATAAATAAAAGGGAATTTGTTAATTATTCTTAAAAACAAAAAGAAAAATATCTGAAATTCAGTTAAAAATCTGAATCTTCAAATATTTTTCTTTTTTCATTGCCTTTATAGACTATCAGTTTTCTTTTGTAAGAAGTACCATAATGTCATTTGAGCGAGAAATAAACTTAGCCATTTCATCACCTGTAAGAGGTGCATTCTGAATCTTAGCCAAATCATAAAGCTGCTCACAAATCATTCTGTTGTCTTTCGCATCTTCATGCTCTAAAACATATTTTACAAGAGGATGATTAGCATTAAGAATAAGAGTTTCATCATCCTTTAGCATATCTTCTGGCATTCCACCCATTCCGTTAAGTGCATACATACGCATCATATCTTGCATACGGCGACTCTGCTCAGATACAGTAAGAATTGAAGAAACTTTCTCATCTACAAGCTTCTGAATCTTAACTGTAAGCTTATCATTTCCAACTGCTTTGCGCATCTTCTCCTGAAGCTTTGTGGAAGCCTCTTCGAGCTCTTTCTCTGTTTCCTTAGAAGTTTCTGATGTAAAGCTATCTGTAATCTCAGCATCAATTCTCTGGAATCTAATATCTGTATTCTTTGACTCCAAAGCCTGAATGAAAGGAGTATCAATATGAGAATTCAGAATAAACGCTGTCATATTATGAGACTTAAACATACTTATGTACTGACTCTGCTGCTGAGGATCTGTTACATAATAAATAGTTCTCTGCTCTTTCTCTTCTTCCTTCTTATCCTTGTTATCATCTACTACTTCTGCCTCAACCTTCTTACCATCTTCATCAGTAGCATTTTCTGTTGATTCATCCTTTGCATCATTTATTTTGAGTGCTTCAGGAATTGTAAGATATTTGCCATCAAGATCTTTAAGAAGAATAAAGTCATTCATCTTCTCAGCAAATTTCTCATCCTTAAGATAACCATACTTAATGAAAGGAGCTATATCATCCCAATACTTATCATAAGTTTCTTTCTCTGTCTTACACATACCAGAAAGCTTCTCAGCAACCTTCTTGGAAATGTAATCACAAATCTTCTTTACAAATCCATCGTTCTGAAGAGCACTTCTTGATACGTTAAGCGGAAGATCAGGACAATCAATAACACCCTTTAAAAGCATAAGATAATCAGGAATTACTTCCTTTATATTATCTGCGATAAATACCTGATTGTTATAAAGCTTAATCACGCCCTCTGCAGATTCAAATTCCATGTTAATTTTAGGGAAGTAAAGAATTCCCTTAAGATTGAATGGATAATCCATATTAAGGTGAATCCAAAACAAAGGCTCTTTATAATCATGGAAAGTCTTGCGATAGAAATCCAAATATTCATCTTTTGTGCAATCCTTAGGAGTTTTGGTCCAAAGAGGATGAATATCATTAATCAGCTGAGGTCTCTTGCGAATCTTAAACTTTTTCTCTTCCTCTTTTTTCTCTTCGCCTTCTTTTACTTCCTCTTTCTTTGGTTCAGGGATAACTTCCTCGAGAACTATATCACTATCAAGTTTCTCAGACTCTTTAATAATCTCGTCTCTGTCTTCATTTGCCTTTGACAAATAGATTTCATAAGGCATGAAGGAGCAATACTTCTCAATTACTTCTCTTGCCTTATACTCATTACAAAATTCAAGACAATCATCAGAAAGATGCATAACGATAGTAGTACCAACACTATCCTTGCTTCCCTCACTCATCTCAAACTCTGAGCCGCCATCACATGTCCAGTGGACAGCTGTTGAACCTTCTTTATATGAAAGAGTCTCAATATCTACACTCTCTGAAACCATAAATGTTGAATAGAAACCAAGACCAAAATGTCCAATAATCTGGTCATCACTAGCCTTATCCTTGTATTTCTCAAGAAATGCAGTTGCACCAGAAAAAGCTACCTGGTTAATGTATTCCTCTACTTCCTCGGCAGTCATACCAATACCATTATCTGTAATAGTGATAGTCTTTGCCTTATCGTCAAGAATAACATCAACCCTTGGCTTAAAGTCTTCCGGAAGTGCATAATCTCCCATTGCATCCATCTTTTTAACTTTTGTAATAGCATCGCATGCATTAGAAATAACTTCACGATAAAAAATATCATGATCAGAATACAACCACTTCTTTATGATTGGAAACATATTTTCACTGTTAATTGAAAGATTACCCTTTTTTGAAGCCATAGTTACATCTTCCTTTCCTGAAATATAATTAACGGGATTCACTATCCCTACATAAGAACAAGTTTATATCCCTTATGACCAAAAGTCAATAAAAAATTAGCACTCAATTATAAAGAGTGCTAACAAAAACAAAATACAAAAAATTCAAATTGCCTATTGCATTAATTTGCTGTTGCATTTATAATAGCGGAGCGTTGAAAAAGTTTAAGCATTTCCAACTTCAGCGCACATAATATACACCTATTGTAACGCATATGAGTGCAGCTTATTTCCCCTAATATATAAGCTGCATTGTGATACAATTGATTGTTTTCTACATTGCACATAGAGCACTCCATGTTCTAGGATTTATGCTTTATAAATCCAGTGCAGCAAAAAGAGCCTTTAACAGGCTCTTTTTTGTTTTGCAATATAATATCTATAAATACATTTATATCGCTTGATTCCTATTTTAGAAACCAGCAATAATTGTAATCTTCTAAAAAACAATCAAGATTCAATTTTTTTATTATTTATTCCATTTTTTTGCATCATCGATACAGTTTTCCATGGATTAAAGAAAAAGTATGGAAAAATCAGTTTTTTCATAACCATAGCTGTTAATATGGATCCAAAAAATCCAGCACAAAATCCCAGCAAAAAATGCAACTGTATTGACTTTATATCAAAAAATAATAGAGCATTTCTAATTGCCGCTGCATAAATTGTATGAAGAAGATAGATTGGAAGAGTATACGGTACAAGCCATTCTATTATTGGATTCTCCCCTCTTTTGTAGCAGGCAAACCTAGTAATAAGGCAAATTCCCACAACAGCAACAAATCCTAGGAGAATTGTCCAGGGACTAAATCTATCTCTAATAAAGTTTTTGTACAACAAAAAACTCAAGACCGCAAATATACATTCAAATACAATTCCTGCTATAAATACATCTTTTCGAGATGAATCCATAGATAAAAAAATTCTTTCCAAAAGCATTCCAAGCACAAACCAAAATCCGTACTCTGCGATTGATAATAAAAAGAAATTACCTGCAAAAGAACCAGATATAAGGTACAACATGTAGAAAAACAAATTAAGCGCAAGCAGTTTCTTCATATTGTGTGTGTTAGGAATAAGCACAAACAAGAAGAATAATGTATACAAATACCAGTATGGCGTAGTTCCCGGAGACAGAAACAAAAAACTCACCATATCACCCGTTCGTATATTGGTTAAATCAGTAAAAATATTCTTTAAAAGCCATGTAAGTATTGCAAAAGAAAAATAAGGTACACCCAGTAGTATCAATTTGTGATAAAAGTGCCTAATCCAGGTTGAAAAGTCACAAATATGTTCGCTCTTACCATAAAGATATCCACTACACATAAAGAACAGCTGCACATGAAACAGATACATTGCATACAGAATGTAGCCTCCCAAAAAGGTCTGTTTCATAATACCAGTATTCTGTAATCCCTGCATTAAATGTCCCACTAGAATCAGAACACAGGCAATCACTTTTATATGGTCTATCCAAAATTCTCTTTTACCTGTCTGCATAGATTACTTTTCTCCAAAATATTTCTCAAAAACATCAAAAAATGTATGTGTTGTAGCCTTTTTATCAGTACACAAAGTCACCTTTTTCCATAGCTTTTTGTTAACTTCTTTAGATAAAGATGTTGCAAATGAATCATATTCCTTGCTGAAAGCTTCGCTTTTTCTCTGCTCAACAATTTTCTCTTTATTTGCTTTAGTTTCCTCTTTATTAAATGTAGTTACGCATTTCAAAATAATATATCCATCAGAAGTTTCCACTATATTACTAATCTGACCTGTAGACAGGTTAAAAGCAGCATTCTCAATTGCCTCTTCCTTGTCACCTTTTCCAAAAGAAATTGTGTCTTCTGCAGCCTCATTATAAGTGCTTATAAGTGCCTCAAACTCAGCTCCATCAGCAATCTTTTTCTTAACTTCTTCCATTTTTTTATAAACAGCTGCTTTCTGCTGTTTAGACATTTCTTTCTTGTTACCGTCAACATCTTTGACATACGTTTTCTTATAAATCTGCTCAACAGTTAAGGTTCTTGCCTCATCATCGCTTACTTCAGGATTAATGTCACGTATCATGTACTTATATAACTTCTTAGAAAAAGCTATATCTTCGTATAGATGCTGAATATCTTCTTGAGTTATATCATCCATTTGCGATATGTCAGCATCTGACAAAGATTCATAATACTCTTTGGCAGCTTCTAAAACCCTCTTTTCTTCATCTTTTGTAAGCGTAATCTTATACTTTTCAGCCAAAAGGCGCATTGTCTTAATCTGTGCTATTCGTTCAAGAGATGATGAACAAATCTTTTCTTCAAGGCTCTCACCATTTTGTTTTGCATTCCAGATATCACTTCCTAGAAGCTGCTGGTATGAATTCTGCGTATTAAGCAAAAAGACCTTAAGCTCTTTTAAAGAACATGACTTGTCTTCTATTCTAAATACTTCATTTCTTCCAAAGCCTGTTGTAAAAACAACTTTTGTCTTTTCATCCTCTTTTGTTTGTTTCAAATTGCACCCTGAAAGCTGGGGCATTAGTAACAATAAGAGTAGTAAATATATTGAATTTTTTTTGATTTTTTTCAAAAACATGATGATGTACTTCCTGTCTAAAAACTAATGATATCACTAGAAGGCTTCACACTTTATAAGTAGATTCTCAGATTTTTTACAAATAACTAGAATTGTAAATCCTTCTTTAAACCGACAAAAATATATCGTTTCCATTATATCATAACTCCAAAAAAAATTAAGCCAAATCCAAAATGGACCTGACTTAATTTAATGTTAGTGCTTTCTTTTGAGTATACCAACACAGTAACGATTTAATTTTTTACATTGCTTCTGTACTGAACTGGTGTCATTCCGTACTTTTTCTTAAAAAGCCTATTGAAGTGTTCAACATTCTGATAACCTGCTGCCTCTGCGACTCGTTCAACTTTCATATTTCCATTTTTAAGCAGAACAGAAGCTTTTTTTAGTCTGATAGCTTTAACATTCTCTCCAAAAGTTTTACCACTCTTTTCCTTAATGTATTTGGAAAGATATGGTTTTGACAAGAAGAACTGGTTAGAAAGATCTTCAAGTGTTACTGTTAAATAATTGTCTTGAATATAATTCATGATAGAATTTATTCTCTCATCTTGTCCATCTCCATTATTTTTCATCGAATCAAGTGTATTCACTGCAGAACAAAGCGCATCAATTGAAGATGTAATAATATCTTCGTTCATGCCTACACCCCAATAAGTCTTTCCATCCTGATTAATTCCAACATACGAAATAGCTTTTGAAGTAGATCCATGTGTAAGCGCATGCTCTTCATAAGTAACTACCTCATAAGTAATATCAAAATACTGCTTCAAAGCATTGCTGACAGCATCCAATCGACCATTACCCATGCTTTCAATCACATGTTCTTTTCCACCATACAAAACAGTAATCGTTGCAAATATTCCATCTCCCTGGCGGAAATGTGCATCCAATATTTGGAAAATTTCTGTATTCTTGACGTATTTTTTCTCAAACTCTTCATAAATCCTAGCAGGAGAAAGTTCAGCATGCTCTTTATCAGAAATATCCTTCATAGTATAGCTTACATCTGCCTGCATATCTTTTGGAATTGTAAGTCCATAATTGGTCTTAAGAATAAAGCTGACACCACCTTTTCCAGACTGACTATTGATACGAATGACATCACCGTCATAATTTCGCCCAACATCTTTTGGATCAATCGGAAGATATGGTACAGTCCAAAGTCCATTATCCTTTTCATCTTTATGCCATGCAAAACCTTTGGCAATAGCATCCTGATGTGATCCAGAAAAAGCTGTGAATACTAAGCCTCCAGCATAAGGAGCACGATCATAAATAGACATTCTAGTAAGACGTTCATATGTTTCTCCAATTTCTGGAAGATTAGAAAAGTCAAGTTTTGGATCAACTCCATGTGAGAACATATTAAGAGCAAGTGTAACAATGTCTACATTACCTGTTCTTTCACCATTACCAAAAAGAGTTCCTTCTATTCGGTCAGCTCCTGCCAATATACCAAGTTCAGCATCACTAACTCCGCTTCCTCTGTCATTGTGAGGATGAAGTGACAAAGTAACCGCATCTCTATACTTCAAATTTTTGTGAATATATTCAACCTGAGTAGCAAACACATGTGGCATTGCATTTTCAACCGTTGTAGGTATATTGATAATAACTTTATTATTCTCTGTTGGAGTCCATACATCCAAAACGGCATTACATACTTCAACTGCATAATCAACTTCAGTTCCTGGGAAACTTTCCGGTGAATACTCAAAAGAAAAGTTTCCACTTGTCTCATTAGCCAGTTTTTTCAAAAGCTGTGCACCATCAATTGCTATCTGTTTTACTTCCTCTTTGTCTTTGCCAAAAACCTGCTGTCTTTGAGCAACAGATGTAGAATTATACAAATGAATAATAGCTCTTGGTGCACCCTTTATAGCATCAAAAGTCTTTCTTATAATGTGCTCTCTAGCTTGTGTTAACACCTGAACCGTCACATCCTCAGGAATCATATTTCTCTCAATAAGAGTACGAGCAAATTCAAATTCTGTTTCTGAAGCTGCAGGAAAGCCAATTTCAATTTCTTTAAATCCAAGCTTAACCAGCATGGTAAAAAATTCTAGTTTTTCATCTAGACTCATCGGCTCAATAAGTGCCTGATTTCCATCACGCAAATCAACACTGCACCAAATAGGTGGTGTATCGATATAATCTTTTTGAACCCAATCATAGGTACAAATAGGTGGCATAAAATACTGTCTAGTATACTTCTGAAAATTTTCCATACTGCACTTCACTCCTTAGATTATCAAACATGATTTTATTTCAAATATCTTGATGTATATTATCATATCATATAGACATTTTTTAACTAGTGATAAATTTAATCGTTTTGATTGATTTATTTTAATCTAGTCAATATATCGTCAGAGTGCATTGCATTATTTAGAGTATTTCTCAGATTATTATAATCAGTAAACATGCTAACAGTTTCAGCTTGACTTTTGTTCTCACGAAACTCGCAGTAAATGCGAGTTTCTGAATGTAAGTGACAAGAAGTCATGACTTCTTGCTGAGATTTAGGATAATCATCAGCAAGAATCCTGCTTCGCAGGACAAAATTTCTCTTGACGACAAATTTTGGTCTGGTACGGTTCTTGATTTTCCTGATGAAAACAAGAACCTATGACTTCTTGCTGAAATTTAGGATAATCATCAGCAAAAAGACTACACCCTTACAATTGTCTCTAGGAATTTTTCACAGCCTTCTTTAATTTCCTGATAGCAAGTTTCAAAATCTCTGGTATACCATGGATCTTCTACATATCCTTCTTTTCCGGAATAACTCTTTATAAAGTGAATTTTGTGACCCAAGTCAGATCCCCAGATTTTCTTAGTTTCTCTCATATTCTCTTCGTCGAAAACTATAATATAATCCCAGTCCCAATATTCATCAGCTTTAAGCCTTCTTGCTTTATATCCGCTGCAATTAATACCATGACTTTCTAATATTTTCCTTATTGGAGGATATACCGGATTTCCGATTTCCTCTGCTGAGGTTGCTGCACTTTCAATATGAATATCAGCTTCACCCCATCCTTTTCTTGCTGCTATGTCTCTTAATAGATATGCCCCCATAGGGCTTCTGCAAATGCTGCCGTGGCAGACGAATAATATCTTTATCATATCGTTTTTCCTTGTTTTATCAGGGCTTAGACACCTTTTTCATTTTCATTTACCGGCATAATATATGCATATTTTGGCATATTTACACCGGCAAAAGGTGTAAAGTAAGGTGTAATTATTTTTCGTTTACACCTTGAGTTTTTCACTGGGAATTCAGCTTCTCAATCTCCGCTTTTGCATCCTCTAAATTCACGTGAGTATAGACATTAAGCGTGGTTCCGATGTCAGCATGTCCCATAAGATACTGAAGCGTTTTCGGATTCATCCCAGACTTTGCCATGTTGGAACAGTAGGTATGGCGGCATACATGAGAACTCCGAGATGCGAAGCCCCGTATGGAAAAGAATATAAATCCCTTCATAGTATTTGCAAAAATGAGGATCCTCTTTTACAAACTTCTCTTTTCCGTCAGCATCAATATACTTGAACTGATATCTGCCATCTTTACGCTGTATCTCTCCGTTGTGTAAAACTCTTCCTCTGTTATCCTTTCTTTTTTCACTCATATTTGTAGTCCTCCTTGTCATAATAGAAAAAGCGAACTACCCGACATTGACATTATATCAATCGGGCTGTTCGCCTGCCACGTATTTTTTGTTCTGTTTTCATTATTTGATGTGCTTATTCTCAGAGAAATCCGATTCTTTTAAACGTTTTGTATTATAAAAATAATCATCATCTAGCAAAATTCGCATTGCTGTCATTGCATTGCTTTTTTCCCGAATCATTTTCTCCAATAACTGTATTGGCTCCCTTTCCAAACTCAAACCGAGTCTTTCTCAAATTCTTATTCGATCCAATTCGCTCTATCAGACCCTTATTCTTTAAACTGACCAGCGTCCGCTCTATCGTTCTCCTTGTTACACCTACTTCTACAGCCATCTCCCCAGCTGTTTTTTCCGGATTACTTATCAGTATACCTAGTACAGCTTTTTCCGTTTTATTTATACCGACATTTTTCTTGCTCATCTCCAATACTTTTTCATCATACGGAATTCTACACTTTATATAGTTGTCTGTAATCTCAAAAGCTTCCTTGCCTTAATCTTTTCATAAACAGACAAACGTTCATGAACTTTATCAAAACGATAGCGGGTTAATGATTTCAACTCTTCGTTGTGATATGATGTTTCCGAGTAGGGCTTGAGATCCTATCGGTCATCAACATCATAGCAATCGAAGAGGCATCGACTTTATCCGTTTTCGTTTTTCTAAGGCTTAGACCTTTTCTGAAAAGATTTGTGTGTAGCGGGTTGATAACAACGATTGGGAAACCTTTATCAACGAGCGATGCCAAAAGATTGTTAGAATAGTGACCGGTAGCTTCAAGACCTAATTTTATTTCTGTCTTATCAGAAGTCACTTCTTCTATTCTGGAGAACAGCTCATCAAAAACGACCCTATCATTCGAGATGGTAAAGACTGAATAGAGTTTTCTGCCTTCGTCGTCAAGAATACAGCAGTCATGCTTGTCCTTGGCAACATCGATACCAACATAGATCATAATTGTGATTCTCCTTAAAAGTATTTGATGCTGCTGTTATAAGATCCACAGGTCTCTTTGCATGCTGTAACCTCGTTCTACATAAAACGTCATATTGCTATGATAAGCCGGAGTCTTAAGTAATTTATGCTCTCTGTTTAGGCACAAACTCTATTTTAAGAGCCATACCCATACCATCAGCCAATCTCTTTAACAGATTTAGTGATGGATTTCTGGTTCCGTTCTCGATTTTGCTGATATCTGCCTGATTGATACCGGTGCGCTCAGCAAGTTCCTTCTGAGTAAGATTCTGTGAATTTCTAGCATCAACTATAGCTCTGATTACGTCCATCTCAGGCTGAATAGCTTCATATTCTTTTCTAAATTCATCATCTTGCATCTGCTTATCAAGCATATCATTAAAAGTTCTCATGATTTATTCATCCTTTCTATCATAAGAGTATCTCCCTCAGCTTTAGTTACAAAATCATGTTCTTCAGCGAATTTAATATTTTCTTTTCCGAGATAATTCTTAACCATATCATGATAACCAATCAACATATAAAAAATGTTGACGTTTCAACAACCTCCGATAGTCACGCAAACGATTAAATGCACCTATAGAAAAAGCTTTATTTTAATAATCATTCGTTTCATTTTACTGCTATCATACCCCATTACTTAAGCGATTCATAATACGCTTTTATTTTCTTCGCCATCAGCTTCCTTCTTGCATCAAGGAACCTTGGATAATCGTCTATCGTCATACTCTCAAAGCCCTCCGGAATACAATTCATTTCCAAGTTTTTCTTTAGTTCAATCATGTTAGTGATTCCACCATACACTCCCTGGCCTGTTTCAATCTGGCCAAGAACCACAGACATATATTCATTTGGCGCATCATCACTGATTTTTATATTAATCTCTGTCTGTAAATAAGCATAGTTTGCAATTTGATTATACAGGCTCTTATTTGTAATTCCATTTTTCATCAAATATTTCTTTGGGAACAAATGATGAATGTCGCCACGTTCTTCAAGCATTGTTTTAATCTCTATCTGTTCAGATAAAAATCCCTTATCGTGTGCATTAACCTGTGCCATAAGAAATACATTGTAATACGGACTGCTTGCCACAGAAGTATTCAAATGATCAACCAAAGAATGCTCCCAAAATGCGTCAGAAAGTGAACCAGCCTCATATTGTTCTAAATACTCAAGCGGATTATCCAAAAACATAAAACGCTTGATATCATAATCAAACGAAGACTCAGGAGATCCAGAATATCTTCCCGTAAGCATTGTAGCCACAAGCCATCTTCTAACTGTTTTTTCTATGACATTAGAATCAATTCCTCGACTCCGCAATCCTATGAACAATGTATATCCGAAATTCAATACATTCTGCGATCTTACAAGAGATGCCTTCTCAATACCTATTGATTTAAGAATCATCAAATATCTCTTGAAATTAGTCTCATTTACAACGGATAACACTGCATCACGCAATTCCTCAAAAGATGTTTCCGCAATTTCATCTTTAAACTCACGAGTCTCGAAATCACGCCCGGATAACAACGCCACCAAATCTGACAATCTTCCTCTAACAAATTTATAAGTAAATGCGACTCTTAAAACATCCGTATAATCCGGAACATAAATGTCCTCATTTTCTTTTACTACCCATTTAATCTTGTCAAATTCACTCGTAGTTGAAAACTCAACATCATTGTTCTTTATAAGCTCATAATCTGCCGGAGACTGCATCAAATGACAAAAATAATCAATAATCTTTCGCGTGATATTTCCACCATATATCTCATTACTTGAAATCTTACTCATTGCAAAATCAGCCTGAGACAAAACCACTCCTTTGGAATTAATACGTATAAAGATATCAGTAACTTGCTCTATATCAAGTTCGTGTGAAAGATTAATCACGCCCAGATTATTATTCTCAATACTTTTTAATCTTGTGATTACTTTAGAAATTTTTGACTTCTCTTCTTTTATTTCCAGTCCATTCTTTTCACAATAATCTTCCACAAAACCATATACATCACAAGAAGGATTAAAAATTTCCGATATATCACTTATATATTTTACATCGTTAGATGTCGCCGGTGTTGCAACATCAAACTGTTCTTCAAGCGGATTAAACGCAATAACTATCCTCTTTTTCTTGTAGTCTGATCCAACTACCTCCTGTCCAACAATAGCGGCTGTCAAGGCGGTTATTCTCTGCTGACCATCTATAAGAACTTTTTTGCCTATAGACATAGTTCCATCTTTCAATCGGACATCCGGATTTTGCCAAACAATGATATATCCTACCGGATAATTCTGATATAAAGAATCGATAAGATCCCTTACTTTTGTACTATCCCATACAAACGGTCTTTGTATCTCTGGAATTGCAATTTCACCATTTTTAATGCTTGCAAGCAATGAACTTACAGCAATGTTGTTTACATCATAGTTAGACATTTTCATTCCCCTTTTTTAATATTTACGCTACCGCATTTGCGTTTATCTTCTCTATTACTTTTCTAATCCCGCTCCAAACCGTTAAATCAGTAAAGATATCAACAATACTTCCCTGATCTGTAAACGGCGATTCCTGAAACACAGAAAGGTCTGTCATCATGCCGTTATGTACGATGTATTCTACTATCTGGTTTACGAAATATATCTGTTTGCTATCAAGATTCGTATCCTCAAGGAATTCAGAGAAAGCTTTCTTAGCAGCATTCATATCAAGGCCTACAATACTACGAACAAATTCACCCAAAGGTTTCTGCCCATACTCCTGCTCATAGTCCTCTTTCGTACCCACTTCTTTCCAAAGAATCTCTTCAAGTGATTCCACATCAAAATGAGTAAGTGGCTGATTTGTACGAAGCTTCGCAATAACAATATTATCCTGGTGCTGATGAATATAATATTCTGCTTTCGCCTTATAATTCTTCAGCTCATCATTCTCAAGTTCAGATTCATTCCACTGTATATCCAAAATATCATCCGAAAAATCTGTATCATAACGAACCTTTCGATGAGGTAAATACTTCATTAGATTACGCAGACTATCTCTAATATGTTCAAAATCTTCAATTCCTGCACGTTCTACATAATCGGTATTAAGGATTCTCTCAATCAACTCTTTCTGGACCAGAATCTCCGGAATATTTGCAACGGTTGCTATTCCGCCAACCTTATCAAACAAATCAGATTTCAACCGGCCATACTTTTTCCCCGCAAGCTGCGCTAATTCTAATCCATACATCAATGCATCAAAACGAACCGCTGAAGCCTCATCACTATCCGGCAAAATCAACGGAGCCAATTCTTCTCGAACTAATAATGTATCCTCATATGTAAGTGCCTGGTAATTACTCTCAGATGAATATAAATCCACATATTTAATATGCTGACGAACCGCAAAGTTTTCGCGATTTAATTCCTTCACTTTTCCCGTCATCATTTGAACCAACTGATTACGATACGCAATCAATCGATTCACTTGAGAATTAATGTCCTGAAGTTTATAGGCAATCTGGAATTCCAAATTAAATACTGCTCCTTGTAAAGCAATCATATTAGCTGTTGGACGACCTTCTCCCATTCGGAAGAATTCAAAATTCCCACAGAAATCAAAGATATAGAACTTGCTCTTGTCTTCTCCATCTACAAGTCCCGGGCAAAGTCTGGTACCACGGCCAATCATCTGCCAAAACTTTGATTTACTCAATACTTTTTTGAAAAATACAAGATTTAATACTTCAGGTACATCGATACCGGTATCCATCATATCAACGGATATCGCAATCTGAGGCAACTTATTAGGAATCCTATTGTCGATTACCTGAGTAAATCCATTCAAATGCGGGTAATCCTTATTAAAGATTTCAAGAATCTTCTCCGCATGATCATGGTTTTTTTGCAAAAATGATAGTCTTACCAAGCTTCTGACCATAATCTATCTTGATACCCTCTGTCATAACAGTGTACAGTACCTGACGGATGGTATCTTCATTGAATATCCATGAATTGAGCGCGGATGAACTGATAGCTTCCGGAATATCTCCGTCTTCCATCTCAAATGTACTCTCATAAATAGCTTTATCTTCATCGGAAAGATCCGCATAAACGATTCCCTGTTCTATAAACTTAAGTTTAGTTTCTACAGACAGGAAATCCACAAGATATCCATCGGTTACAGCCTGTCCAAGCTCATAACCGTACGTCGGAACTCCGGGCTCCAATCCGAATATCTCATAAGTATTCTTATCGATATCATCTTTCGGCGGAGCCGTAAGACCTACCAGTGGAGCATCAAAGTATGTAAAAATGTCTCTGTATTTGTTATAAATAGACCTGTGTGCCTCGTCGCATATTACAAGGTCAAAATGGCCACTGGTAAACAGTTTCTGATCCTCAACCTTTACAGAATCAATGCAGTTCATCATAGTCTGATACGTAGAGAAAACGCAGTGAGCATTATAGTTATCCTTCTCTTCACAAAGGTTTGTCACCGAAAGGGATGAATAGTTGTTTACAAACGCCCTCTTTGCCTGAGTTACAAGCGATGTCCTGTCCGCAAGGAAAAGGATATTCTTAATCCATCCCGCATCAAGAAGCACATGGCACAGTTCTATTACAGTTCTTGTCTTACCGGAACCTGTTGCCATGACAAGAAGGGCTTTTCTGCGATTCTTCTTATCAAAGCTATCACATACTGCTTTAATTGCAGCTTCCTGATAATAGTGACCGGCAATCTTCTTATCTACATTTATATGATCAAGGGATGTCCGCATCCTTCTGAGATTGAACATCTTTTCAAGGTCTGCCTTGGAGTATATGCAGGCAACCTTTCTCTCCGGATACTGTCCATCTATAATTCTTGTTTCAAAACCATTTGTTAAAAAAACACACGGTCTTCTCTTATACTGTTTCTCTAAAAGATCCGCATAAAGCTTTGCCTGCTGACGTCCTTTAGATACATCGACGCAGGTTCTCTTTGCTTCTATAACAGCAAGTGGCTTATGAGTATTGTCATAAAGAACATAGTCCGCATAGCCGACTTCGGATTTATTAGGCATCCCCGGAAGTTCTACTTCATTGATCCAGTCGGAACCTTCTTTCCAACCGGCATCCATAAGCATGGCATCAATATAAATCTTTCGTGTTTTATACTCAGAAAAATCCAGCGGCTTCGGAACATAGTCTAAAGCCTGCTTCTCACGACGGGATGTCAGCTCTTTCTTTAATGCAGAATTCTCTGCAATGAGTTTCTCAATATCAACGTCCGGGAAATCTTTTGTAACCTGTTCGGTTTCGCCCTTTGTTAGCAAAGACTTGTCAAAGCTGTGCTCTTCGTATTCATCAGCATAGCAGTAACACACAAAGTCAAAGAAAATCTGAAGGTTTTTAAGGCAAAGAATCGCCTGGTCCTCTGTAATCTTCTTGCCAGAATGAGCAGCATTGTTACCCATCTTGCGGATGAAGTCCATACGCTTCATAAGGTCTTCGTCGATGATATCTCTGAATTCCTCTGTGCTCATGAGACTTATCAGATTATCCTGGTATAGCATTGTAAGGGACGCATCGACCGAATACATCCACTTTATGGCAAACTCCATTGCCCTGCGGCAGTTGATGATGCAGGAGGTAGGATCTATATATAATATTTTCTCAGCTGCAATTGCCACATCGGAAAATGTGTTGAATTTCGGCTCCTTTTTAAGATAATCGAAATTTGTCATAGCTACGAGAAACACATGACCGCGGAGACGGTTGAAGCAGGACATGCAAGCTTGCTTGCAATGGACTGCTTTAATCGGATCAGCGGGCTGTGTGGCGACAGCCACACAGCGAAAAAGCCGCAGGCTTTCGAGCGATCATGCCCTATGCCTCCTTCCCATCCAATATCATACGCGCTCTTTCCTGAATCATCCTACTGATCAATTTCAATCTATCAGAAGAATAATTATACGCACCTGATTTTTTCAGATTATATGTCAGCAACTTTCTTAACTTTTCTTTTAATCTGCTGTCCATTACCTTTTTTGCCTCTTCCATATAATCTTCATATACACAAGGAAGTAATGTCTCGGCATATTCCTTAAGTAGTTTCTCATCTGCCCAGTTTTCTTCTCCTGCTAGATTAAACAGGGAATTTCCATGGTCAAACAGTGGTGCTGGAGCTATTATCTTATTTGTTTTACTATCAACAAGCACTCCGAAATTGCCAAAGTGCCTGTCAGTATTGTAGATCACTGCATCTAACACTATCATATCGTTAAGTGCATCTACATATTCAGATCCAAGTTTCTCATAATACTCTCGTACTGCCCTCATCCCACCAGTTTTTACTACCCGACCTATAGGAACAAAAGCTATATCTTTACTCGTAAACAATTCACATGCAGAGCACAATTGCTTCTTCCATTTTGAAACCTTGTAAGGAACAACATTCATACCCAAGGCTGTCCCTATCTCATATGCATATAATTCCGAATACGGCTCATTTCCCGTATTGGATGCTCCCGATGTAGCTCCTTTATAAAGATAAACTTTCCCGCTAATTCTTCTCCAACATTTTGGAAGCATTCCGTTTGTTGTAAACTCCGGAGAAGATGCCAATGAAGATCTGGCACTACTCCCATATCCGGTAAAAGCAATCATGGCAAGCACACGGCTGAAATTATTCTCATAGAGATTATTATCTCCAAATGTTCCTGCAAATCCTTCTTCCACTACCCAGTATGAATCATTTAAGGATAAACCTCTGCAAACTGAGATTACATCCATAGGCCTGTTGGCATTAAGCCCACACTTTGCAAGGAAAGCATTAACATAGGCTCGGTTTTTGGGAATAGTCCTGTTCTTCAGCCAAGAAGCAATGCCTTTGTCGCTTAGTTCCATACCTAAAGGAAGCAGATGCTTTTTCTTTTCATTTATCCATGTAATCTGTAACACAGGATCAGACAAGTTCTCAATGATTTTAAATTTAATTAAATCTACGTCAAATAATTTTAAAATAAATTCCATAAAAGCTCCTATTTTGCATTCCAATTTATCAGATCACCTATCTTATTCACCATATACCATATTTTTTCAACTGCAATCACCCCATCAGAAAAAGTGGTGAATTTCAGTTCTTTTTAAAACAATAGAAATTATTCCTAATCATCTCCATCTCTCGATAAACTGGAATTACTTTATGCAAGCATCTTCTTATTTAACCTTAGTTTATTGACTACAGAATTATTATACTTCTTATATTTTTCTCTATGTATTTCGAAGTCTGTAATATTAATTTCATACCAAGACAACGGATTTATCACTTCTCCTGTAACATCATACTTTATCTGAGTAGCCAACAAAACATAATATGCTACTAACAGATTTTTTGCCTCTGCATCCACTTTTTCAATCATATTAGCATAGTTGTGCTTTTGCATAGTAGCCAATATTCTAATAGCGTCCTCTGATCCATATGAATAAATTGTATTAAACAATTCTTTCATCTCTATCGATGAATTATTTTTTTCCCGCTCTGCTTTATTTCGATACTCCTTAGCTTCTCTATCCGTCAACCCTAATACTTTAATCGTATTTTCAATGGTTACGGGAGCAATCATATGAGCATATAACTGCATTATATCAAAAGGAACTGTAGCCATTTTTTCCAAGGCAATATTATTCTTTTGTTTTTTTATTTCTTCTCTAACATTTCTTCGCATTGCATAATATGTAACTATAAATCCGATTATACTTATTATCGCAGGTATACCAGTTGAAATAATCGTTTGTCCTAAATCACTGTTAAAAAAATTCTGCATATATCAACTCCCACTATCCGAAATATTTCTGCATAAGACTGTCATACATAATATGTGTTTCATTAAGTGCCTTTTGCACAACAAATTTTGATTTGTCGACTTGTTCAACGAACGTATAATACTCATCCTGAACTTTTTTCGGTGGCTTTATAATTTGAAAATCCGAAACAATCGGCACATTAAGATTTGGCATGGTCTGGCCTACTGCCATATCCTCTATAGTCCGTTTAAACGACGGAAATGATATTATCTTCTGTATAAAATCTGCACTCAAATCGCCGTTACTTCGTATAAACAAACTCCCTGTTCCGCAAAGCAATCCTGGTCTATCCACTACTGCACATCTTCCCATCTCGCCTCTGCGTCCCATGACAACATCACCTTCTTTAAGTTGGTATGCTACTAACTCGGCATATTTTTCATCGGATATCGTCAAATCATTTTCTGGCGCTATTTTCCCTTCAATAATGTGAGATGGATTTATTAGCGCATGACCTCCAGTAATATAATCCTCTTTATGGAGTAATGAGCCAAAAGGTCCAATCTTTATTTCCGCTTCAAGTATCAACCGGTGATAAGTTGTAACCGATTGAGTCACTGCGCCAGCAGTTTCTCCAGCTCATCCATTTCCTGACTGATCTGCTTCTCGATTTCTCTGATATTTGCCATAATCTCTGACGTTGTCGGATACTCTACCGCAACATATTCAACCTCTTTATATTTATTGATTGAGAGATCATAGTCGTTGTCAGCAATTTCCTTCTTAGAAACCATAAAGGACTTGTCCGTACGTTTTCTGTCTTTTTCAGCTTCAAGATTTTTGAAGCGACTGATAATATCAGGGATATCGTTATCCTTGATTTCAGTACGCTTATCATCAAGACTGAAGCCGTCAGCAGTCATATCATAGAACCATACATCGTCTGTTCCACCATGTCCTGTCTTAGTAAAGATAAGTATTCCTGTAGAAACACCGGCATATGGCTTAAACACACCGGAGGGCATAGAGATTACAGCTTCCAGCCGCTGATTTTCTACGATTTCCTTTCTGATTGCCTTATGTGCATTGGAAGAGCCAAAGAGTACTCCATCAGGAATGATACAAGCGCATCTTCCGCCAATCTTAAGCATTCTTACAAACAATGCCAGGAATAATAACTCAGTCTTCTTTGTCTTACATACCTTCTGAAGATCTGTTGATACGGTGTCTGCATCGAGGTTGCCCTTAAATGGTGGATTTGCCAAAATAAGGGTATACATATCCTTATCAGGGTTCTGATCGGATAAGCTGTCACGGTACTCGATAAAAGGATTCTCAACGCCGTGAGTCATCATATTCATGGCGCCGATACGGAGCATAGTCCTGTCCATATCATATCCGTGGAACATGTCGTTCATGAAATGATTTCTGTTCTGTT
Organism: Butyrivibrio sp. NC3005; assembly: GCF_000424545.1. Taxonomy (GTDB): domain Bacteria; phylum Bacillota; class Clostridia; order Lachnospirales; family Lachnospiraceae; genus Butyrivibrio. The sequence goes on along the minus strand of NZ_AUKC01000006.1, from coordinate 49,836 downwards.
TATCAAGAAGTACTTCCTTCTTGTATTTTTCTCTTAAGTAGTCTCCGCTGGTTACAAGGAATCCGGAAGTTCCGCAAGCTGGGTCACAGATAAAGTCTGTAGGCTTCGGATCCATCATCTCTACCATCATACGAATAATATGTCTCGGTGTTCTGAACTGGCCGTTAACGCCGGACTGAGCAATCTTGGAAAGAAGATACTCATATACATCCCCGCGGATATCTGTCTGGTGAAGCTCCTCCATCATGGAATAAATCTCATCCATGGCATCCACAATCTTGGAGAGCATCAATGGTGTATTTACCTTAAAGATTGCATCATCCATGTATTTGCTATACGCAGAGTTCTTGTCTCCATGAAGATTCTTTATAAAAGGGAATACCCATTCCTGGACAACTGAGTACATTCTCTACGCCGGGAAGTCGTGGAAGGTTGACCACTTAAGCTGATTACCATCTACCTTGCGGTCTCCGATTTCAACTTCATCTGCAAATATGCTCTTGTAAGGAAGTCCAAGCATAGCTGCTTCTTTTGCGCGAAGGTTGTCCGTATCATCCAGATCCTTTATGAACATAAGGTATGTCATCTGCTCTACAACATCAAGCGGATTTGTAATTCCCCCATTCCAGAAAATTTCCCACAAACTATCAATCTTATTGCCAAGTTCTCCGGTCATCTCTCTTCTCCTTTAGTCCTTATCCCTGTTCCAAACGTATTTTGTATATCTGCCGCCACCAATCTTTATTATGCTTTCCGATGACAAAAGTTCTGACAGTGCTCTTTCAACAGTTATGCGGCTGATGTCGGGGCATTTCTCCATAATCTGTGACTTTGTGATCTCACCGTAAGTGTTCTTGATCAGTTCAGCCACACGCTCTGGCTTTGAAAGGCCGCTTGTGACCAAAGTTTCTACCCTGTCAGAAAAATCTCTGTATGCTGCAACTACAACACCAAGCATATACCGCACAAATGGAACATAATTATTTTCTTCCTCATGCCAGTTAAGGGAACTTTCATACAGGCACTCATAATACGATGTTTTAGTCTTTTCAATCAGATGCTCGATACTGATGTACTTTCCTACAATGTATCCGGCCCTATACAGCATCAGCAATGTAAGCAGTCTGCTCATTCTTCCGTTGCCGTCATTAAACGGATGGATGCATAAAAAATCCAGTATAAACATTGGTATCAGAAGAAGCGGATCTATTGTCCCGGTTCCGAGAGCTTTGTCAAATTCATTACAAAGATTTTCGATTGCCTCAGGCGTTTCCCATGCAGGAACCGGTCTGAATCTTACAAATTTGCTGCCCTGTTCATCCTCTTCCTCAATGATGTTATCCGCTACTTTATACTTTCCGCCGATATCATAACCTTCAAACTTATATAAATCTCTGTGAAGCTGAAGGATCATATTCGGTCTTATCGAGATGTAATCATGACTCTCATGGATTGTATTAAGTACATCCCTGTATCCAGCAATCTCTCGCTCGTTTCTCGTCTTAGGCGTAGTCTTATCTTTAACAAGTGCTTTCAGTCTCGCATCGGAAGTATAGATACCTTCAATCTTGTTGGATGCTTCGGTACTCTGAATCTTCGCAATCTCAACAAGTTGCGTCAGCGAATCTGCCTTCGCTTCTATAAAAAGTGACTGCTCACCTTTATACTCATGGATCTGCGTAAGCAGTGCCACTATTTCCGGTGTCAGTAGTTTTTCCCATTTTTTACTGTAATCAAAATTTCTCATTTCAATATCCTCATTCAAACATCAATTCACTCATGAGTGGATAAAATGATGCACTTAAATAATACCACTCAATATACTCATTATCAACGTTAACTGCATCAAATTTGCAAAAATGATGCAATTAAGCAATTGATGATGTAATTAAATAGTTTATCTATATGATGCTGTATAGTTAAACTTGACAACTTGTTCTCGTATATCTTGAAATATAGGTAAGAGTAGGTAATTGCGAAACTCATTAGAAATTTATGTGTAACCTTAACAAAAGCGTTCTTAAACGTTTTTTGAGAGCGGTAACGTGAACTGAGCTGATAAATCTTATTTAAGGCGCACTTTAATAAGGCTGGCACTTTATTAAGTTGGTAAGTCCTATGCTATGAGAGTCTTGAGGCTTCTGATGTATTCATGGTGATGAATCTTGTCAGCAAGCACGACAGATATTAGCTGAGTGATTCCAGCAAGTATCAGATCGGCATGCAAAGTTTTCTCATTCTGAGTGTGGCGGCCAGCCAAACAAAGGTTGTCCTTCATGTGATTGATATCCCGTTCTACGGTGGTCCTGATCTTATAGGTGTTAGCCCATTCTTCAGTTCCACGGAGGACACCAGGATAGGCGCGAAGATTCTTTTCAGGATAGATGTATATCATACGTCCACATGGAGAATCGGTACAGGGATTGTTGCATTGACATTTTCGATGACATTTGCGTGTGCTTTTATCATAGACATACTTGATTTTGGAACATACAAACTTGTATCTTACAAGACCGTTATTCCTTTTCGAAGAGCCTTCACGTTTCATAGCAAGTGAGTCATCGTTAGGACAGCATGGAATGCCATCTGCGTTAACTTTGCAATCAGGATATTTGATGCCAGATCTGTAATTAAGCGGTATATAAGCTCTGGAGAAATGCTTGTTATCACCAAATGTATCTCCAGTAAGTAGCTGACGATACAAAAGTGCTGAGTCAAATGCAGCATCTCCAAGAAATGTTTTAGGGTTAATTAAAGGGTGCTTTGTAAAGAAATCTTTTAGCGTAGGAATGAGCAGTTTTGCATCATGAACGCATTTATCTTCATCAGGAGAGGATGATTTCTTTTCGACAACTATATCTGGATGTGATGCTAGAAATTCCTTGTTATAAAAGGATATGTGGCGGACAATGCCAAGACCATTTGTAACAATACCAAACTTGAAGACATAACAAAAATGGCCATTGATGTATAACTGCTTTATCTCCGGATTTGCAGAAGCATGTGAAGGCATGGAGCTATAGGCTGCTTTATAAGGATCATAAGATTTGGAAAATCCCCTGGTTTTAGCATATGCTTTAAGCTGCCTGATTATCTGATTTGCATACTTTGGATTGTTTTCAGTAACAAAGGCTTCTATGCCTGATGAATCAAAGATGGTCATATCTGCTTTCGCAGAGTCAATGGCCTGACAGATAGGCTCTGTGACATCAACGAGCTTATCGAAAACGAGCTGAAGATCATCAAGGAAATCCTGCTTAAAACGGGTAATCTTGGAAGCATCAGGAACTTTGGTGAAACCACAGAATTCACGAAGTGATTTTGAATAAGTCAGGAAAGCTAATAGAAGCTGGTCAGTTGGTATCGAGAAGATACGCTGAATAATAAGAGCCCACAGAAGAGCTTTTAAATGGTATTTACGGGATCTACCCGTTGATGCATAGAAATGATTTCTAAAAGAAATCGGAATAATTTCATCAAGGTCGATATGGTTTTCTAATAGAGACAGAAATGCAGGCTTGTCATTTTCAAGTTTATCTTGGCAATCTGAATAAATATCAGCCAAAGAAAGCTGTTTATATGGTATCATATATATCAGAATAACTCCTTTCTTGGTGTGTGCAGTGGTTTCTCGTCAATTCTATTGTACCATATCCAGTGAGGGGTTATTCTTTTTTGCTGCAATAAAAACGCCGTATTTATGCGGCTTTTGGCGTTTCACAAACGCCTATCAATAACTACCAACAGGTAGGTATCAGTTTTGGGTTCAGTTTCATTAATATTGTATATTTGAATTGTTTATTCTTTTGCCTCAGCATATAAAGTCGGGCTTTGCAACAGCCAGCAGAAGCAAACCATCGAAAAGAGAGTAATTATATTTATTTTTTTATTCAAACAAGCTCTCATCATGATCCCAAATTCCTTTATCCAATAAAAGCCGTTACAATATTAAAAACATCCGGATACAATCATTATTTCTCGTATTTCTTAATAAATTCCATATTTTGCTGCTCTATATCGCTGACCTTTACAGTTCGATCAAATACATCTGGATCATACACTCCCACATACCACGACTGTGCATCAAAATATGCCTGCAATTCTTTATCATTAAGTTTTCTACCAAATCTATCAACAATCTCATTTCTAGCCCTTTTTAGGTCATCTTTTGAAAGACCTACTAGATCGGCCTCAGTCAAAAGCCTTTCTGAACTATCTGGAAGAATGTAGTCATCATTACCTTGATTAACTGCACCTTTTTCAGCATCTTTATATAATGTCATTTCCGGTGCAAAATCATATTCCCAAACACCTCTTAGAATATGTAACGCCAATCCTTTGCTATCCTTATCTACTAAAAACGACATTTGATCTTGCCCTTTTGATAAGAATACTATAATCGCATCTCCATTCCTAAGATCACTATACTCAATGTTCCAAAGATTACTTTTTTCTCCAGAATATGTAAATCTAACTTGCGTTGGAGATATGAATTCAGCGGTTCTGTACTGATCACTGTATGATCCTTTTAATACTTCATATCCATCATCCGGAAGACACCCTTCCCATGCGCCTTCCAAAAATCCTTGTCCATACCAAGGGGTTGAATTCTTTTCTTCGCTTGTTGCAGGATTCGCATTATCATTTTTACCCTCAGATTGGAATCCCTCTAAGAATAAATCAACCTGTATGTTTGGATCCATAGTTATAACAGGACATAATGGAATAGCCTCACCATCAACCTTAAAGTATATTACATTATTCATTTCAACCCAATGTCCACTCGAAATTAAAGTATCAATTTTATCGTAAAAGTTGTAATACTCATAATTAAAGTGAGCAACATTACTAGAATCATAATAGTAACTTTCTGCAAGCCCAATCTGAGCATCCTTTGTAATCTTTTTCTCATGTGAAAAAGGAATGGGATTGCCACCATCAACAGGGTATAGGCATGAAGATTCACTTGCAGGGACAAGGTATACAAAGCCATCTGACCTTTTTTCCAAATTGGCATCTGGCACATAATACTTCGTTGAATAATATGTATCCATGATTTCGTCAAAAGTCACGGATGTATCTTCGCTAATCCTCTCCAAGGTCGAATAACAATGCGTCTTCTCATAATCCCATCCCCCACCTTCCATCAGCGAAAGATAGAATTTTCCTTCCTTATCATGCCATGATTCTACAATACTCCCCGTATCAACATACAATATTAGTGAATCACCTCTGTATTCATATTTTTCTATTCTTATAGTTTCTGAAGTTGTTCCATTATCATCAATTATTTCATTAGGAGATACTATTTTATAAGCAATAAAGTTCACGCCTGAATAGTATGTCCCCTTTATTTCTTCATAGACATCTTCTGGCAATCCGCCTTCGTGATTATCACTTATATCTTGTTCTTTTTCTTGTAATGATTCATCTTTATCAGTTTGAGCTTCATCTAATACTATTTGCTTTGACTCTTCTTCTGCTATTTCATTTTCTACTTTTTTACCATTATTATTGGATTTTATTCCCGCAGTTATAGCAATGATTAAAATCACTGCAAAAACAGGTACTAATACGCAAGCCCAACCGAGTATATTTATCTTTCCATTTTTAAAGAAGAAGTCTTTTATAGATTGTCCAAGCGTTTTACCTGATACTACACTTGTCACTTGTTTTGCAATATCACTATTTCCAGATGGTTGCTTATCAGCATCATGTCCTACATCATTGTCTAAAGAAACACTATCAACGAGTTCTTTAACTGATTGTTTCCGTTCTTCCTCATTAAGCCTATCATCTTGGATAATAGAATATATTTTCTCTTTTATTTTGCTGTTATTATCATCGAAAGACTGTAATCTCTCCTCTATTCTTTCAAATTCTTTTTTATCCCTTTGACAAAGATAAAGATAAATTAAGCCTATAAGATATGCGACTATAGCAGCTATAATCCAAGTTGAGCCACCTCCAAAAAGGGAAATAAGCATTAAAAGAGTACCGACTCCAATCAAAACGCCACTAGCTGTCTTCCATTTTGAATGACTCTTTTTCTTTTTTTCTATTTCTTCTTTATATTTTAAATGTTTTTCATCAATAGACTCTTCTGTTGGATAATTCGATACTATGACATCGTCTTTACATCCATCAGAACTCATATAACATTCAAATTGCTTACCCTTATATTTGTAAAAAATATGATAAACACTCAGAAACAATGTCTGTCTCTTCACACCTCGTATATCATGTCCTGAAAGTGTAAACTTTTCGTATCGATTTCCAGGAATATCATATCTTGCATCACTTCCCAATTTTGAAAAAGCTTTTGTTATTGCTTGATCTTCAGCCTCATCAAAAGTAAGATTTTCCGCTATTCGGTTGTAATTTGAAAAATATTCATCATTAACTTCAATAAACTTATCGCTTGCATAATTATCAGCCCATTTCATTACAGTATCAGCTATTTCACTAGTAACCGTACCTATTTTTACAGCATATTCCCTCGGCCCAATATGACCACTTGTCTGTTGAACATTATCAGTAACTACTCTTTTTTTGTCTTCATATACTGTTTTTGACAATGGCTTACGTTCTCTATATACGCTACCATTTGCTGTGATTTCTCTATCCGATCCATTACGGTTATGTTCTCTTCCTCTGTAATCTATATAAACTGTAACTTGATGTGCCACTTGATATGTTTCTTGATGCTCCCAAATACTTGTGGCATTCCAATCTGCTCCACAATTGATATGGAAAATAGCATGCGGAAAATATTCTTTTTCGACCTTAGTTATCTCAACGCCATAAGCCACATCGATCGGTGCGTTATCTTTACTTATCAAATAGCATAATAAATCTTGTTTGATCTGTTCTTCATCAGTGATAAATTCAGCCGCCAATAATTGATTCGCGCCTAAAAAACTGCTGGATAAACTATTAAACAATGATTTATCTATATCGTCAGGAGCATCGTTATCTCCTAACGCCTCAGACTCATCCAATAATGCATTTTGTATACTATTCCAATTTTCCCAACTAAATTCATATCCATGTTTAGTTTTTCTTATCATGTCCTACTCCAATATCAGCTATAAACTCGTCGTTCAAATTACTTGCGTATCAGAGTTCAATATTTTGAACATCCGTTATATCTAAACCTTTTAGCATCTCTTTTGTTATGTTTTTATTACCATATAATCTATCTGCTTGATTCAAAATGGCTTTTTCAAATAAATTTCGCACCTCTCTTGCATTTGCAAAATATCTATCATGTTGTTTTATTCTATTATCGAACTTTGATTTAACAGCTTCCAACACATCGTTGTTGTAGGTATATCCACCTTTCTCACACATTATTGAAAAAATTTTGCCCAGCTCTTCTACAGTGTAATCCTCGAAGTATAAATACTTATTAAATCTAGACTGAAGTCCTGGGTTTGAATTAATAAAATCTTTCATAGGCTCTGTATAACCGGCAACAATAACAATTAAATCATTTCTGTTATCTTCCATTGCCTTAAGCAATGTATCAATCGCTTCTTGCCCATAATCATTATTAGAAGATTTGTCCTGTGCCAGAGTATATGCTTCATCTATAAAAAGTACTCCTCCCATTGCCTTATTTATAACTTCCTGAGTTTTAATAGCTGTTTGACCAACGTATCCTGCAACTAACCCTGACCTGTCAACCTCCACTAAATGGCCTTTTGATAGTACGCCGATCTTATGATAAATATCTGCCAAAAGTCTTGCGACTGTCGTTTTTCCAGTCCCAGGATTACCATAAAAGACCAAATGGTTTGACAAATCCGTTCCACTCAACCCATTTTTGATTCGTAGACTTTCAATTTCTTTCATATGAACTAATTGATTAACATCTTTCTTTACCGCATTTAATCCTACCAATGCATTCAATTCAGATAGCAAATCATCCACATTCGTCTCAGAATCACATGAACTCGATGTATTTTCAGCCTCATCTGCAAACAAGGTACCATTATATTCATTGATTAGATTTATATACTCATTAAAAAAAACAAGCGACGACTCATCATCACCATACTGATTCATTAAGTCAGTGCCCATCTCCGTTAACTTTTGTATGTCAAAATTTAGAATCAGCTGCGAATATTCCTCTGAGATTTTGTTTACAACATCTCTTTTGTCAGGGTGTACAAATTGAATCAATCCTCCGGCATAATAAAACAACTTAGAAATTGAATCAAAATAGCCATCGACATCTGCGTTTTCTCTTGGCATTGTCGCAGCTAAATAATATGGCAACATAGGCGGTATCTTTTCAAATATCGGTGGCAAAAAATCTATCTTATAATCTTCTAACACCGATGGCTTTATGTAATCCGTTCCAAGTGCTGTACATATCATTTCTGCTTCTATTGAATCTATGGGTCCAATCGATACCGCAATGTATACCATTAAATTAAAAACTTCAGCATACAATATTTTGTCTTCTATAATTTTCCTCAAAGGAGTATCTCGATAAATGGTTGACAATCCATCATTGAAACCCTGAATCATCTCTAATGTTTTTTTTGCTATCTCTTCTTGTTTTTCATTTATATATTTCACAATAAGCTCCTTTGTGTAACAAATAAAAAATATATCCGAATCAATCGTGCAAAAACAGCTATAAATCCAGACAGGGTGCTAATCTCCCTTATATTAAACATTATAGATTTTTGATTTTACTAATTCCACTTTATAGGTGATATTTAATAATATTTAGAAAGTTTTTATTTTCTATAACGTTTTCCGCTCGTCATTATTCCGTTCCAAATAAATATAGCCAAGCTCATCTCCAAGCCAGGCTATCTATCAATCCATCATTATTAAATTCAAATCTATCCTTCCAAACTTAGCATAGCATGGGTTTTTATCTAAGATGCTACACAAAAAAATAACAGCTCAGCAAAAAGCCAAGCTGTTCTCATACATGAATGTGCCATATCGGAGCCGGTTTATATTGTTACTGTAAAGGGTGCTAACGAGGTGCAAATAGGATGATGAAGTGCTCAGAATGTGCCTAAAATACGGCATTTTATCACTTTTGTCGGCACGCTGCCGTGGTAGACGAATAAAATTCTTATCATTTATCTTTGCTCCTTGAAATTCTGAGTTATTCCCTGTAATGCGCACCATTGCGGGATAAAAATTGTGTTCACATATCACGGTGACAGAACTATAATATCACAGTTTGTGTGATAACAATGTATTTTCTGCTTATTATCCGGCATCTACTTTAGGATATCAGTAATAGTATACACCCCGTCTTTTCTCTCCAAAATCCCTTCTGCAACCATATCCCTCCTGATAGTGCAAAAGTCATCATGGAAATCAGCGATGATCAGATTCACTTCTTTCTCCGTATATTTTTTGCCCTTCTTAAATGCTTTTCCAATTTCTTCAAGAACAATCTTTTCTTTCTTGCGCTGACTGGGAATAGCTTTAAGCTTGCCATATTCAAAGAAAGCATCAATTACTTTTTTGCGATATGCATCGTCGCGCTCTTTTTGCAGTTCACTCTCCGATGTCTTTTCTCTTAAGATATCAATAATGTTAACCTCAAAAAGCTCCTTATTGATGGAATACATAGTATAGTACTGATCTTTGTAAGACTTAACTGCCCCTGCATCTTCGAGTTTTTTCAGGTGAAAAGAAACTGTGGCAGAGGTCAGTTCAAGGCGCTCTGCAAGGCGCTCAACGTACATATCTTCTACCATAAGCGACTTTAGTATAGACAGTCTTGATCTATCTGCAAGGCATTTAAAAAAAGCAATTGTTTCCTTATCTGTCATGACTACCTCCCGTTTCAAAATAATTCATCAAATTTCTCTATGATACTATCGGCCACTTTAAGCTTGGCTTCTTCAATCATGATCTTCTCTGCATCATCATGCTCTTTTGCTTTTGATAGAGAATTTCTCCACTGCGCAGGGACATTAACAGATAGCTTTTTAAAGCCGTCTATGAAGCCCCTCTCATCTCCGGCCGCCTGCTTATATGGCACATCTATGAGTGAAGTAAAAACATCATAAATGTTAAGAGCAGCCCTATATGCTCTGGCTTCATCCTCTCTGTCGTCAGCAATAAGAGAATCTATCCGGGACTGTGTCTTCTGCTTTTCATCTGCCATAAATTCTTTTAATTCTTTAATCTTGTTTTCCATAATGTAAATTTCTTGTACCTCATAATATCTATTTTTTAGTAAATAACCATTTGTACGGCTCTTAATAAACTTCTCCAATATCTACAAAATCCATATGAAACCTGGCCTTATTAGTTCCACCAAACAAATAGTTCATTCCAAGTCCGATATGAAATGTTCCAAGTGCATCCTCGTCAAGAGCAGCCCCTTTTCCGGAATATGAAACCGCCGGATTCATGCCAATTCCAAGTTCTCCGACTATCCTTGCCCCTTCTTCCTGCCCAGAAAGAAGCTCATTAAGTGCGTCACAGTCAGAATCTGTTACTCTTCCATTCTTTATTGTCATTGTTATATTGTCAAAAGAGCCAACATCTTCAATAAACAGATTCTTATAAAAAACAGTTCCGTTTGTCTTATCTTCTAATGGCGCTATATAGATCTCTCCGCATGGAAAAGCACCTTCTCCCGCATCAATGATCCACTCTCTTCCTGTAACATCCATAGTAAGTGTACTATCTTCACCGGTTCTTATTGTTATGATATTTGAAGTAAAGCTATCAATCTTCTTCTGACATTCTAAGGTAAGTGCTTCGTAGTCAATATTCAAAGCCTTATCCATCCTGACCTTATATTCTTCATAGTCTTCTCCTGCAAGTGCAGCATTAGTCTGTGACGGCATAGTAATCTGAATAAGCTTTTCGTGACTGCTCATGAATGAAAAAAGTAATCTAAGAACCATAGAAAAATCTGCATATTTATCTTTTTCAAGTCCCCTTGGAGGCATTCCGGCAGGTCTTTGAAGAACATCTATGACCATAGTACAATCTTTAAACGGCTCAAAAAAGCTGTCATCTATATTTTCAGCACCTTTACTGGCAAGCTCTATAAGATATTCCTCTGTGAAGTTCAGCGTTTTGTATTTAATCCCTTTACTATTTAACTCGTTTTCAAACAGTTTAAGGTCACTGTCATCTCCCTCACTCCAATAATTGAGTAGGACTATGTCGTCAGCAGCTATCTTCATGGCGTTTATCATTTTCTCAATAGTATTTTGATTCATGTCTATTCTCCAGTCTATTTTCTTTTAGATATCCATCTAATTATTTTATATTATTTTTACATCAGTAAATTTAAGTTGTCAATATTATTTTGATGAGTATCTAATCATTTGCATTAAAAGAAGGCCAATCCTATATCTATTTGGATTAGCCTTTCTATAAACTGCGTTTTATCTAGTTGTCTTTTAATCGCTCCATAAGCTCCGGAATATCGTATTTAAGTGTTTCATACACAATCTCAAGATCCACATTTCAGTAATCATGAACAATCCGATTTTTAAGGCCTGACATTGCATCCCACGTAATATTACTATCGTCAGACTTATACTCAAGCGATAGTTTCAAATACTTGTAAGTTTCAAGCCGTTTAAGCTTCCGCTTATTACCTTAACTCTTCTTTCACCTGCGTTAAGGTCAAAATAGTTATCTGACAAAACAAGGTTATCTTCTTCATTGAAGATTGCTACGCTCTTCGCATAGGCTGATGCTGAAACAACAATTTCATCTCCCTCAACCCTTAAGTTCAAATTTGGCTCTACAAAATTGAAATGTTTTGGCGGGCAGAACAAAACTGTACCTTCAGAAATTACATTTCCATTTTCTGTAAGCTGATAGGATACGTAATTGTCATGAAGAAGTGCCTCGGAAAGCTCAACCTCAGGAAGCCAAAGTGATGAAAGCTTATCTACTACAAGCGATTCTTTCTCTTGTCTTAACACATTTGCATAAGCATCTCTAAGCTGCCAGCATACTGTAACCCCATGTGATGAAAGGGTTTCATTTGCAATATTCAAACGTATTGATTTTGTAATACTATCAATCTCATCATTAACACTTACACATTGATCAAGATAGCCTCTTTCTGCACAGGAAATCATAAGCGGAGCAAAAAATCTCTTGGCATAATACTGCAGGGCTTTCCATCTTCCATAATAATCAATAGAAGACCATGACGCTACAGGCCAGCAATCATTCAGCTGCCAATACACAGTACCCATACATCTTCCACGATTTCTTCTAAAATGCTCAACTCCGTAACGAATAGCCTCAGCTTGCAACAACTGAGAATAATATACTAACTGGTCAAGACTTTCAGGGTAACGAAATGTCTGACTCATATAGTTCATTATTTTACCATTTGCTACAGAATTTCTCTGATGTTTTTCCATAACATATGAAAAAATATTTCTATCTTTTGGTTCTGTAAAACTTTCTATAGTCTTTACAGACGGAAACGACTGGAAACCAAATTCAGAAAGATATCTGAAATAAAAGCTTCTATATGCAGTAAAAGGCTGATTTCCGTGCCATACTTCCCAATAATGTACATCTCCTCGATTTTCATCATTTGGATTATCAAAACCTCCGCCTGATGAAGGACTTGCTGGCCAGTAGAATGTCTGTGGATCTTCTTTTTTCAAAATCTTAGGAAAAATATATTCATACATCTTCACATAATCAGACTTAAGCGTGTTCTTGGCTCCCCATGTTCCCTGACCAACGAAAAGCTCCATCTCATTATTTCCGCACCAAAGTCCAAGAGAAGCATGGTGACGAAGTCTTCGAACATTTTCTCTTACTTCTTCAACAATGTTTTCCTCAAAATCTTCAGATAATCGATATACAGCACATGCAAACATCAAGTCCTGCCATACCACAAGACCAAGTTCATCGCATATATCATAAAAATCATCTTCAGGATAGTATCCACCGCCCCACACTCTAATGCAGTTAAAGTTAGACATTACACATGTTTCAAGAAGCTTCCTTGTTCTATCTTTATTAACTCTTCCAAGAATATTATCCTGAGGTATGTAATCAGCTCCCATGGCAAATATCTTTATACCGTTAACTTTATGCGCAAATTCTTCGCCGTACTGGTCTTTTTCTCTGGAAATTTCCATTGTTCTAAGACCAATTCTCTTATCCCAGACATCAACTACATCTTCGTTTTCATAGACAAGTTCAGCCTTTACGCGATAAAGAGGATGCTTTCCATAGCCATTCGGCCACCAGAGCTTAGGATTTGAAATCTCAATCTTTTCCCCTAGCTTTACATTCTCATAAATAACCTCTCCATCTGGAGAAAATACATTTACTCTAACCTGATATTTATCAAGAGTATTCCTTGAAACATAATCATTTGCAATGCTGTCAGGATTCAAAAGATCTATCTCACTCTTTTTGCCAGCTTCTTTAATCAGAGCTCTGGTAGTTAAATAAACTTTTCCATCTGTATGTTCCTGTTTTACATAAAAAGATGAAAAGAAGGCCTTCTTAACATATAAAAAGCTTACCTTTCCCTGTAAACCTGCATCAGGAAGTCGCGGGCCCCAATCCCATCCAAACATATAGTGAGCTTTTCTAATCTTAGGAAATCCTCTACTACAGTCCTCTGCTCCAAGAACAGGATCTTTTTCAAACTCACTTCTAATAAATTTGTTAGGTGAATGAATAATAACTCTTAGCCTGTTTCTTCCAGACATTAGAAGCTCTTTTACAGGTATTTCATACCTTCTATGCATATTTGCAACAGATAATAAGTGCTCTTCATTAAGATAAATATCAGCAACAGTATCTATCATATCGAATACAAGAAAAATTTCATCACATTCCTGATAATCTTTATCTTCAACAAATTTAAACTCATTAAAGTATTCATAGTCATAATCCATCAAGGCTCTTGCTTTATCTTCATTGTCCCTGAAATATGGATCATCCATTCTACCATTATTAAGAAGATTAGTATAAACAGAACCAGGTACCTTGGCATCAAGCCATCCATCATCACCGATTCTCCTCATCTTCCAGCCTTCGCTTAATATTTTGCTATACAACCTCTTTTTCTCCTTCCGTAAGTTGACTAAACAGCTACTGCCAAAAGCAATAACTAAAAATCAAAGATAACGTAAACCCATATAACCCTCTAAATAATTATAAGCAAAATGCGATTATCAAAACCACACTTTGCTTATAACCAAACGTAATCTTATGTAATTATTTTACTCCATTTATGACTCAAGCGTCAAAATTTTTTTAAAATCCAAACGGAAATTCTCCAAAGAAGGAATCTCCATTTTCTCCGCCTTCACCTTCACTATCTCCCGGCATCTGATTACCATTTCCGTCTCTTTGTCTATTTCCATCAATGCCATCATCAGCTGAATTGTCACTGTTTTCCTGAGACTTACTCAAATCTTTAGCACTATCTAAAGTCACCTTGACGTCCATTGTCTGGTACTTACCATCGACTTTTCTAAGAAGAGTGATTGTAACTTCATCACCTTTGGCATAATACTTCATAAGTCCTGTAAGCGTACTTGCTGAATCGACCGCATTTTTGTCAATTCCTGTGATGAGATCGCCTTTCTTGATTCCAGCCTTATCTGCAGCACTATCCTTTGTAACAGCTGCAACATAAGCTCCTTCAATTCCTGTAGGTGACATGACTGAAACTCCCAGCGCGCCCTTCTTTGCATCATCTACAGCAATCTTAGTATTAGAATTCATGAACTGATTTATCAAATCTACAACATCCGAAATAGGTATTGCAAATCCCATTCCTTCAACTGTCGTAGCTCCAATCTTACTGGAAGTTACACCTATAACTTCTCCCTTTGAATTCAGTAAAGCACCGCCGGAGTTACCAGGGTTAATAGCTGCATCTGTCTGTATGAAAGTACTCTTTTCATCCTTCTGTGTCTCAATTTCTCTATTAGTGGCACTAACTACACCTGTTGTAACTGACTGACCATAACCTAGTGCATTACCTATTGCTATTGCCGGTTCACCAACTGTAAGATTATTGGAATCTCCAAGATTTGCTACCGCAATTGAACTTAATGTATCATTTGATAAATCTGATAGTTCGACTGCTACTACGCCAATATCTTTTCCTGAATCTGTTCCCTTCAGATAAGCGGTAGCTTTCTTTCCATCAGCAAAAGTAACTTTCATTGAATTAGCATTTGATATTACATGATTATTAGTTACAATAATAAGTTCTTTATCATTTTTGGCTACTATTATTCCCGAACCGGATCCACTGGATTTTTGTTCAGCTGTCTGTCCAAAAATATTCATAGTAGTTGTCGTAAAATCGCAATCAATTGCTACAATAGACGGCATGCATGCTTTAACAACTGAAGTTACATCTGTTGTAACTATTGAATTAGAACTACTAGTTGAAAGCCTAACAGTATTATCAGTATTATCTTTTGCAGTTAACTTTCCTGTATCTACAGACTGTACTATAGCGCTCTTATGAAAAAGAGTATTATAATTCATTGCACCATACATTCCAGCGCCGGCACTTACACCGAATATAGCTGCTAGTGCTGTGGCACATAACGCTTTTCTTACAAACTTGCCTTTTGATTTAGCTTTTTTTGGCTTTCCATTGCCTGTAGATTTATTAGCTGCATTATCATTACTGTCAGAATTAACTACGCTTCCTGTTACATCATATATGTTGTTGTTTTCGTTCCAATTCTCCATAATAGAAACCTTCCTTTCATCAAAACAAAAACTTGAATCTCTTTCTTGTTTACATTTTCAAGTCTAGTTTTGTTTTGTGAAGGAATTGTGTTCTATTTTTGTTTCAATTGTGTTCTTTTATTTTTAGTCCCTAAACACCTTATTTGTTCTTTCTTTTCCATACCTGGAATGTATAGCAGGTATCAAAGTATGTCTTTTCATCAGTCTCATCAGCAAGTTCCCAGTCATCATCTTTCTCAAGATTAGGGAAAAAGCAGTCAGCTTCATAATCTCTGTCTATTGCAGTTACAATACATGTATCAACATATGGAAGAAGTTCTTTGTAAACACTTGCTCCTCCTATTACATATACGTCTTCGCTGTCATATTCTTTGCAAAGTTCGAGCACATCTTCGATGCTTCTGGCCATTATTGCCTTACCGGTTTCAGTGCTTCTTACATTTATATCTTCGTTACGTGACAAAATGATATTGGTACGCTGATCAAGAGGAAGTGAATTAGGGAAAGTGCTGAGAGTTTTTCTTCCCAGAATTACAACCTTATTTTTAGTCTCTTTTCTGAACATACGATGATCTTCAGGAATGCTTACAAGAAGCTGACCTTTATTACCAATGCCCCATTTAGAATCTACTGCTACTATTGCTTTCATATTCTCTCCATTTTTCTTTTTTATTTGTCAAATTGCAATCGGAATATTTGTTATCTGATTGCCCGCAACCTCGTATCCTTCCACTTTAACATCATTTCTGGTGAAATCATAGAAATCCTTGATGTCAGGATTAAGTACAAATTTAGGTGCAGGAAGTGGCGTTCTCTCAATAAGCTCTTTGATAAGAGGAATGTGTCTGTCATAAATATGACAGTCAGCTATTACGTGAACAAGTTTTCCGACCTTCATACCTACTACCTGTGCCAGCATATGCAATAAAACTGCATACTGAACAATATTCCAGTTATTGGCAGCCAGCATATCCTGTGAACGCTGATTCAAAATTGCGTTAAGTGTAAGCTTATCATCATCTTTTTCCTGAGTAACATTGTAAGTCATACTATAAGCACATGGCTCCAAGTTCATTTCAGACAGTTCACTTACATGCCAGGTTGTAGTCATGATACGTCTGCTGAAAGGTGTAATCTTCAAATCATATATAACCTTGTTCATCTGATCCATGATTGCAATATTATTCTTTTTATCAAAAACAATATCTGCCTCCACGTTTTTGGAATTATCAAGACCTACATGTCTGTATTCAACTGTATCTATAGTTTCTTTCTTTTCCCAATTAGAAAAAGCCTCGTCAAGACCTTCTATTGTTACACCCTTATATTTATTTTTTTCTCCAATCTGGTATCCATAAGCTTTTCCGATTGAGCCGGCTTCATCTGCCCATTCATCCCAGATATGAGAATTCAGGTCATTAATATTGTTGGATTTTTTTTGATAAATCCACAACATCTCATCTGTTGCGCTCTTAAGAGCAGTCTTTCTAAGCGTCATAATAGGAAATTCTTCAGAAAGATCATAAGTATGAACCTGACCAAAACTCTTTAATGTATAGGCAAGAGTTCCATCTTCCCAGTGCGGACGAACTTTTTGTCCTTTGGTACTAGTACCATTTTCTAAAATTTCCTTACACATTGATATAAAAATTTCATCTGCTTTTGACAATTTTATTCTCCCATCATTTCTTCAATCTGAATACAATATAGCAACTAAAAATTATTAACACTCGAATCATTTTATTATCAACAAAAAAATGTTTCAAGCATCATACTTATCCAATATATTTATATTATTTTTCCCATTTATCACAAAGTGAATTAATCTGATCTGCAAATTTTGCTTTATCTTTATTGCTTAATCCCTCAAGACGCGTAATAAGCGCAACAAGTCTTGCACCTGCTGCCTTAAGCCTTGAGTAAACATCCTGTCCTGTAATGGCAGTTTTCTTCTGCGCAGGAATAGGAATTGCTTCTTTCTCAAAACGGCCATTTACTAAATCAAATACCGTTCCACTATATGGAGCATACGTATTAAATCCATATTCTTTTTCCAAAAACTGTGAAAAAGCAACCGTTACCGAATCTTCACCGTGGACGATGAATACTCTCCTTGGCATTTTGCGAAAACTTCTTATCCACTCAGTAAGTCCGTCTCTGTCAGCATGTCCAGACAACCCCTCAAGTTTAGCGATTTGAGCATTAACATCAACTTCCTCACCAAGAACTTTAACTTGCGTTGCCCCATCTATAATAGCACGTCCAAGTGTTCCTATCGACTGATATCCCACAAATAATATCGTGCATTCTTTTCTCCAGAGATTATGCTTGAGATGGTGCTTGATTCTGCCCGCATCACACATTCCTGAGGCAGACAAAATAACTTTTGGTGTTTCATCAAAGTTTATTCCAACTGATTCCTCTTTTGTTATAGACAACTTTAATCCGGGAAAAGTAATAGGATTTATACCTTTTCTTATAAGATTAAGTGCCTCCTCTTCATAATACTTGTACTGATGATTATTAAATATTTCTGTTGCATCAACGGCCATGGGACTATCAACATAAACTGGAAAGTTTGGAAGAGCAGTTACAAGATTCCGCTCTTTTATTTGACGAAGAAAATATAACATTTCCTGCGTTCTTCCAACTGCAAAAGATGGAATTACAACATTTCCTCCTCTTGCAAACGTACTATTCAAAATCTCTGCTAGTTCGTAAACATAATTTGTTTTTTGAGCCGCATGAAGCCTGTCTCCATAGGTAGATTCCATAACTACATAGTCGGCTTCATCAGTTGTCTTGGGATCTCTTAAAAGAGGTTGGGATTTGTTTCCAATATCGCCAGAAAAAACAATTTTTCTCTTTTGGCCTTTCTCTTCCATCCATACTTCTATGCTGGCAGAGCCAAGGAGATGGCCAATATCGGTAAAACGAATTTGAATTCCCTCACAAACATCTATCACCTCATCATACTCACAGGAAACAAAAAGACGCATAACGCCTTCAGCATCCTCCATTACATAAAGAGGTTCGATTTGCTTAATTTTGCTGCTTCTTTTTCCTTTTCTTGTATGCCACTCAGCTTCCTGCATTTGGATGTGAGCACAATCTCTTAACATAATACTGCATAAATCAGTTGTCGCTCTAGTGGCAAAAATAGATCCTCTAAATCCCTGTGCATATAAAAGTGGAAGAAGTCCGCTGTGATCAACATGTGCGTGAGTTAAGAAAACATAGTCAACAAGTGCCGCAGAAACAGGAAGTTTTGCGTTTTCATACACATCTTTTCCCTGTTCCATACCATAATCGATAAGAATTGTTTTGCCACATACTTCTATAACATGACAACTTCCGGTTACTTCATGATCTGCTCCGATAAAAGTTAGTTTCATACGCATTCTCCTTGTTAGTGGGAAAAAGAGGTGTCGATGTTATCTTAATCATACTAAAGATGTTTGGATAAAAAGGTATTTCAAATAAACTGATGTAAATGATGATGTGAACGAATTGCTTTCTTGAATCATATTAATATTAACACTAATATTTTTTTGAAAAAAGTGTTGACAAAGAGATTAAAAAGAAGTAATATATTTTTTGTCCGACAGATGTCGGTTCAAGTATCAGAAATGCGATAGTGGCGTAGTTGGTAACGCGCGACCTTGCCAAGGTCGAGACCGCGGGTTCGAGCCCCGTCTATCGCTTTTTATTTTATCAAAAAAACCTCAAGCTGTGCTTGAGGTTTTTTCTATATCCGCTTTAATATTACAATTCTTTCTTCTGAATGTTAACTCCCATCACTTAAGAGCCTAATCATTTATAGTAAATGTCGTTTTTATTCTATCTCCTTTTTCAACGTAGCCTTCTAAAACTTCCGTTTTCTTTTTACCATCTTTATCTTTATAGCAAATAGTAAGTCTGCCTTCATCAAAGTCATCCGGAAGTTCATATTTTACTGTTTCCTTTTTTCCCGGCCTTAAATTAATACTATACTCTTTGCTATCTTTATCTCCACATGATATTGAAACTTCATTAACATCATGCACAGAATTATTGCAGATAGTAATGCTTATTCCTTTTGGAAAAAGAATCACTATACATGCAACCGCGGCTACTATAACAGCTATTGCAATCAGAACTCTTCTCATAGTTATTATCCTCCACTTTTTTACATATGGTTACATTTTTATTGTATCATCCTTAACTTTTTTGTCAATTAGGAAGCTTTTGTTAAATTTTCACACCAATAAGTTTCATGAGTTTTTGCCATAAAAATCCCCCTTCTTACTGAACATAACATTGTCTAGTAAGAAGGGGATTATCGATTGCTATTTGCAACTATTACTTTTCTTTTAATTTTATAGATTTATCCGCTTTTACTACAATCTAGTAAATAATCATTTTAGTCTAAGAGTTTTTTTACATATTTGACAGTTTTCCGGCTTCTGCGTTTATTTTTCTAAGAAGCTGATGAAGTTCATCAAAATTTTCTTTTGCTGTACTCGAAGCATTTGCACCTTCATTTGATAATGATGCCACTTCCTGACTAGTTGCAGACAGATTTGAAATATTATCACTTATCTCATTTGTCGCTTCCGCAATAGCTTCCATTTTTTCTCCAATTGTATCTACATTGTTAAGCAATACTCCAACACTTTCATTAATCGAATTAAAACTTTCCTCTGTTGTCATAATAGCTTCGTTCTGCGCTTTAACAGATTCAACAGTCTGCTCGACACTTTCCATAGCCTTACTGGCTTCCTTGGTAAGTTCTGTTATAATACCTGCAATCTCATTTGAAGCCTCATTCGTCTGCTCTGAAAGTTTTCTAACATCTTCTGCTACAACAGCGAAGCCTTTTCCTGCTTCACCTGCTCTTGCAGCTTCGATAGATGCATTAAGTGCCAATAGATTTGTTCTCTTTGCTATAGCAATAATAGACCCCACAATATTCTCTACAGCTTCTATTCTTTCAAGAACAGATTGGGTTGACTCATGTGTAATATCGCTTGCTTTGGATACTCCCTCTGCCTTTTCTCTAAGCAAGGATATTGCGCTTACTCCATTTGTAACATACTCTTTTGCTTCACTTCCTGCAGATATCATCTCACGTGCCATTTCCTGAGCTGAATCAGTTTGTGTTTTGATATCACTAACTCTTGCCGCCTGTTCTGTAACAGCTTCCGCAGTTGACTCACTACTTTTGGCAATATTATTAATACTGTTATTGGAAGTATCCATAATATCTGACATTTCATGAATTCTTCCTCTTGATTCTTCGAATAAGTCTGCTATGTTACTTGCAATATCAGTTATATTCGAAGCCTTCTCCGACTCTTTTTTAGCACTTTCCTGGAGATTTCTTGCATTTTCTTCATTAAAGCTTACAAGTGTAGAAATAGTCTGGAATGCAGCCAAAATGCACATTCCGTTTTCAAGAAATAGTACTACGCATTCCAAAATATTTCCTTTAAAATCTACTACAAGATGGTTAAGCATTATGACCAGCATTCCAATCGTAAGACCTATCATTCCTGTCGTAGTAGCTTTTCTGTTAAGATACATCATACTAACCATTACTACGCCAAGTCCCATAGAATAATAGGCAAGATAATTAGTGCAGCACATGACAATTATAAAGCCAGTAGCTACACTAACCATTATTATTACCTCACCTTTATGTTCATGCGCATGCTTAAAAAAACCAATGCATAAACCAACCGTTCCAACAGTTGCTGCCAAAAGACCTAATGCAAATCTTGGCTGAAAACCAAATAATACGATTTCACTTATCATTACCACATAACAGCATATCATAACCCCGATATAAACACGAAAAGCATTTCTGTTAGCAATAACATATTGTTTTTCTGTCATGACAAAACTCCTTTCTGAATATGACAATAACATCCTCAGTCATGCCTATATAAGGTATATCGGTATTATTAAAACTATTTTTAGTAAAAACTGTAGTTTATTGTCCTAGATTTCAGCAAGAAGTCATAACTTCTTGTCAACTTCATTCAGAAACTCGCATTTACTGCGAGTTTCGTGAGAACAAAAGTCAAGCGGCAAACTGGTCCAAGGTGAAGCCTTTTTAAATGACCAGTTTGCGTGGTTTTTGGAACGCAGTGACAAAAATCTATACTTTTTTATTTTTATATAATCTGTTCTGATGTTTGTATATTTCGTCGCAGACACGCTTTCGCTTGATTATAAACGTAATGGTTCGTAATGCGCTAAAAACCGGGGCTTACGAACCAACGTTTATAAACAGTTCTGCTCATGAAATATTACAAGCCATCAGAACTCATCTAATTAGTTCAAATAACAAAGAAGTCATGACTTCTTGTCACTTATATTCAGAAACTCGCATTTACTGCTTCACGGCTCCGTCAGATACACCTGCTACGAGGAATCTGGAAAGTGCAAAATACAATATTACAATCGGTACTGCGATAAATATTGCTCCTGCTGCAAATCTTGAAAATTCAGTATCATCCAAATGTGTAAGTCCTACTGCAACCGTCCACAGATCTCTATTTTTAAGAAGCATATTCGGTAAAATAAAATCACTCCAAGGCCATGCAAAAGAGGTCAGTGCTGTATACACCAAAATAGGTTTCGACAATGGAAGTGTAACCTTAAAGAAGATAGTAGGATTCGAAGCTCCATCTATACGCGCTGCTTCATAAATAGAGTTGCTTATCGTATCAAAATAACCTTTTTGTACCAAATATCCCATTGGAGCCCCTGCTGAATAAATAAGTATAAGACTCCACAGATTGTTAATCATATTAAAATTAATCATGATAAGATAAACCGCTGTCATTCCCATAAAACTTGGGAACATACTAAGTACCAGTGTTGTCTTCATAAGCGGTTTTCTCATCTTGAATCTAAATCTACTCATTGTATATGCTGTCAGTATTACCAATACAGTTGATAACACGCAGCAAAAGGCTGATACAAAAAGTGTATTTCTAAGCCAGCTTGGATAGTCATACATCTGAGTATCAGTAAAAAGTTTCTGATAAGTTGACAAACTATAGCTTTTCGGGAAAAATCCCTCAAAGTCATAAATAGAACCAGAAGCTGAGAATGAAGCAAGTACCAACCACAATACAGGAAAAAAGAATATAAAGGATACTGCAATAAGTATCACATATGTTATTACTGCTTCAGATATTCTACCTTTTTTCATCTGAATGTATCCTCCTTCTTAAATGCCTGTGAATTCACATATGCTGTCAATGATATAAGCGAAGTAATAACGAATATTATAAGACTTACTGCTGCCCCGATTCCATAATAGTTGTTGTCGATAGACAGGTTATACAGCCAGTTAATCAATAAATCCGTGTCACTTGCCAAAAAGTATTTATCAAGATATAAACCGCCTCTAAGGAAATAAAACACACCAAAATTATTGAAGTTTCCAACAAAGCTGGTTATAAGAGTAGGTGTTGTTGAAAAAATAACAAAGGGCAATGTAAGTTTGGTAAACTGTTTCCATCTTCCTGCGCCATCAAGGCTTGCAGCCTCATAAAGTTCCGTGTTCATATTGGACAAAATACCTGTTGCAAGAAGCATTGAAGTAGGGATTGATATCCATGCATTAACCAAAAGTCCTATAATTCTTGCTTTCCATCCAGCATCTATATCCAAAAATCCTATAGGCTGTGAACCAAGCATTTTAAGATAATAGTTAATAGGTCCGCCATAGGAAAACATAAATTTAAATCCAAGAAGCGTTATAAATCCAGGTACTGCATATGCAAGAATAGGGAATGCACGCCAAAAGCTCTTTCCCTTAACACACTTTTTATTCAAAAGAAGAGCAAGCAAAAGTCCTCCAAAATAGTTAATAAATGTTGCAAGTACTGCCCATAAAATGTTCCATCCAAGTATTTTAACAAACGTACTTTTTATTCCTGATAATGCAAAAATCTGCTTGAAATTCCCAAGGCCTATCCAATCCACAAGTTTTGGTGGAACGATATTTCCTCCATAATTTGTGAATGCGATAAGTATCATGAATATAATAGGAAGCACATTAAATACCGCAACTCCTACGATAGGCAAAAATAAAGCAACAACATAAAATTTCTTATCTGTAAAATCCAGTAAAGACTTCCAAAATCCCGGAACAATCTTTCCCTGACTTACAAGATTTTCAGTCTTTTTGACATCTTTTATATTAGCAATATATATAAGAACTACTGCTGTAAGCACCAAAAATGCCAAAATTCCTCTAAGGAGCATTATGATAGAATCATCACCTTCTACTCCCAGCCATGGATCAGCTTCCTGAGTTCCCAAGGTAAAGAAGCCTATCATATCCTGTAACCCTTGCATACAAAAATACCAAAGGTATAATCCAAGAACAGACATATATAATATGCCTTTTATTCTCTGACCATACAGAAATTGTCCAAGTCCCATAATTATATAAGAACTTTTCGTTTTGAAACTACTTTTTTTCATTTAACATTTCTCTCTATTATTATGCGCATTTCCAAAGTTATTGATTTAACTAGAAAACAATCAACTTGGAAATGCACATTTTCCTGTGAACAGTGACTACAACGTTACTTGATACTACTTTCTTAAAAACAGTTTATTATCTTATAAAATAAATCTCATGTCTCAAATATCACAAATTCCAACATCTTAATTTGCTAATGTGTAAATCGCATCATAGATGCTCTTTGATGCATTATCAAGCGCACTTTGAATAGACTTTTCGTCAGCGTATTTGATTTTTTCACCTTTCTTTTCTCTAAACGCATCTTTTGCAATATCGCTTAATAAAGTCTGCATAGGATCCCAAATCTGATCAACCGCTTTTATAGAAGGCATAAGATAGATGTGGCCTGCGTTAAGACTTTCGAATATTGTATTGGTAACTCCGCCCATTTCTTTGGCAACATCTGATCTTGTAGGTGCAATTCCAAGAATTTGAGCTCTCTTTGTAATCATTTCCTTACCAGTTGCAAAGTTAACGAACTCTATACAAGCCTCCTTGTGCTTGGTATAGGCACTTATACCATATCCATTAATACCACCCATTACGATAGTATCTTTATCTTTCTTATCTCCTTCAAGGTTACCATCAGAAGGCATCTTGGAAGGCATCTCTATCATTCCCAGATTTTCTGTAGCTTTCTTTGCTGCTTCTTCTTTGCTTAAGCCTTCTTTTTCATATACAAGAGCAAGCTTATCATGGAAAAGAACATATGTGTCAGGAGTAGAAATAGAGCAAAAATATGTTCCATCAGCAACTTTAGAATATCTACTTTGCTTAATTGAATCATCAATTGCTTCTTCATTCATAACAGTTGCAAATGTCTTAAGTGCAGTCATTCCCTTAGCACAATCTGCCTTATTAAAGCCTATATCCTTGGAATCAAACACACCATCTTTGTTTTTTCCAAACACATATCCGTCATACGAAAAGAAAAACTCTGCCATCATATAAAGGTCATTGCAGGGAGCAACAAGACCATAGTTCTTTCCCTTTGACTCCTCAACCATTTGCTTTGAGAATTTGTAGAGACTTCCAAAATCTTGGAAGAAATCCGGAGTCTTGTCTCCATCTTTATCCCAGTCTTTTTCCCAGTTTTCAGGAAGCTTATCCTTTCTGTAAAAAAGCATAGGCTCCTGAACATTTACTGGAATACCACATGTATAATTTTTGCCATCAACATTTATCTCAAATGCATTCCATGCCTCGTCAGGAATATACTGTGAAGACTCAAAATCATCTCTGTTAAGTGCAAGAATATGTTTGTCTTCTGCATATGCCATAAGCTTATCATTTGCTTGATAAATAACGTCAGGGCCATAGCCATAAGGGCCATTTTCGGCAAGGTCACTGTATTCTTCCATATTTGCATCGACAGCGCATATTCCTTTATCTTTATAAGCTTCATTAAAAGCTTTCAAAAGTTCATCAAGATACCCTTGAGACTTTGCAGTGTCATTTTCAAGAATTCTAAGTGTAATTTTTCCGTCTTTTGACTCATCCCCATTTGCTGCATTACTACTGCTCTTGCAGGCAGTCATTCCCATACACATCGATGCTGCCAAAAAAAACGATACAACTTTTTTTAAAGTTTTCATATCACACTTCCTCCATCTACAAACAATCTAAAGCTTCTTGCCTCTACTGGTATACTTTCATCCATTCCAGGCTCGTTTGTCATATTAATAAGCAGTTTTGCACAGGATTTTTCACCATGTCTTTCCATGCATAACAGTTTTTTATCCTCAGAAGAATAAATTCTTGTTCCTTCAAAAACAAATCTGCATTTATTTCTGATTTCAGAAAGCTTTTGCAAAAGAGGGATAATATCATTATCTTTGGAACTTGCCTTATCCCAATCCATGCATCTTCTGCAATCAGGATCATAGCCACCTTCTGTATAATTCTCAGTTCCATAAAACACTGAAGGAGAACCTGGGAAAAGATACAATAAACATAACGCAGCTTTAAGTTTTATCTTATCCTTATGAACCTCGCTAAAAAATCTGTCTGTGTCGTGACTATCAAGAAGATTCATCATCATATCATTAACAGTATCACTGTTTCTTGCCAAAATATCATTTAGTTTATTAGATACTGCCTCTGCATCCATCTTGTCATAAGCAAAATAGTCAAGCGCTGCCTTTGTAAATGCATAATTCATAATACTGTCATACTGATCGCCCTTCAAATAATTAGAAGCATTATGCCAGTTTTCTCCAATTATGGCCGCATCTTTTTTAACAGACTTTATTTCTTTCCTGAATCTTCTCCAGAAATCGTGGCTTATTTCATCGGATACGTCCAGTCTCCAACCATCGATATCGAATTCCTCAATATAATATTTTGCAATCGAAATAAGATAGTCCTGAACTTTTTTATTTGATGTATTCCATTTAGGCATATAGTCACAGCTGGCAAAGACTTCATAGTTAAGAGGATCTTTTGTAGGATAATCTCCTCGTATTACAAAATAGTCGTGATATGGAGATTGTCTGCCTTTTTTTACTACATCTGCAAACATTGTGTTTAACTCGCTTACATGATTAAATACTGCATCGAGTACAATCTTCATACCTTTTTCATGTAGCGTTTTGACAAGTTTTTTCAAATCTTCCTTTGTTCCAAAATGTCTATCTATTTCGAAATAATCAATAATATCATACTTATGATTTGATATAGACTTAAAAATTGGTGTTAAATAAAGTGCATTAAAGCCAAGTTTATGTATATAATCCACTTTGTTTAGTATTCCCTTTAAGTCTCCTCCAGCAAAGCTTTTAGGATTTGGAATATCTCCCCATCTAAGATTGATATAATCCATGTCTTTGTAGGCATCACCGATGCAAAATCTATCTATAAATATCTGATAGAAAAAAGCATTTGTAAGCCATTCAACTCTATCTGCTATATCAGCCCTATTGATATAAGGATACTGGAAAAAATTATAATATCCTTTCTTAAAATCATACTCTTTTGTAGCTCCGTCTTCGGAAAAATAGTAATAATCTTTTCCATCAAATACATAGAATACATATGCAAGTCTCGTATCTGTAAGGTTCAATCTTATAGCATAATAATCAAACATTGTTCCGCTAAGTTCTTTTTCCATAAGCTTTTTCTGCTGACTTATACCTATCTGATACTTACTTTCATATATTATCCAGACTTTTACCAAATCATTCTTCGCAGCTCTAAGCCTTATTACAATTTCATTTTCAGAAACCGGAAAACAATACTCAGAGTCGGTAATATGTAACATTGCAAACTGATTCATCTGATGCTCCAATCATTTGTTTCTAACAAGTGTAAGCGTATCCTGTGCCGGATTATCAGGATTAGTAGTAAGTGTGATTGTATAATTACCAGCTGTCTTTATCTGCACATTTGACTTATCTTTAGACGCATCAAGTCCGCCTGCATTCTCAGCATCATTTTCATCAATTTGAGTAAACTTACCAAAACCTTTTTGACCTTCCCATGACCAGTCTGGAATAACCTGGAACTGATCACCCTCTTCAAAGTCTATAGTAAGAGAAAACTCATTCTTATTCTTTCCTGTTGGTACAAGTTCGAATTGTTTCTTTTCTTCATCACTAAGCTTTCCAGCCCAGTTATTTGACTTTAAGATTCCTTTTTCAGATGTTCCTGCAATATACCAGTGTCTTGTGTCTTCTTTAGCTTCCTGCGCTCTGAAATCTCCATAAAGAGTGGTATCACTATCAAATGTATCTTTAGTCAAATCTTTTTTGCTTGGTGCTACAAATGTTGGTGTTTCAAACCATCCATTAAACTCTGCATCATCGCTCTTTTCATAAGATTCATATAAACCTTTGTCTAAAACTTCTCCCTTTGCAGCCTTCGCCTGACCAAGTGTCTTATCACTTCTCATGAATGTAATAGTTACTTCCTCTTTTGCTGCGTCCTCAGTTTTTTTCGAAGAACATCCTGCAAGTGTAGATGCTGCTATCATAATCCCCAAGCAAACAACAGCTGCCTTCGTACCAAATACTCTACGCTTCATAAAAACACCTCCATAAATATAATTGATCTATTTGTTAACCTTGTTAACTTAACTGTTAAATTATTTCTATCACTTTTATTTATCCTTGTCAATACCGTGAACTTTTGATATTATTAGGTTAACTTGTTAAGTGAAAGATGATTTCACGCAGTTTGCCGTTAGTATTACTTTCTCACGAAAATAGCAGTAACTGCGAGTTTATGAATCAATTAGCACAAGGTCCTAATTCAGAAATCTGATAAATCAGAATAATAACAAGAAGGAAAACAAATGATGAACGAAAAAAAAGCAACGGTACGCGACATTGCCCAAAAAGCCGGGGTATCTGTTGCCACAGTTTCTTATGTACTTAACGATAAAAAGGGTACCAAAATCAGTGACGCTACCAGAAAAAAGGTTCTGCAGATAGCCAATCTTTTAAATTACTCAATTCCAGAGAAATACAAAAATATAGATACGAAAAAAAGTACTTACTCTATTGGTATCATGTATTCTTTCAAGCACGATACTCCATCCAGAAATATTGAGATAATGCAGCTGATAAACCTTTTAGCAGAAAGATTTGGAAGAATAAATTTCAACTGCCAGCTAATTCCTATCAGTAACACTTCAGAAAGTATTGCTCCAGTATCAGGATTAGACGGAATAATAGCCATAGATTTAAGCGAACAGGAATTTAAAAGGATGTCAGGGCTTTATTTTATTCCTATTCTATGCCTGGATATGATGATAAATGATTTTCTTTTCTATCAGATTCATACAGATATTGAAGGAATTCTCGAGAAAGCAAAAAATATCTTTGGCGATGATTTTTATCTTGTCACAGATAGATACTGCAATGAAGGTTTTCAAAAATATATTTTAGAAGCAATGCCAAAAGAAAGAGTACTGCTTTTTTCTGATGTAGAAAAAAATAATTTTGAAGATATAAAAGGAAAAAAAATAGTAGCTCTTGGGCAGGCTCTTGGAGTTATCCTTTTACATATCATAAATTCAGAAAATTTAATAATCGTATCCAGCAAAGAGTCTCCTATTTGCTACGGCGAAAAAGTTCATGTTATTTATAACGATATTGAGAAAAAATCAAATCTTGCAATGAATATCATTATGAATGCCCTGGAAAAGAAATTTGATGTAAAGCATGAATATAAGATTTTTTAAAAGAAAAAACTTCCTCAAGAACCTTCATAGGTTAAAGATTCTTGAGGAAGAATAAAATTTCTAATATAGCACCTTACTACTTTTTTGAGTAGTGACAGGCATATGTAATACAAATCATTTGCATTGTAAAAACAAAATCAAATTGATTTTAATTATACATCTTGTGAATTGTCTCAACCTTAATCATATTAGTGTGACCTGTTGTTCCGCCAATCTGTCCGCCTGTAAGAACAACGTTATCTCCAAGCTTTAAGTCAAGCTTCTTTACCGCCTGCTGCATAGCATGGAAGAACAAAACATCAAGTGATTCGAACTCATCACACAAAATAGGTACTACGCCCCATGAAAGCGCAAGCTTTCTGAATACCTTATGAGATGTTGTCATTCCGATGATAGTAACAGGACAACGGAATCTGCTGACAAGGCGTGCTGTAAGTCCACTTACTGAGCTTACTACGATGCACTTAGCCTGAACATCAATAGCCATCTGACAGGTTGAATGAGAAATAGCGTCAAGATTGTTACGGTTAACAAACTCTGTATTCTTGAAACGTTTCTCATAATTGATATGCTGCTCTGTGTACTCAGCAACTTCTGACATTGTTCTAACAGCTTCTACAGGATACTTGCCGGCAGCAGATTCTCCAGAAAGCATGATAGCAGAAGTTCCATCATAAACAGCATTGGCAACGTCAGAAATTTCAGCTCTTGTAGGACGAACATTGTTAATCATAGACTCGAGCATTTCTGTAGCGATAATAACTCTCTTGCCAAGAAGTCTACACTTCTGAACAATTTCCTTCTGAACAGCCGGTACTTCCATGAAAGGAATTTCAACACCAAGGTCACCTCTTGCAACCATGATACCATCTACAACTTCAGAAATCTCTTCGATATTCTCTACACCTGCACGATTCTCAATCTTAGCAATAATATCGATATCTTTTCCGCCGTTAGCATCAAGGAAATCACGCATATCCTGAGCATCTTTTCTTGTAGATACAAAAGAAGCTGCTACAAAATCAACATCCTGTTCGATACCAAACTTAAGATCTGACTTGTCCTGCTCGCTAAGGAAACTACTGTTCAAAAGCTTACCTGGGAAGTTCATGCTCTTCTTATCAGAAAGAACACCACCAGCCTTAACCTTTGTAGTAACGTTATGACCTTTAACCTTGATAACTTCGCATACTACAAGACCATTATTAACAAGAATAGTATCACCGATTTTCAAATCATCGGCAAAACCCTTATAATTAACGGAAACATGAGTATTATCACCAACACAGTCATCGGTTGTAAATGTAAATTCCTGTCCCTCTTCAAGTGTAACTTTGTGATCCTTGAACACACCAATACGGTACTCAGGTCCCTTGGTATCAAGCATGATTGCGATAGGAAGTCCTAATTTTTCACGAACTTTCTTAATCATCTTAATCTTTCCAAGCTGCTCTTCATGATCACCATGAGAGAAATTCAATCTAGCAACATTCATACCTGCCTTACACATATTTGTAAGCACAGCTTCAGATGAACTTGCCGGACCGATGGTACATATAATCTTGGTTTTTCTCATATTTAATGTTTCCTCCAAAAACGTAAATCCAAAAAATAAAAATCCTCATACAAAATAAATATCGCACATGAAACGTTTTTTATCAAGACAGTTTTGGAAAAAAAGCATATTTTTTTGAGGCTTTTATAAAAATCAGAAGATTCTCTCCTCCAGTTTTTTGGAACGATAATGCATATCACTTACCTTGTAAACTGTAACAAACGCCTGCGGATCACATTCCTGAATAAAATTCATAAGTTTAAGAAATTCCTGTTTATCAACAATGGTAATTATTTCTGTATGTTCTTTCATCCTATAAGCACCGATTGCCTTATATAACGTTGCCCCACTTCCAAGTTCTCTTAGAATAAAATCTCTTATTTCTTCCTCTTTTGGAGAAACAATGCACACTCTACGCTTTAGATTGTGATCAAAAATAAAGTGGTCAAGGATAATTCCATTAAAGTAGCTTCCAAGAACACTTAATGCTACCGTCTTTCCATCAAATGCAAGTGCCGCAGAAAAAGCTACGAGAAGACCTGATATTGACATAGCTCTTCCTAAATCCATACGAAGATACTTGTTCATTATTTTTGCAACTATATCAAGTCCTCCTGAAGACGCATTTCTATTAAACAAAATGCTAAGTCCTATACTGACTGTAAATATGTAACATATAACATCAATAGTTGCGTCTCCTGTAAGCGATTTTGCATTAGGAAATATTTTTTCCAATATTCCCAAAAAAACGGGCATAAGAAGTGATGTATAAACAGTCTTTAATCCAAATTCATGTCCGCAGGTAATAAACCCTATTATCAACAAAAAAATGTTGATTACAAATGTAATAGACGAAATTGAATAGGGTATAAAGTTGTTAATTACAATTGCAAGTCCCGAAATACTACTGACTGCTGCATGGCTTGGCACCATAAAGAAAAATACAGACAACGCAACTATAAGAGTTCCAAATGTCATGGCCGTAAAATCAACAAACATATCTTTTTTTCTCATATCTTTTTCTCCACACAAGTCTTTTATCATTACATTTCAAGTAAATCATGTTCCAGAAGATACTTAAGTGAAAACGTTTTTTGCACATTGTCTTCAAAACATGCTGTTATTAAATCATCTGGCATTGATATAATTTCTCCCTCGCCTAATGTCTTATGTTTTAAATATCCAGTAAGTGATAATTCTTCTCTACATTCCCTGTATTCGCTTTCAGTCACCTTATGAAAGGATTTTTTTACACCATAAGGAGTTTTTTTCAAATAAGAGTTCACCTTGATATTTTTTTGTTTAACTGTTGCTTTGTTATTAACTTTAGGCCTGTTTATTTCCTGAATGAATACCGAAGAACGCGTTTCAACCTTGAAAATTGATAAGTTTTCTTTTGCTCTAGTCATTGCAACATAGAATAGTCTTCTCTCCTCTTCAAAGTCGCGCCTTTCCTGATCTGACATTTTGTCACTTGGCGATGGACTTTTTTCCGGAAAAACTCCATCTATTACATCCAATAAGTAGACACTATCATACTCAAGACCTTTACTTGAATGCACTGTTGAAAGAACAAGTTTTGCTCTAGGATCATATTCTTTTTCTTTTATAAGTTCATTAAGCTCATCAAGTCTTTGAAGCAGCATTTTAGGATTTTCCAGGTTTCTACCAATTTCTTCTAATATCTCAACTTTATTTGGTTTAATATGATTTCTCTCAAGATAATCGCTATATCCCATATAGTGTTGAATACGATACACCGCATCTGCCGCATTAATAGTCTTCAAATTATTTAAATGTGTTTGTATAGTCTTGGCATTTTTCTTTATATTTGATGGAAGATCTAAAAACTTTACTGCTGCCTCCAAAACAGGAATATTCTTCCTCTCACTTATCCTGCAGGCCTTAAGTGCCAAATCTCTGCTCATGTACAGTTCCAGCTTGTAATATATTCTCATGAACAATTCCACATCTACCATATCATAGGCAAATCTAATAATATCTCTTATATCATTAACTACTCTATTCGAGAAAAAGGTAAGGTCGGCATTTCTGCATTTATAAGGAATATTCTCTTCTTCCAACATATTAATAAACGGAATGGCACTTTCATTATCCCTATACAAAACTGCCGTTATTTTATCTGAATTCCCCTGACTTTCAAGAAGCCTTGCCTCTTTCATCAAAACCTGATACTGCCCTTTTCTGTTTTTGACACTTATCTGCTTTATTTGCGCACCTTCTGGTCTTGAAGGTACCATTCTTTTGGGATGGCGATATCTGTTTTGCTGAATAAACTTGTCGGCCACTTCTACTATCCTTGCATTTGAACGGAAATTTGTCTCCATTAGGAGAACCTGTGCATTAGTATGCTTTTTTTCAAAATGAAGAAGTGCTTCTGGGTAAGCTGCTCTAAATCCGTAAATACTTTGGTCTTCGTCACCAACCATAAATAACCTGCTGTCATTTCCTGACAACAGGTCTATAATTTCATGCTGTATTTTAGATGTATCCTGCGCTTCATCTACACATATATATGGATATTCCTTTTGGAAATGTTCTCGTAAAAAAGGAACATGAGTCAACATAGTCCTTGCATATACCATCTGATCATCAAAATCCATAACACCTTTATCTTTCATTGCATCGCAGTAACTTTTGTACATCTCGTAAAGATTAGATAAAGACTGCCTCTCTCCAAGAGCTGCAATGGCATTTTTATCAAGAGACATGTTTTTGATATAGGTAATAAGTGTGCTTAGAGTCTTTAGATCACTTTCTGTTGGATAACCCTTTTCATAATGCCTGTAAATTTCAAGAAGAAGCCTGTTTTGAACTGATTCATCATTTAAAAGCTCATATGGCTTCTTGCCTACACATCTTCCATAATATTGAATAATTTTGGCGCATATTCCATTAATGGTTCGAAATTCCATTCTGTCTGCAAGCTGTTGACCAAAAATCAAAGCAAATCTATTACGCATATCCTTTGTTGCAGCAACAGTATACGTAATGGTTAGAATACTCTCTGGTGCAATTCCCCTGCAAAAAATCATATATCCCAAACGAGTTACAAGCACTGTTGTCTTACCACTTCCCGGAACAGCAAGTAAAAGCGTAGGGTTATCTACGCTTTGCACCGCTGCAAGCTGCTGACTGGTAAGATTGACATTATATCTGCTTTTAAATGTTTCAAAGTCCATTCTGATATTTTGCATCCTCTTCTATTACATAATTTTAACTTCAAAAGTGATATCAGACTTTATAGTCATATATCTTTAATAATCTGCATTGCCTCGAATACTTTCTGACTACTCAGATTAGAATAGTTTACCAAAAATAAATGCTGTCTGCATTCTTCTTTAGTAAAATAATAATCAGAAAGTGCGCGGATTTTTATTCCATTTTTTTCCAGCTTTCTTTCAACTTCCACATCTGAAAGTTTTGTTTCTATTTTTAACAGAAAATGAAGTCCTGAGTCATTTTCAATAATGTGAAACTTACTACCTTGATTACTTTTTTCTATTACTTCAATGATACTCTGACGCTTTCTTGTATAATACAGTCTCATTCTATTAATATGCTTTTCCAGATATCCTCCGGAAATAAATCTGGCAAGTGTAAACTGTTCAAAATTTGAAACAGTACAAGAATAGAAAGACATTTCCTCATAAAACCTGTTTATAAGATGAGCAGGAAGCACCATATAGCTTATTCTTATTGTCGGTGTAAGTGACTTTGAAAAAGTATTCATATATATTACTTTTTCGCAGGCATCAATAGAAAAAAGCGGAGGTATAGGCTTTCCCTCCAACCTGAATTCACTGTCATAATCATCTTCCACGATATATCTTTCATTTTGCTCATTTGCCCAGGACAAAATCTCATATCTTCTGCTGGCCGGCATTGTAATTCCTGTGGGAAAGTGGTGATTAGGACATATATGCGCTATATCTGCCCTGCTTTTATTAAGGCTATCAACAGTTACTCCTTTTTCATCCATTGACACATAACCATAATCTACCTTTTGATGCTGATAAATAAGTGCAAGCTTCTTATAGCCCGGGTTTTCTATTGCATATTTTTTATCTTTTCCTATTAGCTGTACTAATAATCCATATAAATACTCTGTTCCTGCGCCAATTACTATTTGATCTGGATCTACTATCATTCCGCGAAAAGACTTAAGGTGCTCTGCAATTGCTTCTCTGAGCTGTCTTACTCCAGATGTTGGTGAAATCTTCATCAGCTCATCTTTGTTGTCAGACATAACTTCTCTTGAAAGCCTTGCCCATATAGAAAAGGGGAAATTATCCGAATCTACTCCGTTGCTGGAAAAATCATATTTATATATTGCAGTCTTGGGGATGTTTATATCATATTTCATTTCTTTAGAAACTGTTCTTGGAACCATTCCAGAAATGTTAGCAACATAGTATCCTTTTTTGGGTAACGTATAAACATATCCTTCGCTTATTAACTGATCATATGCATTTTGAATAGTAATAGTACTGATACCATTATTTCTGGCAAAGGTTCTCTTGGATGGAAGCTTTTGACCTGGTTTCAAGTTTCCTTCAAGAATATCATTTTTAATACACTTATATACATGTGCATAAATAGGACCTTCTATATGTTCAAAATCATATGTAATCATCTAAAAAGTTACTCCTGTCCGGTAAATGTATTAGTATAGTAGATAAAGCTTATTTTATTAATAATGCAGATAATAAATGTCGCCGCAACAAGTACTACAGCACCCTCAAAACTAAAAATGCCTACTATAAAAGCAAGTACTAAAAAGCTGATTGCAGCAATTTCAACAGTTCTTTTTCCAGATAATGCTTCAATCTGTTTCATTCGCTCATCATTTAACTCGTTGTAAATCTTTGTAAGCGATGCCTCATCTTTCATAGCTCTTGTATTCTTCGCTATATTATAGACACAAACAAGCATAAACGCAATTGAAAGACCAGTTACAAATCCCATTATCAAATCTGCCTGAACACTATTCTTATTCGATAAAAAAACTTCAGCCAAGTCATTTCTAAAAAATAAACAAAACGTGCTCACTAATCCAATCAAAAACTGATTGATTCTATTCTTTCTTGTAAGTTCATTTTTTATTTTCTGTATTTTATTCATTTTTGCTGTATTTGTCTCCATCTTTAATCCTCCAGATTAGAAAAATCGAATACTTCTTCGATAGTTAAGTTAAAATAGTGTGCTATCTTGTACGCAAGTCCAAGTGATGCTGTGTATTTCCCGACTTCTATTGATGTAATAGTCTGCCTGGTAGTTCCTACAGCATCCGCAAGCTCTGTCTGCGATAGCTTGTTTTCCTTACGAAGCTCTTTTATCCTATTCTTCATATGCCCTCCTTTTTGTAAAGTTTACTTTGCACGTTTAGAATAGTATACTTTGCATTTTTTGTCAAGTGTACTTTGCAAAAAAATAAACTTATCAAATTAATGATAAGTTTATTTCTTGTCAGTTTTTTGAATAAATCCTTGCCTCATACGGTCTAAACACGGATTCATTTGCATTTTCACTATAGTTTGATATTAGAAGTGTTTTATCTCCTTCTATCTCCTTATCAGGAAACGTAACTGTTTTGCAAGTAAAATTGCATATAACTAATAGTTTATCTTCCTTTGATTATCCTAAATCTCAGCAAGAAGTCATGACTTCTTGTCACTTACATTCAGAAACTCGCATTTACTGCGAGTTTCGTGAGAACAAAAGTCAAGTGGCAAACTGGTCCAAGGCGAAGCCTTT
>NZ_AUKC01000006.1:0-13061 GCF_000424545.1 Butyrivibrio sp. NC3005 | reverse complement strand
TGACTTCTTGTCACTTACATTCAGAAACTCGCATTTACTGCGAGTTTCGTGAGAACAAAAGTCAAGTGGCAAACTGGTCCAAGGCGAAGCCTTTTCAAATGGCCAGTTTGCGTAGTTTTTGGAACGCAGTGACAAAAAACTATAGATTTTTGTTGGGTATATGTAATAGATGAGTTCTGATGGCTTGTAATATTTCACGAGCAGAACTGTTTATAAACGTTGGTCTGGGGTTTAAAGGCATAAATAATGCCTTTAAATCTGCCTACGGCAGACGACATAATTTAAAAGTGTTTAAATTATGCCGCATTTACTTAGGTTCTGTTCTTTAGAACCTTATGTACCATTACGTTTATAATCAAGCGGAAGCGTGTCTGCGACGAAATATACAAACATCAGAACGGATTATATAAAACAATAACCTATAGGTTTTGTTTTCTAATTATGCCGCATCACTTCCGTATACGATTTGATAATACTGCTTTGAAGTTTTCTTATATACAACAGCATAAACTGTAAGGAATACTAGACATACTGCAAGGATTGACATATTAAACGTAAATGAATCAACGATTACCAGCATACTTATAAATAATCTTAGAATCTTGCTTGCTACCACCATATGCAGTATTGCTGTCACAACTGGAAGGAAGAACATTATCATTACCTGACTCTTAATTGTCTTTTTAGCTTCTTTTTCTGTAAGACCTGCATTAGAGAGAATTTTAAATCTCTTCTGATCTTCCATTCCCTCTGACATCTGCTTGTAGTAGATTATCATTACTGTTGCAATAAGAAACAGACTTGCAAGGAATATTCCTACAAAGAATGTTCCTCCATAGATACTGTAAAATTCTTTTCTTTCCTCATCCTTACAATTAACTCTTACATCACCTATTTTTTCTTCCAGAGCTTTTTTGAAACTTTCCAACTGCATTGTATCAATTTTCTTATTTTCATTTAATCCTATGTACATCGTTGGATAATAGAATAGGGTTTCTTTATCTACAAGCTCTTCAATAGAGTTTTGATTTTGAAGTACAACTATTTCTTTATCAAACAAAGACATTTGAGGATCAAATCCGCATTTAAGAGAGTCTTTTTCTATAGTATCTTTAACCTTTAACTCTTTTCCATAGATGTTTAAGGTACTATTTACTTCAACGTTCTCTGCTGAACTATATCTTAAAATTTCTCCCTGATTCAAGGTTATACTTGTTCCTACAGCTTTGTTATAATCATCAAGCGTCATAAAATATACAGTTCTTGTTTTACTTAAATCCAGAGATTTTTTCTTTATAGCTACAAGTTTATGACTATCAAGATCAACTCCGCACAAGCTTTCAACATATTTTCTTGAAGTTAAATCTTTTAATTCCAATCCGCTTTTATCAATTGCATAATTAACAGCATCTTCATATTCTTTGTCCGAAATATCTGAAGTTCTATTGCCGATTATAGTCATATCATACAGATACATTGCATTAATATTCTGTTCTCCAAGCGCCATTAGAGTACCAGAACATACCATAAGAAGTATTACTGCAGTTGACAAAATACATATAGATGCAAGTCCTGCTGCATTGTGTTTCATACGGAACATAAGATTAGAAACACTGATAAAATGCTTTGTTCTAAAATAGAATTTTTTATTTTT
Organism: Butyrivibrio sp. NC3005; assembly: GCF_000424545.1. Lineage (GTDB taxonomy): Bacteria > Bacillota > Clostridia > Lachnospirales > Lachnospiraceae > Butyrivibrio. Next base: position 11,407 of record NZ_AUKC01000006.1, on the reverse strand, counting down.
TTTCAACATTTTAAGAACAAAAATACTTCCGGAAATGAAAAGCATATATGTTCCTATTGATACCATAATAATCGCAATGACAAGACTTTCCAAAGATTCAAATATTGTTGAGGCATTCAAAGCCTTATAATATCCAACAAAGATGGTAAAAATACCGATAATAAAAAAGATAACGTTTACCTTTGGCTCTTTTTCTCCAATGTTTTCACTTCTTAAAAGTTCAATAGGATTTCCGATTCTTACTGAAATAAGGTTGTATATAAAGCATGCTGCATAAATACATGAAAAAAGTAAAACTGTAACAACCAAAGCTTTTACCTGAAACTCTAATCCACGTACATAAGGTCTGTGAATAAGTTTATACAACAAAAGTATCATAATCTTATTCAAAAAGGCACCAACTACAACACCAATTCCGATGCTGATAAATGCCTGAATAAAGCTTTCAACAAACATGATGAAGGTCATATTCTTTTTACTAAGTCCCAAAACTCCGTATAATCCAAGTTCTTTTCTTCGACCTTTCATTACAAACTGATTGCCATAGAATAAGAAAACAAGTGCAAATAATGAAACTGCTACGCTTCCAATTTTAAGGAACACAACAATATAGTTTGCTCCTTTGAAGGCTGCGACGCCGTCATTCATTACGTATTTACTGCAGGCTATCGCCTGAAGTGTATAAAAAATAAGTACTGTGATTGCTCCAACCAAAATATATGGAAGAACAGTTCTCTTATTTTTTTTAATTCCTGAAACCGCCATTTTGAATAATAAATGATTATTCACTATCTTCACCGCCTCTCATAAGTACTGTTACTGCATCACAGATTTTATCAAGCATTTCACTTCTAGTTTGATTGCCTCTGTAGATTTGATGGAAAACTTCTCCATCTCTTATGAACATAACTCTATTAGCATAACTTGCTGCAACATTACTATGAGTAACCATAAGAATTGTCTGACCGCTTTTATTTATTTCGCTAAGCTGGTTCATAAGATTTGTTGCTGCCTTAGAGTCAAGTGCTCCTGTCGGCTCATCTGCCAATAGAATCTGCGGATTAGTAATAAGAGTTCTTGCAACTGCCGTTCTCTGCTTCTGTCCACCAGATACTTCGTAAGGATATTTTTTTACAAGTTTCTCTATTCCAAGTTCTTTTACTAAAGGTTTAACTTTGGCATCCATTGTTCTATAATCTTCGCCAGCCAGAACAAGTGGAAGCTTAATATTATCTTCAATAGTAAAATTATCTAAAAGATTGAAATCCTGAAAAATAAATCCAAGATTTGTACGTCTAAAAATTGCTCTCTCATCATCTTTCATAGATGAATAATCTTTGCTGTTAACAAGTACCTTTCCTGCTGTAGGAACATCAAGACCTGCTAATATATTCAAAAGAGTAGTCTTACCACTTCCAGACTCTCCCATTATTGCTACAAACTCTCCCTCTTCAACACTAAAGTGTACATCGCGAAGTGCTGTTACTTCCTCAGTTCCAAGTTTTGCTTTATATGTTTTTTTAATGTGATTTACTTCAAGTAATGACATTTTTCTCTCCTTCTGTTTTTCGCCCAAAGTGCTTGACTTATTTCTGATATATGAATAATAACAAAAAAGGAAATGTAATGCCTTTTATTTAGCTTACATTTCCTTTTCCTAATCTTACATTTTTGTAAGGTCTGATGATTCTAATCTATCACTTAGCAAAATAATACGTACTTCAGTGCCCTTTCCTTCACAGGATGTAATCTTAAGCTTATGACCAAGTCTATCACATACACCTTTGCACAGATAAAGCCCTATTCCACTTGCTTTCTTATCCATTCTGCCATTAAATCCTGTATAGCCCTTGTCAAAAACTCTTGGAATATCTTCGCTCTTTATCCCTATTCCAGTATCATTTATAGCTATTTCCTGCCTGTCTTCAAAGACTTCTCTGTAAATCTTTATCCTACCTTTTTTGGTATATTTCAAAGCATTGGATAAAATCTGGTCAAATACAAACGAAAACCACTTTTCATCAGTAAGAATATTGCAATTCAAATTATCTAGTTCAACTGAAAGATGCTGATAAATGAATATTGTGGAATATTTTTTTACTGACTGCTTAACTATATGTTCCAAGCTACAAGTATCCAGTACTATATCCTGCATTTCTTCAAACCTCAGGTAGTTAAGCGCTATTTCCACATAATGCTCAATCTTTATAAGTTCTCTTTTGCAGCTACCAGTATCCACTTCTTCATCAGAAAAAAGGAGATTCAAAGCCGCTATAGGTGTTTTTATCTGGTGAGTCCATAAAGCAAAAAAATCTTCTTTTTCGTAATACTTTTCCCACTTTTCTTCATCTGTCCTGTCGGTAATAATTCTTTCTTCTTTCTCCTTTTTTTTCACAATATCTGCGTTATGAAAAAGACTTGTTATTATCGTTATAATAATAAAAAAAGATATTCCATAAAACAAAAACTCACATTCTATGTGATAAAGTATTCCTACTACTAATAGAATAACTGACAGCACACCATTGGAATTAATGTAGGTTTTATTGTTTTCCCAAAAAGTATCCAGTCCAAAATTTTCTCTAAGTGTTTTATTATTGTCCAACAATGTAGCCGATTCCTCTCTTGGTGGTTATAAAATTCAATATGCCTGCTGCCTCTATTTTCTTGCGTATTCTGGTGATATTTACGGTTAGTGTATTATCATCAACAAACTGATCATCTCCCCACAAAATTTCCATGATTTTTTCCCTGGAAACAACCTTGCCTGATTTTTCCATTAAAGTCTTCAGAATAAGATATTCATTTTTGGTAAGCTCTATTTTAGTATCCCCTACAAGAACCGTGGTATTATCCAGATTAAGTTTAACTTTCCCAACTTCAATTTCATGCACAGTAACAATATCTCCATAGCATCTTCTCATAATTGCCTGAATTTTCGCCATAAGAACCTGAAAATCGAATGGTTTGGAGATAAAATCGTCAGCTCCCATATTCATAGCCATAACGATATTCATATTGTCGTCTGCAGAAGACAGAAATATTAAAGGAACCTGCGATTTTTTTCGAATCTCACTACACCAATAAAATCCGTTATAACTTGGCAGATTCAAATCCATAAGAACAACATCTGGGTTACACTCTTCAAATTTTTCCATCACCTTTTCAAAATCTTCTATCAGGATACCTTTCATTTGCCATGTTTCTAAAAATTTCGCAACCTGAGATGCTATTATTTCATCATCCTCAACTATTAATACTTTTCTCATACATTTCCCTTTATTATTAAGTTTCTTTACTAAAAAATACTTGTTTCATCATTCTTGCAGTACGCATCAAAACAGTATGCTTTTCACAAACTTCTTCATAACCTTTCTGCGCTATTTTTTCTCTAATATCTTCATGCTCAAGATAATACTGTATCTTTTCCAGTAATTCTTCCTTATCATCATAAGTTTCCAGATGTACTCCAGGTATAAAAAAGTCTTTTATTTCATCCTGATTATTAGTTATAAGAAATCCTCTGCATGCCATTACATCCCAGATTCTTTGCGGAAGTCCTGTCCTTATGGCACGCATTGTTATGTTAAGATTTATCTTACTATTTCTATAAACATGCGGCATCTGAGAAAAAGATTTAGCTACTCCATGATTAATAATACCATCTGATAACTCATCAGCCTGACTGCCTGTAAATATGTGAAGTTTTCCGTTCCCGATACAGTCTGCAATACTATTTAAAATATCTACTCTTTCAATATATGCTATGTGAGGAGCTAAATATTCATTTAGAACGATATATTTATCCATATTCATAACAAGGTCAGTAGACGACTGAAAGTCCCTAGTTGATTTTTTTATAATATCAATATCATCAGCTTGAATATTATCATCCAGATAATCTAGTCCACTCCGCTTTTCTTCCATTTGTTTATTTACAAGCTTGTCAAAGTGAAGCTTGTTTTCAGAAGACAATTTTAGATTTAAAAAAGGATTTTTTTCTTTGTATAAAGAACCGACAAATGAAACATCATAAGCGTATGAAGTCGAATCTCCCAAAAGCTCAGCTACTCTTTCACAAGGAGCACCAAGCGGCATATAGAATACACCGCCTGGATTTTCCTTTTGAATAGATAAACACTGCATTTTATCAAATAAAAACACCTTGTTTACCTTACTTTTTATAGATTCATGAAATATCTGCAAAACCGGACAATCTACCGATTCTGCCAAATATATAATATTCATTCTATCACAAAATAGTGAAATAAATGGAAAATAGTTAATGGAAAAGATAAATAGTGGCCACTTTTCAAGTACCAGATTTCTTAAATTTCCTAACTTATCAGAAATACTAGATTCATTTCCATCCCAGCCATCTAAATCTTCTACTACTTCAAGTCCAAGTTTTTTAAATGCTTCTATGTAATCCGGCTCACAAATACTATCATATCTATAAAAAATAATATTCATAAATAATCACCTGAATAACTCTATACAATAGATTATTAAATTCTACTCTTTATTATAGCATTAAGCTATGCCACCTATTAGCTTTCTCTTAAAATACCTGTATCTTAACCAGGCTGTAATTCCGCTTATAGACCATACTATTCCGACAGACCACCAGATTCCCCATAATCCTATTAAAGAAATTGATGTTAACATAATAGGGACAATAAATCGTCCTATTACTTCAACTATGCCATTAAGTAAAGCAAAAAATGAATCTCCAAGTCCGTTTAAAACACCTCTAACAACGTAGATTAGTCCTAACATAACATAGAAAAAGCTTGTAATTTTAAGAGCCTTAGCCCCCATTACAATTACTGGCTCATCTTTTACAAATATACGGATTATCTCTTCTCCGAATATTTGTATAATAGGCAACATAAAAATAGAGAATACTACCATAAGTAATAGTCCTTTATGATATCCTTCTTTTATTCTGTCATTCTTGTCAGCACCATAGTTTTGTCCGGTAAAAGTTGAAAGTGCTGCTCCTAGAGTCTGATATGGCTGGTGAATTACCTGCTCTATTCTGCTTGTAGCTGTAAATGCCGCAACTGCAACTTTTCCATAAGAATTAACAACCTTTTGCAGTGCCATGCAAGAAATAGCTATCAAAGAAAACTGCAGAGAAAGCGGAATTCCAAGCTTTAATACCTTAGTAGAAATATCTCTGTCAAAGTTCATATCACTTTTTTCCATGTGGAAATATTCATTTCTTGCTACTGCGTATAAAAGGCAACTAATTCCTGAAACGAATTGTGCTATTACTGTAGCAACGCCCGCTCCAACTATGCTCATATGAAACTTACATACAAAAAGTATATCGAGAATCGTATTCAACAAGCAAGAAAAAATAAGAAAGTAAAGAGGAGTTCTGGAATCTCCAAGCGCCCTTAACATTGAAGATGCATAGTTATAAAGTGAAACAAATATTATCCCCACGCACATAATCTGCATATAAATAACAGCATCTTTCATTATTTCTTCCGGAGTCTCCAAAAGATACAATATTGGTCTTGCCAAAAAGAATGCGCATATTCCTACAATCAAAGGGAATACAAGCATAATATATCCGGTATTCACAATACAGCTCTTTATTTCTTTCACATTTCCTTTTCCAAAAAACTGGGACGTGATTATTCCACCACCACTTCCAATTCCGTTACAAAGTGCAAAAAAAAGGAAAGTTACAGAACCCGTAGCTCCTATAGCAGCAAGTGCATCTGCACCTACATACTGACCAACAATTACTGAATCCACTAGATTATAAAGCTGTTGGAAAAGATTACCTATAAGCATAGGTATTGAAAACTTAATGATTAACGAGATAGGATTACCCTCTGTCATATTTAATACTGATGTTTTTTGATTATTCATAATATCTAACCCTCCAATACTAATAGTAAACGAGTATCATTAGAAAAACCAGCAACTTTTTATCAAAGTTTGCCGGTTTTTTGTCATTAAAACTTTATTGTTTTGAGGAATAGAATTATAGTTCAAGATATATCAGCATAATTTATTACCTGTGTTGTTCTGCCAACCACTTCCACATGTTTATACCATTTTCTTTACATTCATTATTGAAAAAATATAACCATGACCAGTGCCCCATGTACTGATAAGCGTTTCCATCTTTATCCTTGTACAAACCTGTTGTATCATGAACATCTTTAAAAATACTGGTATGAATATTTTTACTTACTTTCTGTAGGCGAGAAATCGTCGGTTCTTCGTATTTTGCAGGGGGAACTGTTGTATCATTTTCTGCATATATAAACCATATAGGTATATTTTTGATAGCTTTTATCTGCTCATCTTTAATTCCCGCATCAGCATATGCTTCGCAAATTGGATATGCAGCAGCAAAGTAATCCGGATAATTCATTATTAAATCCATAGTCATGTAACCGCCATTTGAACAACCTCCAACAAGAATTCTGTCACGGTCTATGTCCTTATGAGCTTCAACATATGTATCAATAAGCTGCTTTAAATCTGCAAGATATATTGAATCTACTCCAGGATTATCCATCCAGCTGCCTTTTTCATCAAACTCCATCCAGAATGTCGGACACTGCGGTGCTAGAATATATGCACCTTTCATTACAGTCTGAAACTCCTCTCCATAAAGTGCTGTAACTTTATTTCCCAGAGTGTTAAGATGTGGATCATGACCTCCTTCTCCAGCTCCGTGAAGCCAGATGACAAGAGGATGTTTTTGGCCATCACTATAAGGCTCAAAAGATGCATATTTAAATTCATGTCCCTGAACGCCATTAAAAGACAATGTAGTATCTACATTTTGGAGCTGAGGATATATGGCATCATCAAAATTTATCGTTTTGTTTACCTGTATTAAATCAACTTCATTTCCCTTTGCATCTTTTAGAGTACTTTTTTTATTCAAACTGACAGTAAGATCATATGGACTACAGATAGTATTATTGCCCACAAACAAATCATAACAAAATGGTGTTCCCTCCTCTGGACCATAGTTAAGTTCCAATGCAATATACTCTGAATCCAAAGATTTCTCACCATTCTCATTGCATGTATATGCTTTTAGAACTTTGCGCTGTGTTTCAATTGTAATGTGTTTTGCAGCATTCTCCATCTTGCCTTCTGCAAGAGCCTTCCAGTTAAAGCTTTCCTTTGTTTCTACCACTTTAAATTTATCTGCAGAAACACAATCTCTTGTAACTACCTCATCAAACTTAAGGATAGTTTTAGTAACAGAAGGCCCCCAATCCATTCCTTCTACGACTACATTCTGAATCCCTACTAGTTTTTTGTTTCCCATAAAATGCCTCCCATAATTATATTAGTAACGAGGAATACATTGAAATTATACTTCTTTTTAGAAACTCCATCAAATCAGTTCCATTATCTACGTTTCTTTAGTTGCTGTTATATTCCTACCATCTTTTTAGGGTCCTATAGGAACTGTGAAATAACTTTTTTTCGATATGTTATGCATGTTATAATGTTTAATATTTCAAAAATTCTTTGACCTAATTTCATATTTTGCGATAAAATGGATTTAGGTTTCATTATAAAAAATAAAAACCAATGGAGGAAATTTATGAAATCTAAACTTATTTCTTTATTGCTGTCAACGTTTTTGGCAGTATCAGTTATCAGTGGCTGTAGCAACAACACTGCAAATGATTCCAAAGAAACATCAGCAAACAAAGAACAGGCATCAAATAATACATCGGCTACAATTTCCGACACATCTTCTCAAAAAAATGACAGCATCAATTCAACTGACACTTCAAACGTTTCATCTCCAAAGAACTTTGACGAACTCATCGCTTCTCTTCATGCAGGACAGTCTTATTCCTACGCACCAATCTGCGAAGGTGAAAAAGCTCTTCTTGTAACAAGCTATGCATTTGATGATCTTAATGGTCATCAGGCAACTTACGAAGCTTCCATTTATATAGAAAAGGATGGATCCACCCAGAAAGTTACAACAGTTCAAAGTGGTGGTACCGCTTACCCTATTGCACTTACTAAGGATAACTGCCTTATTCTCAACATGCGTAACTCTATTCAAAAGGCATATGTTGACAAATCAAGCGGCAAACTTGTTACAGCAGAAGACTCACATGTGAACTATCAGGATGCTGAAGATGGCTCTTACCATAACTATAAGAAAGATGCCGCAGAACTTCCGACAGATTCTACTTTATTTGATGATTTATCAAAGCAATATGAAAGTTCTGAAGTAATATCATTCACAAGCACTGGTATATCATCTGATGGTTTGCTAAAACTTGAAGGAGCTGTATATGCTTCATATGTTGGAGAAAATCTTTACAATATTAATACCTTCCTAGCATTTGACAGTGCATCTTCTGGTCATACCCTAACCCGTGATGGTGTTTCAAGTATACCTTTTACTTACGAGCTAACTGCCAAAGATATTACGTTCCATTTTGGTTCTGCTGACGATACTACTAAGGGTACAATAGACTGTAGCATCCCTTCGTATCCAAAGATAACACTTTCTGGTGATAATATATTTAAATCTGATTCAGTTTCCATTTCATGTGTAGAAGGGGCAGATCCAAAGACATTTGACGCTGTAAAATATTATGATAATGACAGCGAACTTCTAATGAAGGTTAAAACTTTTAATAAGACAACACTTTCTGGTGATTTATATCGTGCAGAAAAAATCAAAAAAGATAATATAGAAAACGCTAAAGTTGGGGATTCATTCTACTCAGTAAATGGTACACAGTTTACTGCTATTTCTTTTGAAGATGTTAATAAAGAAATAAACTACGCAACTGATAAAGAATTCAAGAGCGACGTTTTGGGCACAACAAGATATGACAAATTTCTTGTAAAATGCAGCGATGACAATTTTTATTATGCTCTTGAAAAAGAAGATTATGAGGAAGAATACAAAGTCGTTGCAATGTTTACTGAAGAAAATCTGAGGAAGCTTATAGAAGAAAACGTCTCCTTTACGATTAAAGATAGTTGTGAAATAATCCTTCTTAAAGCTGTTGCAAACGATACTTCTACAGAAATAAAAGAAGAATATACAGTTGGACGAGAATTTAAGGGTGACAACTATCCTGGTTGGTCAGATGGAGCTAAGGAATACTTTATGACCAGTGATATGCTGGTTTCAATAGGTGTTATTGACAAAGAAATCTATAATATAGTTCAGGTATATGTTCCTTAATATATCTGGCACATCCAAACAATTTATTTAAAAAATTATTCTCATTCTTCTTCTCAATATAATTAAATTTTAAAAATTTTGAACTAAGTTACTGAAAAATGCTGTTTTGAGCAATATCAGTAACTTAGTTCTATTTTTTAATAGCATCTTTTTCAAAAAAACATTAAAATATATATGATGATATGACATAAAAACTTTAAACATTTTTTCGGGAGATAAGTCACTAATGATAAATGGAAAAAAAATAGTTGCACTTTGTACTTATAGAATTCATGAAGCTCAGGAATTTTCTTTTGTCTCTGAGCTTGGTAAGCTACTCAAAAAAAATGATTGCTATCTATTTATCTATGCCCTAAATTCTGAAATCGGCATTACTAATGACACATCCCCTGAAGCAGAACTCTTTGACCTTATACCCTATGATAAAGTTGATGTTGTCGTAATCATGAATGAGAAGATTAAAGCTAGAAAAGTATGCCAAAGCATCATTGATAACGCATCTTCCAATAATGTTCCAATAATCGTAATTGATGGTGAATTCGAAAATGTCAGTATGGTAAGATATGACTATTCCAATGGTTTTGAAAATGTGGTTAGGCATATAATTGAATATCATAAGGTTAAACGACCGCATTTTATGGCTGGTCATATAAATAATCCCTTTTCAGATGAAAGAATTGAAATCTTTAAAAAGGTTCTCAAAGAAAACAATATTCCGTTTGATAATAGCATGATAAGCTATGGAGATTTTTGGGCAATTCCCTGCAGAAATGCGACTTTAGATCTTTTAAAGAAAGACGAACTTCCTGACTCTATCATATGTGCAAATGATATTATGGCTATCAATGTATGTGATGTGTTAACAGAAGCCGGTATTAACGTCCCTAATGATATAATAGTTTCTGGTTTTGACGGCATAGATGAAGCTTTCCTCTCTACCCCCGGGATAACAACAGCCATTTGTGACTACACCGAACTAGCACATACTGTGTGTGAATCAATTTTTGATGTTTTCTCTGGAAGTAATACCACAACAAGATGGATTGAACCATTATTTATCCCAAATGAATCTTGCGGATGTCCCAGAAAAGAACTTCACAAAAAGCCAACTGTAAGCGAGTTGAATAATCTTTTCTACCACCATGAAGACGAAATACATGTTTATCAAAATATCATTTCTAAAGTAATGATTGGAAAAGATACTTTACAATGCATATACTATCTAAAAGCAAACCATGCTAATTATGCACTTGTTATTATCGAAAAATCGTGTTTTGATCTAGAAAACAACTTTTTCTACGACAATGTTGAAAAAGGAGATAAATTAGTCGTTTTCGATCCTTACACTGAAAACTACACCCCATACCCATATGACCCAAAAACTTTCATTCCTCACCTTGATGAAATTATGAAATCTGGTGAACCTCTTATCTTCAACAGCCTTGTCTATATGGATAAATGCTGTGGTTTTGTATGCTATGCATATCCAAGAACTATGCTAATTGATTATAATCAAACTGCAAACCTGACTAATTGCTTTGAGATGAGTATTGGCGGTTATGTTCTTACAAAACATCAGAAATATCTTAGAGACAAACTTAGTAAAATGTACGAAACTGATGCTCTTACGGGTTTGTACAACAGACTGGCCTTTTTGTCGAAAATTGACAAAAAGTTAAATTCTACAGATTGTATAGGAAAAGACATCAACATCATATTGCTTGATTTAAACGGACTAAAGCAGATAAATGATACTCTTGGTCATATGTCTGGCGACAAAGCTATAAAAGCTGTCGCAACTTCTCTAAAAGAATCCTGTCCTCCTACTGCGATGTGCGTAAGAACTGGTGGTGATGAAATGATTGCCCTGATAATAGGTGAATGTGATACAAATAGTATTCTTCCAAAAATAGAAAGTAAACTCAACGATTTCAGTAACGAACTTGGCTTTAAGGTTTCTGCCAGCATTGGTACAAGTTCCCTGAAATATGATGGCGGCAAAGAAACAATCAGCAAGGCAATAGGACTGGCTGATGAACGAATGTATGAAATGAAACGCAGCTTTAAAAATAGAGTAAAATAAAGATTCCAAAAGTATGACTTCTTGTCACTTACATTCAGAAACTCGCATTTACTGCGAGTTTCGTGAGAACAAAAGTCAAGCGGCAAACTGGTCCAAGGCGAAGCCTT
>NZ_AUKC01000005.1 GCF_000424545.1 Butyrivibrio sp. NC3005 | reverse complement strand
TTCATGGTAAAATTGAGTTGTCGAAAAACAATCAACCACGCCCCAAAGAAAGGAGTTGTCACCCATATGATACCATATCATCAGATGACTTTGGCCGATGTTTTTACAGAAACTCAAAAACTTTTTGAATCTGATAAACCCGAGTTTCTGAAGCTGCTCAAATCTTCCATAGATCTCAGTGAATTAATACCGTTTTCTTTCGTAAACCATTTCTATTCTTCTACGGGAAGACCACGTGCATACTCATTGACGTCTTTGCTTTGGGCTCTAATTATTCAACGGATTTTCTCCATCCCAACAGACTCTCTTCTCCTGACTTTTCTTGAATACTCCAGGGATCTTCGCGAATTCTGCGGTTTTTCCAAGGTTCCGGACGCATCCCCACTGGACCAAAAGTTGAATAACCCTATTAAAGGTACCAAAGATTAACGCCTAAGCATGCATTTATCGCCTAAAACAAGAAAGAAATAGGCGAATAATCGCCTAAACTGTTGATTATCGCCTAATATGTGATATAATTTAGGTGAAAAGGAGTGGCGCTATGCGAGAATTTAATTACGGTAAGTATAAAAATTACAAATGGGATAGTGAAATATTAGGTTTAGTCTCAGGTATACATGAATACAGAGGAAAGCAAGAGTTGTATTTAACTCAGAAACCAGCTGTTTTAGATAAGCTTGTTGAGGTTGCAAAAGTTCAAAGTACTGAGAGTTCAAATGCTATTGAGGGAATTTTTACTTCGAATACAAGATTGAATCAATTGATGCAGTCAAAAACTACACCAAGGAATCGTGATGAAGAGGAGATTGCTGGCTATCGATTTGTATTGGATATGATTCATGAAAGTTATGAGTATATTCCAATTTCTTCAAATTATATTCTTCAGTTACATCAGAATCTTTATCGTTTTACCAACAGAAGTATAGGGGGTCATTTTAAAAACAGTGATAATCACATTGTTGCCAGGGATGAGAATGGCATTGAACATGTTATATTTGAACCACTTAGTCCCTTAGAGACACCTATTGCTATTGATAGAATATGTGAAGAGTTTAATAGAGTGTCTGCTACCGAAGAAGTAGATACATTACTTTTAATACCAATATTCATTCATGATTTTTTATGTGTGCATCCTTTTAATGATGGCAATGGACGAATGAGTAGATTGTTGACAACATTGCTACTCTATAGAGCTGGTTATGTTGTGGGTAGATATGTATCTTTGGAAAAAAAGATAGCTGACTTAAAAGATTTGTATTATGACTCGCTTAACATGAGCCAAAATGGTTGGCATGAAGGAGAAGATGATCCGACTCCTTTTATCAAGTATATACTAAAGACCATAATTGCAGCTTATAAAGATTTTGAGGAGCGAATTGAAATTATTGATATAAAGGAACCTGCAATTGAACAGGTAAGAGCTGCCGTTTATAAAAAAATTGGCAAGTTTACAAAAAGTGAAATAATGGAAATGTGCCCAAAGCTAGGGCGTGCATCGGTGGAAAACTCGTTAACAGCACTTGTAAATGAGGAAGTGCTTGAACGTCGAGGACGTGGCAGGGGCACTTATTACGTAAGAAAAGATGCGCTTGTTTGATTATTGAACTTATTTGCAGTAGTAGAGATTCACTTCAAATATGCTGTGACTGAGAATTGCGAGAAATTTCTAAATGAAGTCCAAAATTAGATTAGGCAATTTTAAAAAATTCTTTCCTTACATATCGTTACGTAAAATCACGTGAAGTGGTTTTTAATGGCAAAAAATGGCACATATTAATCAATTTGGAAACGTTTCATGCAAAATAGAATAGGTAAACCTAGGAGGGGAAGATACGAGCTTGGTTTCATATATTTTTATAAATCCCCATAAAAGTTTATATATGCCGATAGCTAGGGCATTTATGATTCAGGTGTTTTCTATATAAGTTCATATAAATTCTTATATCTTTCAAAAAATTGGTACACTAAATGGTATACCTTGAAAGATTGTAACTGTTGGCATGAAGCTCTGAAACAGTATCAAAAATATAACGAAAAAGAACCTGCCGAAGAAGTTAATTCCTCGACAGGTTTTCTTTATGGAAAAATCTACGGTTATATAATCGATAAAAAGCAGAAAACTTTGAAAAAAATCGATTTTAATCATGGCATTTATTCTGATATGTGCTATAATGTAATCGATAAAAGTCAAAGTTCTTTGGAAAAATGAGGTTTGTATGGAGTATTCTAGAGAAATATATGTTAATAGATTGATTGCGCGTAAGGAGAATGGGTTAATAAAGGTAATAACAGGAGCTAGACGTTCTGGTAAATCGTATTTGATGAACGAATTGTTTTTTAAACATTTGCTGAATACAGGTATTCCAAGCAAAAATATAATTAAGTTTGCATTTGATTCGGACGAAGATATAGATTTACTTGATGCATACTTTCCTGAAGAGCCGACAAGGATTGTTATTAATCCAGATGTGTTTTATGTGAATGCTAAGAAATTTAGGGCATACATGAAGGATAGAACAAACGATGCAGAAAAATACTATTTACTATTAGATGAAGTGCAATTGCTTGATAATTTTGTTGGAACCCTTAATGGCTTATTAAGACATACTAATTACGATGTCTATGTTACAGGCTCTAATTCAAAGTTTCTATCTTCTGATATAGCAACTGAATTTAAAGGCAGGGGTTCAGTAGTCCATGTGTTGCCGTTAGCTTTTTCGGAGTATATGCAAGGGGCAGACCTTTCTCCAGAAAAGGCTTGGAGGGAATATGTTGTAACTGGTGGCATACCTCTTGTGGCACAAATGAAAAGCGAAGAAGAAAAAGCCTCATATCTGAAAGGTTTATGTGAAGAAACATATTTAAAGGATATCATTACTCACAACAAGATTAAGAAAAAAGTTGAACTTGGAGATACATTTGATATTTTGGCGTCTATGATCGGTAGTCCTGTGAATGCAAGGAAAATTACAGATACCTTTAGAAGTGTTTTGGATAAGAGTATCACTGCTGATACAATTGGTGATTATGTTGACTACTTCCAAGATGCATTTGTTGTGTCGAAGGCTAAAAAATATAATATTAAAGGCAGAAAATATATTGGTTCCCCATTCAAAATCTATTTTGAGGATATTGGTGTGAGAAATGCTAGACTCAACTTTAGGCAGATAGAAGAAACGCATATCATGGAGAACATCTTATACAATGAATTGCGTTTTAGAGGATTTAATGTTGATGTGGGAGAGCTGAACGTTAGTGAAAAAACAGACAGAGTGGATGTAAATGGTAAGGCTATATATGCACAGAAATCGCTTGAGGTCGATTTTGTAGCATCAAAAGGAAGTCAAAAAATATATATTCAATCAGCTTTGTCAATGGAATCTCCTGAAAAACAGGCACAAGAAAAAAGAAGTTTGTATTATATTAATGATTCTTTTAAGAAAATAGTCGTTGCAAAAACAGGGTTGAATCCGACGTATGATGACGATGGCGTAATGACAGTTGATTTATTCGACTTTTTGCTTAGTGATAAAATATTGGAAACAGAGGCGTTTTAACTGTTTTTTAGAAATATGTCTGGATAGTTGGTGTTTATTGACAGTAGATTATTGAGTGTTGGTCTGCTGTCTTTTTGTCTTACATTGTCTTGTTTTGTCTCGTTTTGACTTATAAAAGATATTTACACAGAAAAGCAGCTTAGATAGTATAATGTTACGGAATGTTATCTTCGCGTTATAGATTGTAAATTACAATCTGATTTCTGAACTGGTATTATTGACCATTTGCGATAGATTAAATTGTGAAATAGGCGATATAGTCGAAATTGTCGAAAGGAGAAATGAAAAAGCATGAGTAATAATGAAGTGAGTAAGTTTATTGCACTTATTCTCCGGCATAAACCAGAGACTATTGGAATATCGCTGGATGAACATGGCTGGGCAAATGTTGATGAATTGGTAGCTGGAATAAATAGAACTACGCCATTTGATTTGGAAATGCTTGAAGAAATTGTTAGTACAGATAATAAGCAAAGATATTCTTTTAATGAAGATAAAACGCTTATTAGAGCAAATCAAGGACATTCAATTCCTGTTGATGTGGAATTGGAAGGGTGTATGCCACCAGAATATTTATGGCATGGGACTGGAGAAAAATATGTTCAGTCAATTGATAAAGAGGGATTGATTCCAAAAAGCAGGCTGTATGTGCATTTATCTGTGAATATTGATACTGCGACTAAAGTAGGACAGCGACATGGAAGACCGGTAATATATAAAGTAAATGCGTTAAAAATGCATGAAGAAGGATATAAGTTTTATCTTTCTAAGAATGGAGTATGGTTAACGAAATGTGTACCAATCCAGTATTTAGAGCATATATAGTAAGGTAATAAAACAGGTTTCAAGCGTATTGATTTTGTGTTTTAGAGGTGGAGATATTCCTATTAATGTGATAATATACTTTAGGCTTTTGGTGGTTTACACCAGCCATACACCAATTCTACACCAATAATGAATGGCTATTGTTCCTTGAAAAATTAGGCTTTTTGCTTGAACGTGTTCTTTTAAGGTACACATAGTGGTGTAAAAAATGCTGATGAAATTAGTAAGCCCGTACATACGGCGGAATGGAGAAATGATATGAAACTAGGAATCGAGGCAACTAGCTCATTTCACGTGTTGTCACGCCTGGTTACATATCTTCATTTTTCCTAACAATTCCCAAATCTTAATTTTACATAATTTCACGTAAATTCACGTGAAGTAGGAAATGCTGGTACATAGCTGGCACAAATTTGGTACATAGAAGCGTCCCTACGCCATTAAAGCTTGGTAAGCCTAGGAGTGATAATTTCACCCGGGTTTTTTACATAGAACTTACATAAAAGGGCAGTTGTTCTTAATAGAATGACTGCTCTTTTTTGCCACTTGCTAATAAACGTGGGGGAGATGTTTGACGATTATTATCGGTAAACAAATACGTAATGAATTAAGTGAAGTATGCAGTGAAGCATAATGAAGTTTGCAATGAAGTGCAGTGAAGTTTTTGTTTACAACTTCATTTCCTTTTTCTATAATTCATATTATAGAGAGAATAGGAGGCTTTGTATGCGAATTGAAGAAATGTTTCCACAATATGGACTGGAAGATAAAAAGACTGAGTACAAAGGAATCATAAAAGAGGGGAAAAGCGATAATGGTAAGAGTCTTGAAGTTGGCTGGCTTAAAACAATTGTTGCTTTTGCTAATACGGATGGCGGACGTCTTTTGGTTGGAGTAGAGGATAATACGCATAAAATTGTTGCTTTAGATAAGAAAACAGCTGATAAAACAATCTTAATGATTCATCGACAAATTAAAGAGCGGGTGGAGCCTGAGATTTCATATGATATAAATGGAATTGATGTGAATGTAGGAGATGGAATCAGATACATTATCGAAGTTATCGTGAAAAAAAGTAAGAATCTGCCTGTTACTTTGCATGAGGACGGATTACTTGGAATCTATGTGAGAAACTTCGGACGTACGGATATTGCGTCATCAGAGCAGATTAAAGATCTTATTTTGCTTAGTGATAATATTCCTTTTGATACTGCTAAAACTGATATTCTGTACAGTGAGAATAATTATAAAAAACTGCATGTAGTTGCAGAGGAAAGAAAAACAAAGATAACTGAAAAGGAATTGATTTCAAAAAGTGCGATTACTGAAGATAAATTGGTTACAAAGGGTATGCAATTATTTGCGGATGATTATGATGGTCTAAGAACAAAGGTTGTTGCTACTGTTTGGCCGGGATTAACAAAAGGAGGATCAATTGTTACAGCGTCAGAAGAGTATACCGGAAATCTGTTATCGGTTTTAGAAAAAACAATTAGTTTTATAAGTGCACATTCTGCAAATGGTTTCAAAAAAATGGATACAAAAACTGTACCATATATCTCGTTTCCAGCTCGTGCTGTGACTGAAGGTGTTGTGAATGCTATAGGCCATAGAAACTATTACATGTATGGGACTCAAATAGAAGTAAACATATTTCCAGATCGCTTAGAAATTACATCTCCTGGAGCTCTTCTTGGTGTAAGAGAATTATATAAAGAAAAGAACATTGCATCTATTATTCCGCGTAGAAGAAATGAAGTAATATGCAATATTCTTGAAATGTGTAAGTACATGGAGAAAAAAGGTTCTGGATTTGATTTTATAGAAGAAGATTATGCAAAAGCTGGCGAGGAATTTGCACCATTTATTACTGCTGATGCCAATTCGTTTACATTAACGCTTCCGGATTTGACGTTTGAAAAAGGAGTAATAGATATTACAGCAGATTCTCCGAATGTGTATGTTGAGGAAATACTGGAAGGAAAGAATGATTTAAGAATTCTTTCATATTGCTACAACAATAAACGTACAGTGAAAGAAATAGCATCCAATATAGGTGTTACTCCTTCAACTTATTTTAGAAGTAGGGTTATTGATAGATTGGTTGCAAAGGGAATGCTATTAGAGATAAAGCAAGCGCCAGCTAATCTGTACACATCTAATTTGGAAAAAGTGAAAATTAAACTTTGATAGATACATCCAGATGTGGAAGATTTTAGCAAACTTAAATTGCTTCCAACAATTGATACAATTGTTGGAGAGGTGGAATTTGATGAGCTGAGAAAAAATATGATTCATTTGATAAATTGTTAAAGTTTCTGGAAAGATAAACTTCCCAAAATCTCATGATTCATCAAAAAAATGCTTATTTCTTTCATACAGTCTCCATAGCAAAAAAATGGTGTGGGACACCCACACCGTATCGTTGGACCCGGGTCTTACGACCAGCCCCAGTAGTATCATGTACTACCTTGTACATGTATATTAACGTGTTTCGCCGATAAAAACAATGGATTTAACATATATTTAAGTATTTTGAATATTACATAGAGCAGTTATCTCAAACGAGGTAGCTGCTTTTTTTGCGCTCATTTTGAGCCTGAAACTATTTACTTTCAGAAGGAGGTAGGCGATGAACTACGAAGAATTCAAAGACAAGGTAGTAGGGTGTCCCCGATAAACCATTTATCCTCTCATTTTAGCTTAATAATGAGGTTGGAAAACTGAATGATAAATATTTTTATATATCCAACAATTACATTGTAGTAGGCGTCTGCTAAGACATTCAGAGACAAGGTCAAAGCATTAGAAATCCATAAGAGAACGGGCTGTAAAATCAACATGATTGCGGAACTTCTTAACCCCATGCTAAGAGGCTGGACTAATTACTTTGGGAAGTTTAATCCCTCAGCTATGAAATATACGTTACAATGCGTAGAGCGTAGATTGGTTAAATGGGCAATGTGCAAATATAAGAATTTCCGTGGGCATAGACGTAGAGCTGAAAAATGGCTCTCGTCTGTGAGAAAACGAGAGCCTAGGTTATTTGCTCATTGGAGCTATATGTATTCGTATTGTTAAATGATAAGAGCCGTATGAAGGGAGATCTTCACGTACGGTTCCGTGAGAAGTTTGGGGTGAAACTCCCCTTACTTACTCGACTGAGAGGTCGGGAAAATGTATTTAATTTTCCCTCCTACTCGATTACCCATTATCCGTTACTGATGTGTTAAAATATGTATAATAAGCATATTTGGAGATTATGATGTATGGGGCTTTTGGACAAACTATTTGGAAATAGACAACAGGATATCGATTACCAGATAGGTGATGCTGTCTTAAGAAACGATGCTCGAAATGAAAGAGCAAATCGTTTGCTTGAGTACGGTAAGTTTCTTTATGCCCTAAATGCCGAGGATACTAATGAATCAGGAAACAATTAATCGAATTAGAAAATTTACAGAAGATCGAGACTGGAACCAGTTCCATTCACCGGCTAATCTGGCAAAGTCTATAGTGATTGAAGCGGCAGAATTATTGGAGTGTTTTCAGTGGTCTGAAGAAGAATATGACTTGGAGCATGTTAAAGAGGAGCTTGCTGATGTCATGGTTTACTGTCAGAATCTTGCAGATAAGCTTGGACTCGATCCAGATGAAATCGTAAATATGAAGATGGCGCAGAACGAGGCGAAGTATCCGGTAGAAAAAGCAAAAGGAAGTGCAGCGAAGTACGATCAATTATAAAAGATTCATGTGGAGGCATTATGAAACCTGGGTTATATGAGCAAATTATAAATGGACAACTTAATAGTGAGCTTGAGCTGCTTCCAGAAGAATGTAAGTATAAGGAAAAAGTTGATTCAGCCGAAGCTTCAAGAGTTTTGTCTACATATGTTGCTGAACTCTTAAAGAAAAAAATGGATGAAATATATGAGAATTCAGGGGATGATGCGCTCAGTAACCAGATTGAGTATATTAATAGTGTTATTGGGATGGTTGATTCGGAATCAAAAAATCAGCTTATGATTGGATCGGAAGGCGACCAGTTATTGACCTTGCTAAATGAGAATGATGAGAGAATATTGCTGGGAAAGAAAGCAAAAGATATTAATCGACCTGAGACATCTATAGCATATAGTAGTTTATTTACCGGTGCAGTAAGAGAACCTCAAATGCTTACCGAACTGAAAAAAGAAATAGTATCGGCAAATAAAATTGATATGTTGGTTTCATTTATTAAGTGGAGTGGCCTGAGAGAACTTCTTGAAGAATTAAAAGAGTTTACAAGTAACGGGGGACAGTTGCGAGTTATCTGTACCTCATACATGGGGGCAACTGATGTAAAAGCGGTTGAGGAACTATCCAAATTAATCAACACTGAGATTAAAATTTCATATGATACAAAGAGAACTCGTCTTCATGCTAAGTCATATATGTTTTACAGAGACACTGGATTTACAACCGCGTATATTGGATCGTCAAATATGTCTAATGCTGCCCTTACAAGTGGCTTAGAATGGAATGTAAAAGCGGCAGAAAAGGATATGGCGGCAACAATAGAAAAGGTTGCAGCTACATTTGAGAGTTATTGGAATGATAGAGAATTTGAGACTTATGACGAATCTCAAAAAACTAGGTTAATCCAAGCTTTGAAAAATGAAAAATATATTGGGGAAGGTGAGGGACGAAGATTTGTATTTGATATCAGGCCGTATTCTTATCAGCAGGAAATTCTAGATAAGCTTGATGCCGAAAGAAAAATATTAGGCTATACAAGAAACTTGGTAGTTGCGGCGACTGGATGTGGTAAGACGGTTATATCAGCATTTGACTATGCAAGATTTTGTCAGGAAAATCCCGGCAAGAAGAATAGACTGCTATTTGTTGCACATAGAGAAGAAATTCTAGAGCAGAGTATAGAAACTTTCAGAGGAGTTTTAAAGGATTTAAATTTTGGCGATTTATGGGTTGGTAATCATAAGCCTGAAACATTGGATTATTTGTTTGTATCAATACAGACATTGAATTCAAGAAAAATATATGATGAATTGGTAGAAGACTATTATGATTTCATAGTGGTTGATGAATTTCATCATGCCACAGCACCAATTTATAAAGAACCATTAGCTAAGTTTAACCCTCAAATACTATTAGGGCTAACTGCAACGCCAGAACGCATGGATGGGGAAGATATTCTTCAATATTTTAGTGGTCGAATTGCAGCAGAAATACGTTTGCCTGAGGCAATTGATAGAAAATTGTTGTGTCCGTTTCAGTATTTTGGAGTATCAGATACTGTAGATTTATCGGATGTAAAATGGGCTCGAGGAGGATATGACAGGCATGAGTTAAGTGATATTCTTTCTTTGAGTGGTGCAATTGCGACCAAAAGAGCAAAACATGTAGTTGAAAATGTTGTGAAATATACAGCATCTATTGATGAAATGAAAGCTTTGGGATTCTGCGTATCGAAAGAACATGCAAAATTCATGGCAAATTTCTTTAATGATAATGGAATTTCATCTTTAGAATTAGATTCAGATTCGAGTAAGGAAGCTAGAGCTACAGCTAAGAAACGATTGGAGGCAGGAGAACTAAAAGTAATTTTTGTGGTTGATTTGTACAACGAGGGTGTTGATATTACGTCTGTAAATACTGTCTTGTTTTTGCGCCCGACAGAATCGCTTACTATCTTTTTACAACAGTTGGGAAGAGGTTTACGATTAGACGATAGCAAAGATTGCTTGACAGTTCTTGATTTTATTGGACAGGCTAATAAAAAATATAATTACGAAGAAAAATTTAATGCACTATTATCGAACACAAAGCATAGCGTAGAATATGAATTAAAGAAAGGCTTTGTATCTGTCCCAAAGGGATGCTATATACATCTAGAAAAGAAGGCAAGAGAATATGTTCTTCAGAATATAAAATGTTCAATTGAAACTAGAAACGGTATTGTAAGTAAAATAGCTACATTTACTGATGACACTGGGAAAGAACTCACAATGGCCAATTTCCTTAAACATTATCGAATGGATCCAAGGGCCATATATAAAAAGGATAATTTCTCTAGACTTTGTGTAAATGCCGGCGTGATGGAGGATTTTAATGAGTCCTCAGAAAAAGATATAACAAAGGCATTATCAAGATTAGCATCAATTGATTCAAGACGACTAATTAGTTTTGTGATTGGTTTGTTGGAAGATATTGATAATATGGACTTTAGCAAGTTAACAGAGATCGAGAAACGAATGCTTCAAATGTTTTATGTAACAGTTTGGATGGATGTGATTGATTTTGTATCTCCAGAAAAAGCTTATGCAAACATTGGGAATCTGGCTTCAAGTCCTGTGTTGCTGAAAGAAATGAAAGAGCTACTTAGCTATCTATATGAAAATATTGATTTTATTGATAAGAGTATGGACTTCAAATTTGATTGCCCAATAGATTTGCATTGTACATATTCAAGAGATCAGTTATTGGTAGCACTTGATTATTTGAAACCGACGACTGTTAGAGAAGGTGTCAAGTGGTTACCGGAAAAGAAAATAGATGTGTTATTTGTTACGTTGAATAAGTCGGATAAGGATTACTCTCCAACTACAATGTACAACGATTTTTCTATTAATGAGACATTGTTCCATTGGCAGAGCCAGAGCACTACAAGTGGTCATTCATCTACAGGCCAACGATATATTCATCATAGATCAATGGGAAGTAAGGTTCTTTTATGTGTTAGAGAGGCAAAAAAAGATGCTTGGGGGAATACTGCGTCCTATTGCGTCTTAGGATTCGTTGATTATGTAAAGCATACAGGTAGTAATCCTATGAATATTACCTGGGAATTAGAAGAAGCAATTCCAGCAAAATATATTAAGCAAACGAAGAAGCTAATTGTAAGCTAAAGGGTGTTTTGTATGAAGATAATAAGAGTTGTTGCTGCTGTAATTAAATCAATAAATGACGCTGGTGAACCTATCATCTTTGCAACACAAAGAGGTTATGGAGAATATAAAGATGGATGGGAATTCCCAGGAGGAAAAATTGAAGCTGGAGAGACACTACAAGAGGCTTTAAAACGTGAGATTTTAGAAGAACTTGAGACCGTGATTGCTGTCGAAGGATTAATCGATACGATTGAATATGATTATCCAACTTTTCATTTGTCTATGGATTGTTTTTGGTGTGAGGTTAAATCCGGAGAACTAAATCTACTTGAAGCTGAGGCAGCTAAGTGGCTTACAAAAGATGAACTTGATTCAGTTGAATGGCTTCCAGCAGATATCACATTGATTGATAAGATTCGAAGGGAAATGTAAGAGTGAAAAATATGCAGTTACCATATTCAGAAGAACTAAATATTGGTTATTTGAGTAGACTGTTTGATAATACCACAAACTGCTATAAGTTCTTTTGGTTTCAGGCCATTCTTCACAAGTTAGATGGACAAAAGAACCGCTTTACATTTGAGAAATTGATTAATGAAATGATAGCAGACGCTTGGTATATGGTGACCGAGTATCATCTTCGTCTTGGTCCGCTTGGAATAACAGATAATCTGGAAGAAGTTGTTAAATATATTCATACAGAGTATGGATTCCGTTCATCAGAGAAAAGAGAAAAGATTATAGCTTTTCTTCAAGATACAGATGATAAAGTTATTAAAAAGTATAAAATAGATTTGACGCTTAATGTGCCTTATCGTCTTCAAGTGCCATTTTATGATGAGATTTCTATCGAAAGAAATATGTGGAATGGTTCGAAAAAGAATCTTACAGATGAAATAAATCGTCAGCGAAGACTTATGTATTATTTTATTGCCATTAGTGGACTTGGCACGGTGATTGAAGTAGATGCATTATGGGCAGAATACTTATTTAAGCATAAGGACATTCTGAAAGGATGGACGCAGCTGAAGTTGATTCAATATCTGCAAAACAAAAACCCTAGTGTGCCTGGTATAGCGGATAAGATTGAGGCGCCGATTGCAAGAGATATTGAGCGTGTGAGAAAGTACTGGAACCTTATTGCACAGATAGATCCGTCAATAAGAGATATCTATGGCGATGTTGTGTTAAATGACGTAATTATATCAGTTGATCATTTTGTTCCTTGGCAGTATGTGGCACATGATGAATTGTGGAATCTTCACCCTACGACAAGGTCAATTAATAGCAGTAAAAGCAATTCGTTACCTTCGTGGAAAATGTATTTTGAACCGCTTGGAGAATTAGAATACAGAGCATATAGAATGAGGTTGGAGAATGAAGTGATTGCTCATGAATTTAACAAAATAGCACCATATCATTTAAATAATCAAGAGATTCGCAATCAGCTTTATGCAGATGGATTGGATAGAAATGCTTTTATAGCACGGTTGGAGCATGTATTGAAGCCGGTATATGAATCGGCACAGACGTTAGGATTTAAGGAGTGGGTTTACAATGGCGATAATAACATATAACAAACTTGTAAGAGATAAGATTCCGGAGATAATTGAAGCGGACGGAAAAAATTGTGAAACTGAGATTCTTTCAGATGAGGATTATCTAAAGGCGCTAGATGCCAAATTAGATGAAGAACTTGCTGAGTATCATAAGGACCAGAATGTTGAGGAACTAGCTGATTTGCTTGAAGTGATTTATGCCTGTGCTGTGGCGAGGGGGTATTCGAAGGAAGAACTTGAAATGACGCGAATAAGGAAGGCTGAAAAGCGCGGGGGGTTTAAGAAGAAGTTATTATTAAATACGGTTGTTGATTAGGATTATAAGATTGCATTAAATATTTCGGTTGATGATAAAGATAAAAAAATATATTTAACATATTTTCCAGAACAGATAGGAGCTGATGCGTATTTAGAACTTATAAAATCCCAGGAAAGTCGAAGAATATATAATACATTTTTGGTGACAGAGCGTGATTATTATAAAACGGATTTGGATGATTTGTTCTTTGTAATGGGAGAGGAACAGGGTGACTAAGCGTATATTTGTAGTCTTTGAAACAATTAGTGAATTGGGGAAAGAATTAAGGAAAAATGATTTACGTGTCTTTCTGGAGAATAATGATAATTAAAGAAACCTACTGTTGGCTTCTAGTACCATTTATAGATCAGTATGTAGATATGAAGACTATTCAGTGGGAACCTAGCAATATTGGCGGAAGCGATGAAAGCATTGTTGCCAAAGCAGCCAAGAAGATGGTTCAGAATGAACAGGTGATTACAAACTGGGCTCCAGCACTTCTGCAGATGTCACTTGATGAACTGCTTTGGAAAGACAGCAATGATATTCAGGTAAAGAAATTATGGGAGTATCTGAGCACTTATTGTTACCTGCCTCGACTTGCAAATTATAGTGTTTTGGAAGATGCAATTCTTCGAGGTGTAGCATCAGATGAGTATTTTGCACTGGCCGGAGCATATAGCCAGGAACGATACGTTGATTTGAAATATAACAAATCAGTATTTTCTCTTAATCAGTCAGATCTTCTTGTTAAGATAAATGTTGCTTTAAAGCAGATTGCAGCAGAAAAGAAAGATGAACCTAGGAATTCAGGGGATGATATGTCCAATTCAGGAGAAGGAGATTCTGCTACAGGTGGTGGAAGTACTGATACTCCTACAGGAAGTCAAAGTTCCACAGGAAGTCATACTGGTAGTGGTTCTTCTGAAACGCCGCAGAATACAAGATTCTTTATGAGTGCCAAACTGGATAATACCAGAGTAAATCGTGATATGAACAATTATGTCCAGGAAATCATTCAGCACTTGATGGCTGTTGAAGGAAGTGAAGTTGAATTGACACTGGAAGTGAATGTAAATGCACCGAAAGGTATCCCTTCTTCAACTGTAAGAACTGTATCTGAGAACTGTCGTACTCTGAAAATTACCAACTTTGGATTTGAGGATTAATAGGTATCACAAAGAGAATATATTATTTGATAGAAGCAAATCATAAGGATATCAGATTAAATTCATTCGATATAGTAATAGGTTATGTGCAGTAATTTCTAGGATGACTCATATATTTGTGGTGAGTCATCCTATGCAAGGCAATGTTATCCGACGTTTTCATAGGAAAAACTTAATATGCGTGGAGGAGACGTAAAAGTGACTTTAGAAGAGCTAGTAGAAAATTTTAATACAACTCCCTTTTTATTTGTGGGCTCAGGTATGTCAAGACGGTATCTGAACTTACCTGATTGGAAGGGGTTATTAAAACACTTTGTTGATGTGATCGGCAAGGATGAATTTGCATATAATGCATTTGAAAACAAGGCAAAAGCCCTGGAATGTAAGGCTGGGATCATGCCTAAGATTGCAGAACTGATTCAACATGAATACGATGAAAAATGGTTCGCAGATCCAAGCATAAGAACTGTTGAAGAAGCTGGTTTGCAGGAGATTCAAAATGGAGTATCTCCTTTTAAGGCAGAAATCGCAGAGTTCATTCGCAAAAACTGCTTAGTACAAGGTGCTTATAAGGATGAATTAGATGAGCTAAGATTCCTATCAGAAAAAAGCATTTCTGGTGTTATAACGACTAACTATGATAAGCTTCTAGAAAATGTATTTAGCGGATATTCAACATATATTGGACAAAGTGAACTTATTTTTTCTGCATTGCAGGGAGTAGCGGAAATATATAAGATTCATGGCGATATAGATAAACCTAATAGTATTGTTATAAATGAGGAAGATTATTCTGAATTTGATTCAAAAAGTGCGTACCTTGCCGCAAAACTGCTTACTATTTTTATGGAGTATCCTATAATTTTCATGGGATATTCTATAAGTGATGCCAATATTATTAAGATTATAAGATCGATAGTTCAGTGCTTGAATGATGAGCAGCTTAAAATGCTGGAAGACAGATTCATTTTTGTAGAATATAAAGAAAACTTTGTTGGGGCGGAAATTACACCTTATGTAATTATGGCAGGTGACAAACCACTTTCTATGAAAAGGGTTACTTTGTCAGATTTTATGCAATTATATAAAGCCTTGGAAAATAAAAGGGCAAAACTTCCGGTTAAGATTCTTAGAAGATTTAAGCAGGAAATATATGATTACACTCTCACCAGTGTTCCAACAGGTCATTTGCGTGTAGCGGCGCTTGATGATAAAAGGGTTGGCGATGAGGAACTCGTGCTGTCAATTGGTAAGATGTCAGACTTTGGCTTAAAAGGTCTTAGTGGCTTAAAGCCAAACGAATGGTATAGAAGTATAATACTTGATGATTTAGATGTTGCTGCCGACGATCTTTTGGAATACGCTTTTCCTTCAGTGATAAAACAAAACTCTGGTAGGCTTCCGCTCAATAAATACTTAAGTAAGGCAACAAGGGTATTTAAAAATTGCGAAGAGTTAGCTAAAAAACTAGATTTTGATCATATTATTTCGAACTCTATTAAGAAAAACAGACAATGTCTTGGAGAGTATACATCGGTTATTCAGATTTGGAATCAGGAAAAGTCATCTTTGGAAAGAGCAACGAGATTGATTTCACATCTCACTGAGGACCAAATAGATGTCAATGAGTTAGAAAAAGTTCTTCTAGAGATTTTTACTAATGATGTAAATGTCTTGGAAACAGCATCAAGTGGAACAAGAACCAATATAAGAAGGCTTATCATGTTTTATGATTATTTGAAATGGGGAAAATAAAAAGAACTTCACGACTAAAGCATTTGTAAACAAACACCGTTCGTGAAGCCCTTATAATTTCAAGATCACCGCTTTTGAATTAAGCATTTATAAATAAACACCGAATTCAAAAACGCTTAAACTTCTAGTTCTTGCTAATTATACAATCATATAAGTCAGTTGTAAATGATTTTTTTATTAACATATTTTGAAATAAATATAAGACGAGTATGAAAAAATGTTTTGGGAGATGTACTGTATATGATTAAATGATTCAAAGAATTAAATGGCTTTTGCATAGAGAAAATATACGGTCAGGACCGACTCGCTTATGCCATGTCAGATTCAAGTGATTTATATGACCTGATAGAGTATGCAGATTGTGGTGGATACCCGGGTTCCATCATAAAATTTTATGATCTCAAGAGCGGAGCGGTCTATACGCCCTTTGATAAGAAAAGGGATATTATGTACGGAAGACCGGTATTTTCAGAAGGATTTTATTATTTCCTTCAGGCAGATTATGCCCTGTTGAGATTATCTGCTTGTAAATGATACTAAAAAGAATGCTTACTATATCAAACTAAAAGTCAGGATATTAGAAAAGATGTAAATCAAGTAATCGCTGCAGGGCAGATTTGTAAACTTGAGTTAGCTGGATATAATTCGTTTTACAGGATAATACTAGGAAAAGTACAGGCTGAATAACTATCGAATAGATATTGGAGTTTTTTAAAGAAATGGTAGGAGAGGTATTCTTATGGATGAAAATTATAAATTACTAAAGGATGTAGTTGGTTTTTCATATGTTATCGGAAGTTATCAGCGTGGTTATCGTTGGGATGAAGTAAATGTACGAGAATTACTTGAAGATATTTTTGAAGATAGACTGGTTGAAGATCATAGATTCTTAAAGAATGATTATATGGATGAAAATGAAGTAATTACAGAACTCAATTCTTGTGTTCGTGATACTGAATATTGTCTCCAGCCATTGGTATTAAAAAAGACTGAAAATGGATATAGCGTAATTGACGGTCAGCAGAGATTAACAACGTTGTATATTATTATGAAAGCACTATGTTCTCTTTCAGATAAAAAATTCCCATTGAAATTCTCAATTGAATATGAGTCGAGAAAAAAATCGAGGGAATTTTTACAAACATTGTCTGATGATTCAGAGAGTACAAATATAGATGCTGCATATATTCTACAGGCTTATTATTTTGTGAAAAAATGGCTCTTGAAAAGGAACAATGCATTTATAGAGCTACTTGATGAAAATTATGTAGAATACGATGAGAATAGATTAGTAAGTGCATTTGCTACATATCTTTATAAAATATTGCTTGAAAAGACCAAGTTCATTTGGGACGAAATTGATGAGTCCTCTGCGGATATGAATAAAAAGGAGCAGAAGATTTTTGCAGATAGAAATACAGGAAGACTGGAACTTACAGATTCGGAGCTTATAAAATCACTCTTTATGAATCCGGAGTATTATGGAAAAGGAGAGATTAACCTTAAGGATCGACAGACGCTTATTTCAGAAATATGGGATATTTACGAGAATGAATTACACAATGATGAACTTTGGAAATTCCTGCCAATAGGTTCATCTGTAAAAACAGAATATGAGCAGTTGACAAGGATTGATGCTATTTTTCTTTTGTTAATAAAGAAGAACAATATTGAACGAAATCAATATGAAGAGAATTCTTTATTTAAGGCTGTTAAACAGTGGATTGATAGTGAACTTAGAGATGCTAAATATTCGGATGAAAATGTTGATGAAGTATCTGCTTCAGTAATGATAGCAGCTTGGAGGGAAGTGTGTGATCTTTTTGACGGAATAAAAGAACTCTATGACAATAATGAAATTTATAATTTACTTTCTTTGTACAAAATGATCGAGCTAGATGATGGAAAGGTCTTGGACAAGTATTTGGAGGTGCTGGCATCTTCTAAAAATACAAGAACTGAGATTATTAAGAATGCTGTTTGTGAATTACTGTTTGCTGATGGTATTGCTGATACAGTAAAGAAGGTAAGGTATCCGAATGATACTATTAGAAATATTCTTGTTGCTCATAATGTTGCAATTACTAATTCTTCAAATCCGATTAATAGATTTGGATTCAGCTTTTTTGATAAAATCACTGGTAAATGGGATATAGAGCATATCTATTCTACGAATGAGGGTTACATTGAAAAAGCACCCTTAGAAGAAAAAGTTAGACTATTGGAGATTTTCAGCAATCCTAACAATAATATATATAAGGGGTATATTGAAGCTTTGTATGAGATAGATATCGATGAGATGCAAGGAGAGACTGAAGAAAAGGAATATACGGATCAGTGCTTTAAGAATGCTAAGAATCGTTATGATATGTATTTTGATATTTGGAGATATTTCAAGATTAAGGAATTTACAAGAGATTTATTGTTTAAATATAACGTGAGTGTGAGAATAGCTGAAATCCTTGCAAGCGAACATTTTGATACGGAAGCAAATGAATTCTTTCATGATGAAAAATATTATGATCAAGAAGTTTGCATGCTTTTTAGAAGCGACTATTTATTCTGGGATAACAAGATTGATACTGAATATCAACGTTTGAAAAAAACATCTCCTTTGCCAAGTTTAATCTCATGGCATGGCATTGACATTAAAGTTGCGGACCCATCTGGATTTTGGGCAGAAGACGCAGAAGAAAAAAATGTTAAATCAAATTTTATCAGAAATTATTACAGAGACTTATTGAATATAGTATATGATAATTCTGGTATACCTGCCCAGGATATATCTTTTGGTAATCATGGAACGAAGAGAGCACAAATCGTAGATGATACTTCACGAGAGAAAATAAGATCTTTCTTAGTAGGAACAAAGTACCGTATTGAAGATCAGATTCGTGCTTTTTTTAAGAAAGATGAAAGTATTAATCCATCGGATTATAGTCTGGGTGTTCAGACAGACTATGTGACTCTTGCTGCGTTTATGAATGATAATTCGATGGGAAACATGATGTTACTTCCGGTTTCTATTAACAGAGCAGGTAAATATAGAGATGTAAATTTTAGTGGAAAGAGAAAGTATGTTGTTGATAAGGGAACTGTATTTTTACCGATTGCCACTTCAAATGTTTTAATGGGTAAATATATTGATTTAGAAACTTCTACTGAACAGTGGCTTATGAATGAACGAAAAGAATACATTATGGATATGATTAGTTCAATGAGTAAGTATTACGGAAGGGAATAGGACTATGAGAAGAGAAGATAATTTTCAAGAATTAGTTAAAAATAAAAAAATCATTATTCCTATTATTCAACGTGATTATGCTCAGGGAAGAAATGATCCTAAAGCTATTAGCGTGAGAACACGATTAATCGATGAATGGATTGATATTTTGCAGAATCCTAATCTTAGAATGGATTTTAATTATATTTATGGTAATGAAACAGACAAGATTTTCTATCCTGTTGATGGGCAGCAAAGATTAACATCTTTATATTTATTACATTGGTATTTGGCTATGGCAACAGATAATACCGGTGAGATAGATGAGTGGAAATTTGATTATAAGACAAGAAATTCCGCATCAGAGTTTTTTGCATTTTTACATAACGTAGAGAAGTCGGATGAGTTATTTGAAATCCTGCATTCAGATAAATCAGAAGCAGATAAGCAAGCAGATATAAGAAATGAAAGCTGGTTTAAGAATAAGTGGGAAAACGATCCTACAGTAGTATCATGTGTGAATTTTTTATGCATGTTATCCGGAAAACTCTCAGATTATGAAGAAAAGTTTGGGACGTTTTGGGCAAGTTTAAATAATACGTCTTGTCCTGCAGTTTATTTTACGTGCTTAAGTGATTGTGATGATAAGTATGCGGAGATAGATGCTGCAAAAAAGTACACACGAATGAATGCACGTGGTAAGCGTTTAACAAATTTTGAGAATCTCAAGGCTATGATAGATGAGATTGAGACGAAGCATATTAAGGATTTAGCATACTGTGCAGATGATGAGCAGGAAGCATTAGCAGATACAATTTCTTGGTCATATGATAGAGCTTATATTGATTGTCTTTATAACAGTATGCAAGAAAACTCACTACTAGAGAAGACTAATGCAATTAATGAAGAGAGCGAGAAATGGTTTAGACTAGTTTATTATGTATATTCATTAGTGAATGAGCGCAATATTCCTTCTGACCTGAGTGTTTCTACTATCAATTCTAATGAGTCGTATGAGGATGTTATTTATAAGATAAGCCAGGAACGAGTTAGCGATGATAAAATTTCAAAGTATCTTTATATGTTAAAATCAGTATTTGAAGTTCTTTGTAACAGTGGGACGGAATTATCCTTTAAGTATAAAGACTTTAATATTAGAGAAGAATATACTAGGATACATGCAATTGCATTTGTGCTGTTTGTTTCAAGATTATGGAATAGGAATAACAACAAAGATGATAATTCGCTTATTGCTACTAAGTGGGAACAATTTAGAAGTGCTTTGGGCGATTTGGGGTTTGATAGTTGGAAGACAGCCGGTGAAAAGGCGCTTGCAGATATTATCACGAGGATGATAGAAGGAATAGCTAACACCAGCAATACATCTGTAGATGAATATTTTGTGAAAACCGACTTTGAAATTGATTCTCCATTTGTATCATTTGAAATAATGGATGATCTGAAGTGTAGAGTTATAGAACGAAAAATAAAGTCAAAGATTATCTTAGATGGAGCTGCATCAGAAGTAGATATTGATGAAGTTCCAATAGGCAGATGGAGATGGGGTTACTTATATTATATATGTGGGTTCTTGGGAAAATGGGACTTGGGAGACTGGAGTGGAAGAGCAAAATGGGATGGTGCCAAACTTAAAGCGTATATAAGCCTCATAAAAGAAACTGATTCGTTCAAAGAACTTATGCGTACTAGAGAGGCAAAAGCGGTATTTGCGTATGCTTCACAATTTGATTCAGTAAAGAAAAGTCTTTTAGATGCTATTAATATTAACGCATGTAATAATGAGCATGTCTGGAATCATTCATTCCTTGAATGGGATGATGATGAGTATGGCAATGTTGCAGAAGAAAAAATCAAACAGTTAAATCATATGAAGATA
This sequence comes from Butyrivibrio sp. NC3005, assembly GCF_000424545.1. Lineage (GTDB taxonomy): Bacteria > Bacillota > Clostridia > Lachnospirales > Lachnospiraceae > Butyrivibrio. The sequence goes on along the minus strand of NZ_AUKC01000005.1, from coordinate 137,581 downwards.
ATGTTTGATCTTCTCCTTGATTTTAAGACAAATAATAATGTAACTGATGAAAAAATAATCGAGAAATTCTTAGATAATATTAACAAATTTTTTGATACCACCAAGGGATATGAAAAATGTTGGCTTAGGTTTGCTACCAAATATGCTGTTGGCGGAAAGGAACTTCTGGATTATGAACTGGAAAATGATAAAGGCATTGTTACATTGAAATCTGTACCTGTTATCATAAAAACTTATTTGGTCGAAAACGGACACACCTATATCGATAGAATACCGAAATTAAAAGATTTCAATAAAAAGAGTAACTATTTTACTGGTGATGAAAATAGAATATTATTTTCTTCTACTGATAGTACATATACATTTGCACCTGACGCGGAAAATTCCGGTAAGTATCAGCATTCAAAAAAAACTTCATGGGGATGGGATTTGTCAGGAAATACTGTCAATCGTAACATGGATTTGAGTTATAGGGTTTATTTTAATCTGTCAGGAATTGGTAGAAAAATTAAGAATAATTTCTGGACAATTGATATCGATGATGGGAAATACAGTATTAGAGTGTATGAGTTTGGCGGAATTAAAAATTGTAAGTTTGCGGTAAATGTGAGTGAAGCACAAATTGATACTAATTCAATTGCTCTTTCAGAAAAGAATGTTTTACAGTGGAAGAGCAAGTTTGAAAGCTTAGAAAAAGAACCAAAGAAAATAGGTAATTATGACCATTGGATTGAATTGTGGAATAATGAGTATCAGACTGCCTTTGGATCTTCATTTGTTCCAGGAAATGTTACGTATGATAAATACGGTGGTCAGAGACCGAGAAAAATTTGGAGTGAGGTTATTGTGGTTCCTGCACTAAGCTGGAAAGATTATACTGTTGAAATATAATGTATGTTGCTTATGGTGTCATGCTATTGATTTTTGATAGCTGTGATGCAATTGACGGGACATAGAATCAGTCGGGAAAGATGTACCGTGTTACTTTATAAAAAATTAAGCATATAATAGGTTCTTAAAGTAACACGGTTCCTAAATTTAAGTTTTTTTGACATATAACTTTTGAGAGATTAGAAGAAAATTTCGTAGAATCGGAATAAAAATGTAATGGGTTTGATCCTTCAATCAAACCCCAGCTTCCATTGAGACCTATCGACGAAGTAATATAGCCGCACGAATTTCTTATATCCCAGCACATCTATCTTGCATTCATATATATTTGTGCCGCGTGAGACGTAGAGACAGTCTTTGGTTGTGTAGGCTCCGTCTACTTCATTTAGTTTATATCCTTTTATGTTGAATCGCTGATAGGCTCCGTCTTCATCGAGAATCTGAAATCTCAGAGGAATGATGGAACCATCGGATTTGTGTTCGCATATTACATCAACTTTATTTATAACCATAACAACACCTAAGCTTTTGGAAAAATGATCTTGCATTAACTATGACACTGCCGGAATTTAATCGGCAGCAACGTCATATAGAATTTCCATTGAAACTTCTAAATATTTACTGAGTCTGATCGCAACATCAAGCCTTGGATCCTGCTTTCCGGTTTCGTACCGGGATAGGGAGTCCTTGCTGATAGAAAGTGCATCAGCTACTTCTTTTTGGGTGAGCCCTTTACCTGTACGTATTTCTCGAAGATGATTTATGACTGACATATCTATAACCTCCCCGATTGAAATAAAATAAAAATGTTAGCTGAGTACGCGTCCAAAAGTCCGGAAGAAATCACCTTCTTTGACTGTTATGGGAGCGTATTCTTTATTTATGGATATGAGCTGAGCCTGTTGGTTTTCATAATGAAGCTGCTTACAGTAGCAGTCTCCATTCAGCTCAAAAATACCTATTTGCCCTTCTTCAAGTGTTTCCTGCTGATGAACCCATACGATTTGACCGTTTATATATATTGGCTGCATACTGTCGCCGGTGATACGGACACCGAAATCGGCATCTGCCGGAACATTGTGGTCTTTGCGGCTTAATTCATCATAAGAATCACTTTCTAGGAAATTTCCAAGACCGGCGGATACACGATTATCATAAACACGGATAAAAGAAACCGTAGATGTCGGGAATTCTACTACGTGTAAGTGCTCATCATCTTCTAAACTTTCTTCAACAGTTTTTTCCTTCAGGTATTCGCCATTATTATATCCTTCTAGAAGCGCTATATATTCCATAGCCTTTTTTCGTCCAGCTTCATTCAGGTTATTGAATGGATTACTGGTATTTTCTCCAAAGTACGCTTCCATCACATCGGAGATATTCAGGATCTTGCATATATTCAAAAATACTGTGACTGTTGGCTCGCAGACGTTTTTCTCCCAACTGGATACGGAACGGTATCCTATCTTTACTCCGTTTTTCTCTAATTCCTGAGCAAGTTTAAGCTGTGTAAGACCCGACTTCTTACGAAAATGGCTCAGGAGCTCTCCAACATCTTTCATGGCATACCTCTTTCTAAAAAATGAGAATTATTTTCCTATATAGTACCACTTTTTTAAATCATCGGCAAATAATTTGGTATAAGTAGACTAAAGTGACTATTGATTTGCCAAATATTTGGTATTAAAATAAGTACATCAGTTCGATATAGTGGATGTGACAACTGAAGAAAGATATTAGTAGGGAGGCAACATACAGGCAGCACAACCTCAGTGCATTCGGAACTTGTCTGTATAGATCAGGGAATATGGAGGGAAGAGGCTAATGATGAATGATGTTTACATGCGTAGGGGGCAATGAAACATCTACCCTCTGCGCATTCTGTACCAAATCAACAACTTGCAAAGGTGACTTTCCCTTTCCTTTTCAAGCTTCGGATTACAACCATACTGAATCGGAGGTGAGGAGTCAGAATGCAGGAGATAGAATTTTATTGTAAGAAGTGCAAAAAGTCTATGAAGATGGCTTATGCAGTTACCGGAGACATGGATACTCCGGCAATGAATGGAATCATCATAAGATGTCATACCCACAAATGCACCAGGGCTGTGACTCTTAAGAATTTTACTGAAAGAGATATTCTTAAGAGAGCAGATTTACATGGTAAATGTTACTTGTAAGAAAGACCTGTAACTGGCACAGTATATGTGCTGCACAAAAATGAATTAGGGCTTCATGATATGGGGGCTTGACCCACCGCGGACGCATGAAAAGATAATCGGCATTAAGCTGACTCTTTTCATGCGTCTTTTATTTTGTCCTTTTTTCCGGTTATCACCCGGAAAGAGGAAGAGATGAAAAACGTTAAGGAAGAGACATTGGGGCAGCGTATCAGAGCAGCAAGGATCAGAAAAGGTATTACACAAGAACAGCTTGCGGAAGCAATGCTTACCAAGAAAAGCATGATTTCCTATTACGAAAATGATCACGGAGATATGAAACAGAGCATGATCGCGGAACTTGCGAAGACTCTTGGAACTACTGTGGAATATCTGGTTTGTGGTACGCAGAAGACGCCTAATCTTGATGCTGACTCCGCAGAATTATTGAAATTGTTTGCTTCTCTCGATGAAAGCACGAGGCAGATCATGCTTCTCCAGATGAGAGCAGTTGCAAAAAGATAAGTTCGATTTTTTCGAACTAAAAGTTTGATTTTTGGGGGAACGTATTATTTCTCCATTTTTCTTAGAATTACATATGTAAACAAGATTTACACCGCAATCTACAGAGTCGATTCCCAAGCGCTTTAAGGAATTCTTCATCCCTCTGCAGGTAACGGCAACTAAATAGCAAGCGACACGAATGAAGACGGGTCACTGCAATCTGAAGTGGAGAGCACCAGCTCTCGCACCTGATAGTCAGTGTGTCCGTCTTTCTTTGTTTTTATGGGGTTCTCCGCTTCGTAACCATCAATTTTTACGAAATGGAGGTCCTGTATGTGCTTCAATCATGGTTTAGAGAAAAAGAGATTTGAGAAGGAGTGGGGAAAATTACGTGCTGAATATGCAGCTGCAGGAATGAGCGAAGATGCAATCCAGAAAATGTATGAATATGACTGCAAAGTCTTCAACAGAGACAGATCCTTCTATGAACATTCTCAACCGTTAGATGTTGGCGGGAATGATGATGAAAGCGAAAGTCCTTTAATAGCTATTTCCGCTAATATGTTCACTCCGGCAGCAGAATCAGATCCTGATCGTCGGGGGAGCTGGATAGATGAGATTGAAAATGAGGTTTTGTATGGAGTTCTCGTTAAGCTTCCAAAAGATGAAATCGAACTTCTTACCCTCTATGTGATGGAAGGCTTTAATCAAGCTGAAATTGCAGTGATTATGAATATTTCACAGCAGGCAGTAGCGAAGAGATTCCGAAAGATAAAGACAAAATTTAGTGCAGCTAAGTGAAATTCTGCATCGTTTAACAAAAGGTTGTAAAAATGTTTTTCTTACCGGCTACCAAGTGAAAGGGGCATCTCTTTGAAAAAATTGTATAAGGAGTATTCGCATATGAATAATTACAAAGATGTAAGACGTGGCGATGTTTGTATCGCAGATCTTGGGATGGATGGTATCGGATGTGAACAGCAGGGAAAAAGACCGGTGCTTATTCTTCAGAATGATGTCGGAAATTTCTTTTCTCCGACAGTAACCATTGTTCCTATAACCTCTTCTTTGAAAAAGAAAGATCTTCCAACCCATTATGTACTTCAACATGCGGATTTTATGAACAGGACATCAATGCTTCTTGCAGAATCTGTCAGAACTATTGATAAACGCAGGCTGGGAAGAGTAATTGGTCATCTTGATGATATGGACATGAACGGAGCTGAGAAAGCAATTGAAAAACAGTTGGGATTCACTATTCCTGACGCAGTGGAGGCACCATGATGAATAATGAATCTTATGAAAGAAATGCTGAGATGGAAAAAGAAGTTCCTATCTGGGAAAAGTATTTACTAACCATTGAAGAAGCTGCTTTGTATACCAATGTAGGACAGAATCGTTTGGCTGCGATGCTTAGAAAACCTTCCTGCAGCTTTGTGCTTTATTGTGGGAGGAAAAAGCTGGTTAAGCGCAAAGAATTAGAGAAATTCTTAGATGAAAACATCAAATTAGATTAAAGAAATATAAGACAAAGAAGCCTATGTATGGTATTATATAAGATACTGTATTTAGGCTTCTTTTAATTTAAAGGAGCTTATTATGGGAAAAGACTTAAAAGGAAAAGAACTGGGTGTAGGCATCACCCAGCAGAAAGATGGTCTTTATAATGCTGGCTTTGTTGATAAGCTGGGAGTAAGGCGGGTAAAGCGCTTTAAAAAGCTGCAAGAATGCAGAAAGTGGCTTGATCAGGCAAGGTATATAAATGAGCATAGCAGTATAACAGAAGCGAATTCTATGATGGTAGATGCCTTTTTTGAATACTGGATCTCTATAAAAGAAAAAACAGAAAGACCCAATACTGTTCGAAATTATAGAGAACGTTATCGTCATAATATTAGCAAAGTTATAGGGAAGATGCTATTGGTTGAAGTTGGACATATTCATTGTCAAAATATATTTACTATTATGGCAGATGAAGGTTATAAGACATCAACCATGTATCAGACAAGAATTGCTCTATATAACATGCTGGAGTTTGCAAAGGAAAATGATATCATTACGTCTAATCCTTGCAAAAGATCGGTACGAAGCGATATTGGAAAGCCTTCGGAGGAGAAAAGGGCTTTGAAAATTAATGAGCAGAAGAAATTTTTAGAGTATGCTCGTGATCAAAGCTATGAAAATCAATATAAGTTTATTTTACAGACTGGGTTGAGAACAGGGGAACTTGTTGGATTAAAATGGTCTGATATTGATTTTGAAGAGAGGATTCTCAAAGTTAGCCGTTCCATGGAGTATAGACACTCAACAAAAGAATGGCGGGTTGGACCACCCAAAAGCAAGTCTGGATATAGAGTTATTCCGCTTACGGATGAAGCCATAAGGATTTTGAAAGACCAAAAACTTAAGAACAGTACGATCAAAGTGATTCCTATGGAATGGAGAGAATTTGTTTTTCTCTGTCGAAAAGGTACTCCTATTAAGAACAGTACTTACGATACAGGATTGTATAAAATATGTGGCAAGGCATCAATTAGGCCGTTTTCTATGCACATTTTGAGGCATACGTTTGCTACTCGTTGCATTGAAGCAGGAATGAAGCCTAAGACACTTCAAAAGATTCTGGGTCATTCAAACATTGGGATAACAATGAATTTGTACGTTACAACTACAGAGGATGAAAAGCAAAAAGAAATCGAGCTGGTTGCAGAAGCATTGATGGTTATGTAAATTTATAAAAGTCCTTATAATTATCAAAAAAATGTAACACTAATTGTAACACCAAGTAATTGGAATGCTCGAAAAAGCTTATAAAATCAATACTTTTAAAGGAGATATATGAGATATGAAACTAGGAATCGTCGGACTTCCAAACGTTGGAAAGTCAACACTTTTTAATTCACTTACAAAGGCAGGAGCACTTGCAGCAAACTATCCATTTGCTACAATCGAGCCGAATGTTGGTGTTGTTGCAGTTCCGGATGACAGATTGAAGGATCTGGGAAAACTGTATAATACAAAGAAAGTTACGCCGGCAACAATTGAATTTGTTGATATCGCTGGTCTTGTAAAGGGAGCTTCAAAGGGTGAAGGTCTTGGAAACCAGTTCCTTGCAAACATCCGAGAATGTGATGCAATTGTTCATGTCGTTAGATGCTTTGAAGATACAAATGTAGTACATGTTGATGGAAGTGTTGATCCTGTAAGAGATATTGAGACTATTAATCTTGAACTTATTTTTGCAGATCTAGAAGTATTAGAGAGAAGAATTGCCAAAGTTACAAAGACTGCAAGAATGGATAAGGATGCAGCAAAAGAACTTGAACTTTTAAAGAGAATTAAAGAAGTTCTTGAAGCAAATAAGCCTGCCAGCGCTCTTGAAGTTGATGATGAAGATGAGAAGAAGCTTGTTAGCTCTTATGATCTTCTTACATGGAAACCTGTTATTTTCGCTGCTAATGTTAAGGATGACGACCTTGCAGATGATGGAGCATCTAATCAGTATGTACAAAAAGTTCGTGACTGGGCAGAAGGCAGATCTGAAGTGTTTGTAATCAGTGCTCAGATTGAAGAAGAAATTTCAGAACTCGATGATGATGAGAAGGCAGAATTTTTGGAAGGACTGGGACTTACAAAGTCTGGTCTTGATAAGCTTATTGAAGCTAGCTATCGTACTCTTGGTCTTATGAGTTTCCTTACTGCAGGTGAAGATGAGTGTAGAGCATGGACTATTAAGATTGGTACAAAGGCACCTCAGGCAGCAGGTAAAATTCATACTGATTTCGAACGTGGATTCATTAAGGCAGAAGTTATTAACTATGCAGATCTCCTTCGTGAAGGTTCTTTATCTAATGCAAGAGAAAAAGGACTTGTTCGTATGGAAGGAAAAGAGTATGTCGTTCAGGATGGCGATGTTATTTTATTCCGCTTTAACGTTTAATATAATTAAATAGCGCACAATAATTACTGCTTGCAAAAAAATCTGCAAGCAGTAACTGATGGGAGAGAATTTATGCCTGATACAATGAACGACATGTCGATAGCTTTTCCTCATCTACATTTGTATTTGCCATATGTTCCAAAAGATTTTACTATTTTTGGATTTAGAATAGCGATGTATGGAGTGATTATCGGCATTGGGATGATGTTGGCTGTTTCTCTGGCTGCATATGTAGCCAAAAAAACTGGTCAGAAACCTGATGATTACTGGGATTTATCAATCTATCTGGTTATCTTTTCTGTTATGGGTGCCAGATTGTATTATGTTATTTTTTCCTGGGATTTATACAAAAATGATTTGCTGCAGATTTTGAATATCCGAAATGGCGGACTTGCAATATATGGAGGAGTCATTGTGGGATTTATAACTTTGTTTGTATATGTCAAAAAGAAAAAACAAAGTTATTTTTTAATGGCAGATACTGGCGTATATGGACTTATCCTTGGGCAAATAATCGGAAGATGGGGGAACTTTTGCAACAGAGAGGCTTTTGGAGATTATACTGATAATCTTTTTGCAATGAGACTTCCGCTTTCTATGATTCGTCCAAATGAGATTACTACTTTGATGCGAGAGCATATCGTAGAAGGAACCAACTATATTCAAGTTCATCCGACTTTTCTATATGAGAGTCTTTGGAATCTTATGATTCTGATACTTATGCTTTTGTATCTTCACCATAAGAAATTTGATGGTGAGCTTATGCTGTTTTATCTTGGAGGATATGGACTAGGGAGAGGTTTGATTGAGACGCTTCGTACAGATCAGCTTCATTTATGGAATACTAATATTCCGGTTTCACAGATGCTTGGATTTTCTCTGTTTGTGCTTGCAGTTGTTGCTGATGTTGTCGTCCGATATAGAATGCATGCAAAAATAATCGAAAAACAGAATAAAAAATAAAAAATTTCAGTTTATTTTTTGTGGATGCAAAGAGTTGTTTTTAGATAATGAAATGGAATATATTGTGTTTTGTGATATTTTTGAATACAATATGCTGTAAAAAGGCGTTTGGCATTAATTTGCGGAGCGCCTTTTTTTATGCGGCTTTGAGGCTGATTTGAGGTTGTCAATTAAAAAAAACTGTTATAAAATTAGTTTAAGTGGTGAAGAGTGGTAGTAAGTGGTGACAAATGCCAGTTTTTATTTTTAAGGAGAATGTGAATGCTTACGGGTGAGTACAGTCACTCAATTGATGCTAAGAGCAGACTCATCATCCCAGCTAAGATACGCGATGAGATAGGAGACAGATTCGCGCTCACGAGGGGACAGGATGGGTGTCTTTTGCTGTACCCCGAAAGCGAATGGGAAGAATTTGTAATGAAACTGCAGAAACTTCCAAGCTCCAAACCACAGGTCAGAACAATTCGAAGATTTTATATTGGTGGTGCTATGGAATCTGAATTTGACAAACAGGGAAGAATTCTTATTCCGGCTAATCTATTGGAATACGCAGGTATTGGTAAAGAAGAGGAAGCAATTGTTGTGGGTGTCGGCTCGCATGTTGAAATCTGGAGTGCAAAGAAATGGAGCGAGGATTCCTTTGATGACATTGGAGCTATAGCAGAAGAGTTGGATTTGGACTTTTAGAGTTGGAAGCTGACAACGATTATTAAATGAAAGAGAAGAAATAAAATGGAGTTTAAACATATTTCTGTCCTTTTAAATGAAGTGATAGAAAATTTAAATATAAAACCTGATGGAATATATCTTGATGGAACTTTAGGGGGAGCAGGTCACTCTAGTTGCATTGCTGAAAAGCTTTCCGAAAAAGGTCATCTCTATGGAATTGATCAGGATGCAGATGCTATTAATGCTGCTAGTAAGAGGCTTGAACCGTTCTCTAATAGAGTTACTATTATTAGAGATAATTATGAAAATGCAGTGAAACGCCTCAAAGAGTTGGGAGTAAAGGGCGTAGATGGAATTTTGCTTGATCTTGGAGTTTCATCTTATCAGCTGGATGAAGCTGATAGAGGATTTAGCTACAAGGAAGATAGGCCACTTGATATGCGCATGGATCAGCGTCAGAGTCTTACTGCAAGGGATATTGTTAACGAGTGGTCTGAGATGGAACTTTATCATATTATAAGAGATTATGGAGAAGATAAGTTTGCTAAAAATATAGCAAAGCATATCTGCATTGAGAGAGCAAAAAAAGAAATTGAAACAACCGGAGAACTTGACAGAATTGTTCATGAGTCTATTCCGGCTAAGCTTCGAACAAAAGGTGGTAATCCGAGTAAGAGAACATTTCAGGCAATACGTATTGCCTGCAACAGAGAACTGGATGTTCTTCAGGATTCACTGGATGAAATGATTGATTTTTTGAATCCTGGCGGAAGAATATGCATCATTACTTTCCATTCTTTGGAAGACCGCATTACAAAAGTTAATTTTAAGAGAAATGAAAATCCTTGCACTTGTCCTCCGGAATTTCCGGTATGCGTATGTGGCAAGAAGTCAAAGGGAAAAGTAATTACAAGAAAACCAATTTTACCTTCACAGGAAGAACTTGATAATAATAAAAGATCAGCTAGTGCTAAGTTGAGAGTTTTCGAGAAAATATAGATTTTTTAGTCTTATTGATGAAACTTATATACAATGCGAATTTAGTTAGAGAACAAGCTTAGAAGCAAACTGGATGGGGTAAAAACGAAAAAGGAGAAATGCGATGAAGGATTCAAAAAGAAATGCATCTTTTCGTAAAACTGGATATACGCATGGAAGTGTTGCATACTCTACTTCAGTTAGACAGAAGCAGAGGCGTGAAAGTGACCGTTTTCGCGAAATACAGACCCAGTACAGACCAAGAAAAGACAGCCATCCGTATGGACATATGTTCATTTTGATGATGGGTATTGGCATATTTGTAGCAATTACTGTAAGTTTTGTATCACTTCGTTCTAAAGTTACTAATAGTGTAAATGAAATTTCGCAGCTTCAGAGTCAGCTTCATGAGCTTAAACAAAGTAATGATGAAGCTTATAATAAAGCAAACAGTAATGTGGATCTTGAAGTGATAAAAAAGATAGCAATTGAAGAATACGGAATGACTTATGCAAATCAGGATCAGGTTATCACATATTCTGACGAAGGCGGCGATGATTTTGTAAGACAAAAGCATGCAATTCCGGAGAATTGATAAATGTTATATTTCCTATAAAAAGTGCCGGAGGGGTAGTTGGTTCCGGCATTTTTCTATGTTTTTTTCTAGCACTAATTTTAAAAAGTGCACGTAAGGTAGAGGTCTATATATGGCAAGAAAAAAGAAAAAAGTTCAAAGATTCAACAAAAGAATGAAAAGGAGACTTAGCGAGGTTTTCATAATAGTTTTTTTGATATTTGTTTTTTTGGGCGCACAGGTTGTTAGCATTACTAAGCATGATGGAAAAGATTATGAGAAAGTAGTTCTTTCTCAGAGAAAATATGATTCTAAGACCTTGCCCTATAGACGAGGGGAAATATTAGATAAAAATGGCACAGTTCTAGCAGTAAGTGAGAAAGTATATAATGTTATTCTGGACGTACGCCAGCTTGTGTCATCTAAGAGTACTAATAAAAAGGATCCAGATGAAATAGTAAATACTACTGTTGATAATCTTGTGAAATATTTCGGATTTAATGGAGATGAAATAAAACAGTACATCAAAGATAATAAGACATCGGCATATCATATACTAGCAAAGGAGCTTCCGTATGATAAGGTTGAAGAATTTGAAAAAGTCATAACTCCAGGAGCAGACAAATATAATGCTAAGGTAAAAGGTGTCTGGCTGGAACCAACCTATATCAGAAAATATCCCAATAATATAATGGCATGTGATATCCTTGGATTCACTAACAAGGATAATGATGGACAGTTTGGTCTTGAGGAATATTATAGCAATACTCTTAATGGTATCGCGGGAAGAGAATACGGATATCTTGATGATAATAGCGATTTAGAGAGAACAACAATACCTGCTCAAGATGGTAACAGTATTGTTACAACAATAGATGGTAATATTCAGGGAATTGTAGAAAAGTATCTTCAGGAGTTTAATGATACTTATGCAAATGCTGTACATGAAGGTAATGCGGCAGAAAATGTCGGATGCATAGTTATGAATGTTAACAATGGTAATATTTTGGCTATGTCAAGTTATCCGTTTTATAATCCCAATACACCAAAAGATACTTCCAGACTTCTAGGAATGAGAATGGTGGATATGGATGGCAAGAAAGTAAGTATTGATGCTGAAACAGGCGGATATATAAATGAAGCTAATCTTGCAGGAATGTCTGATGAACTGGTACTTAAGAATCTTAATGCATTATGGAAGAATTTCTGTGTATCAGCTACCTATGAACCTGGATCAGTTGCGAAACCTTTTACTGTAGCAGCAGCTATTGACTCGGGAAAGATAACAGGAAACGAAGTCTATACATGTAATGGTGGTCTTGATGTTGCAGGTACTACCATTAGATGTCATAACAGATTTGGTGATGGACAGGTTTCTGTTGAAAGATCAATTGAGATTTCTTGTAACGTAGCACTTATGCAGATGGCTCAGGCTTGTGGACCGGAAATATTCGCACAATATCAGCATACATTTGGTTTTGGCTTAAAAACAAATGCTGATATTGTGGGTGAGGCCAGAACTGCAGGGCTTGTTTATCCAGCAGATAAGACTGGTCCAACAGAACTTGCAACCGGAAGCTTTGGTCAGGGCTTCAATGTGACTATGATTGAAACTATTGCAGCTTTTTCGTCTTTGATAAACGGAGGCTATTATTATCAACCTCATTTTGTAAGTGAGATTTTGTCGCCTAATGGTGCTACTGTAAAGAATATAGAGCCGCGTATCATAAGGCAGACAATATCAGAATCGACTTCAAAGAAAATCGTTCAATATTGTAATGCAGTAGTTTCTGGTGAAGAAGGTACTGGTAAAACGGCAAGACCAGCTGGATATATGATAGGTGGAAAAACAGGTACGGCAGAAACTATACCAAGAGATAAAAAGAACTATGTAGTTTCTTTTATGGGATATGCACCGGCCAATAATCCACAAATCGCAATTTATGTTGTTGTAGATAGACCAAATGCTGCTTTTCAGGCTGACGCAAAGTTTGCAACCCGTATTGTTAGAAAAGTATTGACAGAAGTTATGCCATATCTTCATTTTCCTATGACGGAAGAACTTAGTGATGAGGAAAAGCAGGAACTTGAAAGCATGAAAGTTAAGCAGACACCTTCAAATGAAGCTTCGTCTAATAGTTCCTCTGACGGCTCGTCTAGTGAAAGTGGTGAAAACTCAAGTACTTCGAAGGCTTCTAACGAAGATAATGCAGCAAAGTCAGCTACAAGGGTATGGGAATCATTTAAAAAAGATCCTAATACAGGATATTATATTGACCCTGAAAATGGAAATTTAATAAATCCTGAAACAGGAGAAGAAACAGGAGGAGAATCCTCACTTCCAAATTCAACAGCTGGCTCAGCTGAGGGATTGGATGATGGAGATACAGGAAATAATGCATCGCAGAAAAGCTCCAATGAAAATGTAGAATCTGTACCTACTTCTTCCGAAGGTAATAGCGTTGCTGGAAACCCATAAATGACTACTATGATAAAAGTTTTTATGAAAAGGCTTTGACTTTATTCAAATAAAATCATAATATGGAGCGTAGGGTTAATTCTTATTGGCAAAATGCGCACCTTATATGTATTTTGCCAATAATAAAAATACACATGTAATAAAAGAGGTTTGAAATGGAAAACGTAGTTTCGCAGGTAATAATTCCTGTATTACTCAGCTGGATTTTGGCTCTGGCTGCCGGAAAAATTATTATTCCATGGCTTAAGAGACTTGGAATTAAAGATTCAGAAAGAGAAGAAGGGCTTGAATCGCATAAGAAGAAAGCTGGAACACCGCTTATGGGCGGAATTATCTTTTTGCTTCCTATGTTCATAGTGTCAATTCCTTCCGCTTTTAAGAATAGGTCTATTCTACTTGTACTTATTCTTACATTGGGATTTTACCTTGTTGGAGTAACTGATGATTATATCAAGGTTGTAATGAAGAGGAACCTGGGTCTTAGAGTTTGGCAGAAATTATTATTCCAGTTTGTGATAATGGTTATTTTTACTGTTTATTTTACTAAATTTACTGACCTTTCTTTTGCAATGAAAGTACCATTTACAGGTATTGTTTTTGATTTGGGAATTTTTAATATACCGTTTTTGTTCATTGTGGCGCTGGCTACAACCAATGGAACCAATTTTACTGATGGTGTTGATGGTCTTTGCGGAAGTGTTACAGCAGTAGTAGCAGCGTTTTTTGTATTTGCATCATTTTATCTTAATGGAAACATTTCTCTTGTTTGTGCAGCTATGTTTGGCGGACTTTTGGGATATTTGTTCTATAATGTTTATCCGGGAAAGGTGTACATGGGTGATGGTGGCTCACTTGCTATTGGCGGATTTGTTACAGCTGCAAGTCTTGTGATGGGAATACAGTTGTGGATTCCTATTATTGGTATTATTTATGCTGTAGAAGTAATATCTGTTGTTTTACAGGTTGGATACTTTAAACTTACTCATGGTAAGAGGATTTTTAGAATGGCACCGATTCATCATCATTATGAAAAAGGTGGATGGTCTGAGACTAAGGTTGTTAATGCGTTTACTACAGTGACAATTATTGGCTGTCTTATTGGTGCTTGGGCTCTTTTGTAATTGGAGGATCAGATGGATTTAGTAGGAAAAAAGGTTCTTGTTATTGGAACAGGTGTATCAGGTATAGGATCAGCTCATTTACTTTGCCAAAATGGAGCAATTCCGGTTCTTCTTGATGAAAACATAAAAGTTAAAGAAGATGATGTTAGAAATAAACTTGATGAAGCAGACAGAGATAAAGCTATTATTGTTATTGGAGCTTTGAGTGATGAACTTATAAAGGAACTTGTGCTTGTAGTACCAAGTCCTGCAGTTCCGCTTGATTCTCCGACTATAATGAGATTAAAAGAAAAGTCTCTTCCGATTTGGAGTGAGATAGAACTTGCTTATAATTTTGCAAAAGGTAGTCTTATAGCTATTACAGGTACAAATGGAAAGACAACTACAACGACGCTTGTAGGTGAGATAATGAAAGCTTTCTATGAAGAAGTCTATGTCGTTGGTAATATTGGAAAGTCTTATGCTCTTGAAGCTATGAAGATGACTGATAAAAGCGTTTCTGTTGCAGAAGTAAGTTCATTCCAGATGGAAGCTGTCGAGAATTTTCATGCAAAAGTATCTGCTGTACTTAATGTAACACCTGACCATCTTAATCGTCATCATACAATGCAAGAGTATGCAAGATGCAAATTTAATGTTACAAGTAATCAGACAAAAGATGATACATGTGTGCTCAATTATGATAATGAGTATACGAGACAGTTTGCATCAAGATGTCCTGCAAAGGTTGTTTTCTTTTCATCAAAAGAAAAGCTTGAAAATGGTTTTTATGTTGATGGAGATGTGATTGTTTATGCAATAAATGGCGAGAAGATGCCTGTTATGAACATTCATGACATGAATCTTGTAGGTACCTGTAATGTTGAAAATGTTATGGCGGCTATTGCGATGTCACTTGCAATGGGTGTTACTCTTTCTACAATTCTTCGTGTAGTAAGAAAGTTCAAAGCTGTAGAACATAGAATAGAGTTCTCTGGAACAAAGAATGGTGTAGACTACTATAATGATTCAAAGGGAACAAATCCAGACGCTGCTATACAGGGAATTAAAGCTATGAGTAAGCCAACTTACCTTATTGGCGGAGGATATGACAAAGGAAACGAATATGACGAGTGGATTGAAGCTTTTGATGGAAAAGTAAAGGAACTCGTTTTAATAGGTGCAACCGCACAAAAAATTGATGAATGTGCAAGAAAACATGGTTTTAATAATATTCATCACGAAGAAACTTTTGAAGGGGCTCTTAGATACTGCTCTTCAAATGCACAGGAGGGAGAAGCGGTTCTTCTTTCTCCAGCCTGCGCAAGCTGGGATATGTTCCCTAGTTATGAGGTTAGAGGAAAGATTTTCAAGGAGTATGTAGCCTCCTTATAATTATTTAACCTGACAAGTATGGAAAGTAGGTGGAAGTATGGCAATGGATGCAAAGCAAAGAGTAAAAGCTAGATTTAAGAAAAGATATTATTTTGATTTTGAGCTATTGACAATAGTTTGTTTTTTGCTTGCATTTGGTCTTGTCATGCTTCTTTCTACCAGTAATTATGAAGCTACAATAACTTTTCATAATCCATATTATTATTTTAAAAAACAAGTTATATCCATGGCGTTTGGACTTGTGTTGTTCTTTATTTTGACATTTACCAAAGATTATCATATCTTATATAAAAAGTTCATTTTATTATCGTATGTTGCTTCAAATGCAGTTCTGTTTTTGGTTAAAACAAGTTTGGCGTATTCGGCTAATGGTGCTACCAGATGGATTAGAATTTTCGGTCTTTCTGTTCAGCCTTCTGAGCTTACTAAATTTGGAATGATAGTTTTTTTGGCAGGTTTTATCAGTAAGATTGGTAAAAAGATTTCTACCAGAAATGGTCTTATGCTCACGAGTGTTTTGGTTTTGATCCCAGTTTTTTTGGTTTATAAAGTAACTAGAAACCTTAGTACTGCTATTATTATCGCAGGAATTGCGTATGTCATGCTTTTTATTGCCTGTGAAAAGAAATTTCCATTTATTGCTCTCGTTGTTATTGTGGTTGTCATGGCTGTTGGTCTGGTAGTGTATGCAAAGGCAAACATAAACGGAAATTTGGATTTCCGAATGTTAAGAATTTTGGCATGGCTTGATCCACAAGCATATGCAAGCACAAAAGGTCAGCAGATATTACAAAGTCTATATGCAATTGGTTCAGGAGGCTTGTTTGGAAAGGGGCTAGGTGAGAGCGTTCAGAAGTTAGGTCCCCTTCCGGAAGCACAAAACGATATGATTTTTGCAATTATCTGCGAGGAACTTGGATTCTTTGGAGCAGCAGTAGTGCTTATAATGTTCATGATACTTATCTGGAGATTAAAAAAAATTGCTGATAGTGCACCTGATATGTTTGGAGCACTTCTTGTAATTGGAGTAATGGCACATATATCGATTCAGGTTATGCTGAATCTTGCTGTTGTCACAAATACGATTCCGAATACTGGAATCACACTTCCGTTTATCAGTTATGGTGGCTCAGCTATAGCTATTCAGTTAGCTGAACTTGGGATTGCATCCAATGTTGCAAGATTTACACCAGTCTATGATGATAGAAGGTGATAGAAATGAATAGGGCAGTTAAAAAGCGGCATAACGTCAAGAAAAAGCCAATTGGGACAAGGAAAACAAAAAAGAAAGTCTCGTCCAAAAAAACAGTGAAAGTCGAATCGTTCCCTAAAAAAGGAAAGACTTTAGAAGAACGTTTTGGACCATTGCCGGAAAAAGATACTAATGCTTATTCTATTCTTTTTAAAAGAATAAAAAGAACAATAAAAGAAAAGCTTTTGGCAAAAAATAAATATTTTAAAAGTGTCCGAGGGAGCCCGGATAGTGTAGGTAGATATATAACTAAGAATGGAAAAATAATAAGGACTAAAAAGAAAGTAAGAAAGAAAGTAAGAAAGAAAAGAGAACCTTTTTCTCTTAAGAAATTTATGCACTTGCATAAAAGTCTTGTGGTACTGGGATTTACAATACTTGCTGTTTTTCTGATATTTGTAAGCATAGTTTTATTTATCAGAATGAAATATAGAGTGACAAATGTATATGTAGATGGAAATTCCTACTATTCAGATAAAGAAATTTCTGATATTGTAATGAAAGGGAGTTTTTCACATAATTCACTTTATCTATCCTTGAAATATATGGACAAGGATATTGAGAATATTCCGTTTATTCAGAAAATTACAGTCAATATTGAATCTGCAAATACCGTACGTATTAACGTTTATGAAAAGGCTTTGGCAGGGTGCATTTTCTACATGGATCGATATATGTATTTTGACCGTGAAGGAATAGTTGTAGATTCTTCTGTTGAACAGCTTAAAAGTGTGCCACTGGTCATGGGACTTAAATTTGACAGTGTTGTCATGTATGAAGCATTACCGGTTGAACGAGCAAAAGTGTTCGATGAAGTATTGGATATTACACAGCTTTTGACCAAACACAAACTTAGTGCTGACAAAATTTATTTCGATAAAAATTATAACGTTTATTTGTTTTTTAAAAATGTTAAAGTTGCTATTGGAACAGAAGAAAATATTGACGAAAAAGTGACACAATTAGAGTATATTCTTAAGAGATTGAGTGGCAAAAAAGGCACGCTGCATCTAGAGGATTATGACGAAAATAAGGAAACAATCAGGTTTGAGGAAACATATTAGTTTTGTATTGCTAAATCGTCAAAAAAATCGTATCATATATTAAGGAAAAGAGTGATTACTCGTGAAGGAGGAGCCGTTTTGCTGGAAATCAAGTCAAATGAGGCTGAGTCTGCTTGCAAGATTATCGTTGTGGGAGTCGGTGGAGCAGGCAATAACGCTGTAAATAGAATGGTAGCTGAAAGTATTACAGGAGTTGAGTTTATCGGAATGAATACCGATAAGCAGGCTTTGCAGTTGTGCAGAGCACCAAAACTTCTTCAGATTGGTGAGAAGCTCACTAAAGGTCTTGGCGCTGGAGCTAAGCCTGAAGTTGGTGAGAAAGCAGCAGAAGAGAGCGTAGAAGATATTTCTGCATCTATTGAAGGCGCAGACATGGTATTCGTTACCTGCGGAATGGGTGGCGGAACCGGAACAGGTGCAGCGCCTGTAGTTGCACGCTGTGCAAAAGAAAAAGGCATTTTGACAGTTGGAATTGTTACAAAGCCTTTTAGTTTTGAGTCGCGTGCTAGAATGCAGAATGCATTGATGGGAATTGAGAATCTTAAGAGTAGTGTAGATACTCTTATCGTTATTCCAAATGATAAATTGTTACAGATAGTTGATCGTCGTACATCTATGCCTGATGCACTTAAGAAGGCTGATGAAGTTCTTCAGCAGGCAGTTAGAGGTATTACTGATCTTATTAATGTGCCTGGTCTTATTAACCTGGATTTTGCTGATGTTCAGACTGCAATGAAGGATAAAGGAATCGCACATATTGGTATCGGTGCTGGAACAGGCGACCATAAAGCTTCTGATGCTGTTAAGCAGGCTGTAGAAAGTCCTCTTCTTGATACAACAATTGCTGGTGCGTCTGATGTTATTATCAATGTATCCGGTGATATTGCACTTACAGATGCTTCTGAAGCTGCAAGCTATGTTCAGGAGATGGCAGGAGACAGAGCTAATATCATTTTCGGTTCTGTTTATGATGAAACTCAGGCAGACAGCTGTAAAGTTACAGTTATTGCTACCGGTATTGAGGATAATAGTAATAGCATGGCAGCACCACATATGGCAACTGTAGCACAGCCTGTAAATAGGCCTATTCAGACAAATGCACAGCCTAGACCACAGGCACAGCAGGTATTTGGTCGTCCTACTACAAGTGCAGTTCCTCAACCAAAGCCTTTTGTATCTCCGCAGCCAAATGGAATGCAGCAGATACAACCTGAGACAACTACAAATGATAATCAGCAAAGAACATCGTTTTTAAATGGAAATGTGGGCTCTAAAGTTGAACCTAAAACATTAAAAATTCCGGATTTTCTTAGAAAATAATTGGAAATTCGTTACTGTTTAGGAAAAGTAAACAGTAACGAATATAAGAATCGAGTAGGAGCATATATTGCAGCGAATTATTCTATATATAGGTTATTACTAATTATAAGTTATAACTTATATATATAACTTATGGCGGGTAGTTTGTGGCATATATTTTCTACTCGATTAGTTATTTATAATATTTTTTATGTCAGATGTAACTTACTGTTCATTTGAAAGGAGTTTTAGCAGTTATGAAATGCCCTTTTTGTGGTTTGGATAATTCAAGAGTAATCGATTCCCGCCCAGCTGATGATAATACATCTATCCGAAGGAGAAGGGTATGTGATTCATGCGGTAAAAGATTTACTACATATGAAAAGGTCGAGACAATACCTCTTATAGTAATTAAGAAAGATAATAATCGTGAATCTTTCGATAGATCAAAAATTGAGGCCGGAGTTCTTAGAGCGTGCCATAAAAGACCTGTTAGTGCAGAGCAGATTACAAAGCTTGTAGATGAAGTAGAGAGCGAAATATATAATCTTGAAAAGAAAGAAATCTATAGTATGACAATTGGAGAAATGGTAATGGATAAGATAAAAGATCTTGATCCTGTTGCATATGTTAGATTTGCGTCTGTATATCGTGAATTCAAAGATGTTAACACATTTATGGATGAATTAAAGAATGTAATTAATAATAAATAAAAAATATATGAGTCAAGATTTGTCTTGACAATCTTTTAACAAAAGCGTAATATCCTCTTGTTACGAAAAAAATTTGCGCTTATGCGCTGAAGAGGAGTGAAAACATGAGAAAGAAAAATATTGCTATTCTTACTGTGCTTTCAACATTGGCTATTGCACTGAGTGGATGTTCAGGCGACAAGACAGCGAATCCTTCTTCTACATCAGAACAAACAACCGGTGCAGAAGCAAATGGTGCTGATTCTAAAGCTGATGCTAGTAAAGACAGCAAGGCTAGAACAGACGAAGAAAAAAATGCTACACTTACGGTTGGTATACCTCAGGATCTTGACGGATTAGATCCTCATATTGTCAAGGCTGCAGGTACTAGGGAAGTATTGTTTAACGTTTATGAAGGTCTTGTAAAGCCAGACAGTGAGGGAAATATAAATCCAGCAGTTGCAAGTGAATATAAAGTATCAGAAGATGGCAAAACATATACATTTACAATTCGTGATGGAGTAAAGTTTCACAATGATGCTGTAGTAACAGCTGACGATGTCGTATTTTCTCTTAATCGTTATAAAGAAACTGGAGCATCTATATTTGAGAATGTAAAATCAATTGAAAAAGCGGATGATAAGACTGTTAAGATTGAATTAAACGAAGCTAATTCTGAATTTATTACATATATGACAGTTGCTATCATGCCAAAGGATTATAAGCTTGCTGATAGCATGCCTGTTGGAACTGGACCATATAAATATGTATCTCGTTCACCACAGGAGAATGTTGTATTAGAGAAATTTGATGATTATTGGGATGCAGATAACGCAGCTCATATTGGGCATGTTGTTTTCAAAATTGAATCTAATCCAGATTCTGTTGTAATGGATCTTGAAGGTGGTTCAATAGATATGTTTGCTCGTGTTACTAGTACGCAGGAAGCGCAGCTTTCAAAAGAAAATTTTGAAACTTACAAGGGTAGTATGAACCTAGTTCAAGCGCTTTATCTGAATAATGAGTCTAAGCCTTTTAATGATGTTAAAGTTCGTCAGGCTCTTTGCTATGCAGTTGATCCTTCTGAGATTATGAGCTTTGTATCAGACGGAGAAGGATATGAAGTGGGAAGTGCTATGTTCCCGGCATTTAAGAAGTATTTCATGGAAGAGCTTAATGATGTATATAAAAAGGATACAGATAAAGCTAAGAAACTTCTTAAGGAAGCTGGATATCCAAATGGATTCAGTTTCACAATTACAGTTCCATCCAATTATACGCAACATGTTGATACTGCAGAAGTAATTGCTGAAGAACTTAAAGAAATTGGTGTAACAGCCAAGATTCAGCAGGTAGAATGGAATACGTGGCTAGAGAATGTTTATAATGGAAGAAAATTTGAGTCAACTGTAGTTGGTATTGATGCTTCTACACTTAATGCATCATCACTTCTTGCCCGTTATCAGTCAGATTCTAGTGGTAACTTTATAAACTTTAAAAATGATGATTTTGATAAGAAGTTTAAAGAAGCACTTGCAACAGTTGATGACGATAAGCAGACAAGTGCCTATAAGGAATGTGAAAAGATTTTGGCGCAGCAGGCAGCAAGCGTTTATATTCAGGATCTCCCTTCTTTTGTTGTTTTGAACAAGAAATTTACTGGATATCAGTTCTATCCGTTATATGCTCAGGATATTGCCAAGATTCGCCTTGCAAATTAATGTTTATTTTTTATAAGGTGTAAATTATAAGCGTTTTCGAAACTTGAATTCTAGGTAATATTTAAATGTAATTTATGTAAATAAAAAGGGGTCTGACCGAAAGGCCGGACTCTTTTTTTAAATAATTCTACGAAAAGAAAAAGGTATTTTCATGAAATATATTCTGAAAAAAACTTTAATGATGTTAATAACACTAATTGTCGTTTCAATGTTAGTATTTCTAGCGTTCAATATTATTCCGGGAGATCCCGCAGCTAGAAGACTTGGAACGGAGGCTACACCACAGCAACTTGCTGCGTTAAGAAAGGAAATGGGATTGACAGATCCGTTGTTTGTCCGTTATATACGTTGGGCAACTGGCTTTATTCATGGTGACTTGGGGCAGTCATACTCGTATGGATCAGTATCAAAACTTCTTATAGATAAGATCCCTATTACTATTTCTATGGCACTTATGGCTTTTTTGATAATGGTGGTAGTGTCTATTCCGCTTGGAATATTTACAGCCAGACATCAAGGAAGTGTAGTAGATCATGTCCTTCTTGTAGTTGATCAGGTAGTAATGGCAATACCTCCTTTTTTTTCAGGAATATTACTTACACTTATATTTGGTCTGACATTCAGACTTTTTGTGCCTGGAAGCTTTGTGTCATGGAAGACAGATATGAGAGGATTTATAAGTTATCTTATATTTCCTGCAATTGCTGTAGCGCTTCCTAAGATTGCTATGAGTGTAAAACTTCTTCGAGGAAGTGTAATTGAGGAAATGCGCAAAGATTATACCAGAACTGCTTATAGCAGAGGTAACACTGTTAGAGGTGTGTTATATCTTCATGTTCTTAAAAATGCTTTAATACCAGTAATAACTTTTATGGGAATGGCATTAGCAGATATGGTTAGTGGAAGTATAGTAATCGAGCAGGTTTTCAGTATCCCAGGGCTTGGAAGAATGCTACTTGTGTCGATTAACAATAGGGATTATCCGGTTGTACAAGCTATAATTATGGGAGTAGCTATTCTAGTAATGATTGTTAATTGGATGGTGGATATAATTTATCGAATAATTGACCCTCGAATTGAAAGTCTATAAGAATAAAATGAACATAAAAAGAAGGTATGACTTCTTGTCACTTATATTCAGAAACTCGCATTTACTGCGAGTTTCGTGAGAACAAAAGTCAAGCGGCAAACTGGTCCAAGGCGAAGCCTTTTTAAATGGCCAGTTTGCGTAGTTTTTGGAGCGTAGTGACAAAAATCTATAGGTTATTGTTTTCATCAGGAAAAACAAGAACCTATAACAAAGATAATAAAATTAGTAGTTGCCCCAAAATGGCTTTCTAAAAGAAAAATGAAAGGAAAATGCTATGAAAAAAGACAATGTTCTAAAAAAACTTATCAAGATTTTAGTTGGAATTGTTTTATTTTTTGTGGCCAGTTTTTCTGCATTGATTCTTTTTTTGACTATCTTTGAATATCGACCACAAGAAACTACATTTCTTGAAATCTTTTCTACTTTGGAGGATGAGAATTATCCAAAAGTTGGAAAAACTTTTTCTATATTAAGTTGGAATATTGGTTATGGAGCTTTAGGAGATAATGCTGATTTCTTTATGGATGGAGGAAAAAGTGTTAATACTTCAGATAAAGAAAGAGTGGAATTGAATGTTCAGAAAATTTCAGAAGTTGTAAATAAACATAATCCCGACATTTGCCTAATGCAAGAAATGGATAGAAATTCGACACGTTCTTACAAAACAGATGAATACAGGGAAATATTGAACAATTTGAGTGGGAATTTTGATTCATCATTTGCATATAATTACAAAACTTTTTTTGTACCTTATCCTATTCCGCCAATTGGTAAAGTTAATGCCGGACTTGGGACTTTCTCAAAGTTTACTATAGGACAGGCAGTTAGGACATCACTTCCATGCCCGTTTAAGTGGCCATCTAGAGTTGTGAATTTGAAAAGATGTTTAATGACAGATAGAATGAAGGTTGTGGATGAAAATGGTCAGGATACAGGGAAAGAGCTGGTTGTTATAAACCTTCATCTCGAAGCTTATGACAGTGGTGAAGGAAAAATTGCTCAGGCTAACCTTTTAAAAAACTATTTAAAAGAGGAGTATCAGAAGGGAAATTATGTCATAGCCGGTGGAGATTTCAATCAAAGTTTTTCTAATATTAATATTAGTAAGTTTCCTGTAATGGAAGGAATATGGGTATCAGGTGTGTTTGATATAAATGAGTTTGAAAAAAATTGGCAGTTTGTGATGGATAAAGATACACCCTCTTGTCGTTCATTAGATAGACCTTACAAAGGAGCAGATACATCTGTTGATAAATTTCAGTACTATGTTATTGATGGTTTTATTGTTTCACCTAATATCAAAGTTGAGTATATGAAGGTGCAGGATTATTCATTTGAAAATTCTGATCATAATCCGGTAATTTTAAAAGCAGTTTTATTAAAATAAACTTAGAAAAAGAGTGTTTGATATGAAAAGTTCGAAGCGCAGAATTAAATGGAATGCATATTTAATAACAGGATCAATACTTATGGGAGTATGCCTTATTGTTGTTCTTGTTGGTGTTTTCTGGACACCATATGATCCAACTAAAATGAGTGCATCAGAGAAACTACAGGGGTTGTCTGTAAGGCATATCATGGGAACAGATAATAAAGGAAGAGACATATTCAGTAGAGTTATGTACGGCAGTAGAATAACACTTCTTATTGCATCTGGAACTATGATTATAGGAGCTGGAATAGGTTCTGTTATTGGAGCATTGGCAGGATATTTTGGAGGTTTTTTTGATGAGATAGTTATGCGCATAATTGATGCGATGTTGGCGTTTCCATCAATTCTTCTTTCTCTTATTATTGTAAGTCTATACAGAACCGGAAATATTGAAGTAATGATTGCTCTTGGAATAGCATTTATTCCGTCATTTGCCAGAATAGTTCGTTCTGAAGTATTGAGGTGTCGTGATACTGACTATGTTAGAAGTGCAAGATTACAGGGTGTTTCTAATCTTAGAATTATCTTTTGGCATATCATGCCAAATATTCATGGTGTTTTATTGTCATCTATACTTATTGGTTTTAATAATGCAGTTCTTGCAGAGGCAGGATTGTCATACCTTGGAATAGGTTCACAACCACCTTATGATAGCCTTGGAAGCATGCTTTCAAGCGCACAGCAGTATATGCTGACAAATCCAGCTTGTGTTATAGGACCTGGATTTGCAATTGTCTGGATTGTTCTTGGCTTTTCTTTTCTTGGAGAAGGCATAAGAATGGATAAAGAAAACTAATAGTATTTTTGAAGGTAACCTTCTGAAAGGCAAACAAGAAAATGGGAAATAAATCAAATAGAGAGCCTATTTTATCAGTTGAAAATTTAAAAATCGAATTTCATGACCATGCATCTCCAGAAACAGCGGTTGAGGATTTTGATCTTGAACTGTTTCCAGGAGAAATAGTTGGATTTGTTGGTGAATCCGGTTCTGGCAAAAGTCTTAGCGCAATGGCTATTGCAGGTCTTTTAAATAGAAAAAGCTTGACCAAAAGCGGAAGGATAATGTTCCAAGGTAAAGAACTGCTTACTTGTTCAAGAAGTGTTCTTAGAACTTTTCAGGGTGATGAAATCTCTATGATATTTCAGGAACCTAACACTTCTTTAAACCCAGTAAAAAAGATTGGATGGCAAATTGAGGAAAGTTTAAGAATACATCACTTGGATGTATCACCTGCTAAAAGGAAAGAACGTGCAGTAAAGATGCTGGCAGATGTAGGAATGTATAATCCTGAGAAAATATATGAAATGTATCCACATGAGCTTTCGGGGGGAATGCGTCAGAGAGTTATGATAGCCGCTGCTATGATTGGAAATCCGCAAATTTTAATTGCTGATGAACCAACAACTGCGCTCGATGTTACAGTTCAGGCTCAGATTGTAGAACTGCTTAGAAAAATAAACAGAGAAAAAGGAACTGCTATTATTTTTATATCACATGATCTTAGCCTTGTTAGACAATTATGTTCTAGGGTATTGGTGATGCAGAAAGGAAAAGTTGTAGAATCAGGCGATACCGAGCAGATTTTTAATTCTCCAAAAAACAGTTATACAAAGGAATTAATAGCTGCTATTCCGGTAGTAGATATAGCAAATGATACAGAATATATCGACGAGTTTAAGTACAGTGAGGATGTTCTTAAGGTAAAGGATTTGAATGTTTATTATAGAAATCATAAGACAGGTCTTTTTTCTAAATCAAATCGACAGCAAATACTTAAGAGTGTGTCACTTTCAATGAAAAAAGGTGAAATTCTGGGATTGGTTGGTGAAAGTGGAAGTGGAAAGTCTACTCTGGCCAAAACTATTGTGGGAATAAATAAGGATTTTGAAGGAACTATCCAAAAGACAGATGATTATCCTCAGATGATTTTTCAGGATCCATATGGAAGCCTTAATCCGGGAAGAAGTGTTAGGTGGATTCTTAGAGAGTCGCTTAGAGCAGATAGAAAAAAGAAGTGGACGGAAGAGGAGATTGATAAGAGAATGAAGGATGTCTTAACTCAAGTTGAGCTTCCGTTAGAATATCTTGATAGAATGCCTTCTCAATTGTCAGGAGGTCAGAGACAGAGGGTTAGTATAGCACTAAGTTTAATGCAAAGGCCAGATATTCTGATAGCAGATGAACCAGTTTCAGCTTTAGACGTTACTATTCAGGCTCAGATTTTGAAACTGTTAGAGCATCTTCATGAGAAATTGGGTATTTCTATTCTGTTTATCTCACATGATTTGAGAGTTGTATATCATTTATGTGATCATGTGGCTATAATGAAAAAAGGTAAAATTGTTGAATTTGGTCAAACCAGGGATATATACAAAAACCCACAGGCTGACTATACCAAAGAATTGCTGCAAAGTGCTGGAATTGTAGATTTAGGCATTTAAAGCTTTAGTTAGGGAGAAATATATGAATGAGACAGATGGGAGAACAAAAACTTGTGGCTTGATTGCGCATCCGGCAGGACATACTTTATCACCTATGATACATAATAGTCTTGCGGAATATACAGGAGATAATCTAGTATATGTCCCTTTTGATGTTGAAGAGGATGAACTTGGAAATGCTATTAATGGAGCCTATGCACTTGGAGTACTAGGACTAAACGTAACAGTTCCGTATAAGGAGCAGGTTATTAAGCAATTGATAGAGATTGATCCGCTTGCAAAGAAAATTGGTGCAGTAAATACTCTTGTTCGTTGCAAAGATAAGAAAGGGTATAAAGGATATAACACCGATATGACTGGACTTGCTAGAAGTTTAAAAAATAATGATGTCTCTATTGAAAATCAAAATGTCATTATTCTTGGGGCGGGCGGAGTAGCAAGAGCGGTTGCACTTTTAATGAGTGCGAAAAAAGCTGCAAATATTTATATTCTAAATAGAAGTGTAAATAGAGCAAGAGAAATCGAAAGCGAATTAAAAAGTCAAGATGATAATTGCTCTAAGGTATTTGCATTATCACTTGATGAATGGAAAATAATTCCGCAAAAAGATGATAACGGCGATAAAATAGCATATCTTTGCTTTCAGAGTACTTCAGTTGGTATGTACCCAAATAACGATAAAGTTATTATAGATGATCCAAAGTTTTATGAAATGATTCATACTGGTTATGACATAGTATATAGACCTATGGAAACAACTTTCATTAAAATGTGCAAAGAACATGGGGCAAGAACTTTGAGTGGACTTGAAATGCTTCTTTTTCAGGGGATAGATGCTTATGAACTTTGGACAGGAAAAGTGATTGAGAAAAAGTGGTCAGCTGAAATTTATCAGAAGATGGTTGACTTTTTTAATAAGCCAAAGAATATAGTGCTGGTAGGTTTTATGGGGAGTGGTAAATCAACGGTTTCCAAAAATCTTGCCTCTAATCTGTGTTGTACAAGGCTTGATACAGATTTTTTGATTGAAAAAAGCATGGAATGTTCCATTTCTTCTATCTTCAGTGAAAAGGGCGAAGAGTATTTTAGAAATTTAGAGACCAAGACTTTAAGAAATATTAATAAAGACAATGATGATAGAATTGTTCTTGCTACAGGAGGGGGAATTGTTCTTCGAGCAGAGAATAGGAGACTTTTAAAGAAAATAGGAATGGTAGTTTATTTAAAAGCCTCTCCAGAAAGCATCTATAAACGAGTATCAGGTAATGCTTCAAGACCTCTTTTACAGGTTGATGATCCGATGAAGAAAATAAAAGATTTGATGCAACAAAGAGAAGCACTTTATGAACTTGCAGCTGATATTGTAATAGATACAGATGGGAAAACTCAAAGTCAGGTAGCAGAAGAGATTGTAAAAGCATATGAGGGGGAAGGATGAAGATACTAGTAATAAATGGTCCTAATCTGAATTTTTTAGGAATAAGAGAAAAGAATATTTATGGTACGCAAGATTATAATTATCTTGTAGAAATGATAACTAAAAAGGCAAAAGAAACAGGGACTGACATTGAAATATGGCAGTCAAATCATGAGGGAGCAATAATAGATAAGCTCCAGGAAGCATATTATAATAATATAGATGGAATAGTAATAAATCCGGGTGCGTACACACATTATTCATATGCTATACATGATGCACTAAAAAGTCTTGAAAAGATATATAAAGTTGAAGTTCACATATCCGATATAAGTCAGAGAGAAGATTTCAGGCACCATTCAGTAACTAGTGCTGCGTGTGACAGACAGATTGTAGGACATGGACTTGAAGGTTATCTTGAAGCGATAGATATGATTTTACATAAATAATAGAGTATTGACAAAAATACGTTTCATAGTATAAACTATGTTGAGTTGTTTGTTAATTTGAAGGTTTATTTATTCAGAATAAGGCCTTATTTTCTTTCGAAAAAGATTGTTGATAATATCAGCAGTTAGATTTTATAATTGATATGTTTTTCAGGAGGTTTCTATGGTTACAGCCAGCGATTTTAGAAATGGTGTTACGATTGAAGTAGATGGAAAGGTTTGCCAGGTTGTTGAATTCCAGCATGTAAAGCCAGGTAAGGGCGCAGCTTTCGTTCGTACAAAGCTTAAGGATATCATCAACGGTGGTGTTATCGAAACAACTTTCCGTCCAACAGAGAAATTCCCACAGGCAAGAATTGAAAGAAGAGATATGCAGTATCTTTACAATGATGGTGATCTCTACAATTTCATGGATACAGAAAGCTACGAGCAGATTGCAGTTGGCAGCGATGTTGTTGGTGATGCAATGAAGTTCGTTAAGGAAGAAGAGATGTGCAAGGTTAGCTCCTACAACGGAAGCGTATTTGCTGTTGAAGCTCCTTTATTCGTAGAGCTTGAGATTACAGAGACAGAGCCTGGTTTCAAGGGTGATACAGCTACAGGTGCTTCTAAGCCTGCTACTGTTGAGACTGGTGCTACAATCAACGTTCCATTGTTTGTTAACCAGGGTGATAAGATTAAGATCGATACAAGAACTGGTGAATATCTCAGCCGTGTTTAATTCAGTATTATAAATTGAATTTTCACGTATTCTTTCATATTTTAAGTTTAGAGTATAATGCTCTAGTGATAGAATCTGTAAGGCAATAGAGTTCGATTAATTTCGAATGTCTATTGCCTTTTTTGTTTTTTAGGAGTTTGGTATGAAATTTGATTTGTTTATCGAGAAAGTTAGAGAATATGTGGAAGGATACTGCATGGGCAATGGCAGTATTTCTAAAAAAGGGGAAGACAATAATAATTCGGCTGTTATAATTAATGTGGTTGAAAAAAATAATGGGGTTAAACTTCATGGTCTTAGTATAAAAGAAAAGACACAGAATATTTCTGCAACTGTATACTTGGAAGAGTATTACGAGGAATATCAGAAAAATGGTGATTTTGAAGGCATATGTAGGGATATAGTCAGTAAGCTTAATCAGAATAATCTTCATAGGTGTGTAAATGTTGATTTTTTGAAAGAATTTGAAAAAATAAAGAATAGAGTATTTCCTAAAGTAATAAACTATGAGAAGAACAAAGAGGGGCTTTTGAATATGCCTTATAGAAAGGTTCATGATTTAGCTGTGATATATTATGTATCTTGTGATAATATTATAGATGGCGGTGTTATAGTAATAAAGAATGACTTGTTTTCAAGATGGCAGATATCTGAGGATAAGCTTTATGAAATAGCAATAAATAATATTGAATTGCTGGAACCAAAGATGATTTCTATCGAGAAGATGATTTTGAATATTGAGCTTGGACGAGGTATAGGAAAAGATTGGATTGATATAAGATCTGATGTAGATGATGAAAACATGGAGAAAATAAAAAGCTATTTTCGAAATGATACATCTCATATGTTCGTGGTATCCAATGCTGCAAGGCGGTTTGGGTCATCACTTATTCTAAGTGGTAAACTTATGAAATTTTTTGCTGACTGTTTGGGCAAGAGTTTTTATATATTGCCGTCATCTGTTCATGAGCTTATAATCTTAGCTGTAGCAGATTCTGCTGACTGTTATGAAATAATGAATTTAAAGGAAATAGTTAAAAGTGTAAATCAGACTTCAGTAGATGAAATCGATTTCTTATCTGATGAAGTTTACTTATATAATTTCCAAAGGGATGAAATAACAATTTGCAAAAATTAAAATTATATTAGCTTTTTATTTAAAAAAATAAAGAGATATTGTTTGAAAAAACTTAATCAAACAATATCTCTTTATACGAATGCGCACGACAGGAATCGAACCTGCAATTAAGGCGTCGGAGGCCTTTGTTTTATCCGTT
This sequence comes from Butyrivibrio sp. NC3005, assembly GCF_000424545.1. Classification (GTDB taxonomy): domain Bacteria; phylum Bacillota; class Clostridia; order Lachnospirales; family Lachnospiraceae; genus Butyrivibrio. The sequence continues at coordinate 107,073 of NZ_AUKC01000005.1, read as the reverse complement.
AGACTACGAGCGCAAAACTAATGATGTTTTTTGACATCTATATTATGATATCATAGTAAAGTTACAACGTCAAAACAAAAAAGCCTTATTTCTTCCTGAAAAACCTTGACTAATTGTTAAGAAAAATGTAAAATTGTCATATTGCTTGTTTTATTTATATGTATGGATACAATTGTTATATAGAGCATTTTTTATATGTTCTAGAAAATGTGTGTTTTTAGGACTAAGTTTCTAAAATACATGAATTATTAAAGCAGGAAAAGAGGATTAGTTTTAAAGCATGATGGGTAAGAAAGATAAAAGAAAATGGGAGCCTTTTCGTTCGAATGAGAATTCCATTGGTACGTACATTGCTGATCATAAGCGAATTATTATGCCGGCATTTTTAGTTATCTGTTTATTGATTACACTATTTATTGCTGGACGAGCTGGAAAGAAACCTGGTAACAAGGAAGTTAGTGTAAATGCTACAAATTCAGGAACAAATGCTGCAGGAAGCTCAGAAAGCGGGGCTACAAATGGAGCATCTGTAAAAGCTGAAGATGTCGTAATGGAACAGGATGCTCACCAAGATGTCGTAAATCTGGTAAATATGTTTTACGAAGCACAGAAAACAGGCGATGTTGATAAAATCAAGTCGATGTCTCAGGGAATTACTCAGGCAGCGCTTATACGTTATCAGGCAGCTTCTGAGTATATTGACTCTTTTAATAATATTACTGTTTATACAAAACAGGGACCAGAGCCAAATTCATATGTTGCATATGTCTATTTTGAAGAAAAGTTCAAGGGTTATGATACAAGTTCAATTCCAGGACTTAATTCATATTATATAAGAACAGGCGATAATGGACAGCTTTATCTGTATTTTGGTGATGTTGATGAAAAGGTATCTGATTATCTTGCACAGTTGAGTTTGCAGGATGATTATGTAGATTTATCAAATAAAGTTTCCGTTGCATATAATGGTATGATGGAAGCAGCTCCAGAACTTGAACAGTTTTTGACTAAGCTTTCAGCTGAACTTAATCAGAATGTTGGAAAGCTTCTTGCTGAACAGGGAATTTCTGAGTCTAATGAATCTGAAAGTGGAGAGAGTGTTGAAGTTGCAAATGCAAATAATGCAGCATCAGCTTCTTCAAATGCAAGTGTATCATCTTCTTCAAGTAATGATGCAGGCGAAGCTAAGAGCACAGAAGTAGCATCTGCTTCTGGCAGCACTGAAGCATCAACGCCTAAAGAAGAAAATAAAGAAGAGTCGAAGAAAGAAACTAAGGTTGTAATTAAACTCAAAGCTAATGATGTAATAAATATCCGTAAGAAGCCTGATCAGACATCTGAAGTATTAGGAAAGACGGAGAAAGATAAGGTTTATAATCTTATAAGTCAGACCGACAATGGTTGGAGTGTTATTGAATATAATGGTTCAAAGGGATATGTTGCTACAATGTATTTCTCTGAAGTTAAGACAGAAGTTGCTGTAAATTCTAATGATACTCAGGCTAAGAAGACTGACGACAAAAAATCAGAAACAAAGGCTGATAGTAGTAATGCTTCTAATAGCAAAAAAACTGAAGAAAAGGCTGATTCATCTAAAGAGACTAAGAAAGCAATCAATCTTTCAGCAGGAAAGTATCATGTAAAAGAAACTGTTCGTATTCGTGAAAAAGCAAGTACTGATGCTAGCGTTGTGACAAATGCTTATAAGGGTGAAGAAATAACCGTTAAGAAGTGCTTTGCAGACGGATGGTGTGAAATCGAATACAATGGTAAAGCTGGTTATATAAAGACTGAATTTGTTGAGAAATAATAGATTTTTGTCACTTCGTTCCAAAAACAACGCAAACTGGTCATTTAAAAAGGCTTCGCCTTGGGCCAGTTTGCCACTTGACTTTTGTTCTCACGAAACTCGCAGTAAATGCGAGTTTCTGAATGTAAGTGACAAGAAGTCATAGTTTTTTGTCACTGCGTTCCAAAAACTACGCAAACTGGTCATTTAAAAAGGCTTCGCCTTGGGCCAGTTTGCCGCTTGACTTTTGTTCTCACGAAACTCGCAGTAAATGCGAGTTTCTGAATAAAGTTGACAAGAAGTCATACTTTTTAGTTAAAAAAACGGTAGTTCGATTTTTGAACTACTGTTTTTTTAAATTAATCAGTAAATATTAGCCATATTATAAAAATATATATTTTTTTGTTATTTGAACTAATTAGATGAGTTCTGATGGCTTGTAATATTTCATGAGCAGAACTGTTTATAAACGTTGGTTCTTATTGGGTTTTTTTTAGCGCATTACGAACCATTACGTTTATAATCAAGCGAAAGCGTGTCTGCGACGAAATATACAAACATCAGAACAGATTATATAAAACAAAAAAGAATAGGTTCTTGTTTTCATTAGGAAAATCAATAACCGTACCAGACCAAAATCTGTCGTTAAAACAAATTTTGTCCTGCGAAGCAGGATTCTTGCTGATGATTATCCTAAATCTCAGCAAGAAGTCATATTATTTTTTTGATTTAATGTGATAAAGTATCTTGCGAAATTTGACTCTTTGTTCTATACTAGACAAAGGTTACATGTCTACACAATGGAGCGTAGAGATCGAAGGGTCTTTTATGCTCTTTTTTAGTAGAATATTAAATTTTTTTATACTGCATTATGCAGTATCGCGTTTATTCGCGGGAAGGAGTCAAGATGTCATACGTTGATGAGATTTATGAGAGAGTGGTTGCACAAAATCCTGCACAGCCAGAGTTCCATCAGGCAGCAAAAGAGGTTTTACAGACATTAAAGCCTGTTATTGATGCTAACGAGGTTAAGTATCGTAGTGAGGCTCTTCTTGAGAGACTTACAACACCTGAGAGACAGATTCTTTTCAGAGTACCATGGGTAGATGATAAGGGACAGGTGCAGGTTAACAATGGTTTCCGTGTACAGTTTAATTCTGCTATTGGACCGTATAAGGGAGGACTTCGTTTCCATCCTTCAGTAAATCTTGGTATCATCAAGTTTCTTGGCTTCGAACAGATTTTCAAGAATTCTCTTACAGGCCTTCCAATTGGCGGTGGTAAGGGTGGTTCTGACTTCGATCCTAAGGGTAAGTCAGACCGTGAAGTAATGGCATTTTGTCAGAGCTTCATGACAGAGCTTTACCGTCACGTTGGAGCTGATACAGATGTTCCTGCTGGTGATATCGGTGTTGGTGGACGTGAAATTGGTTTCATGTATGGTCAGTACAAGAGAATCACAGGACTTTATGAAGGGGTTCTTACAGGTAAGGGTCTTACATATGGCGGATCTCTTGCTCGTACAGAAGCTACAGGTTATGGTCTTGTTTACTTTGTAGAAGAAATGCTCAATGATCACGGTGATTCTTTCAAGGATAAGACGGTTGTTGTATCTGGTTCTGGTAACGTTGCTATTTACGCTATTCAGAAAGCTCAGCAGCTTGGTGCCAAGGTTGTTACTTGCTGCGATTCTACTGGTTGGATTTATGATCCAGAAGGAATTGATGTTGCTGTTCTTAAGGATGTAAAAGAGGTTAAGAGAGCACGTCTTACAGAGTATGCTGCACAGCGTCCAAGCGCTCAGTATCACGAAGGAAAAGGTGTATGGACAGTTAAGTGTGATATCGCTCTTCCTTGCGCTACTCAGAATGAGCTTAATCTTGACGATGCTAAGACACTTGTAAACAACGGCTGTAAGGTAGTTGGTGAAGGTGCAAACATGCCTACAACTCTTGAAGCTACAACATTCCTTCAGGAGAATGGTGTACTCTTCACACCTGGTAAGGCTTCTAATGCAGGTGGTGTTGCAACATCAGCTCTTGAGATGAGCCAGAATTCTGAGAGACTTTCTTGGACTTTTGATGAAGTAGATGCTAAGCTTCAGGGAATTATGAAGAATATTTATCACAACTGCGCAAGCGCTGCTAAGGAATATGGTATGGAAGGCAACTATGTTGCTGGTGCTAATATCGCAGGATTTAAGAAGGTTGCAGAAGCAATGGAAGCTCAGGGTATTGTTTAATCAGGACCTAACAGCTTTATAAGATAGCGAAGAGCTTTTATGTCATAATGATAAGATATTAAGAAACTCAATAGTAATAAACTAAAATAAAGAGACTGACGCTTTAATGTGTACAAACATTAGAGGTCAGTCTTTTTGTTCTATTAAAAAAATATCAGCAAAAACTAAAAATAAACTGAATAATTATTCAATTTTGACCGAAATAAAAGTATGAAAAACAGTAATGCTAGTATAAAATTTACCACTAAGTAAAGTTCTACGAAAAGAATATTCATAAAATCGGGGAGGAAAGATGGTCAAAATATATGTGATGACACACAAAAAGTGTGATTCGCCCCGCGATAACATGTACGTTTTGATGCAGGTTGGGAAGGCGATTCATGAAAGTTTGGGGTATTTGGGTGATGATACTTATGACAATATTTCGAATCTAAATCCATTTTTTTCTGAATTAACAGGAATGTATTGGATTTGGAAAAACGATAAAGAATCGGATATTGTTGGATTGTGTCATTACAGACGCTATTTGCTTGATGATAATAATAAACTTTTTACAGGTAAAGAAATTGAAAAGCTTCTTGGAGATTTTGATATAATCACCACAAAGCTTTTAACATTAAATTATAGCTACTATGAAGGCTTTTCTGCAAATCATAATAGAAGAGATTTGGATATAGTAGAAAATATTATTCGTATTCATTATCCAATGTATTATGATATTTATATAAGTTGTGTTAATGATATTCATACATATTTTGGAAATATGATAATTTGCAGCAAAAGAATTTTTGATAGCTATTGTAAATGGCTTTTTGATATTTTGTTTTTGACAATGAAAGAAGTAGATATGACAGGGTATGATGATTATCAAAAAAGGTTGTACGGGTTTATATCTGAAATACTTCTTTTAGTTTATATAAAATATAACAATCTAACAGTTAAAGAATGCAAAGTAGCGATGTTTGGCGAAAAAAAAGAGACAATTGAGATGAAAGACAGGCTGGAACGTTTTTTTAGAGAAAAAGATATGGCAGGCGCTAAAGAATACTTTATGGATTGTTTGTCAAAAAGGCCAGATGTTCTAATGGAAGCTTCAGACATTAACGGTGAACTTAAAACCTGTATGCAGCTAATAATAACAGCACAGTATGAACAGGAAATTTATGATAGTTCTGGTAATAATAAATGTTATTTAGATGAGTGTAATGATCTTCGCATCCTTATTCCTCTTTATCAAAGGCTAAATGACGTTATGGAGAGGAATTTAAATAATAAACCGCAGCAAGAAGATGCTGGATTCTTGGCTGCAAATAACTTTAGTCAAACTGCTTTAGGTATTGCAAGAGAAGTTGTACGTGCGAAAAAGCGAATTTCAATATAGATACGCTAAAATTACAGTAAGCGAACGAAAGGAGGGTAGTTCTATGGCGGTAAACAGGGTTACACGTATAGATACTTCTGGAGAACGTTGGTATGCTAAACCCAATGACAAAGTTCGTATCGTTACTGGACTTTCTGATGATGAAAAATCTCAGTTACAGAGAACACAGCTGGAATTTAACGTAAAAACCAATTCCTTGACTCAGAATACAGAAGAATTAGGAGCTGTTTTTGAAATAGTGTCTGATGAAGATAAAAAAGTTATGAAAACGTCTTCATTGCAGGAAAAGGTTAGAAAGAATAAAAAGTCTATACATGATGGAGATGAATCAACAGGAAGTAGGATTACGATTACTCCAGATGATTTAAATGTTGAAAAGGCAAAGATAATACACAGTCCCTATGTTAAAGATGAAGGAGATAGAAAGAAGAATAAAGGAAATGCTATTTTTGTTCGAGATGATAGCGAACTAAAAAAGAGTACTCTTGTTGAAGATGAGTATTCAGATATAATTGTTGAAGGCGATAGGACGTATTTGGAAACTACTAGAGTTGTAAATGGTAAAAAAACCGTATCAAGGTTGGAAATTCGTTAAGAGTTAAGAGACGGAGGTCATAGCAATGGCAAAACTAAAGGATCAGTCAGCACACAACGCACCAATAAAATCAATCAGTGGAAAACTGCTTAAGATGGTTCTTCCGCTTATTGCTATTTCTATTATTGGAATAATATTGTTTATGACAGTAAGGGCAAGAAGTATAGTTGTAAACATGGCGGAAGACTTACTTAAATATCAGACACTCTCAAATTCGAATAAATATAGCGCAGAAGTAATGTCTTTTATTTGTAAAGCAGATACTTTTTCTCTCACGCTTGAGAATCGTGAATTTACGGATGATGATGATTTATTCCAATTCTTGGAATATTCCAAGTCGTTTAGTACCAATGCACCTAATGGTATTTATTTGGGATTAGACAATGGTGATTTTTTCGACTTAAGTGGTTGGAAGCCAGGAGATGACTATGTTCTTGCCGATAGAAAATGGTATCAGGACGGTGTGAAGAATAGTTCGTTTACAGTTGGTGCTCCGTATATGGATCAGGTAACTAATAATCTGGTTGTACCTATAGCAAGGGCTATTAAACTGAAAGATGGTCGAACAGGTGTTGCTGCATCGGATATGCTTTTAAGTAATATTATGGAAGAAATATCAGCAATGAAGCCTCTTGGAAAAGGAAGTTCAATGCTTCTTGAAGATAATGTTATTATTTCCTATCCGGTAGATGGTTTTAATGGTACAGCTGTGACTGATCATCCAGATGATGAGTTTGTCAACAATGTTTATAAAGAGATGACCTCCAATCCAACTAGTGTAGTTAAAATGTCAGCAAATGGAAAAAGATTTTTTGTAGATTATGAAAAAATAGATGGAACACCTTGGACTTTGATTTCGACCATCGAAGAAAATGATATTGTTAATGAAATTAATGAATTTATGATTATCAGCTGGATTGTAGCTGCTGTAATGCTCGTAGTTATAGCATTTATAGTTCAAAGACTAATTAAGTCTATAGTATCAAATCCTGTTAAGCAGCTTACAGAGAATATCATGAGTGTTACCAATAATGATTTTTCAATTGATATTCCTAGTAGAGGAAATGATGAAATAGGCGTAATGAATCACAACATGAGAAAATTTGTGAATCATATGCGTGAAACACTGGCAAATATGAGAGATGTTACGCAGCAACTTTCAAGTGAAGCTGGAAATAGTAGGGAAGCTTCAGATACAATGTTAAGTGAAGCTACAGCTCAGGCAGAATCTATGAATCAGATTAGAGAAACTATGGATGGAATGTCACAGGCTGTATCTGAATTAGCTACTGATGCAACTGATCTTGCTGGAAAAGTTAATGATCTTACAAGTCAGGGTAGCGAAACAAATGACGTAATGAAGAAACTAGTTGAAAAAGCTGGCGAAGGTCAGAAAGACATGAAGCTTGTAACTGAAAGCATGGATGAAATTTCTAAGTCTATGTCGGAAGTAAATGATGCAGTAGAAAGTGTTGATGAATCTGCAAAGAAAATTACTGATATTATAGAAATGATTAATTCCATTGCAAGTCAGACAAATCTGTTATCGCTTAATGCTTCAATTGAAGCAGCTAGAGCCGGTGAAGCAGGAAAAGGATTTGCAGTAGTAGCTGATGAAATTGGTAAACTTGCAAATGATAGTGCAAATGCAACGACAGAGATTGCGTCTATTATCGGTGATATTGCTAATCAGATATCGTCACTTGCAAAGAAATCTACTCAGAATGTTGAGGCTATTAGAAAGAGTGCAGAATCTGTAGGAGTAGCAGAGAAGACTTTTGAAGAAATCTTCCAGAGTCTGGATATTACAGGTGATACGATGCATGAAATGATTAGAACAATGGGTGATGTTAACGAGATTGCTACAAATGTAGCAGCTATTGCCCAGGAACAGTCAGCTAGCTCACAGGAAGTTACTGGTACGCTTGATACACTTGCAAGTAGCGCTGATGAAGTAGCTCATAAGAGTCAAAAGGTTAAAGAGAGTGCAGACGGTGTAGCTCAGGGAGCAGACTCTATAAATGGTTCAGTTAGCATGTTCAGAATAGGATAATAGGTTTAATAAAAAAGAATAAAAAAACTCCTGCGTTACTTAAAAAGGTAATGCAGGAGTTTTTATTTAAATCAATCTTTAGCAGCTTTCTTTAAAGCTTCAACTATTTCTTTTTCTGTATCCATAGCCATAACTTTATCAGCTAGCTTATCGGCTTCTTCCTTAGTCCATTTGCTAATGATGCAACGAGCAGTGAGAACCAAAACCGGATTAACACTATACTCATCAAGTCCAAATGACATAAGAAGAGGAATCATAAGAGGATCTGCAGCGGCTTCTCCACACATACCAACTGGAATACCAGCTTCATTAGCACACTGAATAATGTGTCTAATAGAACGGAGGACAGATGGTTGAAATGCAGAATAAAGGTAAGCAACTTTTGGATTGCCTCGGTCAACGCTCATAGTATACTGAGTAAGATCGTTTGTTCCAATTGAGAAGAAAGCAGCTTCCTTTGCAAGTAAATCAGCTATAAGAGATGCAGAAGCAGTTTCAATCATACATCCTACTTCGATGTTTTTATCAAAAGGAATTCCTTCGTTCTCCAAGTCTTTCTTTATATCTTCAACAAGAGCTTTTGCTTGTCTAACTTCATCTACACAAGTAACAAGCGGAAGCATAATCTTTATCTTACCAAATGCACTTGCTCTAATAATTGAACGTAACTGAGTCTTGAACATGTCTGCGTTATCAAGACAATAACGTACAGCACGATAACCAAGGAATGGGTTGTCTTCTTTTGTAAGATTGAGATAAGGAATATCCTTGTCACCACCAATATCAAGTGTTCTTACAATAACAGTTTTACCACCCATAGTTTCAACAGCTTCTTTATATGCGTTGAACTGTTCTTCTTCTGATGGAAGGTGTGAATTGTTCATAAACAGGAACTCTGAACGGAAGAGACCAATACCCTCACCATCACATTCAACAGCCTTCTTTGCATCTTTTGGAGTTCCGATATTACAGAACAAATCAAGTTTTTTACCATCAGCAGTAAGAGTTTCTTTGCCAAGAAATTTCTTAAGTTCTTCCTGCTTGCGAATGAAATCTTCACGCTTACGAATATATGTTGAGAGCACATCTCCAGCAGGATTGATGAATATTTCACCTTCTGTGCCATCTACTATAGCTGTGTCATTATCTTTTACAAGATTAAGAGCATCAGGAACAGATAAAACAGCTGGAATTTCAAGAGCTCTTGCTAAAATAGCAGAGTGAGAAGTCTTACCACCAATTTCTGTGATAATTCCGGCAACGTTTTCTTTTACTATTTGAGAAGTCATGGAAGGTGTAAGGTCTTTTGCAACCAATACAGTTCCAGGAGCAACTTTACTGATTTCGATATCATGAATATTCAAAAGAATTTTTAAAAGACTTGTTTTTATATCGCTGATATCTGAAGCTCTCTGTTTCATCATTTCATCATCCATTGATGAAAACATGTTAATAAACATGTCACAAACAGCAGTAACAGCTGCTTCTGCACACTGCTTATTATCAATCATCTTATCCATTTCGCCGACCATGGCAGGATCTGAGATCATTACAAGATGGCCTTCGAGAATCTCAGCTTCCTTTTTGCCGATACGCTGTCTTATATCTTCGGCCATCTCAGTAGTTTCAGCTTTGAATTTTTCAACAGCTTCCTGTAATCGGTTTTTTTCTGCTGCTGTATCTTCTATTTTCTTATTTTCAAACTTCAATTCGTGCTCAATGATACGACAGACAGAACCGATTCCGATGCCGCGTGAAGCAGCAATACCCTGTGGCATATACACCTCCTGTGAGAAATATATTCTAAATTCATGCTGATGCAAAAAATGCATCAGCAAACAAGTTTATGTATCAAAAAATTAGTCACCAAGACCGCTCTTTACAAGATCAACAGCTTTAGCAAGAGCTTCCTTTTCGTCTGGTCCATCAGCTTTGATTTCGATTTCAGCACCGCATTTAATGCATGCACTCATAAGCATCATAACTGACTTTGCATCGAACTCTGTTCCATTGAAAACAACCTTTACATCAGCAGTGAAAGGTGTAAGAGTCTGGCTTAAAAGGCTAGCCGGACGCATGTGCATACCCTCTGCATTTACTACTGTAACTTTTTCTGAAACCATGGATTAAATCCTCCTTTAAATTAAAAAAATATGAATTATTATTTGACTTATTGTATTAAGTACTAAATACCCAGTGTACCTTTGACAGTACACTAGGCGCTAATGTATAAAACATTATTAAAATAAATTATATATTTTTTATCGGCTTATTATAGAAATATCTTTCTAGCACTAGTCGATAAACAGAAAGAACTTATTATTTCTGTCTGTCCTTTCTGAGCATTCCGATAAGTACACATGTAATTACAGAACCAATAGCCCATGCAATGATGTAAAGAAGTGGATTGCCTACTGTAGCAAATACGAATACACCGCCATGAGGAGCTTTAAGTGTGCACTTAAAGAGTGCGGAAAGAAGACCTGCTACACCAGAACCAACAAGTGTTGCTGGAATAATGTGAATAGGATCACCTGCTGCAAATGGGATAGCGCCTTCAGTAATGAAGGAAGCACCCATTATAATGTTTGTAATCCATGTTTCCTGTTCTTCGTTTGTGAACTTCTTAGGGAACAACTTACATGCAAGTGCGATACCTACTGGAGGAACCATACCACCTACCATGATAGCTGCCATTGAAATCCATGCAACCTGCTCAACAGAAGGATCAAGTGCTGCCTGTGCAAGCATACCTGTACCGAATACGTAAGCAGCCTTATTAATAGGACCACCCATATCAATTGCCATCATTGCTCCAAGAACAAGTCCGAGAACAGCAATAGCATTTGCTTCGTACAGAGAATTAAGCATTGTAGAAAGGCTTGTATTTACAAATCCGATGAAAGGATTAAGAACGAAGCACATTACAATACCCATAAGGAAAATACCACATAATGGGTAGATGAGGATTGACTTAATTCCTTCAAGTGATTTAGGGAATCCTGAACAAAGCTTTCTAAGTAAAATAATGATAGCTCCAGCTAGGAAACCAGCGGCAATACCGCCAAGGAAACCAGATACTGTGTTACCTTTGCCCTGGAAACCGAACTTGGAAATAAATTCACTAAAACCTGAAAGGCTTCCTTCGCCGCCCCATCTTTCAATGTAATCAGCAAATAATGCATTACCATTAGCTGCAAGAAGACCACCTGCAAAACCAACAGCAAGACCTGGACGATCTGCAATTGATTCACCGATGAAACCTGCAAGTACAGGTACCATAAGACCCATAGCAAGTCCGCCGATGTACTTAAGAAGTGCAGAAGCAGGAGTCATGCTACCAAAGTTTCCGCCACCTGTTTCACCAAATCCGCAGATAGTATCAATAAGGAATGCAATTGCAACAAGGATACCACCGCCGATAACGAATGGAAGCATATGTGTAACACCATTCATAAGGTGCTTATAGAACTTTCTTCCAAGTGTTTCGTCATCACCAAAACTTGCACTTTCAGTGCTGCCGCCTTCATGATGGTATACTGGAGCGTCACCTTTAACAGCTTTATCAATAAGATTAGCTGCGCCATGAATAGCATCCTTTGTAGAAGCTTTTATAACTTTCTTGCCATCGAATCTTGCCATTTCAACGTTACGGTCAACAGCAACGATAACAACGTCAGCATTTGAGATGTCAGAAGCAGTAAGAACATTTTTTGCACCACCCTGACCATCTGTCTCTACTTTGATAGTGATGTTCTTTTCTTTTGCGGCCTGTTCAAGAGCTTCAGCTGCCATGAATGTATGAGCGATACCTGTAGGACAAGCTGTTACACCAACAATCTTTATAGAAGAGGAATTCTGAGCCTGTGCACCTGCTTTTTCTTTATCCTTTTCAGCTTCTTTATCATCAATTATTTTCATAAATTCATCAACAGAGTTAGCTGCAATGAGTTTCTGAGTAAAATTTGCATCCATAAGCATTGTCATAAGCTTGGACAACACTTCAAGATGAGTATCAGCACCACCTTCTGGAGCTGCTATCATGAAAAGAAGTTTTGCAGGTTTGCCGTCAAGAGATTTGTAATCAACACCGTCAGGACATGTGATTGCTGCTAAACCAGCCTTTTTAACAGAAGCTGATTTGCCATGAGGAACAGCAATACCCATGCCAATTGCTGTAGAACCTTTGGCTTCACGGGCTAAAATCGCGTCCTTGAATACTGCCGCATTATTTAAATTACCGCATGATTCATGGAGAGCGATTAGTTCATCAATAGCTGAATTTTGATCAGCTAATGACATTTTGAGTTTGATACCCTGAGGATTAAGAAACTCTGAAATTTTCATACTAATACCTACCCTTTCGTTTGCTTTATATAAATATTGATTAACAATATTACAAACACATATGTCCGAAGCGAAAAAAATGTTTTGATTTGAATTAAAAAGTTTTATGATACTTGTATCATATTAGATAAGAGTTTTATAAAGTTTATCAATCAGCTCTGCTGTTGCAAGTCCGTCAGAAAATGCTGTAGCCCCACCTGCAGCGGTTCCGGTATTAAGTGCTACCTGATAATCTTTACTCTTCTCATAGCCGGCAATAAAACCTGCCACCATGGAATCACCTGCGCCAACGGAATTTTTAACTTTTCCTTTGCAAACGCCTTGGCGAAGTCTTTGTCCGTCTTCTGTGATTAACATAGAACCTTCACCAGCCATGCTTATAAGAACATTTCTTGCACCTTTTTCCTGAAGCTTCTTGGCATATTTTTCAATGTCATCATCAGTGTCTATTTCGACATTAAACATTTCACCAAGTTCCTGCTTATTAGGCTTAATAAGGAATGGATGATACTTAAGAACATTAAGAAGCAAATCTCTTGTAGCATCAACCACAAAATTAACACCTCTTTTGTCAAGCCTTTCAAGGATTTTTTCATAAATATTATCTGGTAAAGAGGATGGAATACTTCCTGCCAAAACAAGTGTATCTCCATTTACAAGTGTATCAAGTTTAGCAAAAAGCATATCAAGACATTCCTTCGGAATTGCCGGTCCCTGACAGTTAACCTCAGTTTCGTCAGATGCTTTGATTTTTACGTTTATACGTGAATTTCCTTCCGGAAGATGAATAAAGTCAGCATTAATTCCAGATTTATTAACTCCATCTTCAATAGCTCTTCCTGTAAAGCCTGCAACAAAGCCAAGTGCTGTGCTGTTAAGACCAAGTTCACTTAAAACTGTAGAAACATTTATGCCCTTTCCGCCGAAATAAATCTCCTCGGAATCTGAACGGTTAGTGATTCCTGGAACAAGGTCTTTTGACATATGAACTACATAATCAAGAGCTGGATTGAATGTTACAGTATAGATCATAAAAAGACTCCTTTCTTACTATATAGAAATCAAATATTAAAAATACTTGATTACTGTTTCATTTATAAATTTTTTCTCAGGTTCCTTATTTGTGATGATGCAACAGGAAGGAAGTTCAGCAAATGTAACAGAGCTGACTTTGTCAAATTTTGAGCTGTCAGCCAGAATATAAGTCATATAAGTATGACGAATTGCCTCTGACTTAACCATTGCTTCATCAACGTCTGGTGTAGTGAAACCTGCAGATGTCGAGATTCCATTTGTGCCCATGAACGCTTTAGTAAAGTGATATCTTCTGATGTATTCGACGCAGTCAGGACCAACAATAGCTTCTGTTGATTCCTTGACTCTTCCGCCTATTATCATTGTAGGAAGATGGCGTTCAATCAGTTTTTTGGCATGCACGATACCATTTGTAATATAACGGGCATTTCGATTTTCAATGTAATCAATAAGCTTGAGAGTAGTGGTGCCGGAATCTATATACACAAAATCACCATCTTGTATAAGGGAAGCAGCATAGCGGCTTATCTTATCTTTGGCTTGCACATTTTTTTGTAATTTTTCATTCACGGCATCTTCGTGAGTTGTTATGTCACTGATGCTGGTTGCTCCACCAAAAACTTTTTGGATTTTATGCATTCTAGCAAGTTCGGTAAGGTCGCGTCGTATAGTTGCAGCAGATGTATCGAGTTCGTCAACAAGCTCTGCAACAGTAACGGCCTTGCGTTCATTAATGATATTGGTGATAATGTCACGTCTTTCTTGTGTCAACATAATTAATCCTCTATCAGTTCTCTTTATATATCGAAAAAATGCTGAAAAAAATATAGGTTTCCATTAATTTAGTTCAGAAATTCGTATTTACTGCGAGTTTCGTGAGAACAAAAGTCAAGCGGAAAACTGATCCAAGGCGAAGTCTTTTTAAATGGCCAGTTTGCGTGGTTTTTGGAACGCAGTGACAAAAATCTATGATTTTTATAAAAGTATAAAAAAACATAGATATCTATTCAGCATTCATAGCATTTTTCCGATATATCTAGTGTAAACTTGTGATTACTTGAAATAACATTTACGAAGGTACTATCCTACCTCATAATTATCGTAACACTATAAATAATCAAAATCAATCAAAAATAATCATAAAAAGTCATGCATTTTTTAGTATAAAATGCATGAAAATTAGCAATATTGATTGTTTTTGACTATGTATAGTTTGCGCGGTTGTTAAATATCGTTTAAGTAAAATGATATAGTTTAAAAATTGAGCATTATTTACAAAGACTTATATTTCTTATTGACAAATATTTGTTCATTTTTCATCTTCGAAAGGAGTTCGTTTCATGGAAAAAAAGATATTAACACCAGAGCAGATTGATATTCTGGGCGAGGTTGCGAATATCAGCATGGGAAATGCTGCAACTGCTCTAGGTATGATGGTCAATCGTGAAGTTGATATTACTACGCCTAGAGTTGAAGTTATAAAACGAAGCCAGTCTCTTGATGATTATGAAAATGTGTGTGTATTTGTCCAAATTCATTACATAGTCGGGCTTGAAGGGAATAATGTCCTTATTTTAAAAGATCAAGATATAAAATGTATGACTGATTTGATGATGGGTGGTTCAGGTAATGTTGAAGAAGGCGAACTCACAGAAATACAGCTTTCAGCTGCATCAGAGGCAATGAATCAAATGATGGGTTCTAGCGCTACATCTTTATCATCAATGCTTGGAATACCTATTGATATTAGCACTCCTGAAGTTAGAAGAATTGATGTTGAGTCTGTAAAGACGTTTGAAAAGATGTTTGAGTCCAGCGTAGAAAAATTTGTCAAAGTCAACTTTAGAATGAAGATTGGTGATCTTATTGATTCATCGATGGTCCAGCTTTATCCGGTTGATTTTGCATATGAAATGTGTGAGAAATTCCGTGAATCCAAACTTCAGGCAAAAAAACTGCAGGAAGTATAATTTTAGCGTACTATAAGAGTTTAGTGTCAGGTTTATTAGGTCTTTATTTTTTTACAAGTGTTTCCTATAATAATATGTAGGTTTAATCACTACAAAACCGCGATGTATTCCACCGCGGTTTTTCCTATTATATATATTGGAGGCGCGTTTTGAATAAGGCTGAGATAGTAGAAATTAAGAAACAGTTTTCACCTGATCGATGCACGATTGATCGAATTTGTGGATGTTATGTAGATCACGAAAAGAATAAGGTAATGGTTGATAAAAGAAATTTTGGAACCATTCCGGAAGAGGAGATGTACAAATATCTTGATATTTTTAAGCATACTCTTACAGGAACTATCGGAAAGAATTTGATTCCTCTGGAATTTCCACTTGATCAGGAAGAAGAGGGTGGTACTCAGAATTTTCTTCTTCATCTTCGTGATACTCATCTTGAGGATGATTCTTTTGTTGATGAGTTTTACGATAGAGTAATCGCTAATTATGTCAATCCTGAGAATTATCTGATTATTTTAGTGCATGCTGTTTATGATATTCCAGGAGTTACTTCTGATCATTTGGAAAATGAAGATGCTTCAAATGATGTTTATGACTATGTTGTATGCAGTATTTGTCCAGTTAAGTTATCAAAAGCGGCACTTGGATATAATGAAGAAAAGAATTCAATAGAAGACAGATTCCGTGATTGGATTGTTGATGGACCTGTAAAAGGAATGCTTTTTCCGGCTTTTATTGATAGAAATACAGATATCCATAATATGCTTTATTTTACGAAGAAACCAGATGATCTTCAGCCTGAATTTGTTGAGGCACTTTTTGGAGGGCGACCTCCAATGTCTGCTCCTGAGCAAAAGGATACTTTTGAAGCAATTATTTCAGATACAATAGGAGATAATGGTAGCTATCAGACGATAAAGAATATTCATAATAATCTTGAGCAGTTAATTGAAGATCATGAGAATGATGAGACACCTCTTACTATAGGAAAGGAAGATATGAAAGATCTTCTTACAAGAAGCGGTGTTGCTGCAGAAAAGATGGAAAACTTTGAGAAGAATTATGAAAATGTAACAGGAACAAATGAAGATTACCCGCTTCTTGCAAGTAATGTTGCAAATGCAAAGAAATTTCAGATTGTTACACCGGATGTGGAGATTAAGGTTAATCCTGAAAGAACAGATCTTGTTGAGACAAGAATAATAGATGGACAGAAATGTTTAGTGATTAAAGTTGATGACAGAGTTGAAGTAAATGGTTTCAATGTGGATGTGCTTGATAAATAATATATTTATAAATATATTTTTCTTTTTTTAATAATTAAGTCTTGACAATGCGTAGCAAGCTACATATCATGAATATGTAACATGCTACGTATTTTTTTAAACTATAGAAAGGGCTTTTTTATGGATAATAGCGCTAATGAAAAATCTTCAAAAGAAGCATCTTTAAGGGCGAAATGGCCAAAGCGTGATCCAAGTAAAGAACCACTTGGGCATAAGTTTAAGCATATTCAAGAGAAAATTATCAAACATCTAAATGAGCAGCTTAGTAAAGACGACATAACTTTTTCGCAGATGTCAGCGCTTTTGTATTTATACTTCAATAATCAGCATCCTGTTAGTATGAAAGAACTTAGTTTCGCTCTTCAGATAAAACATCCAACTGCTGTAGGTCTGATTAACAGACTAGAAGATAAACAGATGGTTAGACGTTATCAAAATCCTGACGATAATAGGTCTTCATTTTTGGAATTAACTGATAAATCACGTGAACTTTTAGCAAGAAATAAAGAGTATCATGACCATATGGATGAAGATTTGATTAAAGGATTTTCAAAAGAGGAGATTTTTAAACTAAGAGAATATTTAGATAGAGTTTATGAGAATATGAAAGATTATTAAATCTATCATATAAATTAAATGTTTTCGTTTGAAACACAATATTAGAGGGTTAAAGGAGAAATTTGCAATGTCAGAATTACTATCACCACTAGCACAGCTAAAAGAATTTAAGAAAACTGCAATTGTATCGCCTTTGTGGATGATTGGAGAGGTTATCTGCGAAATGATTATTCCTATATTAATGGGAAAAATTGTTGACGAGGGAATTGGTAATAAGGACATGGGATATATAGCATCAACCGGTATTCTCATGCTTGGGATAGCACTTCTTGGTCTTTTTTGTGGATGCATGGGAGGCCTTACAAGATCAAAGGCTTCAGCAGGACTTTCAAGAAATCTTAGAAAGGCTATGCATGATAATATCCAGACTTTTTCTTTTGCTAACATAGATAAGTTTTCTACATCAGGTCTTGTAACAAGACTTACGACGGATGTTTCCAATATTCAGAATGCATTTATGATGGTTTTGAGTATGGCTGTTAGAGCGCCTATGTCCATGATAGTTGCTATGATTTTGGCTTTTTATCTTAATGCTAGAATTGCCAGTATCTATCTTATTGCTGTAATTATTCTTTCTATTATCATGGGCACTTTGATGATTACTACTACAAGATATTTTAAAAAAGTATTTGAACGTTATGATCAGCTAAATGAAAGTGTTCAGGAAAATGTTTCTGCAATAAGAGTAGTAAAGGCATATGTTCGTGAAGATTATGAGAATAATAAGTTCAAAAAAGCTGCGGGCAATATCTATGAAATGTTTTTGAAGGCAGAAATGAGACTTGCCTGCATAGGTCCTGTAATGACAACTACAATTAATGTATGCATTCTTCTTATTTCATGGATTGGTGCGCACATGATAGTATCAGGAAGTCTTACAACAGGTCAGCTTATGAGTCTTCTTGCATATTGTATGAATATTCTTATGAGCCTTATGATGGTGTCAATGATTTTTGTAATGCTCACGATGTCAGAAGCCAGTGTAAGACGTATAGCAGAAGTTATTAACGAAAAAAGCTTGCTTACAAATCCTGAAAATCCTGTTATGGATGTAAAAGATGGAGCAATTGAATTTAAGAATGTAGATTTTGCTTATAAAAAAGAGGCAAAAGAGCCTGTTCTTAAGAATATTAACCTGAGTATCAAATCGGGTGAAAGTGTTGGAATAATAGGTGCTACAGGTTCTGCAAAGTCATCTTTGGTCAATCTTATTAGCAGACTTTATGATGTAACAAGTGGTAGTGTTACTGTTGGAGGAGTTGACGTAAGAGACTATGATATCGAGACTCTACGTAATCAGGTTTCTGTTGTTTTGCAGAAAAACGAGCTTTTTTCCGGAACAATTCTCGATAATCTTCGTTGGGGTGATCCTAATGCTACGCAAGAAGAATGTATAAGAGCATGCCAAATGGCGTGTGCAGATGAATTTATCGAGCGTATGCCAGAAAGATATAACACACATATTGAACAGGGTGGTTCTAATGTTTCTGGTGGACAAAAGCAGCGTATATGTATTGCAAGAGCTCTTTTGAAGAAACCCAAAATACTTATTCTTGACGATTCAACATCTGCTGTTGATACAGCTACAGATGCAAAGATTCGCAAGGCTTTTAATGACGAAATACCTAATACTACAAAGCTTATAATCGCTCAGCGAATATCAAGTGTAGAGAATTGTGACAGGATTATCATTATGGATAATGGTCAGATTAATGATTTTGGTACTCCAAATGAACTGCTCGAGCGAAATGAAATCTATCGTGAAATTTATGAATCACAGACAGGCAGCAGTGCTGATGCAGACTTTGATGAAAAGAATTGACGAAAGGATGAAAGAAAAATGGCAGAGAAGGTTAAAGAAGTCAAAGCTTTTGGTGGAAGAGGCGCAAGAGGAGCTCCTCGTCCTAAGGTGAAAAATCCTGGTGTGCTTTTTATGCGCGTTATGCGATATATTTTCAAAAACTATGGTGTATCTATGATTGTAGTTTTTGCATGTATCATCATTACAGTTTTTGCGAATATTCAGGGAACTCTTTTTACTAAAACACTTATTGATAAGTATATTGAACCAATGATAGGTCAGGATAATCCTGATTTTGGGCCACTTGCAGGAGCGATGGCTAGGGTTGCGCTTTTCTATTTGACTGGTATTGTTGCAAGCTATGTTCAGGCGAGAACAATGGCGAAGATTACTCAGGGTACTTTGAAGAATCTTAGAATAGAATTGTTCGAACATATGGAAAGCCTTCCTATTAAATATTTCGATACTAATGCTCATGGAGACATAATGTCTGTCTATACTAACGATATAGATACACTTCGTCAGATGATAAGTCAGAGTATTCCACAGCTTTTGAACAGTGCTATAACCATTATAAGTGTACTTGGTTCGATGATTGTTTTGAATGTTCCACTTACTATTGTTACTATTATCATGGTATTTGTAATGCTGTTTGCTTCAGGAGCAGCAACAAAAGCATCAGGAAAAAATTTCGTGGCACAACAAAAGAACCTTGGTAAGCTAAATGGTTATATCGAAGAGATGATGACAGGCGAAAAGGTCGTAAAAGTGTTCTGCCATGAAGCCAAAACAATAGAGGATTTCGATAAATACAATAATGAATTGTTTGAAGCTTCATTTAAAGCAAACGCCTTTTCATCAATTCTTGGACCGATCAATGCACAGCTGGGTAATGTCAGTTATGTAATCTGTGCAATAGTTGGTGGAGCGCTTGCACTCACGACTGCAAGCTCAACAGGGGCAGGAGTTGCATTTTTCCTTGCGCTGACACATTTATTTGGAAGCCTTAGTATCGGAGGTCTTGCAAGTTTCCTGACCTTCAATAAAAACTTCAGTATGCCGATAAACCAAGTGTCTATGCAGTTTAATAGTATTATTATGGCTCTTGCAGGTGCGGAACGTATTTTTAGACTTCTTGATGAAAAATCTGAAACAGATGATGGATATGTTACACTTGTTAATTCCAAGATGGAAAATGGAAAAATTGTTGAGGCATCTGAACATACAGGCCATTGGGCATGGAAGCATTATCATCAGGCGGATAATACAACAACCTATCAGCCTCTGGAAGGTGATGTCACTTTCAATGATGTGGATTTTGGATATGATGATGATAAAATTGTACTTCACAATATTGTACTTCATGCCAATCCAGGTCAGAAGATTGCGCTTGTTGGATCTACAGGTGCTGGAAAAACTACCATTACAAATCTAATAAATCGTTTTTATGATATTCAGGATGGAAAGATTCGGTACGATAATATAAATATAAATAAGATTTCCAAAAAAGATCTTAGAAAATCACTTGGTATAGTTTTGCAGGATACACATCTGTTTACAGGAACTGTAGCTGAGAATATTAGATATGGAAAGCTTGATGCTACTGATGAAGAAGTAAAAGCAGCTGCAAAACTTGCCAATGCTGATGGCTTTATTAGAAGACTGCCGGAAGGATATGATACTATGCTTACAGGTGATGGTGCAAACCTTTCACAGGGACAGCGTCAGCTTTTGGCAATTGCGAGAGCTGCAATTGCAGATCCTCCGGTTCTTATTCTGGATGAAGCTACAAGTTCAATTGATACGAGGACTGAAAAGATTGTTCAGGATGGTATGGATAAACTTATGATGGGACGTACAACATTTGTAATTGCTCATAGACTTTCTACTATCCGCAATAGTGACTGTATTTTAGTTATGGAACAAGGACGTATTATTGAACAGGGCAATCATAAAGAATTGTTAGAGAAAAAGGGTAAGTATTATCAGCTCTATACTGGTAATAAAACTGATATTACAGCCTAAGTTTAGTGGAGGCCTTACAGAGTGGATAATTCTCCAAAGGTTATTCGTTCAACAATGGCATATGTAGGAAAAGAAAAGGCGATGGTACAGATATGCGAAGACCGTCTTATATTCTTGCGCTCTGGGACAAATGCGATAGTAATTCCTTATATAGGAATACTTGCTTGCAACTATAATGCAGGTGAGATTAAGATTGCACCAAAGTCACCTGCTAATAGCAATGGAGTTTTGACCCAGTTTGTACCTGTTCGCTTTGATTCTGTGCAAACAGCTGAAGTGTTCTTTAAGTTTATTACTGCAAAAGTTAATAGTCTTAAAGGACAGGCAATACAAGGACAATCCACAAATAATCAGCCTCAAGCGGGTAAATCTTTGCAGCAGCCTAATACATTTGGTACAAAAGACAGTGTTCATGGAGTCACATTTCAGACACCATCAGCATCTGTTATGCAGAAGAAGAAAGTGGAGCTTCCAGTTCAGGAAAAACCTCGTTTTGAGATTCCAACTCAGCTTGCATTTACAGATGGAACCTTATATGTCTTTTCGGGACATTTGAATTTTAAGGCCAATAATCAAGGGCAGAGTATTAAAACTGGATATGAGAATATTAAAAGTGTTGTTAAGAGCTTTGGAGCTATAAAAATCCAGACTTTTAATAATGAAAGCTATACATTTCAAATACCAAAACAGTACTTTGTTGAGTTGTACAGCTATTTGGAAACTCAGATTCAGCAGGTTCAAAGTGGTCAGGCATAACTATAAAACTTTTAATGAAATTGTTGAAAAAAGATAAGAAACTACTTGGATTTTTGGGACGTGTTAGAGACAGGAACCTGAAGATCTTCGTATTCAAGAAGTTCATCTCTTGTCATAACTTTATAGGAGATAACTTTATAAAAATCATTAGAAAAAGAATCTGTAGGGTAGTTTATTTGTAATTCAACATGAAGAAATTGAAATTCAGTTATTTCAAAATCTTTTGAAATAACTGGATTTTTTTTATCTATAGAGAGAGTTTTATAAAAATAGTCTATATCTTTAGAAGAATTATGTATATGCATGCACTTTGTATTAGTGATTGCAATAAAAGATTGAGCTTTGTGAAAGGCGTCATAATAGTCTTTTGTATGAGAAACAACTTTTTGAGTTAGTCTATAATCAAGGATACTGCTTTGCATAGAAAGGATAGCAAAGGAAATAAGGCTTAACGTAAGAAAAGTCAAAAGTATAGAGGCTGTTCCAAGAGGAAGACTAAAGCGAACTTTCTTATTTGAATTGTTATTCATTGTTCATCCTTTCAGTTTATGTATTTATCAAAGCTTAGATGATAAATTGCTTCTTGAATATTGTCTTTAGGAAGAGTGTTTAATAAATCATTTTTTTCGAAGACATAAATATTATAAACAACACTTTTTCCTTCTATGACAGGATTGTCAGCTGTTTTATAGGTCTTATTTGCGTCTTGTATGTTTTGAGTTACCAAAAGTTGATAACGGATGTTGGTAGAGTTTTTTAAATCATTTTCTAGAATGAGGTTGAAGTTTTCATCGAAATAAAAATATACACATTCTGAATTATCATTACTATTATCAGGTTTTATAATATAACCTTTGAACTTTTCGTCTAAGATGCCTAGATTGCCGCTTTCGCTTAATAAAAGCTGTGATATATTTTCTGCAAATGTGTTTGAATTGCTAAGTTCTATAGATTTTTTTTGAGTTTTAAAAGAGTGAACAAACACAATTGCACATATAGTACATGTCAAAGAAAAGAAAAAAGTGGCAACAATCATTTCCATTAAGAAAAGAGAAGATTTATTTGAACTATTACTTTCAAAATCTTTTTTCACGAAAGAAATCCTTTCTTATTAAGCTTTTTATGTTTCAGAAAAAAAGGTTGCAAAAACAGTTTGATTTTCTCCATCTTCAAAAGTAAGAATTATTTCAAGATTGTTGTATAAATTGCTTTTTAAAGTCATATTTTGAAGTTTTGTTATTTTTTGTCCAGATGATTTTGTTATTTCAAAATCTCTGGAATTTTTATCTTTTTTAATTAATGCAGTTTCACTTGCCAAAAGTTCCATAAGATAACCTTCATGGACGTATAGGCATGTATAATATTTTTGGCCGTTTATATTATTGTCTATAATTATTGCGGGTGTATCTGAAACGCTTCCGATAAAAATTCCGCCATTTTCATCACCTTGTCGTATTTTTTGGAGAACATACGAGCTAGCAACTCTTTTTTGACTGTTATTAAGAGCTACTTTAATACTGCGTTTATATACACTTCCTCCTAAAGCAATGAGTAGGATGGCAGAAAAAACAAAGAGAAACAAAAGCGATATAATGAAAAGAGAATCAACTATATGTCTTCTTGGTTTTGTATTGTTCATGGTTCACGCTTTCTTTTGGGATTCTTACATTGGAGATTTATATAACTTTGCTATTTTATAGATTCAATTTTATTGTCACTTATGCTTATTATGGTAACATCAGGATACATATTTGAACCAAAAGCATTGTAATCTATGAAAAAAAGGTTTTTGTCATAGACAAGACCATAATGACTTTCTATGTAGCTTAGGTTTGGAGGATAGAATCCTTCTATTGCGTAACATTCTGCAATATCGTGTCTTAGTGCGCTTTCTAATGATTCTTGTTGGTGGACTTTATTTTCTTTCCCAAAACCTATAAGATAAATGAAAAATCCTGCTATAAGTGCCAGGCAAATAAGAATATACATAATTCTGCTGGCAAAGGTAAAAAAATTTGTATTTTTTGAAAAACGGTTCTTCATTTTTTAAATCCCTTATGCTAACCTATAGTGCTCATGATGCCCATAAGAGGCAAAATAACAGCAAGAAGAATCATACCTACAACAATGGATAGAAATATTACAAGTGTTGGCTCTAAAATAGATAGAGTATTACTGATTTTTCTTGCAACTGCGGTTTCATACCTGTCTGCAATCTGGTCTAGAACTTGGTCCATAGAACCTGATCTAAAACCAACTAATACCATTTGGTTATATAGTTTTGAAAAGATATTAGTCTTTTCGACAGCTTCGGGAAAACTGTCTCCTTCAAGAATTTTTTTACGACAAAGTTTGATACTTTCCTCAATTTCTTTACTTTCCACTATCTGCGAAACAATATTTAGAGCATTATATGTGTCCATTCCACTGGAAATAGCAAGTGACATAGTTCCTGCAAATCTTGCTGCTGCCAAATCATGATATATTTGTTTGAAAGGTCTTATATTACCAGAAACTTTCTTGAAGAGCTTATGACCGTTTGTTGTCTGAGTGGAATAGACAAATAAAATTCCTAGAATAATCAGTATAAAGGCTATGAATAGTGCCCAGTTGTTTAATGCCTGCCCGATATTAAGCAAAGTGTTGGAAAAAGAGTTGAGACTTGTTCCAAGCTGTGCAAAAACCTGGCCAAATATCGGCATGACTTTTGTGACAAGGATTAGAATTACCATAAACATCATTGTTACCATAATAAGAGGATATAATACAGCACTTCTAATATCTTCAGACAAATTGTATTCTCTTTCATAATAGTCGGAAAGAGATGACAGTACTACATCAAGGTTTCCGGATTCTTCACCCATCTTAATCATTGAATAGACATAAGGAGGGAAGACTTTTGAATCGTTTATAGCTTCTGACAAAGGCATTCCCTGATGCAGAATTTCCTGCATTCTTTTCAGAATTATTTGTGCGGAATTATCTTTGGTGTCGATTAGAAGAATATCAATGGCAGAAGAAGGAGTAATACCGCTTTTGATAAGCATGGAAAGCTCATTACAGAAATCGGATATTTCTGCAAAAGAGAGATTTTTTTGTTTTCTGGATATTCTCTGAATCATATTTGTTTTTCCTCATGGTTGTATGGTTTTCTTCAACTAAAAAGTCAATTTTTTTGATGTATTTAATATATGTATTTGACGTTGTAATTAGATGAATTTGCAATATAGCTTCTGAGAGTTTTTTCGGGGGTAGTGCTTCCGAAAGTTGGATCCATTAGCTGCCAGGTTGAACCGTTAAATTGAACGATACCATTAACCCATCCGCTGTCATCAACATAACAGCTAATCCAGGCATGATATTGAGTTCCTGCATAGCCAACTTCCATGTGTGTTGGGATTCTCTGACTTCTAAGTATTGATGCCATAAGACAGGCGTAATCCAGGCAGATTCCGGTTTTAGAATCTAATATAATATCGATATCAGGAACATATCCGCTTTTTACATTTTCGGCTTTGTCATAATCATAAGTGATATTTGAAATCATATAATTATAAACGTTTCTTATAACGTCTAAATCACTATTTGCTGAAAAGGCAAGTTCTTTTCCTTTGTCAATAGATTTGAAATTGTCTTCGAACCACACATATTGATTTGGATATAAATAAGGTAAAAAAGGATCACGAAGGGTGGCTGTTATATTAGTTGTAAAGCCAACTGAATACTGGTTGCCTGATATATTTTCATAAACAACCAGAAGATATTCGCCATCACCTGCAGAAAGAGGAAAAACTTCAAACGCGCCTCCACCTGTTTTCATATTGTATGTGTAAGTAACAGTATCAGGACCTGTTATTTGAAGCTTTACTTTTGGATTTGGTCCGGTGTATCTGGCATAAATATAACCTTCATTAGCGTTACTGGCATCTATAACGCATATATCACTTTTGAAAGATACTTTTCCATTCATGGATGGCTTTAGTACTACAGGGGTGTTATCTCTACTTCCCTTGATTGTTGAAATTGAATATCCAGATGCACTTGCAGCTGTAGGCCCATCTTCAAGTTCTTCACTAGTTTTAACAGAAGAATAACTGGTAGTGTCCTTGTAAGGGACTTTGAAAATAAATCTAACCACTGAACCTTTCAAGAAGGCAAGAGGCATAAGTATTGTTATAATCAGCACTATTATACCGATTGCTATGGCGTTAAAATAAGCAGCGCTGGTAGATTGTTTTGATTTCTTTATCGCTTCGAAATCAACTTTGACCGGCTTCTTGTTACATGCTTTTAAAATGTTATCGAGTGTCTTGGTGGCATCCTCGTTTTTCATTGTATAAATTTTATTTTTTTTAAAAATAGACATAAAAAACCTCAAAGATTTCTTAAGATGAAGCGGTTAGTAATTTTTTTAAATTTTTCTGAGCACTCGAAAGATGACGCTTAATAGTGGAAAGAGATAGACCCATGGCATTGGCGATATCTTTTAGTTTCATGGACTGCATGTAATGCATTACGATAATTTGCTTTTCATTAAAGCAAAGTGAATCAATCGCAGCCTTTAAAAGTTCGTCATTTACCTTGGTATCAAGCGCTTCTTCCGGATTCAGATAAAAATGATTGTCCTGCAGAAAGTCGAAAACGTCTGAATCATACGATTCATTGTCTTTTTTGCTTTTCATAGTCATGTCATAACAGGTATGGAAACTTATTTGATTAAGCCATGCTACAAACAATGACGGATCTTTAAGTTTGCGAATGTTCTGCAGAGCAGTAATGTAAATGTCCTGCACAGCATCTTGTGCTAGATATGAATCATGCAGATAATGATAACAGTAATTATAAACTCGATCCTGAGTAAGTGCATATAATTCTGCAAAAGCCTTACTGTCATCATTCCAACATGCAACTACAAGATCTGCTATGTAGGAATAATCAAGCTGACTCATAGGCTAAGTAATTGTCCTTTTTCTCTGAAAGCTACATAGGTTTGTGAAATAAGAAGAGTATACAGTTCGTCATTTGTGGCATCACCGCTTGAAAAAGCGTATCGAATTGTCATAGGGGTATCGGGGTGTAAAATGTTGTGATCCTTGATTCTAAGTGCCAGTTTTTTTAAAAAAAGTTCTCGTTTATTGTCGGTTACATCTTCTATTGCTAAAAGAAACTCGTTCCCTCCGTTTCTGCCAATGAAACCAAAATCCTCACTAATATCCATCAGCATTTCACAAAAGAAACCGATAAGTTCGTCGCCTTTCTCATGCCCAAGGTTTGTATTAACAAGTGCAAGAGAGTCAATACTCATTAGAATCATTCCAAGGTTACTGAGTTTTTTTCTAGTGTCGAATTTTCTGAAATACATATCGAAGGAAGATCTGTTGGGAAGTCCGGTAAGAGCATCCAAATATGCCATCCTTTGAAGATTGTATCCTTTTTGAGAATATGATCTAAGCAGGACGAGGTCGGCTAGAACATATACTAATCCGAATACCAGAACAAGATAAAGGATAAGGCATAAAATCTTCAAATCATTATCGATAAAGATTCTATCTCTTAAGCTTTGTCTTTTGAAAAGAATGATAAAGGATGCAACTGCGGCACCGAAAATAACTAAAATGCTACAGAGCTTGTGGCGGCGGAGTCCACGCAAAAAGTCACTTCGTTTTTTATCCATATAAGTACCTGTTTCCTTAAAAATTTAAACAAAAACATTTGTTTTTAGCATATAAGCAAGTAATTATCAAAACATGACGAGAAACAAACTTACATTGTGAAATGCAAATTTTACACCATACACTTTGTATTTCGGCAGATAAACTATTAAGTGAATGGATGAAATGTTTTTTCTCTTTTTTCAAAGGTATAATAACCGTTAAAACCGCACTTTCTGGCTATGGCAACAGCTTTATCAAAATAAAGCGCAGTATCTTCTGAAATATGAGCATCAGAGCCAAAAGTTATTATTTTCCCTCCAAGCCTGCCATATTTTTCTAAAATATAGCTGTGTGGATTAGGTTGATTGGTATTAGGGTATTTGAGTGCCTTGGTGTTTAAATCAAGTCCTTTACCCTTGGAAATAAGAGTCTTAAGAATTTTGGTTATAATATCATCAAAATCTCGTGGAGAATAGTTGTAAAGGCCTTTGTCAGGGATGTATCTTACTATATAATCTAAATGTCCTAAGACGTCAAAGTTATCAAAAACTTCGATGTTTTTAAGCGTATCCTCAAAGAAAAGTCTTAGAGTATCCTGAACGCTTCTTCCTTTCCAAAAATCAGGATAATATGGATCGTCATGCTCACAAAGATGAATAGAACCAATTACAAAATCAAAAGGATAAGAAGAAACGAAATCTTTGTTTTTATTTACTATTTGAGGCTGAAGCCCGATTTCAATTCCAAATTTTATTGTGATTTTATCTTTGTATTTTTGAGAAAGATTATTGTATAAGGAAATATATTTAGGCATGTCCGGCTCAAAACAGCCTTTTGGTATATCTGGAAGGATTTCTGGATAGTCATAATCCAAATGTTCTGTAAAACATATTTCTTTTATCCCTTTTGAAATTGAAGATAAAATCATCTGTTCCATAAAAGCAGTGCAGTCTCCGGATATTTCTGAGTGCATGTGATAGTCAGCAGGAAGTTTCATGTGTATTCCTTTCTTATGATGTTGAAATATTTTATAATAAGTTTGTGCTGGTTACTATAAATAGTTAGAAAGATTAGTATTTGTTATTGTATTATATCTTTCGCATAATTTATATTATCACCAAAAAAATAAGATTTTATCAACACTAATTATAAAAAATTTATAGAATTATAGAAATAGAGACTATAGGACTTGAATTATTGCAATAACTTTTGTAAAATAGAAATTGCTGATAAAAATTTGTCAATCATAGGCAAGGAAAAAATCCACCTTTGATATTGTAAAGATTAGTAACAGCAACAATTAAATATTCATTTTAGGAGGAACTTAAAATGGCAGTAAGAGTAGCAATTAATGGTTTCGGTCGTATCGGTCGTCTTGCATTCAGACAGATGTTCCAGGCAGAGGGTTATGAAGTTGTAGCAATCAATGATTTGACAACACCTCACATGCTTGCACACCTTTTGAAGTATGATTCTTCACAGGGTCGTTATGTTGATTTCGGTCATGAAGATGATGTAACAGCTGATGACGAGGCTGGAACAATCACAGTAAAGGGTCAGACAATCAAGATCTACAAAGAGCCTGATGCAAACAATTGTCCATGGGGCGAAATCGGTGTAGACGTTGTTCTTGAGTGCTCTGGTTTCTATACATCCAAGGCAAAGGCTCAGGCACACATCAATGCTGGAGCTAAGAAGGTTGTTATTTCTGCTCCTGCTGGAAATGATCTTCCTACAATCGTTTACAATGTAAACCACAAGACACTTACAAAGGATGATAAGATTATCTCTGCTGCATCCTGCACAACAAACTGCCTTGCACCTATGGCTAAGGCTCTTAATGACCTTGCTCCAATCGAGTCTGGTATCATGTGCACAATCCATGCATACACAGGTGATCAGATGATCCTTGATGGTCCTCAGAGAAAGGGTGACCTTAGAAGATCAAGAGCAGGTGCTTGCAATATCGTTCCTAACAGCACAGGTGCTGCTAAGGCAATCGGTCTTGTTATCCCTGAACTGAACGGCAAGCTTATCGGTGCTGCTCAGCGTGTTCCTACTCCTACAGGTTCTACAACACTCCTGTTCGCAGTAGTAGATAAGGCTGTAACAAAGGAAGAAATCAATGCTGCTATGAAGGCTGCACAGACAGAGTCCTTTGGTTACACAGAAGAAGAAATCGTATCTAGCGATATCGTTGGTATGAGATTCGGTTCTTTGTTCGATGCTACACAGACAATGGTTAGCCCTCTGGAAGGTGGCAAGACTCAGGTTGAGGTTGTTTCTTGGTATGATAACGAGAACTCCTACACAAGCCAGATGGTTCGTACAATCAAGTACTTCGCAGAGCTTAACTAATTTAAATCTGCAATAAAAGTATTCGGTCTTAGACCGTGCTTGTTGTTCGAATAAGAGCAAAATGACGAGGTCCGGAGCCTACATAAGGGCCCGGCCCTCGTTTTTTCATTTTAAAATATATTAGGAGGCTGTTATGGCATTAAATAAAAAATCAGTTGATGATTTTAACGCAAAGGGAAGAAGAGTTCTCGTAAGATGTGATTTCAACGTTCCACTTAAAGAAGGCAAGATTACAGATGAGACTCGTGTAGTTGCTGCACTTCCTACAATCAAAAAGCTCATCGATGACGGAGCTAAGGTTATTCTTTGCTCCCACCTTGGAAAAGTTAAGAATGGCCCTAATGAAGGAGAGTCTCTTGCACCAGTTGCAGAGCGTCTTTCTGAGAAGCTTGGTAAAAATGTAACATTCGTATCTGATTATAATGTTACAGGCGAGGCTGCTACAAAGGCTGTTGAAGCTATGCAGGAAGGTGATGTAGTTCTTCTTCAGAATACTCGTTTCAGAGGAAAAGAAGAGACAAAGCCACAGGATGCTGGTGAGAACTTTGCAAAAGAACTTGCTGATCTTTGCGATGATTATGTATGTGACGCATTTGGTTCTGCTCATAGAGCACATGCTTCTGTAGCTGTAGTTACAAAGTATGTTCGTGAAAAAGGTGGAAATTGTGCAGTTGGATACCTTATGCAGAAGGAAATTGATTTCCTTGGAAATGCTGTCGAGAATCCAGTTCGTCCTTTTGTTGCAATTCTTGGTGGTGCTAAGGTTGCTGATAAGCTTAACGTTATCAATAACCTTCTTGAGAAGTGCGATACACTCATCATCGGTGGTGGTATGGCATATACATTTGTTAAAGCTCAGGGTGGAAAAGTTGGTAAGTCACTTGTTGATGATACAAAGCTTGACTATTGTAAGGAAATGATGGAAAAGGCTGAGAAGATGGGCAAGAAGCTTCTTCTGCCTATCGATACAGTTTGTGCTGATGGATTCCCAAATCCTATTGATGATGCAAACCTTAAGGTTGAGACTGTTGCAACAGATTCTATCCCTGATGACAAGGAAGGTCTTGATATCGGTGAGAAGACAAGAGAACTCTATGCTGATGCTGTAAAGACAGCTAAAACAGTTGTATGGAACGGACCTATGGGTGTATTTGAGAACCCAGTACTTGCTGAAGGTACAAAGGCTGTTGCTAAAGCATTAGCTGAGACAGATGCTACAACAATCATCGGTGGTGGTGATAGTGCAGCTGCTGTTAACCAGCTTGGCTATGCTGATAAGATGAGCCACATCTCAACAGGTGGTGGAGCTTCTCTTGAGTTCCTTGAGGGTAAGGAACTTCCAGGCGTTTACGCTGCAGACGATAAGTAATTTTGAATATAATAATTCAGTTCTTGGGGAATTGATATTAAAAGGAGTAAAAAATGGCAAGAAGAAGAATTATTGCCGGCAACTGGAAGATGAACATGACACCTTCTGAGGCTGTAAAGCTTGTTGCTGAGCTTAAAGATTTAGTAGTAAATGATAATGTTGATGTAGTATACTGTGTTCCGGCAATCGACATTGTTCCTGTAGTAGAGGCTGTAAAAGGCACAAATGTCAGCATTGGTGCTGAGAACTTCTACATTGAAGATAAGGGTGCTTTCACTGGTGAAATTTCTGCTCCTATGCTTGTTGATGCAGGTGTAAAGTATGTTATCATGGGACATTCTGAGAGAAGAGATATCTTCGGTGAAAATGATATTCTTATCAATGCAAAGGTTAAGAAGGCATTTGCTGCTGGTCTTATACCTATTCTTTGCTGTGGTGAGTCTCTTGCACTTCGTAAGGCAGGAACTTACAAAGAGTGGATTGAAAGACAGATTACTTGGGATCTTTCTGGCGTAACAGCAGATCAGGTTAAGAATCTTGTTATTGCATATGAGCCAATCTGGGCTATTGGTACAGGTGAGACTGCTACAGCTGATCAGGCTGAGGAAGTTTGCGGATTCATTCGTGAGCTTATCGGAAAGCTTTATGATAGTGAAACAGCAGAGTCTGTTCGTATTCAGTACGGCGGATCTATGAATGCTGGCAATGCAGCAGAGCTTCTTTCTAAGCCTAATATCGATGGCGGACTTATTGGCGGTGCAAGCCTTAAGCCTGATTTCGGTAAAATTGTTAACGCTTGATGATGCTTTTATAATGCTTTAAATAAGGTATTAGAGAAAAAGCGGATTCTGTTTGGTTTTTCATTCTTATCACACGGCTATTATATGCCTCATAGTGATATGAATATGGTTCCAACAGAATCCGTTTTTTATTTTAAAAAGGGAAAAATATGAGTATGAACTTAAAAAAAGCAACGATAAATGATGCCAGAGATATTCTTGATTGGCGAAATGACAAGGATACAAGAGAAAATTCTTTTTCAAATGAAATTATAGACTATGAATCACATATAAAATGGTTTGAAAAAAAACTTTCAGACAATAATTGTAGAATGTTTATATTAATAGATAATAATGAAAAAATTGGACAGATAAGAGTAGATATAAATAATAAAATTGGAGAAATCAGCTATATGATATCTCCAAAATATCGTGGAAAAGGATATGGAAGTAAAATAGTAGATTTGATAGAAAAAGAATTAATAGGCGAAGTTAAAGTTTTGACCGCACTTGTCAAATCAACAAATAAGTCTTCTCAAAAAATCTTTTTAAAAAATGAATATGTAGAATTTGATGGACAGACGGTGAAAAGTTACATAAAAATCATTTGAAGGTTTCTTTTACACTGTGCAAGAATAAAGATGTATGCTAAAATCATTTTTGATTCTATGAAAAATGATTTAGGCATTAAAATATTTTTGGCATTTTTTATAATTAGAGCCGAATTAATTGGAGAGTAAAATGAAGGTCTTGGTAGTAAGTGATACCCATAGGAAAAATGCGTGGCTTAGACAGATAATGGAAGATGAAGCCCCATTTGATATTCTTATTCATGCAGGCGACATGGAGGCAGATGCTCAAATAGAACTTGTTCAGGGAAACTATGAACTTAGAATAGTTAGCGGAAATTGTGATTATGGTAATCTATATCCACTTTATCAAATCGTGAAAATGGAAGAAAGAACAGCTCTGGTTCTTCACGGGCATACATATGAGAACCATTATTTACCGATAAACAATATGGAATGGTTGGTTGCTCAGGCCAAAAATAAAAAATGTGATATGATAATTTACGGTCATACACACGTTCCGGATTATCGGGTTTTAGATGATGGATTTATTATTCTTAATCCTGGTAGTCTAACACTTCCTAGGCAAAGTGGTTTTGAGAAAACCTATGCTGTACTGGAAGTAAACGGAAAAGAAGTTACAGTAACACGTAAAAATATAGAAGAGTAGGATTTTGGGGAAATGGAAAAAAATAACATTGTTTTAATTGGTATGCCTGCTTCCGGGAAAAGTACAGTGGGAGTTATACTAGCAAAGGTTTTAGGATATTCTTTTTTGGATTGCGATATTGTTATTCAGAACGAAGTAAAAAAGAAGCTTCATGAAATTATTTCAGAGAATGGAATTGATGGTTTTATAGCTATTGAAGATAAAATAAACTCTTCTATCAATGTTTCTAATACTGTCATAGCAACAGGTGGCAGCGCAGTTTATGGTGAAAATGAAATGAAGCATTTCAAAGAAATCGGAACTGTGATATATTTAAAAGTTGATTATGATCGTCTTGTTAAGAGACTTGGCAATATTCAGCAAAGAGGCGTGGTTATTAGAGAAAATCAGACCTTTGAACAGCTCTATGAAGAACGCTGCAGTTTGTATGAGAAATATGCTGACGTGACAATTGAAGAAACAGCTGAAGATGCTGAAATTGTACTTCGTAGTATTGTTGACAGAATTTCACCAAAAAGTGTAAAATAATAACAAACGTTACGCTAAAACTATTTAGAGGTTGATGGGAGGGGGATATGTCACGTAAAGCAAATATTACTAAGGCTGAAATCGTAAATGCAGCTTTTAAGATTACTAAAAAAGATGGATTTGATTCTATTACTTCTAGAAGGCTTGCAGCAGCTGCGGGATGTTCAACACAGCCGATTTTTCGTATTTACGAAAATATGGCAGCATTAAAGCAAGATGTTTTTCTTAAAGCTAGTTCATTTTATGAAGACTACTTTACGGGATATCGCAAATCTCATAATATACCTTTTGTGGATTTGGGACTTGCGTATATAGAATTTGCACAGAAATATCCTCACTTGTTCAGGTTGCTTTTTTTGACAAGTCATGAAACAAGCGGTAAGAGTATGTATGATATATTAAATGGAGCTGGAGAACATATTTCTAAGGAAGTGGTGCGAGCTAAAGAACTTGGAGTCAGCAATCCTGATATGTTGTTTATGAAAATGTGGATCTTTATACATGGAAGTGGATGCATGGCTGTGACAGGTGATTATGATCTAGATTATGATGATTCAGTAGTTATGTTAGAGTCAGCGTTTAATTCTATGAAATGATTAAAGCCAAATAGATTATTAAGTGATATTTGGCAAGGCTAGGTTGTCTTGTTTTTTAATCAGGCAAATAGTTGAGTAATAAGAAATAGAAATGGATTTTTAATGAAAAATATAGCAGTAATTGGTGCAGGTGCAGCAGGAATGATGGCTGCAATAACTGCAGCAGATAACGGTGCCAAGGTAACCGTCTATGAAAAGAACGAAAAAGCAGGAAAAAAGATTTACATTACAGGAAAAGGAAGATGTAATGTCACTACTAATGTAGATACGAATGACTTTTTCGGAAATGTTAGAAGAGGCGAAAAGTTTCTGTATAGTGCGGTTTATGGATATGATCACACAAGTGTTATGGAGTTTTTTGAAAAGAATGGATGTGCACTAAAGGTTGAACGTGGAGAACGTGTCTTTCCTGTGTCTGATCATTCATCAGATATTATCAAAACACTTGTTTTTGCCATGCAGAAAAGACATATCAGGGTAAAATATGGTAGCGAAGTAACTTCAATTGGTTTTGATGAGGATAAGGTTTGCAGTATCACAGTAAATGATAAGGATGTAATAAATGTTGATGCTGTAATTGTTTGTACTGGTGGATTATCATATGAAAGTACAGGGTGTAGTGGAGATGGATACAGATTCGCCAAAAAAGCCGGACACAAAGTTGAAAAATGCTATCCAAGTCTTGTTCCATTAACTATAAAAGAGAATTGGTGCATGAGTCTTCAGGGACTGTCATTGAAAAATGTGGCTGTTAAGATGGAAGAGGAAGCATTAGTTAAATCAGAAGAAACATCAAATGCCGAAATTTCTTCAGAAAAGTCTTCCAAAAAGAAAAAGAAAAAAAAGCCTGCATATGAAGGCTTTGGAGAAATGCTATTTACACATTTTGGAATAAGCGGACCACTAATTCTGACAGCAAGTACTTTCTATGAAGAAGGAAAAAAGTATATTCTGCACCTTGATTTGAAACCAGCTCTTTCAAAAGAGCAGCTTGATAAGCGTATTATCAGAGATTTTGAAAAAGGTAACAGAAAAGAGTATCAAAGCATATTAAGAGGTCTTTTTCCTGCTAAACTTGTACCGGTTATGATAGAACTTACAGGTATAAGTGCTGATAAAAAGGTTAGTGAGATTTCTCAAAAAGACAGGCAAAGATTAGTTGATACTACCAAAGACATGGTTATGCATGTAACAGGAACAAGAGGTTTTAAAGAGGCAATTGTTACTAGAGGCGGTATCAATTTAAAAGAAATAAATCCTTCAACAATGGAGTCTCGTATCAAGAAAGGCTTATATTTTGCCGGTGAAGTTATGGATGTTGATGCTGTAACAGGTGGATATAATCTGCAGATTGCATGGTCAACAGGTCATCTTGCAGGAGAATCTGCGGCTGGCAATGAATATTAAATAAATTTTAGGAGTAGAAAATGAGTCAGAATATAGCTATCGATGGACCTGCAGGAGCAGGAAAGAGCACAATTGCGAAGATTGTTTCCAAAAAACTTGGATTTATTTATGTTGATACAGGAGCAATGTATAGAGCAATGGCTCTTTTCATGATTAGAAATAATATCGATGGAAATGATGAACAGGCAATTGGTGAAATGTCTCAAAAGGCAGATATTACTATTCGTCATGAAAATGGTGAACAGGTAGTATTTCTAAATGGAGAAAATGTAAACAGCCTTATTCGAACAGAGGAAGTTTCTGCGATGGCTTCAAAGTCAAGTGTAGTTCCAAGGTTAAGAGAAAAACTTGTTTCTCTTCAGCAAAAGCTTGCAAGTGAAGAAGACGTAGTAATGGATGGAAGAGACATAGGAACAGTTGTACTTCCAAATGCGGATTTGAAAATTTTTCTCACTGCTAGTGTTAAAGTTCGCGCTCTTAGACGATATAAAGAACAAACACAACGTGGAGAAGCATGTGATCTTAAGTCTATTGAAGAAGAGATTGCAAAAAGAGATTATAGAGATATGCATAGAGAAACATCACCTTTGAAACAGGCAGAGGATTCTGTTATGGTAGATTCTTCAGATATGACCATTGATGAAGTAGCAGATAAGATCATATCTCTTTTCAATAAATAAAAAGGAAGATTATTAAATGGAAATTATACTTGCCGAGCATGCAGGATTTTGCTTTGGTGTAAAAAAAGCTGTTGATACAGTTTATGATCAGATTGGAAAAAAAGAATCTATTTATACATATGGACCAATAATTCATAATGAAGAAGTAGTAAAAGATCTTGAACAAAAAGGTGTTCATGTGGTAAATTGTTTAGAGGAGCTTAAAGATATTCATGAGGGAACCATGATTATTCGCGCACATGGAATACCAAGAGCAACAGAAGAGAAAATTCAAAAACAGGGTATTGATTGTATTGATGCAACTTGTCCGTTTGTAAAGAGAATTCACAGAATTGTCGATGAAGAAAGTGCAAAGGGTCGGACAATTGTAATTACTGGAAACCAGGCACATCCAGAAGTCGAAGGAATAGTTTCCTGGGCTAATGGTCCAGTATATGTTATAGAAAAAATTGAAGATGCTGAAAACTTCGATATTTCAAGGGATACACCTATTACTTTAGTCTCTCAGACCACATTTAATTACAAAAAGTTTAAAGAGACGGTTGAAATTTTCCAAAATAAAGGCTACAATATTAATATTGTGAATACTATATGTAATGCTACACAGGAGAGGCAAACAGAAGCCGAGCAGATCGCTGTGGAAGTTGATGCGATGGTAGTCATAGGCGGAACCAATAGTTCGAATACGCGAAAATTGTATGAGATCTGCAAGAATAAGTGTGAGCATACATATTTCGTACAAACCGCTGATGATCTCCCTCAGAAATTTCCTGAGGGTGTAAATAAAGTGGGAATTACCGCTGGGGCGTCAACCCCAAAGAAAATCATTGAGGAGGTTCAGACACATGTCAGAACAGGATCAGACATTTGAGCAGATGCTCAACGAGTCATTCAAGACAATTCATACAGGGGAGGTCGTTGAAGGTACAATAATCGATGTTAAACCTGATGAAGCAATCCTCAACATTGGTTACAAATCCGACGGTATTCTTTCCAGAAATGAGTACAGCAACGAGAACGTTGATCTTACCACAAAGCTTAATGTTGGCGACAAGATGGATGTTAAAGTCCTCAAGACCAACGATGCTGATGGACAGGTTATTCTTTCCTATAAGAGACTTGCTCTTGATCGTGGCAATAAGAGAATCGAGGAAGCATTCAACAACAAAGAGACGCTTTCCGCTAAGGTTGTACAGGTTCTGGATGGTGGACTTGTAGTTGTTGTTGATGAGGTAAGAATTTTCATTCCAGCTAGCCTTGTATCCGATACATATGAGAAGGATCTTACAAAGTATCAGGATCAGGAGATTCAGTTTGTTGTAACTGAGTACAATCCTCGTAGAAGAAGATACATCGGTAACAGACGTATGCTTATCTCTGCAGAAAAAGCTGAGAAGGCTAAGGAGTTATTTGATAAGATTCAGGTTGGCGATATTGCTGAAGGAACAGTTAAGAATGTTACTGATTTCGGTGCATTCATCGATTTAGGTGGTGCTGATGGACTTCTCCACATTTCAGAGATGTCTTGGGGCAGAGTTGAGAATCCTAAGAAGGTATTCAAGGTTGGTGACAAGGTTAAAGTTCTTGTTAAGTCAATCGAAGGAAAGAAGATTGCTCTTTCTAGAAAATTTGATGACGAGAATCCTTGGAAGGATGCTTCTGAGAAGTACGCTGTTGGAACAGTTGTAACAGGTAGTGTTGCACGTATGACAGACTTTGGCGCATTCGTTGAACTTGAACCTGGTATTGATGCACTTCTTCATGTTTCTCAGATTTCTAAGGAGCATGTAGATAAGCCATCTGATGTACTTAAGGTTGGTCAGGAAGTTACAGCTAAGATCGTTGATTTCAACGGTGATGAGCACAAGATTAGTCTTAGTGTTAAGGCTATGCTTCAGGGCGACAAGGAAGAGAATGGTGATGTAGTATCTGTTGATATTGAGCAGACTATCGCTGATCAGGATTGATAAGTGATTGATATCATTTATTGATAATTAGATGTTTATAATTTGGACCGCTATGCATTTTATGCATAGCGGTCTTTTGTCATTAATAAATTGAAAAAGTATCCGATAATATAGATGGAGCTAATTATAGTTTGTAATATTGTATTCTGACACGGAGGGCGATACATGAGCGATTATGAATGGTTTAAAAAAGCTGTTTATGACCTGACTAAGATTGATTTGAATGCTTATAAAGAAAAACAGATGAAACGTAGAATAGATACACTCATTGGAAAATATGAGGCTAAAGGCTACGATGAATTTGCAGGGATGCTGAAAAAAGATAGAGAAGTATTAAATACTTTTGTCAACTATCTTACTATTAACGTGTCAGAATTTTTTAGAAATCCAGATCAATGGCGATTGATGGATCAGCAGATGGTTCCAGAACTTATGGGCAAATTTGGCAAGAATTTAAAAATTTGGAGTGCAGCATGTTCAACAGGAGATGAACCCTACACTATAGTAATGTTGTTGTCAAAACATGTTCCGCTTAATCAAATAAACATTCTGGCTACAGATTTGGATACTGTTGCAATCGCTAAGGCCAAGCTTGGAGTCTATAATGAGAAAGAAATTTCAGGGGTACCATCTGAGTTTAAGTCTAAGTATTTTACAAAAACACCAGATGGAATGTTTGCTGTTTCAAACGATATAAAAAGTAGAGTGACTTTTAAACAGGCGGATTTGTTAAGAGATCCATATCCTAAGAATTATCATCTGATAGTATGTAGAAATGTGCTTATATACTTTACTGAGGAAGCCAAGGATATCACATTTAGAAAGTATTACGAGGCATTAGCTCCTGGAGGAATACTGTTTATTGGTGCTACAGAACAGATAATAAATTATAAAGATATTGGATTTGAAAGAAAAAATTCGTTCTACTATGAACGGCCTTCCAAGTAAATGATTTGTTTAAAAGTAAACACTTATTAACAAGTAATAGATTAAATTAGATGCTTTTTTATTTTTTTTATAAAAATAAAGGTGTAAACTAGTCAAAGATAATTTCAAATGACTAGTTTGCGCCTTTTTTGATTTTTTATTATTGCATAGTCTTATATTTTGTCAAAAAATAAGTGTCTAAGTATGTGTAATGCATAAAGACTCATACCATTTCGGCTTTTCTTTAAAGAATCAGTTAATTCAAAGAAAAGACTGTGCTCATCATAACTTCTTTTGAAAAATGGTATAAAAGCTAAATCCCATTCTGGTAAATATTGAGCAGGTTTTCTAGTATAACAATTTCTAGCACTTGCTTGAACTCTATGTGATCTGTCAACAAATTTGGCAACAGATTTATGAATTGCCTGATCTTCGTCTGGAAGATAGTAGTAATCCTTATAATTGGTATAGAAGTACTTCATTTCTTCGTCATAAATTGGAATGCGAATATTTGCATAACCATTATCTGTTTCAAAGAACACTCCATCAGACTGTAATTTGAAGTCTACTGGTAATGAAAACGGAAGCAGAATTTTCATAAACAATTCTTCTTTTTGAATTCTGTTTATATCATCATAGTAGTTGGCTGCAACTTTGACAGCTTTAACCGGCAATTCATTGGGCATTTCCTGAAGGTCGTTATCGTTTTTTATTTGGATGAGAGGTGCATTTTTTATTTGTTCAAAAAGGTCGGGATAAAACAATATAGGCATAATGTTGAACATTCCATTTATGTCATCCGCATTATGGAGAATAAGCTTTTCAAATGATTCGGTGGACGGCTTTTGCTGATATTCTGCATATATTTCGATGAGTTCCTGACCAGAATACTTGTCTTCTCTATTTATTCCTAAAAATTTCTCAATTGTTTTTTGTTTGCAGTTTTCCAAACAAAGTAGATTTCTATAACCGGATATTTCTTTGTACAAATCAATAGATTCTTGACTTGTCAATGGATTATCTAATTCAAATTCTTTACATTTAGCGTCAATGAAAGGAAAATCAAATCTATTTCCGTTAAAAGTTATAAGAGTTGAATAATTAGCTGAAAAATTCAGGAAATCAGAAAGAATTTTATTGCTTTCATCAATGGTATCGGAAAACCATTGGCGTATATTCCAATTTCCGTTTTCAAAGAACGCACATCCTATAAGATAAATAGTAGATGATTTGACAAAAAGTCCAGTAGTCTCAATATCTACGAAAAGGATTTTGTTTATATCAGCTATTTTTTCTAATGGATATTTGAAGGCCAAATTATTGATATTATTTATTTTTTTATTTGTAATCTTCATGTTAACCTCACAAAAGTATTATCAGAGACTATTCTATCATTTTTTTAATTTAATAACAAAAGATAATGTAAAAATAGTTAGCATAGACTAAAAAATCGAAAACGCGTTCAGGATGATGAATAAAATTACCAAAATTTCGTCAATTTTAATGGCTCCATATGGCAATTTTTATGAAAATAGCGTAAAATATAAGAAGTGAATTAATTTGTAATTTTTTTGCTACATAACAACATTGCTACAAGAGTAGTGATAGTAACCAGAGCTGTACCAGAGTAAGTTACTGAAGAGTGCAAACAGTAACACCAAGTTACAAGGTACGTTCAGAAAGAAGGGTAGGAAATGGCAAGACTTACATTCGTAGGGGGAGTCCATCCATATGAAGGAAAAGAATTAACAATGGACAAACCCATAAAGACAGTTCTGCCAAAAGGGGATCTGGTATATCCGATATCACAGCATATCGGTGCTCCGGCTAAACCTATAGTGGCAGTAGGAGACCATGTTCTGACTGGACAGAAGATTGCAGAGGCTTCAGGTTTTGTATCTGCGCCGATTTATGCAACGGTTTCAGGTACTGTTAAAGCGATTGAGCCAAGAAGACTTGCAACAGGCGGAATGTGCGATAGTATCATTGTAGAAAATGATGGTAAGTACGAAGAAGTTGCATATCCCAAAATGAAACCTTGGGAAGAAATGACACCAGAAGAGATAGTGGCAGCTGTACGAGAAGCTGGTGTTGTAGGAATGGGTGGTGCAGGTTTTCCAACTGCCGTCAAATTATCCCCAAAAGAACCGGACAAAATTGAATACGTAATAGCAAACTGTTCAGAATGTGAACCGTATTTGACTTCTGATTACAGAAGAATGATTGAGGAACCAGAACTTCTTGTTCAAGGACTCAGGATTGCTGTCTCTATTTTCCCTAAGGCAAGAGGAATTATTGCAGTAGAAGATAATAAGCCAAAAGCTATAGAAAAGTTACAGGAACTGGTGAAAGATGATTCCAAAATAAGTGTCAAGACATTGCAGACAAAATATCCACAAGGTGCAGAGCGAATGCTCATCTATGCATGTACTGGAAGAGAAATTAATTCTTCTATGCTTCCGGCTGATGCGGGATGCATTGTTGATAATACCGATACTTTGTGTGCAATTTCACGTGCGGTTACAGAAGGTCGTCCGCTTATGGAACGAATTGTAACTATAACTGGTGATGCTGTCAAGGATCCGTGTAACTATAAAGTTAGAATTGGAACAAATTATCGTGAACTTGTTGAAGATGCAGGTGGATTTGTAAAGGAACCGGCAAAGATTATTTCTGGCGGACCTATGATGGGTTTTGCAATCTTTGATTTGGATATTCCGACAACAAAGACTGCATCTGCTCTTACTTGTCTGACAGTTGATGCAGTTTCTGCAACTGAGCCGACAGCATGTATTAATTGCGGACGATGTGTTGAAGCTTGTCCTGAAAAGTTAGTACCAAAGAATCTGGCAGATGCAGCAACTCATAATCAGACCGAAAGATTCCTTGCGGAATATGGTATGGAATGCTGCGAATGTGGTTGCTGCTCGTTCGTTTGCCCGGCACATCGTCATCTGACACAGCTAATTAAAGGCATGCGTAAGATTCAGTTGGCAGCACGAAAAAAATAATAAGACAAAATAGGAGGACATTATGGACGAATTAAGAAATGTCTCATCCAATCCACATGTAAGAAGTGGGGATACAACTCCCAGCATTATGATGTGGGTTGTCATAGCATTGTGTTTGCCGGCTGCGTATGGTATTTACAATTTTGGATGGGATGCATTTATAATAATGCTTTTAGCAGTTATATCTGCAGTGGCAACAGAGTTTATTTATGAAAAACTCATGAAGAAACCAGTTACAGTTAAGGATTATTCTGCGCTTGTAACAGGTCTTTTACTTGGAATGAACCTTCCTTGTACGGTTCCTTTCTGGGTGCCGATAATGGGAAGTATTTTTGCTATTCTTGTTGTAAAAATGTTGTTTGGCGGACTTGGCCAAAATTTCATGAACCCTGCACTTGCAGCAAGATGTTTTTTGATAATATCATTTCCAAAACTTATGACAACATATGTGACAGATACATACTCGGGCGCAACACCTCTTGCAGCTCTTAAAGCCGGAACAAGTGTTAATGTTACAGATATGATAATTGGTAAAGTTGGTGGCGTTATCGGCGAAACTTCAATGGTAGCAATTGTGGTTGGCGCATGTATTCTTATTCTTACAGGGGTTATAGACCTTAGAATTCCAGGATCATATATTGTCAGCTTTGCAGTCTTTGTTCTTATTTTCGGCGGTCATGGACTAAATTTGACATATCTTTCAGCACAGCTTGCAGGTGGTGGACTTATGCTTGGTGCTTTTTTTATGGCAACTGACTACACAACAAGTCCAATTACAAATGCCGGTAAATATGTTTATGGTATAGTGCTTGGAATTTTGACTGGAATATTCCGTATATTTGGTACAGGAGCAGAGGGAGTTTCCTATGCAATTATTATTGGAAACCTTTTAGTTCCACTTATCGAGAGATGGACACTTCCAAGAGCTTTCGGTATTCCTAAAAAGTCTAAAAAGGAGGCAAAAGCATGAGTAGTGAGGCTAAAACTCCGGTAAAAAGAAGTGAGACCGGCGAGATGATTCATAATGCGGCTATCCTTTTTGTAATCACTCTTATTGCCGGAATACTTCTTGGATTGGTTTATCAAATAACCAAAAATCCAATAAAAGAGCAGGAACTTAACAAAGTAAAGGGAGCTTATTTAGCAGTTTATCCTGATGCTAAAGAGTT
This sequence comes from Butyrivibrio sp. NC3005, assembly GCF_000424545.1. Classification (GTDB taxonomy): domain Bacteria; phylum Bacillota; class Clostridia; order Lachnospirales; family Lachnospiraceae; genus Butyrivibrio. The sequence goes on along the minus strand of NZ_AUKC01000005.1, from coordinate 63,491 downwards.
TGGACTTGATAATATAGTTGATTCTGAAAAAGCTTCTGAATTGCTTGCTAAAAGTGATTTTGCAGGTGCAACAATTAATGAAGTCCGTGAAGCATATGATGAAAACAAAAATGTAATTGGATATGTAATGCAGGTAACTAATAAAGGATATAACGACAATGTTTCGTTTTCTTTAGGTGTTACAAAAGACGGCATTCTTAATGGGATTTCACTTATAAGCATTGCTGAAACTCCTGGTCTTGGTATGAATGCAGAGGTTGATATTGTTCCTCAGTATTCTGTCGATGGAGGTCTTCCTACAGATCAGGTATACGAGGTAGTAAAAGACGGTTCAGGTAAATCAGATGCAACTGATACGAAAATCGAGGCTATTTCAGGAGCGACTATTACATCCAAAGCAATTACAGCAGGTGTAAATGCAGGCCTTCTATACTATCAGCAGGTTCTGAAATGAGGTCAATAATGAGTAGTCAGAAAAAAGGTGCTCTTGGACTTACAGCTAATACTCCAGGAGAACGTTTGGCAAATGGTATAATTGTCGAGAATCCGACACTTGTTTTAGTACTTGGTATGTGTCCAACACTTGCAGTTACAACATCTGCGATAAATGGTTTGTCCATGGGACTTGCTACAACTTTCGTTCTTGCTTTGTCAAATGCAGTTATTTCACTTTTGAGAAAAGTTATTCCGGACACAGTAAGAATTCCAAGTTTTATCGTAGTTATAGCGTCTTTCGTAACGCTTGTTCAGCTTCTTATGCAGGCATATCTTCCAGCGTTGAATGAAGCACTTGGAGTTTATATTCCTCTTATCGTTGTTAACTGTATCATTTTTGGTCGTGCAGAGTCATATGCCAGCAAGCATGGCATAGTTCCTTCTTTTTTTGATGGAATAGGTATGGGACTTGGATTTACTGCTTCTATTACAATTATTGGTCTTGTTCGAGAACTTATTGGAGCAGGAACTGGATTTGGAGTACAGATTTTAGGCGAGGGAACAGTAGTAAAAGGCATAATCGGCAAGACTTTTGCTATGTACACACCAATTAGTATTTTCGTACTTCAGGCAGGTGCATTCCTTGTTTTGGGAACTTTAATGGCAGCTCGTAACAGAATGAAGAGAAAGCTTGAAGAGGAAGGTAAAGATACTTCTAAATTCAAAGAAGGCGGCACATGTATGGCTGGTGCTATTGCTGCCGATAAAGCTAAAAGAGAAGCTGCAAAGGCAGGAAAGGAGGAGAAGGAGTGATGCAGACTATAAGCGGACTTTTGGGCATTCTGATCATGTCCTCTCTCATAAATAACGTAGTATTATCACAGTTTTTGGGACTGTGTCCATTCTTAGGAGTTTCCAAGAAAGTTGAATCAGCTGTTGGAATGGGCGGTGCAATCGTATTTGTTATTACCATTGCATCTTTGGTATGCGGTCTTTTGTACAAGTTTATACTTGTTCCACTTGACCTTACTTATCTGAACACAATTGTATTTATTTTGATAATTGCTATGCTTGTTCAGTTTGTAGAGATGTTCTTGAAGAAGTTTGTAAAGCCATTGTATGAAAGCCTTGGCGTATATCTTCCTCTTATTACAACAAACTGTGCAGTACTTGGTGTAGCTTTATTGAATGTCACAAACGAGTACAGTATTCTTGAAGGTATCGTTAACGGTTTTGCAACAGCTGTTGGCTTTACAATTTCTATTACAATATTGGCAGGCATTCGTGAAAAGATAGAATATAATGATATTCCTGAATCATGGAAAGGAACACCAATAGTAGTAATTACAGCAGGTCTTATGGCTATAGCATTTACTGGATTTTCCGTTCTTCGCTAAAAGACGGTAAAAAAGGAGATAGATTATGATAGATGGATTAGGAGTACTAATCGCTGTAGCTGTGGTGGCAGGAACGGGAATACTAATAGGTGTCGTTCTCGGAGTAGCCAATATTAAGCTGCACGTCGATGTTGATGAAAAAGAAGCTGCAGTTCTTGGAGTTCTTCCTGGAAATAACTGTGGTGGATGTGGTTTCCCAGGATGTAGTGGTTGTGCGGCAGCAATTGCTAGTGGGAAAGCACCAGTTAATCAGTGTCCTGTAGGAGGAGCCCCAGTTGCAGCGCAAATAGCTGAAATTATGGGAACTGATGCAGGCTCTGAGGAGAAACAAGTTGCATATGTTCATTGTAATGGAACATGTGAGAATGCATCATCTCAGTATACATATTCTGGAGCTATGGATTGTCGGGTTATAAATCAGCTTCCGGGTAATGGTCCTAAAACATGTACCTATGGATGTCTTGGTGGAGGCAGTTGTGTAAGCGTATGTCAGTTCGATGCAATTCATATAGTAAATGGAGTTGCAGTCGTTGATAAAGAAGCTTGTAAAGCTTGTAAAAAGTGTATTGAGATTTGTCCTAGACATCTTATTGATTTAATACCTTACTCATCTACAGAAGTTGTAAGATGTAAATCTAATGACCCTGGTCAGAAGGTTAATAAGTATTGTAAAGTTGGATGTATTGCATGTCGAATCTGTGAAAAGAACTGTCCGGTAGGAGCTATTAAGGTTGAAAATAATGTAGCATCTATTGATCAGTCCAAGTGTACACATTGCGGATTATGCGCACAAAAGTGTCCTAAGAAAGCAATAGAGATTGTAGGATAATAAAAAGGGACTTTGTTTTACAAAAAAGTAAAGCAAAGTCCTATTTTTTTACTTTATTTTAGGAAATCCTGAACTGGTATGAAGCTTATAGTCGTTAGTTATAAAAACAGCTTCAACACCTTTAGTTTTTTCTATTAATTCCATTCCTTTATCAAGTCCTAGAACAAAACAGGCTGTTGAAAGAGCATCACCATCAACTGATTTGTCAGATATAATTGAAACACTGTATAGAGAGTTTTCTACAGGATATCCTGTTTTTGGGTCTAAAATATGATGATAAATCTTATCATCTTTTTCGAAATATCTTTCATATACTCCAGAAGTAACAATTGATTTATCACTTGCATTTACAACACAAGCATATGTTGAGGATCCTTCAAAAGGTTTTTCTATTCCAACTTTAAAATCACTGCCATTTGGTTTTGAACCAACTAAAAGGACATTTCCGCCAAGATTGATAATGGCGCTTTTTACTTTCTCCTTGCAAAGATAATCTTTTATTTTATCTGCAATAAAACCTTTGGCTATAGCGCCGAGGTTTATTTTGGTATCATTGTCGCTTATAATTATACTTGATTTGTCTTTATTTACAATTACATTGCAAAAATCTGTATGTTTTATATTCTTTTCTATGTCTTTTTTGTCTGGAATTATTTGATTATCATTTGATGTGAAATTCCATAATGAAATAATACTTCCGAGCGAGGGATTAAAAGCACCATTTGAAAGATTTGCATATTTTATCGATGTTTCAATCAGTTCAAAAGTATCTTTGGAAACAACAGTTTCTTTTTGGTTTGAGTTATTGATATTCCAAATATCAGAATTTTCTTTTTCAGCTGATAATAGTTTATCATATCTATCGGATATCTGCATGCATCCATCTAATATTTTATCGGCTCTTTCTTTGAAACTATAGTTTCCATCTTTTTCAAGAGAAAAAATAGAAATCGAAATAACAGTATCAAAATAGAATCCAGTTCTGCTCGCAACTTCATCACCGACTAAAACATCAGATAAGGTGGAAGAAGTATCCTTGCAGGATGTAAGGACTAAAATGATTGACGCAGCAATCAGGCAGGTGATTTTTTTGATGTTAAAAGAATTTGAGTACATTTTGTTTAACCTTTCCAATTGATTATTTTAGGGGAAATTTTAATACGTGTATAGATATCAGCATAATCCATTGGACGAAGATCTTCAATGTAATTAGGTTCGAATTTTTTTGTAATACCTTGTTTTATTAATAAATCAGCTGCTTTATTATATGCTATTGCAGCTTCTATTTCAGAATCATAAACTCCAACTACAAAGTTACTCTTAACATGAATTATAACTTTATATTTTTGGAATCCTTTTTCTGTGAAGAGACGAACACCACGATATCTGTTAATAATCTGAATGTTGGCATATCTTAGGTCAGTTGAATCACCATTTATAAAAATGTAATCTCTTCCGGCTACAGCATATGGAGGGATACCGTATCTTGTCATAATACTTATTTGACTTCCGTAGTCAGCAACAAATAGATGACTACCTCTTTTTTGGATAGTATGACTAGAATAATAGAATAAATCATCAATATCAAAAGTGTATACATCTCTATTTGATAAATAATACAAAAAATATCCTTTTTTTAGAATAATAGGAGTTGAAATATAAAATTTATTATCACGAAAATTGATCAGACTTACGTATTTAGAAAAAGACAATACCAGAACATGGGAATAATCTGAGAGTGTAATATCATTATTATCAAGTATTTTTCTTGCTTCGAGATAAGCTTTATGAGCTACAAATTCGCTTTTGTAATTTCCAAGAGCAATATGTTTTCCTTGATAGGTAATAGATGCGCGAAAAAAAGTGCTTCCATCTTTTTTGATTGAAGCATGTACACCTGTAAGTCTTTTTTCGGAATTTTGCGAGATTGTTTTTGGACTCATAATTACTCCCTTTGAAATGAATAATTATGTTACTGGTTATATTTTGATTATTCCTATATTTTATATCGGCAAAAACACTTGAATTATGTGGTAAAATATTAATATAAATCTATTTTTCTTATTGTTCTGGGTTTCGTAATAAATAAAAGTATGGTATAATGTTTCAAACTTTAAATCAATGAAGTGACACAGCATGAAAATGTTGTGCTTTTAGGAGGAAGTAATGAGAGACGTAATCTATTCAAGTACAAGGGGTGATGCATTAAAAGTTAAGGCATCAGAGGCAATTTTGCGTGGACTTGGACCAGATGGTGGACTTTTTGTTCCAGATCATGTTCCGCATCTTGAGCATTCATTAGAAGATATTTCAAAAATGAATTATCAGCAGACAGCATATGAAGTTATGAAGCTTCTGCTTACAGATTATACAGAAGATGAGCTAAAGTATTGCATTGAGCATGCATATGATTCCAAATTTGATACTAAGGAAATAGCACCGCTTACTAAGGCGGGAGATGCTTATTATCTTGAATTGTATCATGGAAAAACGATTGCATTTAAAGACATGGCTCTTTCAATACTTCCTTATCTCATGACAACAGCAGCTAAGAAGAACAATGTTAAAAATGAAATAGTTATTCTTACAGCTACAAGTGGAGATACCGGAAAAGCAGCTCTTGCAGGATTTGCAGATGTTGAGGGAACACGTATTATTGTATTTTATCCAAAGCATGGTGTATCTCCAATTCAGGAGAAGCAGATGGTAACCCAAAAGGGTGACAACACTTGCGTAATTGGTATTGAAGGTAATTTCGATGATGCTCAGTCTGGAGTGAAAAAGCTCTTTACAGATGAAAAACTTGCCGAGATTATGAATAATGCAGGATTCCAGTTTTCTTCAGCTAATTCTATCAACATCGGAAGACTCGTACCTCAAATAGTATATTATGTGTATGCATATACTAGACTTTTGGCACAGAAGAAAATTACAGATGGTCAGAAAATTAATGTTGTAGTACCTACAGGAAATTTCGGAAATATTCTTGCAGCATATTATGCAAAACAGATGGGGCTTCCAATAGCAAAGCTTATCTGCGCAAGTAACTCCAATAAAGTGCTTTATGATTTCTTTGAAAGTGGTTCTTATGATAGAAATCGTGAATTTGTGCTTACATCATCTCCGTCAATGGATATTTTGATTTCTTCTAACCTGGAGAGACTTATTTATCATATTGCAGGAAATGATGCAAAGAAGGATTCTGAGCTGATGACTAGTCTTAGTCAAGACGGTAAGTATTCTATTACAGATAGCATGAGAAGCCAGCTTGTAGATTTTTATGGAAACTACGCAACAGAAGAAGAAACAAAAGATGCTATTAAATCTTTGTATGAATCTACAGGTTATGTAATTGATACACATACTGCAGTAGCAAGTAAAGTATATGAAAAGTACAGAAAAGAAACAGGAGATGAAACTCTTACTGTTATAGCTTCTACAGCCAGCCCGTTCAAATTTACTCGTTCCGTTATGGAAGCTATTGACAAGGCAGACGATAACGCTGATGACTTTGAACTTGCTGATATTCTTTCACAAAAAGCTAATATCATGATTCCTGAGGCTGTAACATCTATTAGAAACGCTGAAGTTCGTCATGATAAAGTTGTAGAAACTCAAGATATGGAAAAAGCAGTTAAGGAGTTTTTGGGTATTTGCGACTAAGATTACATTGAGAAAGGAGAGTATATTGGCAGAAGACAAGAACATTTATTCAGAAATCACACCGGAACTTGAAAAATTATCTAATCTTTGTAGGAATTCAGACTATATTGAACCTGAACTATATACTAAGTTTGCTGTAAAAAGAGGACTTCGAGACCTTAATGGTAAAGGTGTTCTTACAGGACTTACTCATGTCTCTGATATTGTCGCAACAAAAGAGGTGAACGGTGAGTCAGTACCAGCAGATGGACAACTATTTTACAGGGGATATAATGTTGAAGACTTGATTAAAGGATGTGTAAGCGATGATCATTTTGGGTATGAAGAAGTGACTTATCTTCTTTTGTTTGGAAATTTACCCAATAGTGAGGAACTTGAAAACTTCAATAAGAGCTTGTATTTTTATCGTAGTCTACCTACTAGCTTTGTTAGAGATATAATAATGAAAGCTCCTAGTAGAGATATGATGAATACGCTGTCTCGCTCAGTTCTCACACTATATTCGTATGATGATAATCCTGATGATACCAGTCTTCCTAATGTTTTGAGACAATGCATGTCGCTGATATCTTTGTTTCCACTATTAGCTATATATGGATATCAGGCATATAATCATTATCATGAAGGAAATAGCTTATTTATCCATCCACCGAGAACCGATTTGTCTACAGCTGAACATATTTTGTACCTGCTTAGACCAGATTCACAGTATACAAAACTTGAAGCAAGACTTTTAGATATATGTCTTATTCTTCATATGGAGCATGGCGGTGGTAATAACTCGACTTTTACAACACATCTTCTTTCATCTAGTATGACGGATACTTATTCTGTCATGGCTGCAGCAATTGGCTCGTTAAAGGGTCCAAGACATGGCGGAGCAAATATTAAGGTTATGCGCATGTTTGATGATATGGAAAAAAATCTTAAGAATTGGGAAGATGAAGATGAAATATGCGACTATCTTGAAAAACTATTGAATGGTGAAGCTTTTGACAAGGCAGGACTTATCTATGGTGTAGGACATGCGGTTTATTCTAAATCTGATCCAAGAGCAAGAGTATTCAAGAAATTCGTTGAACAGATGGCTCATGAAAAAGGATTTGACAAAGAGTACGCATTATATGACAAAGTTTCGAGGCTTGCTCCTTTAGTTATTGCTAAACGTCGAAAGATGTATAAAGGAGTCAGTGTAAACGTGGACTTTTATTCCGGTTTCGTATACAAGATGCTTGGACTTCCGATGGAGTTATATACACCTTTGTTTGCAATGGCACGTATTGTTGGCTGGAGTGCACATAGAATTGAAGAGCTTGCAAATAATGGCAAGATTATTCGTCCTGCATATAAGTCGGTAGGACCACATCTTCACTATAAAGCGCTTGACGAAAGAATGTAAATTTCATTACTTTTATCCTGATTTAGAAAAAGAACCCTTATTTGGTAAGGGTTCTTTTTTTTGAACATTTGTGATAAAATTTTGTGTGGATGTTTTTGATCCTAGATATTACAAAGAAATGTAATAATGGTATTAAACGGAAATGAGGTAATAATTATGGAAAACAAGGATATTTTGAAGTACATCGACCACACACAGCTTAAAGCTTTTGCTACATGGAAGGATATTGAGGACCTTTGTGATGAAGCTGTAAGATATGGTACAGCTTCTGTTTGTATTCCTCAGTCATATATTAAAAGAGTAAAAGATAAATATAAAGATAATCTCACAATCTGTACAGTTATAGGATTTCCTCTTGGATATAATTCTACATCTTCTAAGGTGTTAGAAGCTAAAGATGCAATAAGAGATGGTGCAACAGAAATTGATACAGTTGTAAATATCGGAGATGTTAAAGATGGCCGATTTGATGAAGTCAAGAATGAACTTCTTCAGATTCGTGAAGCAACAAAAGGTTATGTCCTTAAAGTTATTATTGAAACTTGCTACCTTACCGAGGAAGAAAAGATTCGTTTATGTGAAATCGTATCAGATGTTAAAGCTGATTTTATTAAGACATCTACTGGTTTTGGTACAGCAGGTGCAACGGTAGAAGATGTGAAACTTTTTGCAAAACATATTAAAGATGGAGTTAAGATTAAGGCAGCAGGTGGAATCCGCACAATAGAGGATGCTAAGGCTATGCTTGATGCTGGTGCACTTAGACTTGGTTCTTCTGCTGTAGCTCAGCTTATCGGCAAAGAGTACAATATGTAATGCAATTGATAATTCGACGTTAAAATCTAAGATTTAAAAAACAGAGGATATAGTAATGGAAAACAGAACAATTATGAAACGTCTTAAAAAACTCCGTGCAAAGATGAAAGATCATGGTATTGATTATTATATGATGCCAACATCTGACTTTCATAATTCTGAATATGCAGCAGATTTTTTTAAAGCAAGAGAATACTTTACAGGCTTTACAGGCTCTAATGGTACAGTAGTAGTATCCGAAAACTGGGCAGGAATGTGGACTGACGGAAGATATTTTATTCAGGCTGAGAAGGAAATGGAAGGAACAGGAGTAACTCTTTATAAGATGATGAATGAGAATGTTCCTACTATTAAGGAATATCTTTCTTCTAATATGAAAAAAGGTCAAGTGCTCGGCTTTGATGGAAGAGTTATAAATACCGAATTAGGAAATGATTTAGAGAAGCTTCTTTCCAAAAAAGGTGCCAGCATTTCTTATAACAGAGACATAGCAGATGAAGTTTGGGAAGACAGACCAAGCCTTCCATGTCATGATATGTACATTATTACTGATGAATTATGTGGTAAAAGTTTTAAAGAAAAGCTTAAAGATGTTCGCTTGAAGATGAAAGAAAATAACTGTACATCATATCTTCTTTGCAAGCTTGATGATATTATGTGGCTTACAAATCTTAGAGGTGATGATGTGGAGTGCAATCCTGTAGCTTTGTCCTACGCTTTTATTACAGACGAAGAATTCCACCTTTTTGTACAGATGGAAGAAGTTACAGATGATGTATTTGATTATTGTAGCGATAATGATATGGTTCTTCATGATTATTTTGAAGTTGCTGATTTCTTAAAGAAAACAAGACTATCCGGCAATATCATGTATGATAAGAGAAATGTCAATTATTCTACATACAGGTCACTTCTTGCGTGTGCAAAAAGAAGTAATGTTGAACTGGAAAATGTTGAAGATCCAACAGAAATCATGAAGGCTGTAAAGAATGAGACAGAGCTAAAAAATATCCGTGATATCTATCTTAAAGATAGTGCTAAGCTTTGCGAATTCATCTACTGGCTTAAAAACAGCATTGGAAAAGAAGAGATTACAGAGTATTCTGCAGCTATGAAGCTTGATTCAATGAGAAAAGAAATTCCAGGATTTATTGAACTTTCTTTCCCAACAATCAGCGCCTATGGATCAAATGCTGCAATGATGCATTATGAAGCTACTAAAGATGATTTTGCTGTATTAAAGAACGAGGGAATGCTTCTTGTTGACTCAGGGGCAACATATATGGGTGGAACAACTGATGTTACTCGTACTATTGTTCTTGGAGAAATATCCGATGAAGTTAAGATGCACTATACAGCAACCTGCGTTGGAATGCTTCAGCTGGCTAATTGCAATTTTCTGAAAGGTTGTTACGGTAGAAATCTTGATATTATGGCAAGAGGCCCTATCTGGGCTATGGATCGAGATTATAAGTGTGGTACAGGACATGGAATAGGATATATGTTAAATGTCCATGAAGGTCCTCAGAATATCAGATGGGCTTCTAGACCGGGACTTTCAGATGCAGTACTTCAGGCTGGAATGATAGTATCAGATGAACCTGGAGTATATGTTGAAGGAAAGCATGGAATTAGAATTGAAAATATTCTTGAAGTAGTAGAAGGTGTAAAGAATGATGATGGACAGTTTTTGCACTTTAATCAGCTTACATTTGCACCAATTGATTTAGAGGCAATTGATACTAAGTATATGCAGCCAAAAGATATTGAGGCTCTAAATAATTATCATAAGATGGTATTTGAGAAAGTTTCACCTCTTATAGATGATGAGAAGATTGTTGAGTGGCTTAAAGAAGCTACTAGAGAAGTTGAGTAAAAGAAACAGGAATAGGGAAATAATTTTTCGATATACCACTTGTCATGTGGTTTTGTTTATTGGTCAGTTTTTGTACTATTTGAAATTTTGAGTAGTATTATTATATTAGAAAACGTCAAAAGTCAGAGTAATAGCCATAAAATGTTACTACTTTTGGTTTTTGACGTTTTTTATCTATTGATTTTCATTTTTTTATAATAAATAAGATATACGAGTGAGGGAAGGGAGTATTTATGTTTTGCGAAAAGTGTGGAAAAGAGTTGAAGAACGGAGCATTGTTTTGCGAGTTCTGTGGTACTAAAGTTAGTCAATCTGGAAATCCAAATATGCAGATGGGAGGGTATAATCAGTACCAGGGGAATGGAAACCCAAATATGCAAATGGGTGCGTATGTACAAAATGGAAATCCTGTAGATAACAAGCCTAAGAAAAAGAGCCATAAAGGAGCAATTATTGCATGCGTACTGGTAGTAACACTTTCTGTCTGTGGTGTTGGCTCTTTCTTTGGATATAGATGGTATCAGGGCAAGAAGCTTGAAACTGCACTTGAAACTGCTGCTAAAGATTATAAAGATGAAAAGTATAAAGAAGCAATTTCTGAGTATGAAAAAGCTCTTAAGCTTGATAAAGAAAATGATGAAGCTAAAAATGGTAAGAAGAAAGCAGAACTTGGATTAAAGATAGCAAATGCAAATAAGCTTGTTAAGGCTGGAAAGTATGAAGATGCAATTTCTGCTTTTGATAAAATTCTTGAAGATAATCCTGACAATGAAGATGCTATAAATGGAAAGAAGAATGCTCAGGATGGAAAAAAGTCCAAGCAGCTTGAATCAGATTTAAAGACAGCAAAAGGATATCTTGATAGCGGAGATTATGATAATGCTATTTCAAGTTTCCAGACAATCCTTAGCCAGCACAAAGATAATAAAGATGCAAAAGAAGGCATTACAAAAGCCTATAATGCCAAGGTGGATGCTGATATCGCAGCTAGCGATTTTGAAAAGGCAAATACTGATGCGCAGGATGCTCTTAATGCAACAGGAGATTCAAGCTTCCAGACACGTATTGATAATGAAATTGCTCCTAACATTGTTCCAACAGCTGAAGAGCTATGTAAGGCCGCAAACGATGCACTTACAGAAGCATCTTCTATTGAGACAAATATTGCTATTACTCAGGATTATGATATTACTTCTAGTTCGGCAAATCTTAGTACAACTCTTAAAAGCGATGGGAAACTTGTTTATCAGGTTGCAGGAGGTGAATATACACTTTCAGAGAATGTAAACGTTTCTGCAAATGAAAAATCTAAAAAATTTACAAATCTATATTACAGCGATGCTCAAGGAAAGGGCTATGCTAAAATGGATGGAAGTGATTGGAAAGAAAATGATAAACTTGGAAAAACCCTTACAAATTTTGAGGCGATTTACAAGGGAATTCCGAATGCAACATATACTTTATCAGAGAATACGGAAAATATAGATGGTAAAGAATGCTATGTTATTACAACTGATCTTCCCTATTCTGAAGCTAAAGATTTAGGCAAGATTGGATTATTATATAGCTCTTTCACAAAAGGAGTTAGCTCGGAAAACTGCACAGCTACAGTAAAAATTTACATTTCAAAAGAGACAAAAGAAGCTGTACAGGAAATTATAACAGTATCAGGAATTGATGCTTCTGGTGCAGCCAAAGAAATGAATTCAGCGCTTAAGGTAGATGATGTAAATATAACATTTAAAAGTATGGAATTTAAAATTGATTTTACTAAAGTAGGTGAACTTGAAAAAGTTGATGTTCCAGAAGGGTTTTAAAAAATAATTTCATTTTAATAAAAGTTTAAGTGATGAAAATGGGGAGTGGTTATTGAATCATTCCTCATTTTTATTAGCTGCAATTTTTTTAAAACTATATAGGTGGTTTTTACCTGATGTTCATGTTATAAGTGAATTATGGAATAAAAAACGCTAGCCACAAATGTGACTAGCGTTTTATTTCGAGTACATCCCAAGGTGCCGTCTCCTGTTTTTTGACTCCTAGCTAACGCCAGGTGGGTTACCGCAACTGTAGCCGCTGCCTTCCTCTCCCGTAGCTATCGTAAAAACGAAACCGAAGGCGTGACATTGGAAATACAGTGATCTAGGATTCCCGTTTAAAGTAAATGTAGGTTCAAAAATGTACAGGTTTAACGCACATCCCAGGTTCACTTGTTCCTCAGAACAAGATGTCTTCTTGATTTCATTATAATAAAAATCAGGAAAAATGCAACTATTTTTGGCGGGAAAAAACTTTTTTGAAAAAAATCCAAAAAAGTGTTGACAACTAATAGGGGTAGGAGTTATAGTATACGAGTCGGTTGCGACAAGCGCCGCAAATAACAAATGAATATATGGCGAGATAGCTCAGTTGGCTAGAGCACATGGTTCATACCCATGGTGTCGAGGGTTCGAATCCCCCTCTCGCTACTATTTGAAAGTGGTTTAGATGTTCTATTTAAACCACTTTTTTGTTGTGGTTTACGAATAAGTTCAGCTCAAAGACTCGAAAATAGAGAGTGAATTTTGCTAAAAGGTCTTTAAACTGAATTGATTGAAGGTAAATAGAAATGTCCAAAAAGAATATGATTATGAATTTTTTGAGTATAATAGGCTAATAGATTTAATAAAATATCAAATTTCGTGAGTAGATGCATCCTAAATCAAGTAATAAGTGCAACTTTTTTAACTTTGTAGTATACTGTTGAATATATTAGGGAGGTAGCATATGGATCAGAAAGTTAAAAAGGGTCTCATTCTTGAAGGCGGCGCCATGCGCGGAATGTTTACTGCGGGTGTATTAGATGTGATGATGAGAGAAAATATTGACTTTGACGGAACAATAGGTGTTTCAGCCGGTTCAGCTTTTGGCTGTAACATTAAGTCAAAACAGATAGGTAGAGTTATAAGATATGCGACGAAATATTGTAACGACTGGAGATTCTCTAGTTGGAAGTCACTGTTTAAAACTGGAGATCTTTATGGGGCAGAGTTTTGTTATAAGACTATTCCATATGAATTAGATCCTATGGATTTTGAAACTTTCAATAAAAATCGCATGGAATTCTATGGAGTATGCACTGATGTTGAAACTGGAAAGCCTTATTATCACAAATTTTCTAATGGTAAAGGCAAAGATATGCAATATTTTATTGCTTCTGCATCTATGCCTGTTGTGTCAAGGATTGTAGAAGTAGATGGAAAAAAACTGCTAGATGGAGGAGTGGCTGACTCTATACCTGTAAAATTTTGGGAAGGTAAAGGGTATAACCAAAATGTAGTAGTGTTAACACAGCCTCTAGGATATGTAAAAAAGCCTAACAAAATACTACCTCTTATTAAGCTTATGTATAAAAAATATCCAGAATTTGTTGAAACAGTAGGTCAAAGACATATATACTACAACCAAACACTTGAATATATCAGAAAAAAAGAGCTTACAGGAGAGCTTTTTGTTATAAGACCTCCACATGAACTTAATATAGGCAGTATGGAACATGAACCATCAGAACTTCGCCGAGTATATGAAATAGGCGTGCAAACTATGGAAGAGCGAATTAATGAACTTAAAAAGTATTTGTATCCTATTTGTGAAAAAGCAGCCTTTTAGAGAATGCGTTTCTGTATTCGCTAGGAGAAATTCCAGTTTGCTTTTTATATGCTCTTGTGAAGTTGTGAACATCGCTAAAACCTAGATTGAATGCGATTTCTTTTATAGGCATATCTTTATCTGATAACATGAAATTTGCAGTTTCTATTTTTCTTTTTAGAATAAATTGTTTGAGCGGAGTTCCGCATAACTTATAAAAAAGGTGCGACAAATACTTTGGATTATATTTAAAAGCATCAGCTATGTCCTGAACTTTTATATTTCTGCTTAAATTTTTTTCAATATAATCAAGCATGTCGTTGTAAATTTGCTTTTGATTAATAGGGACAGCGTTGGTAGAAAAAGTTTGGAGCTGTCCATATAGTTCTGTTATGATGCAGGTAGTCATGGTATTTACAGATATTTGAGGATAATGATTTTTAACTAGATCCTGTAGTTGCTTCATTAAAACGATAAGTTTTTCTGGTCTAGGTATAATTCCTGTTTGAGGAATTACTAACGTTGAATCACAATCAAGAGTGTTTATCATAGTTTTAGTGATTGTATATGGTAAATCTGTGGCTGGTGATATAAAGTGGAGCCAGTAGAACTCTGAATAGGCTTCTTTATATCCAAGACGAAAAGAACTGCTAGGCGGAAGTAGCAGATATTCATTCTTTTTTATATGAAAGTTTTGGTCTTGGTATGTTATATAAAGCTCGCCCTCAGTTAGAGTTATAAGTTCGAACTCATTAAGCGGAAAACGTTCGTGTTTCCATTTATCGGAAAGTGCTTTGAATTTTCCTGTATAAACATATTTGAATATTTGGTTTTGTGGAAGTGCTATATATTGTGACATGTAAAGCTCCAATTGATTATCTTACATTATTAAACACTGGTTATTGATTGGAAAATGGCTAATAATCAGTGCCTTTTTCGTGTTTTGAGGGTGATTTGCTAATTACTTTATTATTATAACAAAAAAATAAAAAAAAGTGTTGACAAATACATACGTTTCGGGTTATAGTATCTAAGTCGGTTGCGACAGGCGCCGCAAACAGCAAATGAATATATGGCGAGATAGCTCAGTTGGCTAGAGCACATGGTTCATACCCATGGTGTCGAGGGTTCGAATCCCCCTCTCGCTATTATGTGTAAGAGGTTTGAATATTTATTTAAGCCTCTTTTTTTATGCTGTTTTTTCCACGAGGATATCATTAGAAAATTTGTTGATAATTAAAACATCATTACTATAGTATAAAAATGATTTGGATTTAAGTATTGATTTTAGATTTAATTTACTGAAGTTTTTGCATAAAAATGGTAAATAAGTTAGAATATTTTATTGAAGGCTCAATTAGTTTGAACAAGGTATGGAGGAGAAACTATGGATTCGAAAAATTCAAAGAAATCCAGCAAAGAATATGAAAAGGTAGTACATTTCAGAGATCCTATCGACTTTAAAGGTTTTTTCAAGAAGAGGGGATTTGTTGTTGGAGCAGTTTTAGTTATTGCTGTTTTTTTTCTGGTCCAAAACTGCACTTATTCTGTAAAGGAGCAGGAACAGGCAATTGTAACAATGTTCGGTAACGTTGTAAGAACTGATACAGCAGGACTGTACTTTAAGATACCATTTCTGCAGCAGGTTCATATGGTAGATATGACTACTCACGGTTTTGGTATTGGGTATGTTATTGAAAATGGCCAGAATATTACAGTTGAAGATGAGGGAGTGATGATAACTTCTGATTTCAATTTTATTGACATTGATTTTTATGTTGAATATAAGGTGAGCGATCCGATTGCTGCTTACTTTAATTCGGAAGATCCCTATGCAGTAATGAAGAACATTGCCCTTGCTAATATAAGAAATACTGTAGTGAAATATACAGTAGATGATGTGATGACTACAGCCAAAGGCAAGATTCAGTCTGAAATAAAAGATAATCTGTCCAAAGAATTATCAGCTAAAAAAGTGGGTATTCAGATAGTTAATCTCTCTATACAGGATGCAGAACCACCTACCGATGAAATTGTTAGCGCCTTTAAATCTGTTGAAACTGCAAAGCAGGGAAAAGAAACTAATATAAATAATGCCAAAAAGTATAAGAACGAACAACTTCCAGGTGCAGAGGCAGAAGCTGACAGAATAGTCAAAGCAGCAGAAGCAGCCAAGGATGCGCGTATTGCAGAGGCAGAAGGCCAGGTTGCAAGATTTAAAGAAATGTACGAACAGTACAAGCTTACACCGGATATAACGAAGAAAAGGCTTTTCTATGAGACAATGGAAGATATTCTTCCTGATTTGAAGGTGATTATTACTGATGGGAAAACTCAGGAGATGTTGCCGCTTGAAAGCTTTTCGTCAGATTCATCTTCTTTAGATAAATCATCATCAGGCAAAAAAGAAGACAAAAACCAAAAGGATGGTGAATAATCATGGAAACTAAAAAAGTTAATCAGATGAAGTTTTATATTTTTCTTGCAGTTGTTATTGGCGTTTTGTACATTGTTTTTCATGGATGTCTTTTTTCAGTAAGTCCAAATGAATATGTAGTTGTAAAGCGTTTTGGTAAGGTTGTCTCTATTGAAAAAGAAACGGGTCTTCATGCAAAACTTCCATTTGTTGATGACGCTCAGAGTATCAGTGCTAAAATGATTTTGTATGATATTCCGGCTTCAGATGTTATTACAAAGGATAAAAAGTCTATGATTACAGATACCTATGTGATTTGGAAAGTTTCAGATCCTTTGAAATTTCTCAAGACTCTTAATGCAATTAATGAAAGGGCAGAAGAAAGAATAGAAGCATCAGTATATAATGCAACAAAGAATGCTATTTCTTCGATGGATCAGGATGAGGTCATTGAAGCAAGGGGTGAAGCTTTGATGCAGATTATAACTAAGGAAGCCAGAGAAGATATGGATGGCTATGGAATCGAAATTGTTCAGGCACAGATTAAAGCTCTCGATCTTCCAGATGATAACAAAGCGGCTGTTTATGATCGTATGATTTCTGAAAGAAATAATATCGCGGCTTCTTTTACAGCAGAAGGTAAGGCGGAGGCACAGAAAATAAAGAATGAAACAGACAAAGAAGTAGTTACAATTAAGGCTAATGCGCAAAAAGATGCAGAAAAGCTTAAGGCTGAAGGTGAAGCTGAATATATGAAGACTTTGAAAAAGGCTTACGATTCACCGGAAAAAGCTGATTTTTATAACTATCTTAGAGGTCTTGATATGCTCAAAAAGTCTTTGAAAGGCAATAAGACTATTATACTGGACAAGAATTCAGAGCTAGCAAGAATTCTTTATGGTAAGTGATTTTTGGATGTATGGATAATGAAATATACAAGTGCGTCAGAATTTTTTAAACAAAGATACGGGACAAAAGTTTATAGATTGTCTCTTTCAAGTGGGTGCAGTTGTCCTAATAGGGATGGAACAATATCTACAGGAGGCTGCACCTTCTGTTCAGAAGGTGGTTCTGGAGATTTTGCATCAAAAGGGGATGATATAAGAAAACAGATTGAAGATGCCAAAAAGAAAGTTGATGCTAAGTTTCCGAAGAATATTGGTATTAATGAACGGAAATATATAGCGTATTTTCAATCTTATTCCAATACTTATGGCGATGCAGACAGATTGAAAAAGCTATATATGGATGCATTTCATGAGCCTGGAATTGTAGCGCTGTCAATTGGTACAAGACCAGATTGTTTTAATGACGAAATATATGAAATGATTTCAGAACTTGTGGTACAGGGAGATGTTTATATTGAACTTGGACTTCAGACCATTCATGAAAAAAGTGCCAAGGCTATAAATAGAGGATATGAACTCTCTGTTTTTGATAAGACATACCAAAGATTAAAGCAGATAGGTGCAATTGTTATAGTACATGTTATTTTGGGGTTGCCTGATGAAACAGTAGATGAAATGCTTGAAACAGTAGATTACCTTGCAAGACTTACACCAAGACTTGATGGCATTAAGCTGCAGCTCTTGCATGTGCTTAAAGGAACTGAACTTGGAAGAAGATTTATGGATAATCCTTTCAAAGTTTTTACTTTGGAAGAATACTGTTATGTAGTTGGAGAGTGCCTAAAAAGGTTGCCAAAGGAAATAGTAATACACAGAATAACAGGTGATGGTCCCAAAAAGCTTCTTATTGCACCGCTATGGAGTGCTGATAAAAAAAGAGTTTTAAATACGATGAATCAGTATATTCAGAAATTATAATAATTGTCGATATATTTAATGAAGACTATTATTGTCTGATAACATCAAGTTACTTATTAGAAGAAGTAGTAATATTAGCACAAGGATGTGCAGTGTTTTTACATGGAGGTAAAAATATGACAAATTTTGATTCTGGAAAAATTCGTAAAGTATCTGCAGCCAGTAGGATATATGCGGCTAGTCCTGTTTTGTCTAGCGCCAATACCAAAGAAAAGTTTTCAAACGAAATGGACTCGAAGAGCGAAGATAAGAATAAGGACCAAAAGCAGTATTCTGATAATTCTGATTATATTCTTGGAAATTTTATTGGAATTCCCAAACTAAGTAGTCGGGCTGTTTCTTTTTATAATAAGCTTCAACAAAAGTATCCAGAGCTTTTATTTATTCTTATTCAGGAAAAGTACAAAGAAAAAGCCAAGAAAAAATCAGCCAATTTCGCAAGACAAGGCATAATGATGATTCTTCTTGAAGAAGAAATAGTGGAAAAAATGGCTGTAAATAGAATGTATGCATCTAAGATAGATGAGATACTACGTAAAAGTATTCACAGTATTGTTCCAAAGAAAACTCTTCCTAAAGAAAAAGTTAAAGGTTATGGAATACAGATAGAAAAAAGCGTTTCATTTACTCTTTTTGTAATATTAAATGAGGAAGAATTATTAGAAGAGGAAACCAAAATTGGTAAACACATTGATATATCTGGATGATAATGGTAAAAAATAAAAATGCGTGAATTTTTGAAGTTTGGAAACAAAAATTCACGCATTTTTTGAGTATAGTATTTTTATATGTTTATTCTTTCTTTTCGAACATATCTTTGCTTACACCACATACAGGACATACCCAGTCGTCAGGAAGCTTATCAAATGGTGTACCAGGTTCGATACCATGTTCAGGATCTCCTACAATTGGATCATATTCATAACCACACGGTCCACAAATATAAATATCCATACTATCTCCTTTCTAGAAAAGAATAAAAATCATATTCAGCATCAAAAGCTATATCGTCTTTTTTTTACAAACAATTAACTAATCTTTGATAAAAAAATAATGATTTAATGTATAAAAACTTTCCATTTTTTTGCCGAAAAATAAAAAGAGTTATTGTAAATAAAATAATAATAATGGGAGAAAACAATGAGTGCAAAAATACCTGCAGAAATGCAAATGTCAGTTTCTGGAATAGTAAGGAATAAGCAAGGTGAAAAATCTGTTTATGTAATTTTTTCAGATGGTAAGAGAGAGGCAGAAGGTGAAGTTTTTTCGGGAATTATTACTAGTAACAACGGATTTACAGATGAAGAAAAAGCTGTATTAACTGCATATATGCACAATCAGAAAGCAGTCATACTTGATATGGCCAAAAATGTCAATCCTTTGAAAGCTTTTCTTCAGGATGGAAAAAATTATAAGAAAAACAAATAATCTATCCGATAATTTGTATAGAGAGAAAGTATAGATGTTTTCAAGGATGATGACATAACTATAAAAGCATGGATGGCGACGCTACAAGGATGTACAGGCGGATGCATACAAGAAAAGAGGTTTTTATGCTTAGATCACTTTGGTCAGGCGTCTCCGGTTTGAATATTCATCAGACGGAACTGGACGTAATAGGAAATAACGTTGCCAATGTCAATACGAATGCGTATAAATCTAGTTCGACTACATTTTCAGATGTCTTATATCAGAACATGTCTAGAGCAACAGCGGCGACACCTAATACTGCTGCAGTTAATGCAAAACAAGTTGGTCTTGGAGGAAGAGTTTCTGCTATTAAGGCTAATATAGGTAAACAGGGTAATTATCAGACAACAGGTGAGCCTTTTGATATGATGATTAATGGCGACAGCTTTTTTGTAGTAGGAGATTTGGCTAATACAGAAACCTACTACACTAGAGATGGTTCCTTTAAAGTTGATAATGAAGGTTATCTTGTAAATTCAAAAGGATTATATCTAAAGCCTTTAGCCGGTGGAGGAATTGGTGACAGAATACAAGTAAAGAGTGAAGCACTGTTAAAGAGTGCAGGCGAAGCAACAGCATCAGTTACGCTCTATGGCAATATCGATGCAAGAGATGATAGCTTTGGTGCTGAAGGAAAAGATGTAGTCGGTTCGATGTATTATAATGGAGAAAGTGGACAGTATACACTGATTTTTAATATTAAAAAACAGGATGATAACCATTATACGTTGGAAGCAAAAAAGGCAATAGATCCAAAAGAACCAGGAGAAACAGTAGATGTTACTGGAACGGCTGAACTTGAATTTAGTCCAGCTACAGGAAAATTAACAAGTGCTGCTACGGCTAATTTTACGATTGGCACAACTGGACTTACGGTTAATTTAGATAAGCTTACCACATATGCTAATGGCGGAAAATCTGATTTATCGTTGATAAAAGGTACAAGCAATGATGATGGAGTATTTGAAGGAACTGGAAAACCAGAAGGAATTCTAACTAATATTGCTGTATCAAAAGATGGTACAGTATCAGCTGTATATTCTAATGGAAATAGCAACGATATTGCACAGATTGCAACGGCAGTATTTGCTAATTCAAGCGGTCTTATAAGCGAAGGAGATAATCTGTATTCGGTAAGTGCAGCGTCGGGTGAACCAACATATGGCACAGTTGATGCAGAAGGAGGATCGATTACAACAGGTGTTCTCGAGTCATCTAATGTTGATCTTGCAGATGAGTTTACAAAGATGATTACTGCTCAAAGGGCATTTCAGGCTAATAGCAGAGTTATCACAACGTCAGATTCAATGCTACAGGAATTGAAACAGCTTAAGAAAGCATAAAAAATCAAATGATTTGAATAAAAGATTGAAAAAATAAAAGAATAAAAGAATAGAGAACTCCCGCAAGTATATTGATATTTGCGGGAGTTTTGCAATGGACATAAATGTATTTATGCAGATTTCAATTCCTTGTTGCGTATAAATAAATATGTTAATATGAATAAATATGACTTCTTGCTAAGATTTAGGATAATCATCAGCAAGAATCCTGCTTCGAAGGACAAAATTTATCTGACGACAAATTTTGGTCTGTACGGTTATAGTTTTTAATTTGGAGCTGATGGAGGAAAAAATGGCACTTTCTAAAAAAAGAATTGTTGTAAAAGTCGGAACATCCACACTTACTAATGAGAACGGTGATATAAATATTCGCGAAATGGATCTTTTATGCAGAGCATTATCTGGAATGGAGAATCTTGGGTACGATCTTATATTAGTTAGTTCTGGTGCAATAGCAGTTGGAGCAAATAAGATGCGACTTGCGCAAAAACCAAAAGAACTTAGAATGAAGCAGGCAGCAGCTTCTGTAGGACAGCTTGAACTAATGCATTTATATGATAAGCTTTTTGGAGAATATAATCGAATGGTCGGACAGATTCTTCTTAGTAATGAAGATGTTCAGATTCCTGAAAGAAGAGAAAACCTAACGAATACTCTTGAGGCTTTGTTAGAAAACCATATAATTCCTATAGTTAATGAAAATGACTCTATAAGCCACACTGAGATTGAATCAGATCAGAAACTTTTTTCTGATAATGATAAGTTATCAGCTATAGTAGCAGTATTTGCCAATGCGTCCAAGCTTGTTATACTGTCGGATATTGAGGGCTTTTATGATTCTAATCCTCATGAGAATCCAGGCGCAAAGCTTATAAGCCGTGTAGAAGAAATAGATGATAATTTGATGAGAAATGCCGGAGGGTCAGGTTCTAACAGAGGAACAGGCGGTATGATTACCAAACTTGAAGCAGCGAAACTTGCAACAAGTCATGGAATTGATGTTTTGATAGTAAATGGTCAGAAACCAGAATTATTATATGATATTGCTGATAAGAAGGTAGTGGGAACACTTTTTGTTGGAAAGAATTAAAAAATCCCCTTATATTCTGTAGATAATACGAATATAAGGGGAATTTTTAATTTTAGGGTTCATACAAATATTATTTGCCAGCAATAATTAAATTTCAGGCTGTTCTGTATATTTGTCATAGATTTCAGCAAGATATGTTTTAACCATCTCAATGTTAGCCATCTTGCGAAGATTTTCATTTCCCATTGCAAGTGCAATTTCATCAGCAAGAAGAAGCATATTGTAAATTCCAAGCTTAAAGTCATTACGTGACATCTCGCCGATGTTCATGTGAACGAGAGGAGCTCCAAGCTTCATTGTGATGTTTTCATCTGAAATACCTGTTTCCATAACACATGTATTAGGATTGAAGTCAACGAAGAGGATAAGATTTTCCTTTTCATGCTTTTTGAGCGTAAGAGGTGTCTGATGGCTAAGTTCCATCCACTCGTAGAAATCAGCCACATCAGGATTCATTAAATATTCGGTGAGTTCTTCTCTGTGTTTCTCAACATATTGAAGATAGCTGCTAGCATTAGGACCGGTGTAGTTGAAATCGACCTTGATACCATTTTCAGTTTTCATAAGTCGGCACTTAGAAGCAACATCTCCGATTTTGAAGGCGGAAGTATCGTTTCCAACCTGTTTAAGTGCACTTGAATCAATAACCTGTTTAAATTCCATGTTTCTACTCCTGTTAAATCTGTAAAAAAACAATATATAGGATAGCAAAAAATCTATAGCTTTGCTACCTGCTTTTTGATATTAATAACAAACATATTCTTGTGGCGAACATAAGACAGTAAAAGTATAGCATAAGAATCTTTAAAATGATATACTAATCTGAGTGCATAAAAATTTATTTTGACGCTCTAAGAAAAATACAATTATGGGAGATGACAAATTGAGTGTTAATTCAAATAATCGGTCAACAACAGCCAGATCCTCGGCTAGAAAAAAGAGTGATGCTACATCAAGGAATTCATCAAGGAGAAAAGGAATTGAGTCAAAGGCTGCTCAGAGCAAGTCTGAAAGATCTTTTGGGGTAGTCAGCGAAGAAGGATATGAACTTAAAAGTGAAATACTTGCTCTTGTCCTTATTACGGTTGCTATTTATTTCTTTTTATGTAATTTCGGGATTTGCGGAGTAATTGGATCAGCACTAAGTCAGGTAATGTTCGGAATGTTCGGAGCGCTGGCATATCTTATGCCTCCAATTATTTCTTTTGCTGCTGTTTTTTATATTTCAAATGAAGGTTCTACACTTGCTGTACGCAAAATACTTGCAGGTCTTGGACTTGTTTTTGATATTGGAATTTCTTTTGAATTGTCTACAGGTAGGACACTTGAGCCTTCTTATGATATTGCAAGAATATTTGAAACTGCAGTTGAGAATAAAAATGGTGGAGGCGTTATTTTTGGTTCTGTAGCATATTTTTTGAGACATTCTATTTCTATAGTAGGAACTATCCTTTTACTACTTGTATTAGCAGCAATTTGTATAGTTATTTTGTCACAAAGATCTCTTATTAGCGAACTGAAAAAGGGCGGGATTATCCTTGGAGAAAGAGCTAGAGAAGATGCAATCTATTATAAAAATCAGGCTCTAGAACGTTGTTCAAGAATAGAAGAAAAGAGAAAGCAATTAGAACATCAAAAGAGAATGATGTCGCAGCTTAAAGAAGATGAAGTACTTCTTCGACTTAATAGAAAAGCACATGGAATAGGTGACATCAATCTGAAAATATCTGATGATATTGATGAAAATATAGATGAAGTATCATTTGAGAAAGCTCTTCAGATTTCCGGAAATGATGATTTGTTTATTCCAGATGGAAAAAGCGCCTGCGATGATATTCATGAGATTATATTAAATGAAGGTGAAGAATATCTTCCGCTTAAAGAGGAATCAAATGGACAAGAAAAAATCATGTTGGATGGTCCAAGAATTCATGGATATATGGACGATAGTTCAGACTTTTTTGACCAGGAAACTCGTAATAATGATGGCTTTAAAGAGGACTCTTATGATAATTTCTATGAAGAGCCAAATGAAAGCCAGGATGAGATTATACCAAGCAAAGATGTAAATAAAAATGAAGATGATTACGAAAAGATGCGTGATGTTTTGCTTGATGAAGTTAAGAAAACAAATCTACGAGGAACTTCTTGTTTTGAAAACACACCTTCTGATTATAATGGTAATTTATCAAAAACAGATGACGAAGAATTCGATGATTCTTACTTGGAAGAGGAATATGACATTCCGGAAATTTCAGAAGATATTGATTCAGACTATGATGATTATTATGATAAAATTCAGGATGTCGATGAAGATATGGTCGAAATCACAGATGATTTTACATCAAAAAAGCCTGTTGCAAGATTGGCTAAAAATGATGAAGCAGAAGAATTGCCAGATATTCCTATTCATGCAGGCGGAAAGACTATTATGAAGGATCAGGGTAATGGCTTTTCCGATGAAGGCTACGCAATTCATTCGCAAGATCATATCTCTGCAAGTTCGGAGAAACAGAAAATTTCTTCTTTGGCAAAGGCACCTTCATATATGCCTGGAGAGATTAGTTATAATAATGGCACAAAGATAGCTAATAACAATGATACAAAAGTAGTGCAATCACCTGCTAAATCTTTGGATGAAAGACCACAACCAAAAAGACCAAGGAAATATATTTTTCCTCCACTTAATTTACTAAAACAGGGAGACAAGAATGCTAACACAGATTCTGCGAAGGATTTAAAGGAAACAGCGCTTAAACTTGAGAAAACATTAAAGACTTTTGGTGTTAATGTAACGGTTACAGATATTAGTCAGGGACCGGCAGTAACAAGATATGAGTTGCAGCCAGAAGTAGGTGTTAAGGTATCAAAGATTGTTAATCTTTCTGATGATATTAAGCTGAATCTTGCTGCCACAGATATTAGAATTGAAGCACCAATACCGGGAAAACCCGCGGTGGGTATCGAGGTTCCTAATAAAGAAACAGTTACAGTTACTTTGCGCGAACTCTTGGAATCGAAAGAATTCAAAGAATCAAAAGCCGGATTGTCTTTTGCTGTTGGAAAAGATATTGGGGGAAAGACAATAGTAACAGATATTGCGAAGATGCCTCATGTTCTAATAGCCGGAGCTACAGGTTCAGGTAAATCAGTATGTATTAATACTATGATTTTGTCATTGATATATAAGACATCACCTGAAGATGTTAAAATGATTATGATTGATCCTAAGGTTGTTGAGTTATCTGTTTACAACGGAATACCTCACTTATTAATACCTGTTGTTACAGATCCAAAGAAAGCCGCAGCAGCGCTTAACTGGGCTGTGGCGGAGATGACCAAACGTTACAAACTTTTCGCAGATGCAGAGGTTCGTGACCTAAAGGGATACAATGAGTATGTTATGGCCAATGCTTCAGAAAATGAAAATTTGGAAAAATTGCCTAAGATAGTGGTAATAGTAGATGAGCTTGCGGATTTAATGATGGTTTCTGCCAATGAAGTTGAAGATGCTATATGTCGTTTGGCTCAGCTTGCTAGAGCAGCTGGAATTCATTTGGTAATTGCGACACAGCGCCCATCTGTTGATGTAATTACAGGACTTATCAAGGCAAATATGCCAAGTAGAATTGCATTTGCGGTTTCATCCGGTACTGATAGCCGTACCATCCTTGATATGAATGGAGCGGAAAAGCTATTAGGAAAAGGCGATATGCTATTCTATCCTCAGAGCATGAGTAAACCAATTAGAATACAGGGGGCATTTGTGTCGGATTCAGAAATTCAGAAAATTACGGATTTTGTCAAGAAAAATAGTGATGACAACTATGATGCTTCGATACAGGAACAGATGCAAAGTATCGAAGGAGGATGCGGTAGTATTTTTGGTAAAAATAATGATCGTGATGAATATTTTAGAGAAGCAGGCAATTTTATTATAGAAAAAGAAAAAGCTTCAATTGGTACTCTTCAACGCGTTTTCAAGATTGGATTTAATAGAGCGGCCAGAATTATGGATCAGCTTTGTGATGCGGGAGTAGTTGGAGATGGCGAAGGTACAAAACCAAGAAAAATACTTATGAACAGACAACAGTTTGACCAGTTTTGCAAAGATCAGGGGTTGTAAACAAAAATCTATGATTTTTTGTTCACATATATGTAACAGTATTTCTATTTGTAGGAGGAGCACTATTTATGAAAACAGACATTCAAATCGCACAGGAAGCAGTTAAGTTGCCGATAGGAGAGGTTGCCAGCAAAGTTTCCATTTCTGAGGATGATCTTGAAATGTACGGAAAGTATAAGGCTAAAATTTCAGAGTCTTTTTTGCAGAGTCTTGAAAAAAAGCCTAAGGGGAAGCTGGTGTTAGTAACTGCAATTAACCCGACACCGGCAGGTGAAGGTAAGACAACCACCAGTATAGGCCTTGCTGATGCACTTAACCGTCTAGGAGTTAAGACTGTAGCAGCTCTTCGTGAACCTTCACTTGGACCTTGTTTTGGAATCAAAGGTGGAGCAGCAGGTGGCGGATATGCACAGGTTGTGCCTATGGAAGATTTGAATTTGCATTTTACTGGCGATTTTCATGCGATTACTTCTGCAAATAATCTTTTGGCTGCTCTTTTGGACAATCATATTCAGCAGGGAAATGAATTGGATATTGATACAAGACAGATAGTTTGGAAGCGATGCCTTGATATGAATGATCGTTCTCTTCGTAATATTGTAATTGGTCTTGGTGCAAAAGTTGATGGTTTTGTTCGAGAAGATCACTTTGTTATCACTGTTGCAACAGAAATTATGGCTGCACTTTGCCTTGCAAACGATCTTAAAGATTTGAAAGAAAGGCTTTCAAGGATTATTGTTGCATATAATAGAAAAGGAGAGCCTGTTACTGCAAAGCAGTTAAATGCAGTTGGATCGATGGCAGCACTTTTGAAAGATGCAATGAAGCCAAATATTGTTCAGACACTTGAACATAATCCTGTTATTGTTCATGGTGGCCCATTTGCCAACATTGCTCACGGATGTAATTCTGTTCGCGCTACAAAGGCAGCTCTTGCTTTAGGTGATATTGCTATTACTGAGGCTGGTTTTGGTGCTGATCTTGGAGCAGAGAAGTTTCTTGATATTAAGTGCAGAGCTGCTGGCCTTGAGCCTGACGCTGTTGTTTTGGTTGCAACAATACGTGCTCTTAAATATAATGGAGGTGTGTCCAAAGATAATCTTTCAGAAGAAAATCTCGATGCACTAGAGAAGGGAATCGTAAATCTTGAGAAACATATCGAGAATCTCAAACAGTATGGAATTCCAGTTGTTGTAACTCTCAATTCATTTTTGACTGATACAGAAGAAGAAATAGCTTATGTAGAAAAATTCTGTAAAGACAGAGATTGTGATTTTGCGCTTTCAAATGTTTGGGCAAAAGGCGGCGAAGGTGGTGAAGATCTTGCAAAGATGGTTTTAAATACTCTTGAGAACAAAAAGAGTGATTTTAAACCAATATATTCACTTGATCTTTCTCTTGAAGATAAGGTGAAAGCAGTTGCTACAAAGATTTATGGAGCTGGAAGCGTATCCTACTCACAGACAGCCAAAAAGCAGCTCAAGCAGATTACTGAAATGGGATTCGGAAATCTTCCAATCTGCATGGCCAAAACACAGTATTCATTGTCAGATGATCCTAAGGCGCTTGGAAGACCTAGTGGTTTTGAACTTTCAATAAGAGAGGCATATGTAAGCGCCGGTGCGGGTTTTGTAGTAGTTCTTACAGGTTCTATTATGACTATGCCTGGACTTCCAAAAAGACCAGCTGCTTTCGACATCGATGTTGATGATGATGGCAATATTGTTGGATTATTCTAAATAATAAAAAACAATAATATATAGTTAAGGAGAAAAAAATGCAATGTCCCAAATGTGGAGATGAAATTCCAAAAGGTTCGCTTTACTGTCCAAAATGCGGTGAAGAGATTAAGATAGTTCCGGAATTTGATCCTGAAATAGAAAATCAGATAGATGAATCTCTCTTGGGACTGGCTGAAAGTATTGAGGATGCTAGAAAGCATTCTCTTGCTGAAGTCAGTAACGGTAAAGCATTAGACGTTGAAGAAAATGGCGATGATTTTACTGAAGATGACTTTGACAGCAATGAAGAAGGCCGCATTTTTAATTCAACCAAAATTACAGTAACATGTATGGTTGCGTTGCTTTTTGTTATATGCATATGTGGTTTTTTGTGTATAAAAAAACTCTTTGTACAAGAAGAATCTGAAGAAAAAAAAGTGGTTGTTTCTGATAGTTCGAGTCAGGCTATAACAGCTCCTAAAGGATTAAAAGACAAAATCAAGGAGCTTGAAGCTTTGGAAGACTATGAAGAAATTCAAAGAATTCTTAAGAAAACTACAGATACTGGGATATTAGATGAATATTCAGGAAAATATCTGCCCAATATGCCTGAATATTCTCTTGCTCAGGGAATATATGATAAGTCTCAGCTCATTCATATAACATCAGGTAAGGGGAAAATATATTATACAATTAATGAAGATGATCCGACTATAGAAGATAAAGTATATGATGATACAGAACCTATAGAGCTGGATGATGATGGAGTATATGAAATAAGGGCAGTATATGAAAATGAACTTGGGCTTTTTTCTGATGTTGCAACTATAAAATACGAGATAGCTCAAAACCTTCCATCATTAAAGATACTCGAGGCTAGTGGCAATTATACAACAGATACTCAAATTGTTGCTGCTACGGATAATGGATGTAGTATTTATTATACAGTTGATGGAAGTAAACCTTCGACATCGTCTAATAGATATACAGGACCTATCCATATGCCGTATGGTGAGAGTAAATTTAAATTTATAGCTTACAATGCACAAAACAGTAGATACTCGCATGTTGTAGAGTGTAATTATTCGCTTCATTATTCCGTTGAAGTATCGCATGAACAGGCTGTTTCAGCTTTACTTGAGAAATTGATTGAAAAAGGATATCTTTTAGATGGTTACGGTAGAGCTACCGGACTTGACGGATATTATCTGTACATTGTCGCTAAGTCTGTAACTATTAATAGTGGCGACTACTATGTCCTTGTTGAAAATCATGTTTATTCCAATGGAACACAGACTATGACAGGCCTTTTATATGGAGTAAATGTTCATACAAGAGAAGTTTACAGATTAGGCACTGACATTGCAGGAAACTATTTTCTTAAACAGCTAAATTAAAACTTTATTTCAAAAAATATTATTTTTAACACTTTAATGTGTTACACTGTTGCAATGATTTGATGTTTGTCGTATTATTAGAAGCATGGTTACTGTTTATTACAGTAAGATCAAATTGGCATTTTTTAAAAAAGGAGATTCAGCATTATGTTCAAAATTTTGGAAAGAAATGAGCTGGCTGCCCATATCTATCAGATGGTAGTTGAGGCTCCTCGTGTGGCTGCAAATTGCCTTCCGGGACAGTTCTTAATTGTTCGAGTAGATGAAGAAGGAGAACGTATTCCGCTTACTATCTGTGACTATGATAGAGAAAAGGGAACAGTTGAAATTGTAGTTCAGTCAATTGGTGCTGAAACAAATGAAATTGCAAAGATGCAGGCAGGAGATTCTTTTGCTGATATAGTTGGACCTCTTGGAAATCCTTCTGATATGGTTCACGAGAATCTTGAAGAGCTTAAGAAGAAAAAAATAGTTTTCATTGCTGGTGGTGTTGGTACAGCACCTGTTTATCCTCAGGCTAAATGGCTCAAGGAAAATGGAATAACAGCTGATGTTATTATTGGCGCCAAGAATAAAGATCTTGTTATTTTGGAAGAGCGTTTTAAAGAGGTTTCCAATTTGTATATAACAACAGATGATGGTTCTTATGGTAGAAGTGGTATGGTAACAAAGTGTCTTCAGGATCTTGTAGATGAAGGTCATCATTATGATCTTTGTATTGCAATTGGACCAATGATAATGATGAAATTTGTATGTAAACTTACACAGGAACTTAATATTCCAACAATCGTTTCTATGAATACTATTATGGTAGATGGAACTGGAATGTGTGGTGCATGTCGTCTTACAGTGGGCGGAGAAGTTAAGTTTGCATGTGTAGATGGACCTGAATTTGACGGACATAAGGTTGACTTCGATCAGGCTATGGTTCGTATGAAGCAGTATAAAACAGAAGAAGGAAGATTAAAGCTTGCCCAGGAGGAAGGAAAGACTCATAAGGGCGGCTGTGGTATCTGTTCTGATTGATTAAAAAAAGCTGCTATTAACTGAAAAAGGAGATAAATCATGGCTATAGAAGTTGATGTTTTAAAAAGAGTTCCGGTTCGTGAGCAGGAAGCAAAAGTTCGTGCTACAAATTTTGAAGAAGTATGTCTTGGATATAATGAAGAAGAGGCTATGGCTGAGGCTACAAGATGTCTTAATTGTAAGAATCCTCAGTGCCAGAAGGGATGCCCTGTTGCAATAGATATTCCTGCATTTATTCAGGAAGTTAAAAATGGTGATGTTGCAAAAGCTTATCAGATTATAAGTGAATCTTCTGCACTTCCTGCTGTATGCGGACGTGTTTGTCCTCAGGAATCTCAGTGTGAAGGAAAATGTATCAGAGGATTCAAGGGAGAGCCAGTTTCAATCGGTAAACTTGAGCGTTTTGTAGCTGATACAGCTAGAGAAATGGGCATTAAACCTGAAGGTGCAAAAGAAAAGAAGAATCATAAGGTTGCAATTATAGGATCTGGTCCTTCTGGACTTACATGTGCAGGTGATCTGGCAAAACTTGGATATGATGTTCATATTTTTGAAGCACTTCATGAGGCTGGTGGTGTTCTGGTATATGGTATTCCTGAATTCCGTCTTCCAAAAGAAAAAGTTGTAAAAAAAGAGATTGAAAACGTAAAATCCCTTGGAGTTAAGATTGAAACAGATGTTGTTATTGGACGTTCTGTGACAATTGATTCTCTTATGAAAGATGAAGGATTTGATGCTGTATTCATTGGATCTGGAGCTGGACTTCCTAGATTTATGCATATTCCTGGTGAACAGTCACTTGGCGTATTCTCAGCAAATGAATTCCTTACTCGTTCAAATCTTATGAAGGCATTTAGAGAAGATTCTACAACACCTATCATGCGTCCTAAAAAGTGTGTAGTTGTAGGCGGTGGTAACGTTGCTATGGATGCAGCTAGAACAGCGCTTCGTCTTGGAGCTGAAGTTCATGTTGTATATAGAAGAAGTGAAGAGGAACTTCCAGCTCGTAAGGAAGAAGTAGAGCATGCTAAACAGGAGGGAATTATTTTTGACTTGCTTACTAATCCAGTAGAGATTCTTTCTGATGAAGAAGGATGGGTAAAAGGTTGCAAGTGTATTCGCATGGAACTTGGTGAGCCTGATGCATCTGGCAGAAGAAGTCCTGTTCCAGTTGAGGGTTCCGAATTTGATATTGAATGTGATGCAGTTATTATGTCACTTGGAACAAGTCCAAATCCGCTTATAAGTTCAACCACGAAGGGGCTTGAAATCAATAAGCGTAAGTGTATTGTGGCAGATGAAGCAGGTGCTACATCTAAGACTGGCGTATTTGCAGGCGGAGATGCAGTTACAGGAGCTGCTACAGTTATCCTTGCTATGGGTGCTGGTAAGACTGCAGCAAAAGCTATTGATGAGTATTTGAAGACACTTGACTAATAAATATCTGATATGAACTATTAACGAAAAGGCATTGTTGCGATTTGTAGCAGTGCCTTTTTCGTAGTTATAGTTCTTAATTAACTAAAAATGTGATATGTAATATAAAAAATGTAAGCGCGCAAGCTGCAACGAATTAGAGTGTTTCACACTGTAATATGGCAAGTATTTGTGATAAAATAAATGTGTCGGGTTGTTAATTCCAAAGAAAAAATAATAGGAAGGTTAAATGAAAGATGTATCAAAGTACAGAGGAAAAGGCTCAAGATAATCATTCATCGGCAATTGTACTTTTGAGTGTAGGAGGAGTAGGCTTTATTCTTGACCTTATTTTTCTATTCAAAAATCCACTTGGATGGCCACTGTTCAACAGATATTTGACAACTGGTATCATGGGATGCTTGTTTGTGCTTTTTATGGTCATGGGAGTTTTGTCACTTAGAAATGCCAAGAGATTTCTGTTACAAGCTCAAAAGGAGAATAATTTAAAAAAAGAAATAGTCGGCTTTTGCGATAATAACCTGACTAAAGAAATCATTCTTGATGCGGTTTCAAAACAAGATGATAATTCACTTGAAGTTCAAGATAGTGAACAAACACACTATTTTGAACGAACACTTTTTATCAAGAAGAAGATATCAGAGAAATATTTAAATCTTGATGAAGGATTTTTAGATAGACTTGTAGATGAATATTATTCAAGATTATTTGAATGATATTTGGAAAGGAGATTTTATTAAGATTTCAATATTATGCGTCGGGAAGATAAAAGAGAAATATTGGAATGACGCAATTGCAGAATATAAAAAAAGATTAACTCGTTACTGCAAAATTGAGATAATCGAAGTGGCAGACGAGAAAACACCTGAAAATGCACCACCAGCATTAGAAGAACAAATAAAACAAAAAGAAGGGAAAAAAATTATTTCCCACATTGATTCAAAAGCAATGGTAGTGGCACTTGCAATCAATGGAAAAAAATATGATTCAGTTAGTTTTGCAAAAGAAATTCAAAAAGATGGAGTAAACGGCATTAGTCACATTCAATTTATTATTGGAGGTTCGCTTGGACTTTCAAATGAAGTATTGGGTTTGGCAAATAGAAAAATCAGTTTTTCAGATATGACATTTCCCCATCAGATGATGAGAGTTATTTTGCTTGAACAAGTTTATAGAGGTTATAAGATTATTTCGGGGGAGCCATATCATAAATGAATGAAACAGAGATTAAAATGGCATTAACAGTTGACGAGATGATGAATATCTTCGGTCAGAATGACAGCTATTTAAAAAAGATAGAAAAAGGATGCGGAGTTGAAATAATTGATAGAGATGGAGAACTTCGTATTATTGGTGAGGCAGCGGGCACTAGGAAAGCATCGGGAATCATAAGACAGCTTGCACAGTTGTCCAGTAAAGGCACCTATGTTGAAGAGCAAAGTGTTGATTATGCGATTTCTTTAAAACAGAGTGAAAATGAATCTGCTGATGAAGATAATGATAATGTTTTATTAGAAATAGATTCAGATTTGATTTGTCATACAACATCTGGAAAGCCAATAAAACCTAAGACTCTTGGTCAAAAACAGTATGTGGATGCAATTCGTAGCCATATGATTACATTTGGTCTTGGACCGGCTGGAACTGGTAAGACATACCTTGCAATGGCAATGGCAATAACAGCTTTTCAGAAGGAAGAAGTTGGCAGAATCATATTAACAAGACCAGCTATAGAAGCAGGAGAAAAGCTTGGCTTTTTACCTGGTGATTTGCAAAGCAAAGTTGATCCATATCTTAGGCCTCTATATGATGCATTATATGAAATAATGGGTGCTGAAAGATTTATGGCTAATATGGAAAAAGGTCTTATTGAAGTTGCTCCTCTTGCATATATGCGAGGAAGAACATTGGATAATGCGTACATTATTCTAGATGAAGCACAGAATACCACACCAGCACAAATGAAAATGTTTTTAACAAGAATTGGTTTTGGTTCGAAGGTTGTTATAACAGGTGATTCATCGCAAAAAGATCTTTCACCAGATACAAAATCAGGTTTAGAGGTTGCTCAAACTGTATTGAAAAATGTTGATGAAATTGCAGTTATGAATCTTACAAGTAGAGATGTTGTCAGACATCCGCTTGTTCAGAAGATTGTAAAGGCCTATGAAGAATATGAAAAGAAAGAAGAAGCTAAAAAGAAGAGAAAAAACAGTATAAAAAAACAATATAAAAATTAACATAGGAGCTTATAATGGAGCATCTGCAAAATAATAAAAAGCAATTGGTTTGTGTTATAGGTTTGTTTGCGATAATAGCATTTGTAATGTATACAGTATGTACGTTAACTGGGAAAAGCATGGAAGAAACTCTTAGAAATATTGTTACAGTACTTATAGGAACCGGAATTATTTGCTTTCTTCATGCTGATGCTGACATTAGAAACACATATTTGTTTAAAAATGAGAATCATAAAAAACGTTTTTTTGTGATTTACATAATATGCTTTGTTATTAGTATGATGTTTCCACTTATAAGTGTAGTATTTTGGCCATTTGTAGCCGTTTTTGTGTTGTTTTTTTTACTATCCAATAGACTTATTGGTTTTGTAACTGGGTGTTGTCTTTTGACAAGTTCATTACTTATGATAAATGCAGATAACTCTTTTCAGCCGTTTTTTATATATATGACTAGCGGTCTTGTTGCTATACTTTTGCTAAGTCTTTGTGCTGAAAGACTTCAATTCGGACTACCTGTATTTGTTTCAATGATGGTGCTTTTTTTACTGCTTTGTATTTACACAGTGTTATTTTCTGAGGGTAAAATAACTTTTGAAGTATTTATGATGCCTATTATTAATATTGTTCTTGAAGTGGTAATCTTGCTAGTTGTACTCAATTATTTCAGTCTTTTCATTATTAGAAGGGAAAATGACTGCTACATGGAGATAAACGATCCAGAGTTTCCGCTTATGATTTCGATAAAAGGAAAAAATGTAAAAGAGTATTATACCGCTATTCATACAGCATATCTTGCAGTTCGCGTTGCTGAAAGTCTTCATCTTGATAGTAAAGTTATTAAGACCTGCGTTTATTACCATAGAGTTGGAATAATAGAAGGAAAAAAGGATGATCCGGAAATTTCAGAAGCATATTTTAGAAGAAATAAATTTCCTCAAGAGTCTATAGATTTATTAATGGAATATATTCGAGGCGAAAGCAAACATCCTATTTCAAAAGAGGCAACTCTTATTAGTATTTGTGAAGAACTTGTTGAACGTATAATGGCAATATTTGAAGAAGACAGGACAGTAAAACTTTCTAGTGACTGGCTGATAGATACTATTTTTAAGGAACGTATCAAAGGAAACGGATTTATAAATTCAGAGATGACAGTAGCAGAGCTTTATGATGTTAGAAAGCTCTTAAAAAAGGAGAAATTGTATTATGATTTTCTGCGTTGAAAAAGAAGTTGAAGCAGAATTTGATTTTGATTTGGAAAGCGTTGCAAAACTTGTTTGTGAGGCAGTTTTAGAAAGTGAAAATTGTCCTGAAGAAGTTGAAGTCAACATGCTTATTACAGATGATGATGGGATATGGGAAATGAATAGAGAATTTCGCGATGTAAATAGACCAACTGATGTATTATCATTTCCTAATGTGGAGTATGATGAACCTGGTAATTTTGATGTTTTTAAAGGTAATCAGCGAAATGATATTTTAAATCCGGATACAGGAAAAATATATTTTGGAGATATAGTAATAAACGTTAACAGAGTAAAATCACAGGCATTAGAATATGGGCATAGCGAAAAAAGAGAGTTTGCTTTCCTTACTGCTCATTCAATGCTTCATCTGTGCGGATATGATCACATGGAAGAAGAGGAAGCAAAAGTCATGGAAGAAAAGCAGAGTAGGATTTTGGATAATCTTGGAATTACAAGAGATTAATGAAAACAGGAACCTATTATAGTGCTGTTTTTGGGAGGAAGAGAGCATGAGATTACTAGGTGATCAGAAAATGAAGCCAGATATGCTTATAAGAATCATGTTTTTGACTCTGGCGATAATGATGATACTTCGAATATTTCTGGTTCGTTTTATTAGATATGAAGGAGTCGGAGTATTGGCTGCTCCTATGGATATATTTTTGATATCATATGGGATGTTGTCTATTGCCTTTACTGTTGGAACTAGTAAGAGAATACTTTCTTATAAAAGACATAGACTTTTTTATAATGCAGTAGGCGATGCTAGAAGAATGATTATATATTCTATAGGAATTTCTTTTGGCTTTGGCGGATTTATTTTACTACTTAGTAAATTTGTTTCGCTTTACATTTTTAATAGCAGTGCAGGTTTTTTAACGTTTTGTGCAGTTGGAATCGCGATAGCTTTTTTGAGTTGTCAGGGTGCAATAAGGGGATTGTTTGAGGGCTTTGGAATGTCAGTACGAGCGATGATTTCTGAGCCTTTGTTTGCTATTTTGAGTTTTATGTTTTCGGGCACATTGTCAATAATAGGTTATCAATATGGCCTGAAAGCAAATGCCCTATTAAAACGTGAAGACTTATCAGCTGCTTATGGTGCATGCGGAGCAGCACTAGGTGTTGCTATAGCACTTCTTGTTTCACTTATAATTCTTTTTATTCAACTTCATTTTTCATTGAAGCAGATAACTGGAATTTTGCAGACGGGCGCACCGAGGTATTTGGGAAAGTTTGATGCTATGTGGAATCAAGTGGTAACAATTGCACTTATTGTTGCTTTTCCATTTTTCATTAATATTTTAGATGAACGAGTATTTATGTCGCTTAGCGGTGGGCATGAATCAGGAAAAAATCTTATTGAAAATTGGGGAGTTTTTTATGGTGGAGTAATACCTGTACCTATTGTAATTGCTTTGATTTTTGTTATTTTTTCGCTTAGAAGTGTCTATAAGATTTGTTCTGCATTTTCACGCAAAGAAAGAAAAGTTGTTATAGAAGAATATGACGAAAAGAGCAGATTTTTGATGATGTTTTTATTTCCTATGGGAATGTGGACAATAGTATTGTCTGATACCATATTAAGAGCAGTTTATGTTACACCTAAAGATGAAGCAACGAGGCTTTTGCAGGAGTATTGTGTTGTGATGCCGCTTCTTTCTCTTCAGATGCTTCTTGTGTGTTTTATGCTTAGATTGAAGAAAAATGCTATTGTCATTTTGAATTTTATAATAGGCTTGATTATTCATATTATTACTCTTGCCATTATTGGAGGTGCAATGCATAAGACGCTGGGGGCAGTAATAGGAGCTCAGGCTGTTACTTGTCTGTTTTTAGATATATTAACAATATGGGAGATAAAAAAGATTTTAAGAGTTCAAAGTAATATACTAAGAACAACAGTTTTTCCAATGATATGTGCGTTAGCGGCATCACTTATTGTTTATTTTCTTAATATAGCATTTATAAATTTAATTGGAGAAGTACTTACTATTGCAGCATGTGTATTTGTTGGCTCTTATTTGTACATAGCAGGGTTATTAATTACAGGAGCTGTTTCTGAGAATGAAGCAACTCAGTTTCCTGGCGGAGGCTTTCTCTGTATCCTACTATCAGGATTTCGTTTCGGAGATTGATTTATAATGAAAGATGTACGTATTAATAGAAAAGTTTGTGTTATAGGAGCAGGAGCTTCAGGAATGTGTGCTGCCATAATGGCAGCACGAAATGGCGCAAATGTTTTTATAATCGAGAAAAATGATAAAGCTGGAAAAAAGCTTTCTATGACAGGGAATGGTAGATGTAATCTGACAAATGAGGCAATGTCAAAAGAGGCTTTTAACGAGAATTCCAGGGAGAAAGTTGGAACTTTGCTCGAAAGGTTTGGAGTAGAAGATACTAAAAATTTTTTTAATTCGCTTGGAATAAGCCTTTTAAGCGAAGATGGTTATATTTATCCTTCTTCATGTCAGGCACAGCTTGTCGTTTCGGCTATGATAAATGAAATTAATCGTCTTAATGTTAAAGTCTACTATAATCAGCAATTGAAAAGAATTGATAAAAATGAGAATGATTCGTATTTAATAAAGACTTCTAAAGATATCTTTGAGGCAGATAGTGTTATCGTGGCAGTAGGTGGGATGGCTGGACCTAAAACTACTATGTCTACAGGTGATGGATATTATATATTAAAATCTCTTGGACTTGATTCTACAGAAAGATATCCTGCACTTTCGGCTTTGATTTTAGATGATAAAGAATTGGTGATAGATGGTGGTATACGCTTGCTTGCAAAAGTATCTATTGGCGATATATCTGAGATAGGAGAACTACAGCTTACATCTGGTAAGATTTCAGGAATACCTGTGATGCAGCTTTCAAGATATGTAAAGAATTCAAAAAACTGCATTCTTTTTGTAGACTTTTTTCCTGAATTGTCCAGCGAACAATGGAACGCTATGACTAAAAATCTGATTAATATTTCCAAAGATGGCAGGACAGTTGAAGAACTTTTAAACGGCATCGGTAATCAGGCTCTAACAAAACTTATTGCGCAGAGAGCAGGATACCCGTTATCTCTTGATTGTAGTAAATTGACTGAGGATAAAATCTTTGGATTATTGTCTATATATAGAAATTTGCAATTAAAAGTTAAATCTACATCTGATTTTTATTCTGCTCAGGTAACCACAGGAGGGATTATACCTGAATTATTGAATGATAATCTTGAAAGTATTGATAACAAAGGCCTTTTTGTTGTTGGTGAAATAGTAGATGTTGATGGTAAGTGTGGAGGTTATAATCTGCAGTGGGCATGGAGCAGCGCTGTAGTAGCTGCTCTTTCTGCATGCGGATTAAATGACGAGCAGATAGATAAGGCAATTGACAAACTTTCCAAATACAAGATGCCAACTCTTGGTCTTACTAAGAAAAATTGAGATTATGATGGTGTAGTTGTAAAAAAGGTTAAAGCTTATGATTAGAATAAATAATATAAAAATAAAAAATGGAACAGATACTAAAAGTTTTGAAAATGGAGTTCAAAATCCAGAAGTTTTAAAAAAGGCTATGTTTGTTCATGCAGCAAAAGCATTGAAAATAAGCGAAACTGCCATAGAAGATATTAAAATAATGCGTCATTCAATTGATGCCAGAAAAAAACCGGATATTTTTGATATTTATATGATTGATGTTTTTATTAAAGCACCTAATGAAAAACTTAAGAGTACTGAAGAGAAAATACTCAAAAAGGCAAGAAACAAAAATGCTCAGATTGAAATTGAAAAAAAATATATTTTCCCTGTTTCTAATGAAAACAATATGTATAATAGACCGGTTGTGGTAGGTGCAGGGCCGTGTGGATTATTTGCTGCACTTATGCTTTCTAAAAACGGATATAAGCCAATTCTTATTGAACGAGGAAAGAGTGTAGATAAAAGACGGGAAGATGTTGAAAATTTTTGGAAAACAGGAAAACTGGATATCTCTTCAAATGTTCAGTTTGGTGAAGGCGGTGCAGGTGCTTTTTCTGATGGAAAACTCAATACAATGGTCAAAGATAAGGATGGCAGAGGAAGATTTACACTTGAACTTTTTGTAGAAGCAGGCGCACCAAAAGAAATATTATATGAAGCAAAGCCGCATATAGGTACAGATAAACTTATAGGTGTTGTTGAGAATATTCGTAATCAAATAATTTCAAACGGCGGAGAAGTTTTATTTGAACACAAATTAACAAAGCTTTTTTTAGCTGAAAAGGATGGAACCAAATGTGTATCTGGGATTGAAATCGAAAGTTCAAAAGGAAAAAGAAGAATTGATACTAATCATGTTATTCTGGCGATAGGTCATAGTGCAAGAGATACTTTTGAAATGCTAGTAAGTGAAAAAGTTTATATGGAGCCTAAACCTTTTGCAATTGGTTTAAGAGTTGAACATCCTCAGAAAATGATTAATAAGTCACAATATGGAGTAGAAAGTTGCGAAACACTACCTCCATCGCCTTACAAGGTTGTTCATAATACTAAAAAGCAAAGAGGTGTATATTCTTTTTGTATGTGTCCAGGAGGATATGTGGTAAATGCATCTTCAGAAGAGAAGAGACTTTGCGTAAATGGTATGAGTTACTATGCAAGAGATAGTAGAAATGCAAATAGTGCTATTATTGTTACTGTAGATCCTAGCGATTTCGGAGGAAATGGTCCACTTTCTGGAGTTGAATTTCAGCGAAGACTAGAAGAAAAAGCATATGAACTGGGCAATGGCAAAATTCCGGTAGAGTATTATAAAGATTTTAAAGCTAATTATTTTGATGATTCTGAAGATAGAAGTACATGGAATAAGCCATGTACAAGAGGCGAGTATGTTTTTGCTCCTGTTCACAAACTCCTTCCATTAGATATTAAAGAAGCTATCGATGAAGGAATGGAGCATTTTGGAAAGATGATAAAAGGCTTTGATAGCGACGAAGCATTGATGGAAGGTATAGAAGCTAGAACTTCTTCGCCTGTACGTATTACTAGAGATGAGAATCTTGAAGCTATTGAAATAAAAGGATTATATCCAAGCGGAGAAGGTGCTGGATATGCTGGAGGTATCATGTCTGCAGCAATGGATGGAATAAAGAGTGCATCTGCAATTACATCTGTCTTTGGAAGGATTAAATAATGACCAAGCAGGATTATAGAGATTTAGCTTGTCGCAAAAGAGATGATTTAAGTGTGAATTATAGAAAAAATGCGAGCATAGCAATAAGCAAGAAATTATATGATTACATAGAAGAAAAAAAATATGATAATGTCTTGATTTATTATTCATACAGAAGCGAGGTTGAAACAAGAAATCTTATATTTCGTCTTATTGAAGATAAGATTAATGTTTTTTGTCCGAAAATAACTGATAGCAGTAGACATATCATGGAGTTTTTTACAGTTAGGAAGAAAGAT
Source organism: Butyrivibrio sp. NC3005 (assembly GCF_000424545.1). GTDB lineage: Bacteria > Bacillota > Clostridia > Lachnospirales > Lachnospiraceae > Butyrivibrio. The sequence goes on along the minus strand of NZ_AUKC01000005.1, from coordinate 22,666 downwards.
GATATAGGTGAAGGTTTTCGTGGTATTCCAGAGCCATTGACCAATGAAATGTATTCAGAAAAAACTCCGGGAAAAACACTTGTTGTTTTGCCTGGAGTGGCATTTGACATTAATGGTAATAGAATTGGTTATAGAGGCGGGTACTATGATAGATATTTATCAGCAAAGAAAGAACTTGATCTTCTTGCAATAGCTTTCGATGAACAGATTTTTGATGATGGTTTTCCAATGATGGAATATGATATTCCTGTTAATAAGATAATAACACAAAGCCGTTTTTATAGCGTGGGAGGCACAAAATATTAATGGACAAAAGAGAAGAACTTATTGAAGTGGGGAAATGGCTTCATGAAAATGAATTACTAGTAAGAACTTGGGGAAACGTTTCTTGTAGAATTGATGAAAATCATATGCTGATTACACCTAGTGGAATAAGATATGAAGATTTGACAAAGGAAATGATAGTTAAGGTTAACATCAATGATTTGAGTTATGAAGGTGAGTATAAACCATCAAGTGAACTTAGAGTACATGCAGCCTGCTATAAAAATAGAAGGGGCTGCAATTTTATTGTTCATACACATCAGATGGCGGCATCTATTTCTGGAACTCTAGGATTAAAAATTGTAAAAGGTCGGCTCAAAGAGAAAGAATTTAAGATTCCATGTGTAAAATATGCACTTTGTGGAACGCAGAAATTAGCCGATAATTTAACAGAGACATTGAATCACTTTATAAAAAAGAATGGCTTTATTTTGTCTGGGCATGGTGTTATATGTCTAGGAGAAGATGCCAAGGCTGCTCTTAAAACAACTATAAATTTAGAAATGGCCTGTCAGGATTTTTTGCGAAAGTATTGCAGAATTGATTTTGACATAGGTTTTTATAAAGGCTATAATTCAGAACTTGTTGATGGTAATATTGTATATGAACAAGAAGATACTCCGCTTCGTGTAAAGAAAATTCATGAAGAGATATATAGTAAAAGACCTGATGTGAAGGCGATTTGTCATAATAAATCTGAAGCGTGTAGAATAGTTTCAAGAAGAGCAACGTATATGCGACCATTATTGGAAGATTTTGCACAGCTCATCGGGGTCGGTGTAAGAATACCACTAAATAATAGTGGAAGAGATGGTAAAAGAATTATAATAAAAAAGCATGTAAATGCTGTTTTTGTGCTTGATGATGGTGTATACTGTCTTGGGGATACTAAAGAAAACGCATTTGCAGCGGCACTAGTTATGGAGAAAGGCTGCATTGCTCAAATAGCAGCATTTAGATATGGAAGTGCAAATGTAATTTCGAGTTTTGATTGTATGCGCCTTAATCGCGTATATCGTTTATTTTATTCAAAAATTGCAGATGAAGTGCAATGATAAAGGAAAAATCCGTTTTTTAATCTGGAGGCAAGTTACTATGGAAAAAAAGACAGCAAATTATGTAGCATATGTTTCAAGTTATACAAATGGAACAGGCGATAAATTCGGTATTAGAGTTTATGATGTGGATGTTCAAAATGGAAGAATGGTTGAGAAAGAAAAAGTAAAAATTACTAACTCTTCCTACATTGCAAAATCTCATGATGAGAAAACTTTATATTCAATTACAGACTTTGGAGTTGAGTCATACAGAATAAAAGAAGACGGAACACTTCAGTTTTTGAATGAAGAATCTATAAACGGAATGCGTGGATGCTATCTTTCAACTGATTATGATGATAAATTTCTTTTTTCAGCTGGATACCACGATGGAAAAATAACAGTTCTTCGTCTTAAAGAAGATGGAAGTATAGGTGAAATCACAGATGAAATATTCTTAAGAGGTCTTGGCTTTGCGGCCGGACGTAATCATAGACCTCATGTTCAGTGTGTTAAGATGACAAGAGATAACAAGTTTTTGTGCGCAGCAGACCTTGGTATGGACAGAATCAATGTTTATCGCCTTGATCATGAAACAGGTAAACTTGAAAATGCGGATGTAATTCATTGTGATCAGGAATCTGCACCTCGCCATTTAAAGTTCTCCGAAGATGGGAGATTTTTATATGTTGTAACAGAACAGAAGAATTCTGTAGATGTATATCAGTATTTTGTTGATGAGGATGATATTCCAAGCTTTGAACTTATTCAGTCAAGCTCAACAATGGAAAGTGAAGATTCAACAGGTGTGGCTACTAGTGCACTTAATTTTTCAGAAGATTATGATTATTTGCTTTCATCAAGTCTTGGTGAAAATGATGTAGATATTTATAAGGTTGATAAAGAAAGTGGAAAGCTTGATAAAATCCTAGGACTTCCTATTGCTGGAACATATCCTAAAGATGCAGCGCTTTTCCCAGATAACCATCATCTTGTTTCACTTAATCATGAGTCTAATAGTATGACTTTTTTTACAGTTGATATGAAGAAGGGAACACTAGTTATGAATGGACCGGAGATTAAAGTGGATCAGCCTAATTGCATTGTATTTCATAAGCTCGGATGAAAAGCTTAGATAAGTGATTTTTCGCTTTAATATAGGTTATTGTTTTCATCAGGAAAATCAAGAACCGTACCAGACCAAAATTTGTCGTTAAGACAAATTTTGTCCTGCGAAGCAGGATTCTTGCTGATGATTATCCTAAATTTCAGCAAGAAGTCATAGATATATAAAAGATGTCCTCTATTTATTTGTAAAGGACATCTTTTTTATATGCTTTTATATATTATTTTTTATAAAAGGAAATGAGGTTGTCAGCTTTGGCACTCATATTTGAAATCATTGAATCAAGTAAAGTTATAGCTGTCATACATTCGACAACTACGACAGCGCGTGGAACAATCACTGGATCATGTCTTCCACCAATTACAACTTCTATTTGCTCATTGTTTTTGTTAATAGTTGCCTGTGGCTGGGAAATAGAAGGAGTGGGTTTGACATGACATCGCATTATAATCTGTGAACCATCGCTTATTCCTCCGAGAATCCCACCAGCATGATTACTTGTTTTTTCAATATTGCCATTTTTGAATGTAAAACCATCATTATCAGTTGAACCATTTAATGTTGATACTTTAATTCCATCTCCTATTTCAACGGCTTTTACAGCGCCAATGGACATTAAAGCCTTTGCAAAATTTGCATCAAGCTTATTAAATACAGGATCACCGATTCCCGCAGGCACGCCATTTATAATACATTCAATTACACCACCAGCAGAATCAAGCTTTTTTTTACATTCTTCAAGGTAGGAAATAGTTTTAGTGGAGGCATCTTTATCAGGCATGCAGGCAGGATTTTTCAGAATCTCAGATTTATCAAAATTTGACATATCACATTCAATAGGTCCTATTGATTTTGCATAGGCGCAGATTTCTATTCCCATCTGTTTTAAAAGCTTTGCACAGACAGCTCCAGCGGCAACCCTTCCAGCAGTTTCTCTGCCCGAAGAACGTCCACCTCCTCTGTAGTCCCTAAAACCATATTTTTGATCAAAAGTATAATCGGCATGGCCTGGTCTGTAATATGAGGCAATTTCACTATAATCAGCTGAATGTTGAGATGTATTGCGAATCAATAGTGTAATAGGAGTTCCAGTGGTTTTAGCGTCAAAAACGCCAGAAAGAATTTCAACTTTGTCATCTTCTTTTCGAGGAGTTGTGAGCAAAGAAGTACCTGGTTTTCTCCTGTCTAGATATTTTTGTATATCATCTGTTGACAGCTCCATGCCTGCAGGGAAGCCATCAATAGTCACACCAAGAGCAACTCCATGTGATTCTCCCCAGGTTGTAATGCGTAATTGATTCCCAAAACTTGATCCAGCCATAAAATGCCTCCTAAAATATTTTCAATACAAAAATGTAATAAACAGTAACCATTATAACATTTCTTTAATGAAAATAAATTTAAAAATAAAATAATCAAAAAAATCTTCAAAATATTCGAAAAAGTATTATAATAATATTATGTATTTCCGTTAATTTGAATAGATAATTCGAAAATAAGGGGAGCGGGAAATGAATAAAAGGGTTGATCAGTTTGAACCTACTTATAGGGAAAAGCAGGTTCGGATTATTAAAAATTTTGTCCGGGAGCATAAGAAATTTAAATTTCTTGGACAAATAGCTATAATTCTTGTTTTCTTTATAACTGCAATTGGAGGGAAAGTTATAGATAATAGAAAAAGAATTGTAGCTATATGCATAACGTGCCTTTTCTTTTTTGCATCAAGCAGTTTTTCGTATCCTACGTATGAATCAGATACAGGCGAGCAAAATCCAGTAGGCTTAAAAAAAGAGTTGGCAGAAAATCAAAAATCAATTTCAAAGTCAGATAATTCCAATAGAAACAATAATAAAAAAAATATAGACAGTGACAATTATGCTGAAGAACTTCTAGTAGATGGAAATGGAGAACTTCTCGGAAAAGTAGGCAAAGATGATCAGATTTCTTTTGATCAGATAATAATATCAGATGATCAAAAGGTAGATGAAAAAGCCAACAGTGATGAAGATGAGAAATTTTCTTCTAGTGACTGGAATTTAATTCTGGTAAACAAACAACATCCAATTCCGGAAGGATATCAATTTCCAACAGCAGAAGTTACAAATGGTGGTAAAGTTTGCGATGCAAGAATTATTGAACCAATGAAAAAAATGTTTTCGGATGCAAGGAAAGAAGGTATAAATCTAGTTATCTGTTCGCCATATAGAAGCCATGATAGACAAGAAATGCTATTCAATAGAAAAGTTGATTATTATTTGAATAATGGTTGCGATTATATGGATGCCTATACTCTTGCTGCTCAGGCAGTTACAATTCCTGGATCTTCCGAACATGAACTAGGACTTGCAATGGACATTATTTCTGATAATTATTGCATGCTTGATGAAGGCTTTGGAGATACTCCTGCGGGTAAATGGCTTGAGAATAACAGTTACAAATATGGTTTTGTAGTTCGTTATCTTAAAGGAAAGGAATCTGTTACAGGAATAGAATTCGAGCCTTGGCACATGAGATATGTTGGAACAGCCGCAGCAAAGATTATGCATGCACAAAACATCTGCCTTGAAGAGTTTTGGGATAAGTATATATTCTAAATTTGTTTTTTATGTGGTATTTGATTTAAAAAAGAAATACGTGTATAATGTATATGCTTTTATGATATTAGTTAAACAAATATTTGTTTTAACACATCATATGGAAATTTTGTTTAGAATCGAGTAGGGGAAATAATCCTACTCGATTAATTTTTCATAGAGGTTAGGAATTATGTATCATCTTTTAAAAACAGAAGGACGTGCCAAACGCGGAGAGCTTGTCACAGTTCATGGAACAATACAGACACCCGTTTTTATGAATGTTGCTACAGTTGCAGCTATTAAAGGCGGAGTATCTACAGAAGATCTTGAAGGCATTAACAATCAGGTTGTACTTTGCAATACATATCATCTTCATCTTCGTCCAGGAGATGAGACAGTTTACAGAATGGGTGGACTTCATAAGTTCATGTCCTGCAACAAGCCTATTCTCACAGATTCTGGCGGATTTCAGGTATTTTCTCTTTCACAGAATCGTAGAATTCGTGAAGAAGGTGTTTATTTCCATTCACATATTGATGGTCATAAACTTTTTATGGGACCAGAAGAGAGTATGAGAATTCAGTCTCATCTTGGATCAACTATAGCTATGGCATTTGATGAGTGTCCTTCAGCACGAGCTGATAAAGAATATGTTCAACATTCTGTTGATCGTACAACAAGATGGCTTGAAAGATGTAAAAGGGAAATGGATAGGCTTAACCAGCTTCCATATACAGTTAATCCAAATCAGATGCTGTTTGGTATCAATCAGGGAGCTATTTTTGATGATATACGAATTGAACATGCCAAGAGAATAAGAGAACTTAATCTTGATGGATATGCGGTTGGAGGACTTGCGGTTGGAGAGAGTCATGAAGAAATGTATCATGTTTTAGAACAGGTAGTTCCTTATCTTCCGCAGGATAAACCAACATATTTGATGGGAGTTGGTACACCTCAGAATATACTTGAAGGTGTAGAGAGAGGAATTGATTTCTTTGATTGCGTATATCCTAGCAGAAATGGAAGACATGGGCATGTTTATACTAATAAGGGAAAAATGAATCTTTTGAATGCCCGTTTTGAGCTTGATTCAAGACCAATCGAAGAAGGCTGTCAGTGTCCTGCATGTCGCAGATATTCAAGAGGTTATATCAGACACCTTCTTAAGTCAGGAGAGATGCTCGGAATGCGCTTATGCGTACTCCATAATCTTTATTTCTATAATACAATGATGAAGGAAATAAGAGAAGCGCTTGATAATGGAGAATTTGCTTCATACAAGAAGAAGAAGCTTGATGGAATGCTTGAATATGATAATGAGATTCTTTCTGCGCCTGGAAGCGATATAGCTAAAAACTGGCGAAAAGGATAAAATAAATACGCAAAAAACTTGTATCATAGTCTTTTTTTGTGTATTATGAATAAAGTGATTTTTTATCAAAAATGATTTTGGAGGAAGAAAAATGTCCGGATTATTCTTAAGCGCATTAGATAGTGCAGCAGCACCAGCAGCTCTTGGGACAAGCTACTATTTCATAGTTTTAGCAGTGATGATCGCTATCATGTATTTCATTACAATTCGTCCGCAACGTAAGCAGGAAAAAGAGAAGTCTGCTATGATGAATACACTTGCAGTTGGAGACAGTGTTCGTACAACAGGTGGATTTATCGGAACTTTGGTTGCAATTTATGATGATAAGGTTATCGTTGAATTTGGAAGCAATAAAAACTGCCGTATTCCTATGTATAAAGAGGCAATTGTTGCAGTTGAGAAACCAGAAGATGCTGTAAAGGCAGAGTCTGCCAAAAAAGAGAAGAAATAATTTTTAATGAGATTTTTAAACAGGAAGTTTATGTAAAATCATAGGCTTCCTGTATTTTTATTTAGTAATAAATTAATTGTTGATAGAATAAACAGAATAATGTTAATTTTGCACCTTGTATTTTGAATAAAATTAAGATAGTATTGAAAATGACTTTCTTGCAGTGACGCGTTAAAACGTAATAATGATTAATTTAAACTGTAATAAAGATTGTTGCTAAAGTTTAATAAGCTATGGCTAAAAATACGCAAAATGGGAAGGAGCAAAAAGTTATGAAGTTAAAGATAACATGCATACCGGGAGATGGCATAGGGCCTGAAATTGTAGATCAGGCTAAACGTGTTCTAGATAAAATTGGAAGTGTGTACAATCATGAAATTGAATATACAGATATTTTGATGGGTGGATGTTCAATAGATAAGTATGGTGAGCCGCTTACAGATGAAGCAATTGAAAAAGCAAAGAGCGCAGATGCTGTATTAATGGGATCAATTGGTGGAAATACAGTTACTTCTCCCTGGTACAAATTGCCTCCTGAAAAGCGTCCTGAGGCAGGCCTTCTGAAAATAAGAAAAGCGCTTGGACTTTTTGCCAATTTAAGACCGGCATATTTGTATCCAGAACTTCGAGAAGCTTGTCCGCTTAAAGAATCAACAGGAGAAAAAGGCTTTGACCTTTTGATAATGAGGGAATTAACAGGTGGTCTTTATTTTGGTAAAAGAAAAACCGAAGAAATAAATGGCGAGCAAGTTGCTACAGACACTCTTGTTTACAGTGAGCACGAAATAAGAAGAATAGCAGTAAGAGCTTTTGAAGTTGCTATGAAACGCAATAAAAAAGTTACAAGTGTAGATAAGGCAAATGTATTAGATTCATCAAGACTTTGGAGAAAAGTTGTAAATGAAGTAGCAAAGGGGTATCCTGAAGTCGAACTTGAACATATGCTTGTAGATAATTGTGCAATGCAGCTTGTTAAATCACCTTCTCAGTTTGATGTTATTCTTACAGAGAATATGTTTGGAGATATACTTTCAGATGAGGCATCTATGATTACAGGTTCAATAGGAATGCTTTCAAGTGCATCTCTTAATGAAACAAGTTTTGGACTTTATGAACCTAGTCATGGAAGTGCACCGGATATTGCAGGAAAAGATATTGCAAATCCAATTGCAACAATTCTTTCAGCAGCTATGATGCTTCGATATACTTTTAATTTGGAAAAAGAAGCAAATGCTATTGAAGATGCAATTAAGAATGTTCTTAAAGAAGGGTATCGCAGTCAGGATTTAAAAAATTCTGATACTTCGCAGGATAAAATATGTGGTTGTAAAAAAATGGGAGATTTGATTGTAGAAAGAATTCGATAAATAAATTGGATTCTTTTATAATCATAGATAGTTATATGAATACAAAAGAGAATCCAGTTTCAGCAAAGAATGCAGTATCATCTAATACGGCGACTACAGAAGAAAAAAGAAGTTTCATAGAAATAATATCAGATCCACAGAATATGGTATTTACACTGATACTTATTGCATTTTCCTTGTATTATATTTGGAGAATGTTTTATTTAAGTCCCTCATATAGAGAACTTCACGATTACTATTATTTTATTAGCAGGAGTCCATTTCGTGTAATGACACATTGGAGTAGTGAGGGCAATCATGTAGGGTACAATTTTATCAGTAGTTTTTTAAATTTAACAGGAAATTCTATGATAAGCCTAAGAGGCTTTAGCTGTATAGCAGCAATCAGCAATCTCATTCTTTTATACAGAATAATGAGAAGGTTGTCAGATACATGGCTTCCCATAGTTGCGGTAATCTTTTATTTGGGTTTTTATCAAGTTAATAATTGCAGTGTGCTTGGAAGAGGATACTGTTTCTCAACTTTTTATTTCCTGTTGTGTTTTTATATGCTTACAAGATTGAACGTAACCTATAGTTTTGACAGGAAACAATACATTATCTTCACGAGTATTATTGCATGCGCATTATATGTACTTCCCTGGAATGTATGCTGGGTTATACCTACAACAGCAGCCGTAGTGTTCTATCTTTTTCTTAATGGTTTTAGGACCAGAAAGGTTAGCGGAAAATGGTACAATAACAACTATTATTCTCAGCTGTTTAGTATCCTTTTATGTGCAATGATTGCATTTGCAATAGACGGATTTTTGTATCTTATATTGATTGTTTCTATAGGGACGCAGAGTATTTTAGGAAAAGATGCTGGATTTATCAAGACTATTGTAACCTTTCCCAAAAAACCTGGACGTATCCTAACTGTTGGAACAGATTTATTTCTTCAGCCTTTTGGAGCACAGAAAATTGAAGGTGATACCTATTCAAAGAGGTGGGTGAATTTTGTATACGGACTATCTAATGATTTTGCAAAGGGACTTGGATGGATTCTGATAGGATTTGGGGCAATAGCGCTGATTTTTCTTTTTCTTGAATGTGTCAGACATTTTGAAGAAAGTAGGACAATCATACGACTTATTCTGATATTTGTTCAGCTATGGATGCCTTTTGAACTTATTTTTACCAACAATATTCCGGAGAATAGCACCTTTATGTATATGGGGGTGTGTATGGCTATGTCTATAGTTGTTGTAATCAAAAATATTGTTGTTATATGTCAGGCTCTAAAAGCAAAGATAATTAAAAGTTTTTTTGCAAAGAAAAATAAAAAAGCAGATTCGGAAAAAGATTATATTATACCCGAAAAATACTTAAAAGCATCATTTTGGATTCCTATATTAGCTGCTATTTATTTTTTCTTTAGACTTGTATTTGGACAGATTTTTTATATTCCTTATGAAAATGACACAGATGAATTGTATCAGGCTTTTGTGATGGTGCGTTCTAATAAGTTCAATAAAGTATATGTTTTAGATGATACACAAAGATATATGATTGATTTTATGTATGGCAAAATACCTTGCAGCGATACAATACAGGATTGTGATTTTGTATTGTTAAAACAAGGTATGGATGAGAGTAAGGCACTAATAAGTGGCCTGCATGTAACGTATGAAAACAATAGTTATATTCTATTGACAAAATAGTTTTGGTAGGAGGTTTCTATGAATAGTGATCGTGTTTTGAGGGGATTGCAGCAGGCACCCCACAGAAGTCTTTTTAATGCATTAGGATTTACAGAAGAAGAAAAGAAAAAGCCGCTGATTGGAATAGTGAGCTCACAAAGTGAGATAATCCCGGGACATATGGAACTTGATCGTATTGCACAGGCTGTAAAAATGGGAGTTGCAGAGGCAGGAGGCATGCCAGTAATCGTTCCGGCTATTGCTGTCTGTGATGGAATAGCAATGGGACATATTGGAATGAAATATTCTCTTGTTACAAGAGATTTGATTGCAGATTCCACAGAGTGCCTTGCAATGGCACATGGTTTTGATGCTCTTGTAATGATTCCTAACTGTGACAAGAATGTTCCGGGACTTTTGATGGCAGCAGCAAGAGTCAACATTCCTACTATCTTTGTTTCAGGTGGTCCAATGCTCGCTGGTGTAGTTGATGGCAGAAGACGTTCACTTTCATCTATGTTCGAGGCTGTAGGTCAGGTAACAGCGGGTACACTTACAAAAGAACAGCTTGCAGAGTATGAAGAAAAAGTCTGTCCTACATGTGGTAGTTGCAGCGGTATGTACACAGCGAACTCTATGAACTGCCTTACAGAAGCAATCGGAATGGGGCTTAGAGGAAATGGTACAATTCCAGCTGTTTACAGCGCGCGTATCCGTCTGGCCAAGAAGGCAGGATATCAAATAATGGAGCTTCTTAAGAATAATATAAGACCAAGAGATATTATGACAGATAAGGCATTTGAGAATGCTTTGGCTGTGGACATGGCACTTGGATGCTCTACCAATACCATGCTTCATATTCCTGCAATTGCACATGAAGCAGGCGTTGAAATAGATATGGAATATGTAAATGAGATTTCAGCCAGAACTCCAAACTTATGTCACCTTGCTCCGGCAGGTCCTACCTATATGGAACAGCTTGACAGAGCAGGCGGCGTGTATGCAGTTATGAAAGAACTTACTAAAAAAAATCTTCTTCACACAGATCTTATTACTTGTACAGGTAAAACTGTTGGAGAGAACCTTGAAAATGTTGTTAACTTTGATCCTGAAGTTATCAGACCTATAGAGAATCCATACCTTCAGAATGGTGGAATTGCAGTACTTAAAGGAAACCTTGCACCTGATACAGGTGTAGTAAAAAGAGCTGCAGTGGCTCCTGAAATGCTTGTACATGAAGGACCTGCAAGAGTATTTGATTGTGAAGAAGATGCAATCGAAGCAATTCTTGGTGGAAAGATTGTTGATGGTGATGTTGTTATCATTAGATATGAAGGACCAAAAGGTGGCCCAGGAATGAGAGAAATGCTTAATCCTACATCTGCAATTGCTGGAATGGGACTTGGTTCAACAGTGGCTCTTATTACAGACGGAAGATTCTCAGGAGCCAGCAGAGGAGCATCTATTGGACATGTTTCGCCAGAGGCAGCAGTTGGAGGTCCAATTGCACTTGTAGAGGAAGGCGATATTATTTCTATTGATATTAATAACAACACTCTTAATGTGAAGATTTCTGATGAAGAAATGGATAGAAGAAGAGCATTATGGAAGCCTAGAAAGCCAAAAGTAACAGGAGGATATCTTTCAAGATACGAAAAACTTGTTACAAGTGGTAACAAAGGTGCGATACTTGAGAATAAATGATATAAGGTAAGGAGTATAATCAATGGTTTTAAACGGTGCAGAGATCGTGTTGAAGTGCTTGAAGGAGCAGGGGGTTGATACAGTATTCGGATATCCAGGAGGAACGATTCTCAACATTTATGATGAACTCTATAAACATCAGGATGAGTTTTTTCATATATTGACAAGCCATGAGCAGGGGGCAGCACATGCAGCAGATGGATATGCTAGAGCTACAGGAAAAGTTGGCGTTTGTATGGCAACATCAGGACCTGGATCTACTAATCTTGTAACAGGAATAGCTACAGCATATATGGATAGTGTCCCTATGGTCGCAATTACATGTAACGTTGTGCTTCCAGCTCTTGGTAAAGATTCCTTTCAGGAAGTTGATATGAACGGAATAACAATGCCGATTACAAAGCATGGCTTTATTGTTAAGGATATTAATAAGCTGGCAGATACTATTAGAAGGGCTTTTGAAATAGCAAGAACAGGAAGACCAGGTCCAGTTACTGTTGATATAACCAAAGACGTTACAGCAGCTAAATGTGAGTATATTCCAGAGCAAATTGCAGAAAAAAAGACTGTGAAAAAGTATACTAGGGAAGAAATCAAAAACGTTGCAAAACTTATAACAAGCTCCAAACGTCCGTTTATTTATGTTGGCGGAGGTGCTATTATTTCCGGCGCATCAAAAGAACTAAAAGAGTTTGCACATAAGATTCAGGCTCCTGTGTGTGATACACTTATGGGAAAAGGAGCATTTAATGGTCATGATGAGCTGTATACTGGAATGATTGGAATGCATGGCACTAAAACTTCAAATTTTGGCGTTAGTGAGTGTGACTTGCTTATAACCTGTGGAGCACGTTTTTCTGATAGAGTAATAGGAAATGCCAAAACTTTCGCAAAGAATGCCAAGATAGTACAGTTTGACATTGATGCTGCAGAAATAAACAAGAATGTTTTAACTGACGCTTCAATAGTGGGCGATTTGAAAGACATATTGTCTGATCTGAATGAAGAATTAACAGATCTTAACCATGATGAGTGGATAAGAAAGATAAAAGGATTGGAAGAAAAGTTCCCGCTTGAATATAACAAAGATGCTCTTACTTGCCCTTATATCATGGAGAAAATTGATGAACTTACAAATGGCGAAGCTATCATAACAACAGATGTAGGTCAACATCAGATGTGGGCAGCGCAGTACTATAAATATAAGAATCCTAGAAGTTTTATCACAAGCGGCGGTCTAGGAACAATGGGATATGGACTTGGAGCAGTTATAGGAGCTAAAGCAGGCAGACCGGATAAGGTATGTATTAATATTGCTGGTGATGGATGTTTTAGAATGAATATGAATGAACTTGCTACTGCAAGTAGGTATAACATTCCAATCATAGAAGTTATTATAGATAACCATGTTTTAGGAATGGTCAGACAGTGGCAGAATCTCTTTTATGGTAAAAGGTATAGCCAGACAGTCCTTGAAGATAAAGTAGATTACTGCAAAGTTGCAGAGGGACTTGGATGTAAAGCCATAAAGGTTACAACTAAAGAAGAAGCTGATGCGGCATTAAAAGAAGCTTTAGAGTCAAATGGACCTGTTGTTATCGATGTAGTTGTTGATAAAGATGAGAAAGTATTTCCAATGGTTCCAGCTGGTAAACCGATAAGTGAAGCATTTGATGCAAAGGATCTTAAAGATTGATGAAAACATTTGGTAAGTATTTTTTACGAACCATAATTTCAATCACGATTGTGATGGCGAGTGTATATTTTACACTTGCCTATCATTATCGCGACCGTTTTTTATTTGGAACATTTGCCAATGGGCAATACATCACAGGACTTACTCTTGATGAAGCCTCGAAGCTTTTATCTGAAACAGCTAAAGTTAATAGCTTGCAGGTTATAAGTAAGGATAAGCAGATATATGAACTGAATCTGCACAAATTTAACATTAATCTCGACTATTCCAAAAGTCTTCAAAAATTATTAAGAAATCAAAATTCATTTTCTTTTTTGGGAAATTTTACCAATAAACCCAAAGATAGTATTATAGTTCCAGACGTATCCATGAATGATGAGTTGTTGCTTAAAGAGGTGAGTTCATGGGATATTTTTCAAAAAAAATCCCAAAAAGGAATAAAAATAGTTTATCTGGTAGATGAAGGTTATAAGCTATTAGATACTACCAAAGATGTTCCGGACAAAGAACAGATATTTAATGTTATAAAAAAAGCAATAATAACAGGGAAAAAAAGAGTAGAATTAACTAAAAACAACGGATGTTATAAAAATTTACCTGTTTCTGCTAAAATGAAAACTGTTATGAATACCTACAAGAAGATAGAAAAAGCTCAAAGTACAGGTATAATCTACAAATTTGGGGGAAATGAGCAGGAATTGGATTCAATTCTTGCAGGAGCTATAGTAACTCAGGATGTGGTTGATATTGTTTCAAAAGAAAAGCGTAAGTCAAGGAAAGGTGAGGGCCTTTTTATAGTCAATAAAAAAGAAGTAAATTTTCCTAAAAAAATACATATAGAAAATGGTTTTGCAGTAGATGACAATTCTAACATCATAATAAGTGAATCTTTATTGTACGAGCAGATAGATGGCTTGTGTGGACACTATACAACAATTGACAAAAACAGAAATTTTAGAACTGCATTTGGAAAAATTATTCAGACAGATATTGGAAGCTATGGAAACATAATTGATACGGATGTTGAATTTAAATTTATAATAGATAGCATACTAAAAGAAAAAAAGGGTGTTCATGAGCCAAAATCTGTTATTCACACTTTTGCTGATTGTAATGATGATATTGGACAGACTTATGTTGAGATTGATATAAAAGGACAACATTTGTACTATTATGCTAATGCGCAACTTGTAATGGATTGCGAAATAGTGACAGGAAATGAAAAACTAAAAAGAAACACTCCAACAGGAGTTTATTATGTGTACTCAAAGAGTCGAAACAGATATTTAAGAGGACCAGGATATATATCCTACGTTAAATACTGGATGGCTGTATATAAAGGGGTAGGAATGCATGATGCTTCATGGAGACAGGATTTTGGAAACAAAATTTATAAGACAAGCGGTTCTCATGGTTGCATTAATATGTCGACTCAAAATGCTAAAACTTTGTATGGAATTGTAAAGATAGGGACTCCGGTTGTGATATACTAAAGATTTTTTATAGACAACAAAACTTATAAGCGATATAATTTAAATGTAATTTCGTTTTTGATAGTGCTGTTTTGGATATGGATTTTTCTAAGAAGGGAAATCGTGTATGGAAGAGAGAAGAAGAGTTAGACGCCTCGATCTTACCGGTTCAATTATCATAAAAGCGCTTGGTGATGATACTGGAGGCGAAGAAGAAGCTCAAATCACAGTAACGGACTGTTCACGTTTTGGAATAGGCTTTTTATGTGACAAACAATTGATGATTGGAGATATTTATGAAGCATCTCTGACTATATGGACTAAAGAAACACTGGTTGTTTTTTTACAGATTGTCAGATCAGAGAAACTTGAAGAAGGTTATAAATATGGATGTATCTTTATAGGAATGCCAGATACAGATAGAAAAAGGATTGAAGTTTACGAAACTGTTGAAATGTTGATTCCGCAAAATGAATAAAGTTAAAAGATAAAGACTACTGCTTACATATATTGTGTAAGCAGTAATTTTTTTGAATAAAATGTCGATATTTAAAAAAGAATGACTTCTTGTCACTTACATTCAGAAACTCGCATTTACTGCGAGTTTCGTGAGAACAAAAATCAAGTGGCAAACTGGTCCAAGGCGAAGCCTTTTTAAATGGCCAGTTTGCGTAGTTTTTGGAACGTAGTGACAAAAATCTATGACTTCTTGCTGAGATTTAGGATAATCATCAGCAAGAATCCTGCTTTGCAGGACAAAATTTGTCTTAACGACAAATTTTGGTCTGGTACGGTTATTGATTTTCCTGATGAAAACAATAACCTATAGATTTTCGGGAAGATTATTAAAGCACCCAGTGAGGATGTTTGTATGAATTTTGGAGTTGATAATTATAGACTTAATTTTATTAAATTATATACAGTAATAAGCATTTTGTGTATCGCTTTATTCGCTTTTGTTGCCTTAAGAGAACGTTATTCTTCTGTTTATACAAGAGGAAGGACATATGGGAAATATGTTTCGATACTTGGAAGCGGAATGATAGTGCTTAATACTATATGGAAGTGGATAGATGCTGGAATTATTATTTGTTCAGAAAGAGCTGCGCTTATAGTAAATTTTGTTTATTTTATTTTTGATATAATGATTTATTATAATCTGACGCTTTATTATGACTATTCTTGTGGGCAGATTTATTCAAAGAAAAAGAAATTATTATTATTTATACCATTTGGATTTACACTGTTTCTGGAAGTTCTCAATTTAAAATATAGATTTTTGTATAATATAGTGTATGATTCAACCATCCATGCATATCATTATGAAAGAGGAGAACTGTTTCTTTTAGGAAGTTTGTTTCCATACGGAATAATGATAGGGAATGTAATAATGCGTTTTTACTCATACATTAAAAATAATATGAGTACTAGAGAAAAAAATGAGTATCATGTTATATACATTATGTTTTTGTCTGCTGCTATAAGTATATCTGCTCTAATAAATACTCAGCTTGATCCTATTCCGGTATATTCTATAGTTCTTGCATTGGGCGTATATATGTATTATTTTCATGAAGTTGAATCACAGGTTTCGCTTGATTCATTGACAAAACTTTCTAATAAAAGAGAAATGTATTTTGTTATGGGAAGGCAGATTGAAAATATTAAAAATATTTCAGGAAAAAAATTATGGCTTATTATGATAGATGCCAATGATTTTAAAGCGATAAATGATGGCTTTGGTCATGACATTGGTGACAAGGCTCTTATAGAAATAGCAGATGCTATGCGAAAAATAGCCGGAATGTACAGAGAATACAGATGCTTTATTTTTCGCTTTGGCGGTGATGAATTTGGCATAATAATGGTTGCAGAGGATGAAGAACCAGTTAATAATCTTATTACTCAAATAAATAATTACCTTGAAGCATATACCAAAAATGAAAAAATCGAGTACAAGATATCTCTTTCGTTTGGATATTGCTTTTATGAATCATGGATGGATAAAAGTGATTTTATCAAAAAAGCTGATAATATGCTTTATGAAAACAAAAAGAAATATCATCTACTCAATCAAAAGAATTAGAAAATCAGTTAAGGTTGTTCTGCGTTTTGAGATAGAAAATTGCAAGCTGTGTTCTATCTCTTAGATTAAGCTTTTCAAGCATTGAAGAAAGATAGTTTCTGACAGTACCTTCAGAAAGAAAGAGTTTTTGCGAGATTTCTTTGTTGGAGAATCCGTCAGAGACAAGTTGCATTACTTCGAATTCTTTTTCAGTGATTTCATATTTTTTGTAGTCAAAAGAGTTGGAAGATTTTGCAGACATAAGAGTTGGAAGTTTATTGACAATAGCACCTCCAAAAACGCTCTGTCCGTCTATTGCGGCGTGAATAGCAGCAGGTAGAGCTTTATAGTCTTGCTTTAAAAGATATCCTCTTACACCTAGTTTTAATGCCTTAACAATGTATTCCTCGTCAGAAAAAGTTGTAAGGAATAGTATAGCGGCATCTTTATGGGTAGATAGAATCTTATCAGCAGCATCTAAGCCGTTCATATTCTCCATTCGTATATCCATTAATAGCAAATCAGGTTTTAGTTCTTCAAATAAGGATATAGCTTCAACTCCACTGCATCCTTTTCCAACAATCGTAAAATCAGGATCAGCAGAAATAATCATTTCCAGTGACATGGTAATAAGTTCATCATCATCGATTATTAGTATTCTTTTCTTGTCCATTATCAATCCTTTTATACTCCCAGAAATTATAGTTGAAAGGGAAGTCTTGCAAATACAGTGAAGCCGTTATTGCTATAAAAATAAGCATCTCCTCCTAGTTGCCTTGCCCTCTGTCTTATATTATTTAAACCAATACCATTGCAGTTTTCAAGAGATATTTTATCTTTTTCTTCACTTGTTAAAGTTCCATTATCATATACAGATAAACTGCAAAAACTGTAGTTTTGATGAAGGATTATTTTAACACAGTCACCATTGCTGTGTTTTAAAATATTATTGACAGCCTCTTTTAAAATTCCTATAAGAGCAAGTTTGACATTTTTGGGAATAGATTCGTCGCAGTCAATTTCGCTTAATATTGTAAATCCATTTAATTCGTTTATAATTTCGTTTATATTTTTTTCCAAATCAATAGAATCATCATATAGATCGTGGACAGATTCACGCATTTTTTTCATAGACTCATCTAAAGTGTCTGAAAGCATTTTTAATTGTGGATTGATTTTTTCGTCACTGTTAACTGTAGTAATCGCACCCAGCAAAAGGATAGATCTTGATAATAGATGACCGACATTATCATGAATTTCTCTTGCAATCCGGTTTCTTTCGGCTAATGTAGCCAAGTGTACTTGTTCATCTTGGCTTGATAACAATTTTTTGTTCTTTTCCTTTAGAATAGATTCCTGTTCTTTGCTTTCGTCATAGGTTTTGTGGAATCTTTTCTTGAATAAACACACTTTTTCGTATAGATAAAGCGAAATAAGAGTAAAGCATAAAACATATATGCAAGAAAAGCTGCGTAAAAGAACGTTATTTTTGCTGTAGATAATAAATGTAAAAGTTATCAGAAAAGGAATTAGAGTTAGAATTAGGCTTAGCTTTTTGTTCTTAAAAAGAATGCTGACTTCAAGAATAAAAAACATACAAAGAGACATTACAACTGTAACAGTTGTAACGCCGTTTGCGTTAATAAGAATCAAAAATCCTAGAAATTCAAATAATCTAATAACGATATCATACAGCATATTTTTCTTTTTTCCTTGAAATAATAAGACCTGCTGCGACAAAAATCAGTGCAAACGTAAATTGAATCACTAAATATAATACATATTTTGGACAAATAATGTCGCCTACAGGAGTTGTATCAACTAAGCGAGTAGCGGTTGTATACCAGTACAAAGGCAAAAAATGTGCTAATTTAATTATAGAGGCAGATAAAAATTCTACATCGACAAATACACCACACAAAAAGCTCATCGACAAAACTGTCATATTTGAAACCATATTAATGATATTGTCATTCAAAGAAATAGAGCTTATCATATATGCCATTCCCAATCCTGTTAACATAAGAACATAAGTGTTAATAGCATAGAATAATATTTTTCCATCTTTAAGTGCAGATAAATTGAAAAGAACAACAGATAAAATTACAAGTGTTGTTATTGCAAATCCGATAAGAGAAACGCCTCCGATAATAGCTACATTTCTCTTTGCAAAATGCATTCCGCTGACAGAAATACGGTTTTTTACATCTTTGTCTTTCATAAAGGTAAGTATAGAACCAATCGAAACGCATAAAATCATCAAAAGAGTATATCCGTTGAATCTGAACATTGCGCCAAAGTAAGAAATGTCATTTTCCTTGTTGGTATGTATTATTGACGGAGAGTCCTTAGTAATAGCTTCCATACTTTCTTTTGTGAGCTTTATTGCCTCCTCCTCCGAATAACCACTATCTAAATATATCACAACATCCTGCAAATATGTACGTAATTTCTCAGATAAAAGATATTCAGAAGCGTTATTTCCAGGAGAAATATATTCTACTGTGTTTTCGTTGTTGCCACTCTTTATTTTGCTTGAAAAATCTTTAGGAATAATAAGTGCATAGTTGTATATTCCAAAACGAATATTATCATTGATTTCTTTATAGTTAGAGGTCTTTATCATTTCGACTTCCTGAGTTGATGACAGATAGTCAATTAGACCTTTACTAATAACTGAGTTATCATCGTCTTTGATAGCAACATTAAGTACAGTTTCCTTGAAAATGCTGCTTGTATTTGTTGCATTTGCGTGTGCTGACATATTACCAAAAAGAATAAAGACAAATAAATAAATTATGATTGTAATCTTGTATTCTCTAACAGATTTTAAAATTGCTTTAAATACTGTCATAACTTCTCCTCCTAAGACAAAAACTGCTGATAAATAGTGAAAGAACAATTATCAAAACCATAATCAAAAGATTGGTATAGTATTCTTTTGTTTTTCCGTATGCAGAACAAATATATAAACTGTCAGTTATAAGGGCAGCAGGATTGATTTTATTAATAATTGGGCAATGGTATTGTATAATCTGCTTGATTTGTCCTACCATAAGTCCGCTGAAAAAAGAGCAGGTCATTGAAAATGCAAGCGGAATAGTAACACGTAAGGTTTGGTTTTTTATTACAGCTCCGATTAGAACACCCGTGCAGATTCCTACACCACTTCCCAAAGTAGTGATAAGAAGACTGTTCCACAATGAAATTCCAAAGTTTATACCTAATACATGTTCCATGTATAGAATAGCAATAGTGTTACTAAAGGACTGAAGTGTAAGTCCGGCAAGAATTCCAGCTGTGATTGCAGGCATTTTACGACTTGGCGAGCATTCAAAACGCATACCTACATTTGTCAGGTTGGCGCAAAAACCGTTAAGCATTGCTGTACTTATCCATGATGCAAATAGACATGACATGGATAATAATGAAAAAAAGTAGTTTAAATAAGGAGATACGTTATTTCCAAATTCATGTTCTTTTAAGAAAGAAACTGATTCGGTTAATTTTGCTATTGCATAATCCAGTTTTTGGGGATTATCTTTAGCGATATTTTTTATAACTATCTGAGTGTTGTCATATTCTCGGACTATCTGGTTTAATGTCGTAGATGTAATGCCATTTGAAGGAACAATTGTTTCAATGTCATCATTATTGTCAATGTAAAAACCATCTATTAGGCCGTCATTCATAGATTCTAAAGCTTTATCTTTGGAACAAAACTCAGTAACAGTTAGAATTTTTTTTCTATCCTTAGTATCTTTGGATAACTCATCAAGAACAGTCTTAAAATATGAGTTACTGTCAGCATTTACATAACCAACATTGATAGTAGAGAATTCATTTGGATCGTTTTTTATCATGTTTCCGAAACCAAGAAAAAAGGCAGTGGCAAGAACCAAAGGAAACACCATATTCCATCCGACAAGCCATGGCTTTTGGGATAATTCTTTTAATTTATAAAAATATATTCTCAAAAACATCAGTCTCTAAGCTCCTTTCCGGTAATTTCAAGGAAAACATCATTTAATGTAGGCAATTGAGTAGATACATGACCAAAAGGAATATTGTTATCTGTCAGGTAACTTAGTATATGTACGAGGTTGTGTTCGCCGCCATTACATTTGATAACAATATCATCCCCGTCTTCAACGATTTTATAAACATGGTTTATTTCCTTTAAATCAGACAGTATTTTAGGTGATTTTTCAGGAAGACCAATCCTGATTGATTCACGGTTGGTAAGCGAAGCTTTTAACTCGGCTGAAGTTCCATTTGCAATATTTTTTCCGTAATCCATAATGACAATTCTAGAACAAAGCTCCTCGACTTCCTCCATATAATGAGATGTATAAATGACAGTTGCGCCTTCTTTGTTCATCTTTTTAATACCTTCAAGAATTGCATTTCTGCTTTGCGGATCTACTGCAACAGTTGGCTCATCGAAAATTATAAGTTTTGGTTTATGTGCAATTCCGCAAGCAATGTTCAAACGCCTAAGTAGCCCTCCAGAAAGTTTTTTGGGCTTGTACTTTTTGTAATCGGTAAGTCCGGTAAAATCCAAAGCTTCTTCGACATATTGTTTGCGAAGCGATTTATCCTTGATATAAAGGCCGCAGAAAAAGTCAACATTTTCATATACGTTCAAAGTTTCAAGTACAGCCACATTTTGCATTACAACGCCAATTTGTCGTTTAATATCATATGCATCAGATTTCATGGGCTTTCCAAAAATCTTAATATCACCCTTATCGTATTGAAGAAGAGATAAAAGGCAGTTAATAGTAGTGGTTTTACCAGAACCATTAGGACCAAGAAGACCTAAAATTTCGCCTTCATTTATTTCAAGTGAAAAGTGATCAACTGCAACCTTCTCACCATATCTTTTTACGAGATTGTCGATAGATACAATATTTGAATTCATATACAACTCCTCCTGCGTTAAATGGTTGTGATTTGTAGTAGCTAACGAATCAGCTTGAATATATCATAGAAAAATTTTCCAAAAGGTGTTAGTGAATGGAGTCATTTATCCGATATGACATTTGTCACATGTTTTTGTGAAAAAGGTTATAGTATTTAATACACGAATACGTATTAAAAATGTAGCGAGTAGAGTTTGGAGACAGTATTAGTATATTTGATGTACATGTAGAAGTACAGGATTGTAAGAATGCAGGCATATTATATTGACATTACTTATATAAAAGCGTGATTATGACCGTGTTTTGTCCGATGATATTATGTTATAAAAAAGTTACAATGTTATCGCATTAACGATTTTTGAAAAAATATCAAAAAAAGTGTTGACGAAGAGGAAAAAAAGAGGTAATCTATAACACGTCGCAGCGAGCACCGCCGATAACAAATTAGCTCTCATGCAGTTGGTATCAAAAGTTGTCTCAAAAAAATTTTTTAAAAAGAGTTGACAAGCGACAGAAAAAGTATTAAAATTATTTTCGCTGTTGAACGGAACAGCACTAAGAACTTTGACAATTAAATAGTAATGCAACCCTGAAAATTCCAGCGTTTCAATTAAATTGAAACAAAAGAAATTCAGAGAACAAAACCTAACAAGGTAAATTATGATTGGTATAGTCACCAATCACCAATTGATTTTAAATCAATTGCGGAGCAGAATTATTCTGAGAAGTCAGTGTAATTCTGAACCAGAGAATAATTGGTATATAAAACTGAGAGTTCGATCCTGGCTCAGGATGAACGCTGGCGGCGTGCCTAACACATGCAAGTCGAACGGAGTTTGTAGAACGGAAGTCTTCGGATGGAAGAT